>DATEOF010000001.1:0-17687 GCA_035274465.1 Polyangiales bacterium
CTGCGCCGGCACCCGCACCTGCGCCGGCACCCGCACCTGCGCCGGCCCCAGTAACGGCTGGCGCCACGCCCGCTGCCGCAGCGGTCCTCGTCGAGCCCATTCCGGTCGAGCCACCGCTCGCGTGGGATCTGCTGCATCGCCGCTACAACTCGTGGAACGGCCCGACCGGCGGCCTGACGCTGGTCGACGCCAGCACCGGCGTACCCGGCTCGGTGCGCATCCAACTCGGGTTGGACTTCTTTTCGGGCAGCGACTTCCTGAACGACGATGACGAGATCGACGTGCGCGATCAGATCCTGGCGGTGAGCTACACGCCGATCGAGGTGCTCGAGTTCTTCGCGACGCTCAACAATCGCTCGGTCACGCGCCCGGAGCCCGACGGTCGCACGCTCGACTCGCTCGGCGACTTCGCATTCGGCTTGAAAGTCGCCGGTCACCTCGCGCCGACCATGTGGTTGAGCGGCGACGTGCGCGCATTGGTGGGCGGTCAGGTCGGTGGCAGCCAACAAGCCTGGGACTCCACGAGCGTCGGCCTGCGCGCGGCGTTCACCCTCGATCTGCAGGAGCTGCAGAAGCCCGCGCCGTTCGTGGCTCGGCTCAACATCGGCTACCTGTTCGATAGCAGCGCCAACCTGGTCAGCGACGTGGAGAGCGAGCGCTACGAGGACCTGCCCGACGCCGAGGACAAGGAAGACGAGACGCGACATCTGGTCGACCGCTTCGAGCGCCTGGCCTTCGGCATCAATCGACTGGACAAGCTGACCATCGGCGCGGGCGTGGAGTTCCCGATGCAGCTGGCCAAGGACTTCTTCCTGCATCCGATCGCGGAGTTCCAGGTCGGCATCCCTGTCAATCGCCAGGGCTACGACTGCCCGTACTACGCGGACGATCCCGACAGCGGGTCGGCGTCCAGCGACAACGACAGCTGCTACGAGCGCGACCCGAGCTCGCTGCCGATGAACTTGCTGTTCGGCGCGCGCGTGGTGCCGCCGCTGCGCGGGCTGTCGATCATGCTCGGCGTGGACATCGGCCTGTCCGGCACGGATGTGTTCGTGCGCGAGCTGCAGCCCAACCTGCCCTGGCGCGTGATGCTCGCGTTCTCGTACGACTACGACGCGCGGCCGGTGCCCGAGCGCATCGTGACCGTCCCCGCCGAGGCTCCGCCGCCGGTAGCTGCAGTGGTCGCGCCCTCGCCCAACACCGGACGCGTGCAAGGCGTGGCGGCGACCGCAGACGGCATGGCGGTCGCAGGCGCCGTGGTCTCGTTCCCCGATCACCCGACGACTGCGCTGTCGACCAGCGTCGACGGCAGCTTCACCTCGGTGGCGTTCGCGCCGGGCGTGGTGACACTCAACCTGACACATCCCGACTATGAGAATGGCACCTGCTCGACGGCCATTCCCGAGACGGGTGGCGACGTTGGCCTGCGCTGCGTGCTGGTCGCGAAGCCCAAGGTCGGCGGGCTCGCCGGCAAGATCAGCGACGCCTACGGCAGCCCGCTGCCCGGCGCGCGCGTCGTCGTGACGGGTCCCGGCGGCAACCTGGTCATGACCGACGCCGAAGGGAACTTCGAGGCCCAGGGCCTCACCGCGGGCGACTACAGCGTGCGGGTCGAAGCCAGCGGCTACTTCTCGCGCCAGACCACGGCCAAGATCGTGGCTCGCGTCACCAGCCGCCTGGACGTGAACCTGGCCCGCAAGCCGAGCAAGTCAGGGATCATCTTGCGCCCGGACTCGTCGGTCGAAGCGCCGGCGTTGACCTGGACCGGCGAAACGGTCGAGCTGACCACCGGCGGCGAACAGGCGGTGGCCGAGCTGGCCGAGATGCTGCTCGCTCGTCCGGACCTAAACGTGCGAATTCAGGCGCCCGGTTCGGCACTGGTCGCCGGCCCGCGCGCCGACCTGATCAAGGCGCGGCTGGTATCGGCGGGAGTGGCCGCCCACCGCATTGAAGCCATGGGCGGCGGACAGCGCCTGCGCATCACCGTCCGGCCATGAGAGCTTGGCAATCGCGCCCGGTCTTTGGCATGCTGCGCGCCATGTCGAATCGTCGTCCCGTAACCCGTACGTTCGCGCTGCTGATCACGCTGGCCGCCCCGCTGCTCGTGTTGGGCGGCTGCGCCTACGGCGAGCTCAAGCAGGTGCTGCGCGCGCAGGTCGCCGCGGAGGCCAGCTGCCCGGACGTGACGATCGAGGGCTCGCCCGCCTACCAGCCGGGCTACAAGCCGGGCCAGTACCGCGTGAAGGGTTGCGGCGTGGACCGGCTCTACGATTGTCCTCCGGAAACCGGCCTGGTCTCCTACAACTCGAGCATCTGCACGTTCAAGGACGCCAAGGCGCCCCCCGCAGCGGCGCCCGCGGCCGCGCCGGAGCCCCCGCCGATGGACGAGGAAGCGCCCCTGGAAGAGCCTGCTGCGGCCCCGGCCGAGCCTGCAGAATCCCAGTAATCCGGCCTATTTGGGAGCCGCCGCGCAGCGCCGGCGACCGATGGCTATCGAAAGGTCGCGCGCTGAGGCGCGAGCCTTTCGGCCCGGCTGGCGGCCATTTGCGCCAAAGTCACACGTGTCAGACTGGCGATCCGAAACGTTCGGGCCAATGATCCGAAGCTCGGGGCGGCCTTTCGCCGTGGAGCACTCAGGTCATGACAACGAATGGACACGGCGGGCGTAGCGCTCTCGAGGCGATCGTCGACGACGTCGCCAACAGCTACGCATCGGGCCGGGAGATCGACAGTCTGGAGAGCGCCGCGCTACCCAACCGGCGCAAGGTCGTGGAGGCGTTGCACCACCTCGAGTACGTGGCGTTCATCGGCTTCTACTCGACCAAGCTGCTCGACCGAGCAAACCTGCGCAACTACCTCTCCGAGCACATCTACGCGGCCGCCGAGATCCTGACCGAGCACATCGCGCGCGCGGTCGTCTACGCGCGCCGCGGCGGCCCGGCCCCGGAGGCCAGCGATGTCGAGTGGAGCCGCGGCGTGGTCGAGTCGGTGTTCGCAGAGATCCCGCGCGTGCGCGAGTACCTCTCGCTCGACGTGCGGGCGGCGTACCAAGGCGATCCGGCAGCCAAGAGCATCGAAGAGATCGTGTTCTCGTACCCGACGGTCCAGGCCATGTGCACGTACCGCTTCGCGCACGAGTTCTACAAGCGCGACGTGCCGATGATCCCGCGCATCATGACCGAGCACGCGCACAACCTGACGGGTATCGAGATCCACCCGGGTGCGACGATCGGCAAGCGTTTCTTCATCGACCACGGGACGGGTGTTGTGATCGGGGAGACGACGCTGATCGGGGATGACGTGAAGCTGTACCAGAGCGTGACTCTGGGGGCGCTTTCGATGCCGAGGGATTCGGCGGGGGCGCTTATTCGGGAGGCGAAGCGTCATCCTACGCTCGAGAACAACGTGACGATTTATTCGGGCGCGACGATCCTGGGTGGGAATACGGTGATCGGGGCGAACTCGGTTATCGGGGCGAATACGTGGATTACGGAGTCGGTGCCGCCGAACACCCAGGTGTCGTACTCCGCGTACCACGCGAGAGCGACGCAGCGGGTGAAGACGCGTCCGCCTCCGCCGAACGAGCTTTAATGCGCGTTCAGCCGTGTTCCTTGTCCCTTGTTCCTTGTTGGCGTTCCCGTCTCGTTCGAAGTTGCCCCTCGTTTGCCCGCAACTCGCGCGCCTACCAGGCCGAACAACCGAACGTGGAACGACAACAAGGAACAAAAAACAAGGAACAAGGAACCGACAACTCGGCGCTCCCCATCCCCCTACGCCGCCTTGCCCTTTCTGCCCTTCGCCTGCGCGTTCTTCTCGATCAACTCGTCCAGGTCTCGCACCAGCGCTTCCACCATCGCGACCACTCGCGCCACCCGCTTCTCCGACAAGCCCGTCGTCGCCTGAACAGTTTCAGCCAGCCGCTCCGCCAACGCCTTGGCTTTGCGGGGCACATCCGCCTCCTCCTCCCGCGCCGACTTCGGCCTCAGCAGGGGATCGAAGCGCTTGCGTAGCTCGCCCAGGCTCTGGGCTTCGTCGAAGACCGCGCTTCGCAGCTCGTCCAGAACCTCCGCCGGAGCATCCAACCGCCGCCGGCCAGGGGCAATGCTTTCCCCGTCCTCAGCCGCTGATGGCGGCAAAGCCCTCGAGAAGTAGTCGACCGCTTCCAGGGTCGGGATCTCGCGCGACACGCCGTCTCGCTTGAGCACCTCGGGCGCGTGCGAGCGCAGGGTTCCGTACGACAGCATGAGCTTGTCGACGGTGACCGGCTTGATGTGGAGCTCCTTCTGGCAGTACTCGTGCAGCTCGGAGTAGCCCCAAGCCTCGTACTTGCGCCCCTTGCGCAATGACCACAGACCCTCGGCCAGCTCCACCCAGGAGCGCTTGAAGCGCTCGGCGCGGCGCACGATGTCGACCCGCGCCGGCTCGGCTCCGTTGCGCTCCAGGCGATCGGCCAGCGCCTCCAGCGCGTCGTGGCGTTTGGTCATGCGCGCGGAGGATCACTCCATCATCGAGGGCCGGTCAACGCATCTCGCAGCGCGGCCAGAACTTCGGGCGGATGACCCAGCGGAAGCTGCAAAAGCTCGCGGGCCAGCGCGCGGTACAGCTCCTGACTCGGCGGATCGGACGCCAGCGCGGCGATCTGCCGCGCCACCACCGCCGCGTCGCCGCGCGCGATCGGGCCGGTCAGCGCCTGCGCGAGCTCGTGCCCAC
Source organism: Polyangiales bacterium (assembly GCA_035274465.1). GTDB lineage: Bacteria > Myxococcota_A > Polyangia > Polyangiales > JAFGIB01 > JADGRF01. The sequence goes on from DATEOF010000001.1 coordinate 4,711, forward strand.
GCAGGTTGTCCACGGCGCCCTGGCTGAGCACCACCAGTGCCTGACGCGCGCTCTCGGCCGGTAGACCCGCCGCCTGCCAGATGCGGGCGGCGGCCGCATGCAGCGCGACCAGGTAGTTGCTCGCTAGCACGGCGGCCGCGTGGTAGCGCGCACGATCCACGCCGGCCAGGGAGAACGGGCGCGCACCGAGCTTCTCGGCGAGCTTCGCGAGCGGCTCGAACAACGCCGGCTCGGCATCGATGCCAACTGCAACACCCGCGAAGCGCGAGGCCGGCGCATCCGGACCGAACGACTGCAAGGGATGGAAAACCCCCAGCTGGGCAGCCGCCACACCTGCCGCCGTCAGCGGCGAGCGGTCCAAGGCACCGCTGCAGTGCACCAAGTTCTGGCCAGGGCCGAGCGAAAGGCGAGCGCTGACTTGTGCGATCTCCGCATCGGGCACCGTCAAAAACACCAAGTCGACGTCACGCGCGACGTGTTCGAGCGTGGTGACTTCAGCGCTGCAATTCAGCTCACGAATCAGCTCTTCAGCACGCGAATGTGACCGAGCAGTGACGCTTCTCACGTGCACGCCCGAGCTTTGTAACGCACGCAGTAAGCACGAGCCCAAGCGCCCGAGTCCTACGACGGCGACGGACTCATTCATCACACTCGCACCTCTGACACATACGTTCGCGCACAGCAAAAGAAACACAAATATTACAGTTCCAAACAAGTCGTGAAATCATGGCTCGCTAACTTCATGATCGTCCCGGGGGACGAGGAGATTACGGGGATGCGAAGCGCCGACGCTTATCGGGTCTTTCTGACGCGCAACTCGGAATACCACGTGCAGAGCCATGTCTGCGTGGGTGTGCGCGACCGCCGCACTGGCCGCTGGCTGGAAGATCACCCGGCGCTGCGCCGCGCGCTGCTGAGCGCAGTCGCAGCCAATGGCGGCGGCTTGCAAGCGCTCTACTCCCCGTGCCTCGGTGAGCGTCTGGAGTTCGACGTCGACGGCGCGGCGCTGCGCACCTCGGCGGTGCTCGACATCGAAGAACGCAACGCCCAGGGCACCCTGCCCCGCCCGATGACCCGCGCCCGGCGCACGACGGAGTCGCGCATCACTCGCTGATCGCCGCACAACGCAGCTCGACCGTGCTCCAGGACCGCAGCTGCCGCAGCCAGCGCGCCTGACTGCCGGCCGCGAGCAGCGGCTCCTGCCTGCTCAGCATCAGCAACGCAAGGCCGGCCAGCAGCACGCTACCGCCGCCGCGAGCTGCGCGCACTACGCGACTCGTAGCTTCGCCGCACAGCGCGAGCCAGCCGATCGCGGCTGCCGCGACGAGCGCGATCGGCGCCAGGTTCCACGGCGACAGGCCGAAGTGCTTGCACGCAAGGTTGGGCGCGACCAGCCCCTCGCGCAGCGCCGGGATGATCGCATCCGGCAGCGGGCGGAAGAACTCGGGCGGCAACTCCGGGAAGCTCAGCAGCACGAGCAGCTGGTACACGATCGCGTAGATCGCCAGCGCACGCAGTAGCGCCGAAAACATGGACCAGCGCGCGCAGGCATCGAAGCCAGCTGCGGCTGCGATCGCCAGCATGCCGTAGATCGGGATCAACAGCCGCAGGCCGAAGCTCCAGCCACCGAACCACACGCTCGAGCTGGCGACGATCAGCACGAAGTACGCGCTGCCGAGCAGGCAGGTCAGCCAGAGGCTCCAGCCGAGGCGCCGGTGCACGAAGGGCAGCGCGCACAGGCCGAAGCCGAGCAACGGCGCGGTGCAGAACAAGCCGCGGCTCGGGCTCGTCGCCATCTCGTACAGCACCTCGCGCGTGGGCGACGTCGCACCGGCCAGCCCGAAGCCGTGCAGCTCCTGCAACGTGCTGGCGACCAGGTGCTGGTAGCTGAGCTCGAAGGGTCCGCCGAAGGCGCGCGCGTCGTACCAGAGCAGCGCCAGCGCGAACGGCAACCCGCCCGCCAGGTAGGCGAGCGCGCCGGGCAGGATGCGCCGCAGAGGCTGGAACAAGATCGGCATGCCGAGCAGCGCGGCCAGCACGATCGCCTGGTACTCGACCAGGCCCGCCAGGCCCGCGCAGCCGCCGGCAGCGGCGAACCAACCGAGTTTGCCGCCCTCAGCGGCACGCAGACAGCGCAGCGCGCCGAGCACCAGAGTCGCCACGAGCACATGCCCGTAAAACGCGTTGCTGTAGTGCAGCATGGGCGAGCCGAGGCTGAACGCGAGCGAGGCCACGTCGCGTCCGGCGTCCGAGATCCCCAGGCCGCGCAACAGCGACCTCAACAACACGAAGCCGAGCAGCCCGAAGGGCAGCATCAAGTACGTGCGGAACAGGTTGCAGAGGCTGACGATGTCCCAAGCCTCGGCGGGGCTGAACAGCCGCACGAAGCCGTAGATCGGCACGGCCAGCAAGCTCGAGCCGGGCGCCTTGTCCGTGTAGTAGTGCCCGCCGAAGCTCGCCAGGTCGTAGACGGCGCCGAAGCGCCGCAGCGACTGATCGATCGCGATGGTCCCGTGATCCACCAGCGCCACGGTCAGATAGGCACGTGTGCGTTCGTTCGGCACCGAGACCTTCGAAAACATCCAGGCGTAGCTCGAGATGACCAGCACCAAGAGAGCGAGGAGCAGCTCGCGCAGGCGCTCGTTCGAAATGGGCATCGGGGTCAGCGTCGTCCCATTCTCGCGCCGCAGTTTCAACCGCGAGCCGCAGGGCACCACGACCTACATGCCCTCTATTACTTGCAGTATTCGTTCAATGTTCGCGCCAGTTTTGAAGTAAGGCCGCTCACTGCTACGCTGATACTGCACAGCAGCAGGTTCACGCGAAGGGTCGATGCTTTGAACAAGATCCATATTCCGATTCGCAGTGTCCACCTCGAGACCGTGTTCGAGCGCAAGCAGCGAACGACCTACGCCCTGCTCGACCCATCCGGAGAGGTGACACCACTCCGGGTCAAGATCGAAGATTTCCGCACCAAGCTCGAGGACCGATTCAGCCCGGAGCTGCCCGACGAGGAAGTCGCCCGCCGCCTGTCACAGCCGAGTGATCTGGAGCTGGTGGTCATCATCCACCTCGAACGCAAGCCGCTCGGCCTGTGGGATGTCACGGTTCGCCTGCGCGAGCAGCCTCCCAAGGGCATGTACACCGAGGCGCTGCTGACCGAATCCCGGCGCAGCCCCCGCCGTAGCCCGGACAGTCCCACCGATATCAAGCTCGAGGTCGGTGAAAGCTCGATCGAAGGCACGCTCTACAACGTGTCGGAGCACGGGCTGGGCATCGCCCTGTTCACCACCCACCTGCAGCAGCTCGGTGCGTTCCAGGTGGACCAAGAGGTCGAGGTCGTCGGCTCGGAGCGGCTGCGGGGCAAGATCCGCTCGCAGTATCCGGCGGACGGCGGCTGCGTGCTCGGCATCGAGCTGCGCGATCGCTTCCAGCTCAAGCACGAAGCCTGAACGTCGCGCGTCGCGCGCACTCACGCCTGTGCTCCCGCCAGCGCCTCGATCGCGCGCGCTGGCGTGGGGAAGATCGGGCTTGGGGCGCGCTTACGGCTCGGCCGGGGGGATGCTCCTACGAGACCTCGGCGCGCCTTCGCGCCGGGTCAGGCTAAAGACACCATGGCGTTTCTCAAACCGGCGCGAATGCGTGCCTGTCGCAGCGGGCAAATCGGGGTTCAGCCGCTCGCGATTTGCCCGCTGCTCATGGTCTCTACGGAGCATCCCCCCGACCGAGCCTCGCCTCAGTAAGGTCGTCCCCACTCTCTATTAACCAGTGCACAGCGCTCGGGCAGGCCCGCGGAGACAGCCCCGCGGACCTACCGCTCGCACTGTGCCGCGCGACTCCGCGCGCGGACTTGCTTCCGAGGTTACAGGTACTTCGGGTCTTCGAAAGCAGTCGCCGCGCTGCCGCGAGTGACGCGAGCGAAGCGAACGCGACAACGCGCGCAGCGGTAGGTCGGCGGGCTTCCCGCGGACCTGCCCGAGCACGTTGTACATGGCTATATATAGATTCGACGACGCCTACCTAGGTGAGGCTCTGCTTCGGGGATATTCCCGTGGAGACCATGAGCAGCGGGCCAATCGCGCGCGGCTCCACCCCGATTTGCCCGCTGCGACAGGCACGCATTCGCGCCGGTTTGAGAAACGCCATGGTGTCTTTAGCCCGACCCGGCGCGAAGGCGCGCCGAGGTCTCGTAGGGAATATCCCCGAAGCAGAGCCGTAAGCGTGCCTCAAGCCTCACGGACCCCGCCGAGGACAGTGCGCGCGACCCAGGCGCCGGCGGCTGCGTGGGCGTAAGTGCGCGGGACGCAGCGGAACGTCCGTTTGCTGGGAGCTCACGACTGCGCTAACGATGGCTGCTCGATGACTGGGACAGCCGAACTCGATCTGGCGCGCCTGACTTCCGCGGCGCTCACGGTGGCGCGCGAGGCCGCTCAACTGGTGCTCGAAGGCCATCGCTCGCGCCCCGCGGTCCAGCGCAAGGCCAGCTACGCCGACCTGGTGACGCAGTATGACCTGCAGAGCGAGCGCGTGATTCGCCGGCGGCTGGCCGAGCTCACCCCCGAGATCGCGATCGTGGGCGAGGAAGAGGGCGGCGACGTGGGCGATGCCCCCACCTGGCTGTGCGATCCCATCGACGGCACCGTCAACTTCGCCCACGGCCATCCCTTCTTCTGCGTGAGCATCGGCCTGTTGCACCGCGGCGTCCCGCTGGCGGGCGCCGTGGTCGCGCCCGCGCTCTCGCTCGAGTGGCACGGCTTCGCGGGCGGCGGCGCGTTCCGCAACGGTCAGCCCTGCAGCGTGGCGGAGCCGGACGGCCTGGCAGACGCACTGGTGGCGACCGGTATCTCGCCGGTCATGCGCCGTCACGGTCACCCCGAAGATAATCTGGCCGCGTTCAATCGCGTGACGCCCACGGTGCGCGACATTCGGCGCTGCGGCTCGGCCGCGATCGATCTCACGTTCGTGGCCGATGGTACGTACGATGCGTACTGGGAGAGGCGGCTAGCGCCATGGGACATGGCCGCAGGAGCAGCGCTCGTGCTGGCGGCCGGCGGACGCATCACAAACCTGCAGGGCGGCGCATATGATTTGACGCGCGGCTACGTACTCGCTAGCAACGGGCACGTACACGACGCCTTGCTGGAACTGCTGCGGCCGGAAGCCGAGCCGACCCAGGTATGAGCGCGTGTTGCAGCCAGCAGCTGCGTGGGATTTTGTCCCGACTCCGATAGAGCGGGTACTTTGGAGAAACGATGCCAGTGGACAAGCAGCGCCTGACACATCTGCGCGAACTCGAAGCCGAGAGCATCCACGTCATCCGCGAGGTCGCGGCCGAGTTCGAGCACCCCGTCATGTTGTACTCGATCGGCAAGGACTCGACGGCGCTGGTGCGCTGCGCGATCAAGGCCTTCGCTCCGATGAAGGTGCCGTTCCCGCTGATGCACATCGACACGACGTGGAAGTTCCGGGACATGATCAAGTTCCGCGACGAGTTCTGCAAAGCCAACAACCTCGATTTGATCGTCTACACCAACCAGCAGGGTGTGGCCGACAACATCAACCCCTTCGATCACGGCAGCGAGAAGTACACCGACGTGATGAAGACCCAGGCGCTGAAGCAGGCGCTGTCCAAGTACCAGTTCGATGCGGCCTTCGGCGGCGCACGGCGCGACGAGGAGAAGTCGCGCGCCAAGGAGCGAATCTTTTCGTTCCGCGATCGCTTCCACCAGTGGGATCCGAAGAACCAGCGGCCCGAGCTGTGGAGCCTGTTCAACACCAAGATCAACAAGGGCGAGAGCCTGCGCGTCTTCCCGCTGAGCAACTGGACCGAGCTGGATGTCTGGCAATACATCTACCTCGAGAAGATCCCGGTGGTGCCGCTGTACTACGCGAAGCCGCGGCCGGTGGTGGAACGCGACGGCACGCTGATCATGGTCGACGACGAACGCATGCGCCTCTTGCCCGGTGAGAAGCCGCAGACGCGCACGGTGCGCTTCCGCACGCTCGGTTGCTACCCGCTGTCGGGTGCGATCGAGTCCGAGGCGGACACGCTGCCCAAGGTGATCCAGGAGATGCTGCTCACCCGCTTCTCGGAGCGGCAGGGCCGGCTGATCGACCACGACCAGGACGCGTCGATGGAGAAGAAGAAACGCGAGGGGTACTTCTGATGTCCGACGAGCAAGCGTTGATCCGGGACGACGTCGAGGCGTATCTGGCGCGGCACGAGCGCAAGTCGCTGCTGCGCTTCGTGATCGTGGGCTCGGTGGACGACGGCAAGAGCACGCTGATCGGCCGGATGCTCTACGACAGCAACATGGTCTACGACGACCAGCTGGCGGCCGCGCGCAAGGCGTCGAACATGGAGGACGGCTCGATCGATCTGTCGCTGCTGACCGACGGCCTGGCCGCCGAGCGCGAGCAGGGCATCACGATCGACGTCGCCTACCGCTACTTCAACACCGAGAAGCGCAAGTTCATCGTGGCCGATACGCCGGGCCACGTGCAGTACACGCGCAACATGGTGACCGGCGCCTCGACCGCGGACGTCGGCATCATCCTGGTCGACGCGCGCCTGGGCGTGCTCGAGCAATCGCGCAGGCACGCCTACATCGCCTCGCTGCTCGGCATCCCGCACCTGCTCGTGGCCATCAACAAGATGGACCTGAAGGCGTACGCGCGCGACGTCTACGACGCCATCCGCACCGAGTTCAGCGCGTTCACGCAGAAGCTGAGCTTCAAGGACGTGACCTACGTGCCGGTCAGCGCGCTGAAGGGCGACAACATCGTCAACAAGAGCGACAAGACGCCCTGGTATCAGGGCGAGACCGTGCTGTCGTTTTTGGAAAACGTGCCGGTCGCCGCCGATCGCAACCTGCGCGACTTCCGCTACCCCGTGCAGTACGTGCTGCGGCCCAACCTCGACTACCGCGGCTTCTCCGGGCGCATCGCCTCGGGCGTGGTCAAGCGCGGCGACGTGGTGATGGCGCTGCCTTCGGGCAAACAGAGCCGGGTGAAGCACATCGATACGTTCGAGGGCGATCTCGACGAGGCCGCCGCACCGCTGTCGATCACGCTGCGGCTCGAGGACGAGATCGACGTCAGCCGCGGCGACATGCTCGTGCTGCCGAACAATCGGCCGCGCGTCACGCGCAGCTTCGAGGCCGACCTGGTGTGGCTGCACGAGCGGCCACTCGACACGCAGAAGACGTACTTGATCAAGCACACCTCGCAGGTCGTGCGCGCGCAGGTCGATACCATCCACGCCAAGCTGGACATGGCCACGCTGCAGGACAAGCCGACCGATCGGCTGGAGCTGAACGACATCGGGCGCGTGCGGCTGACCTGCCATCGCGCGCTCTACGTCGACGCCTACGAGCAGAACCGCGTCACCGGCGCGTTCATCCTGGTCGACTCGCTCTACAACACCACCGTCGGCGCGGGCATGATCCGCGGCGCCGCGACCGGCGCGCAGAGCCTCGACGACGTGATGAAGGAGCTGCGCGCAGGCTCGGGCCTCACACCCAAGACGCAGGTCAGCCCGCGCGAGCGCCGCGAGCGCTTCGGTCAGAGCGGCACGACCGTCTGGCTCACGGGCCTGCCGGGCTCGGGCCGCTGGTCCCTCGCGTACGCCCTCGAGCGCAAGCTGTTCGATCTGGGGCGCACTGCGCACGTGGTCACGCCGTTTGCCAATACACTGGACTCGATCACCAGCGCGGCGCACGCCTGCACGCACGCCGGGCTGGTGACGATCTGCGCGTTCCCCTCGTACTCGCGCAAGGATCGCGCGCACGTCCGCGCCGCGCTGGGTGCAGACAAGTTCATCGAGATCTTCGTCGACACCGACGCCGCGCTCTGCCGCGAGCGCCGCCCCGACGCGTCCTTCGAAGGCTTCGAGCCGCCGGAGGCGCCCGAGCTCACCGTCCACCTCGATCAGGTGCGCGTCCATCAAGCCATCGATGCCATCGTCGATGTCCTCTCCAAGCACGGACAATTCGACGAGCGCTAAGCTCCGCGGATGCACGCGGCCCGGGCGGCTCGCGCGGCTGGATGCACTGATCGTGCAGCTGGAGCGCGAGCTGCTGTGCCGTGACGACGACTCGCTGGTGATCGACTTCGGCGTGGGCGAGTGGCCCTGGACCACGCTCGAGTACGCGAAGCAGCTGAGGGCCTGCCGCCCGCAGCTGCGCGTGCTCGGGGTCGAGATCGATCCCCACCGCCTGCGCCATGCGCGGCGCATGGGCACGGAGTCGGTCGAGTTTCGCCAGGGCAGCTTTCAGCTGCCGCTCGGTCCGGGCGAACGTGCGCGTGTGGTGCGCGCGATGAACGTGCTGCGCGAGTACCGCGAGCCCGAGGCCGAATCTGCGCGCCTGTCGCTGGCGGAGGCGCTCGTGCCCGGTGGCCTGCTCGTGGAGGGCACGAGCTCGCCGTCCGGAGGCGTGCTCTGCGCACACTGGCTCCGCAAACATGAGACAGGACTCGCGCGCGAGGCGCTGCTGTTCAGCTGCGATTTCTCACAAGGTTTCGCGCCGCTGCTGTTCCGCGATCGCTTGCCGCGCGATCTGCGGCGCGGGTGCCGGCGCGGCACCGCGATCCACGCCTTCTTCGACGCGTGGTCGGAGGCGTTCGCCGCCGTCCGCAGCACGGGAATACGCGAGGAAACTGCCGTGTTCGCCCTGAGCGCGCTGGGACTTTCCAACCGGATGACCGGTATCGTGTGCGACGCGGCACTGATCGAGCGTGGGACGCTGCTCTGGCGGCCCACGCACGGCATACCTTCTGCGTATTCGGCGCTGTAGTGCCGACCTCTCATCGCGTTTCGTTCCTGGCGAGACGTGCACTTGCAGCGTTACACTGACCACTCATGTCCGCGGCCAACTCGCCTGCGCCCCAGATGGTGGGTAACTACGTGATCGAGCACGCGCTCGCGCACGGATCGATGGGCACGGTGTACGTCGCGCGGCACTCGCTCACCTACGCACGCGTAGCCCTCAAGCTGTTGCGTACCGAGCCCAATACCGACAAACAGGCCGAAGAGCGCTTCCTGCGCGAGGTCCGGGCCGCGGCGCAGATCGGCCACGACGGCATCGTCAAGGTGCAGGACGCGGGCAAGACGCCCGAAGGCCACCTGTACCTGGCGATGGAGCTGTTGACCGGCGAGACGCTCGAGAATCGCATCGCGAGCTCCAACGGCCAGCGATTGATCGGGATGGATTGGCTGCTCGCCGTGCTCGAGCCGCTGACGGCTGCGCACGAGAACAGCATCGTGCACCGCGACTTGAAGCCGGCCAACGTGTTCATCGCTCGCGCCGCCGACGGCAGCGAGCGCGTGAAGCTATTGGACTTCGGCCTGGCGCGCGACACGCGCGAGAAGTCCGGCACACAGACCGGCATCGCGCTCGGCACGCCGTACTACATGAGCCCGGAGCAAGCGGCGCGGCCCAAGGACGTGAGCCCCGCCAGCGACGTGTGGTCGATGGGCGTGATGATGTACGAGGTGTTGACCGGCAGCATGCCGTTCGACGGCGAGACGCTGCACGCGGTGGTGATCTCGGCCGCCACCATGCCGCACGTGCCCGTGCGCACGCGCGCGCCCGAGCTGCACCCGCAGCTGGCCGAGCTGGTGGACGAGTGCCTGTCGAAGCGCCCCGAGCTGCGGCCGCGCGACGCGGCGGAGCTACGCGCGCGCTTGCTGCCGCTGCTGGACGACGAGTCGGTGCGCGCCGATCTGGCAAACTCGGCGCCGAGCGAGGCCACCTCGCACGAGCAGGGCCCGGGCGAGAGCATGCGCATGCCGTTCGCGGAGACGGCGATCGCGCTGGCGCACGACTCGCGCATCGAGGACGTGCATCCGCGCATCAAGAAGACCGGCCTCGGCATCTGGGTGTCGACGTTCGCGGTGCTGGCGCTGGTGATCGCCGGCGTGTTCTGGGCGCTGGAGCGCAACACCAGTGGTGCAGAGCTCACGCCACCTCCTCGCAACAGCGTCGTGCCGGCCAGCTCGCGCGGGCAGCTCCCGGCGAAGCTAGACGAGCTGCCGCAACCCGATCCGCAGGCCGAGGAGCCACCCGCCCCGGCTGATCCGGAGACGACGCAGGCGCCAGCCAGCAGCGGGACGCGACGCGGTGCGCGCAGCAAGGGCGGTCGCAACACCGCGCCGCAAGCCGAGGCACCGCAGCAGCAGCAGCCGGCAACTGCGCCGCAAGCGCCTGCCGCCGCAGCTCCGAGCGCCCAGGAACCGTCGCCGCAAGCCGCTCCGCCTGCAGCCAGCAGCAGCGACGTGCCCACCGGGCCGGAGCCGGCACCCGAGACGAACTTGCCGCCGAGCGCGGTCGAAGCGCCAACCAGCCCGCCGCCGGAACCCGAGCCCGAGCAGTCGAGCGAAGCGCCGGTGACGCCATGAGCGGCACGGACTGGGACGCGCTGCTCGCGTTCGATCGCGAGCACCTCTGGCATCCGTACACCTCGATGCGCGATCCGCTACCGGTCTACCCGGTCAGCTCCGCGCAGGGGGTGCGCATCCGCCTGGCCGACGGGCGCGAGCTGATCGACGGCATGGCGTCGTGGTGGTCGGTGCTGCACGGCTACAACCACCCGGTGCTGAACGAGGCGGTGCGCACGCAGCTCGAGCGCACCTCGCACGTGATGTTCGGCGGCCTGACGCACGAGCCCGCGATCGAGCTCGGAAAGCTGCTGGTGAAGCTGAGCCCCGAGCCGCTGACCAAGGTCTTCTTCTCGGACTCGGGCTCGGTCTCGGTCGACGTCGCGATGAAGCTCGCGCTGCAGTACTGGCAGGCCGCGGGCCAGCCGCAGAAGCGCCGGTTGCTCACGGTGCGCGGCGGTTACCACGGCGACACGCTGGGTGCGATGAGCGTGTGCGATCCGGTGACCGGCATGCACTCGCTGTTTCAGGGCGCGCTCGCGCAGCAGCTGTTCGCGCCGCGGCCGTCACCGGCCTACGGCGATGCCTGGGACGAGGCGCACTTCCGCGACTTCGCGCGCTTGATCGATCTGCACGCGGGTGAGCTCGCCGCGGTGATCCTGGAGCCGATCGTGCAGGGCGCGGGCGGCATGTGGTTCTACCACCCTACGTACCTGAAACGGGTCCGCGAGGCCTGCGACGCGCACCGCGTGCTGTTGATCCTGGACGAGATCGCGACCTGCTTCGGGCGCAGCGGCAAGCTGTTCGGCTGCGAGCACGCGGGCATCGCGCCGGACATCCTGTGTCTGGGCAAGGCGCTGACCGGCGGCTACATGACGCTGGCGGCGACGCTGACCACCGATCACGTGGCGAACGTGATCTCCTCCGATGCGCGCGCCGGCGTGTTCATGCACGGGCCGACCTTCATGGCCAACCCGCTGGCCTGCAGCGTGGCGCGCGCCAGCGTGGAGTTACTGCTGCAAAACGACTGGCAGGCGCAGACCGCGCGCATCGAGCGGGCGCTGCGCGCGGGCCTTGCGCCGGCGCGCGGGGAAAAGCGCGTCGCGGACGTGCGCGTGCTGGGTGCGATCGGCGTGATCGAGCTGCGCGAGTCGGTCGATATGGCGCACGCCCAGCGCTACTTCGTCGAGCGCGGCGTGTGGATCCGACCGTTCGGCAAGCTCGTGTACGTCATGCCACCCTACGTCACGACCGACGCCGAGCTCGCGCAGCTGTGCGAGGTGATGGTCGCTTACGTCGCCCGCGCCTGAGCCCGCGCGAACGCGTGCAGGCGGCGAGCGACGGTCAGCGTCTCTTTGCCGGGGCGCGGCAAGCGCTTGATCGCAATCTCGAGGCGCAAGGCCTCCGACTTCGAGCGGCAGCGCCGCACGGCACACACGACCAACGGGCCACGGCCTCGCGTGTAGCGAGCACCGCGGCCCGCGTCGTGTGCTGCGATTCGGGCTGCTACGTCGCGCGCGATCCCGGTGTACAGCGAACCGTCGCTGCAACGAGCGAGGTAAACGAACCAGGTGTCATCGGGCACGCCTGCAGCATAGAGCATCCCGGCGTTAGTGCTGATGCGTTGCCGCTGCCTCGAGGAAACCCGTGGTCAACAGCGGCAGGGTCAACGCGATCACCGGCAGCAAGCCCAGGGCCTGGGCCGGAAGAACGGCGGCGGCGAGGACGGCGACGCCGACGTTGGCAACGACGGCTGCGACCGACCAGCGGCGGAGATTGGTGAGGTTCATGGAGAACTCCTTTCGTGTGCGGTTCGACCCGAGGGCCGATTCCAACATCTTCGATGTGACATACATAAGTGTGACATCGTTTGGTGTCAAGGTTCCGGTGCACGAATTCCCGGACGGGCCGCCTATGCTGGGAGGCAGTGCTGCTGGAGATCCGTAACTCGGCGATTCGACGGGAGGCTTTGCGGGTCGCGCCGGGTCGGCCGAACGTCGCCGCGGGGCTTCGGGCGGGGCTGGCGACGGTCGTGCCGCTGCTCCTGACCCCGTTCCTGCCCGGCTCCGAGCTGGCCTTTGCCAGCCTGGCGGGGTTCAGCGCGGTGCTGGTCGACAAGGGTGGGGCCTACCGCACGCGCGCCCTGAGCATGCTGGCGCTGGCGCTCGGTGGGGCGACGGCGACGCTGCTCGGGATGCTGGCCTCCGTCCACCCGCTGCTGGCCGTGGGCTCGGTGGTGCTGGTCGTGGGTTTGGCCGGGTTTCTACGTTTGTTCGGCGCCGAGGCGACCTCGGTGGGGACCACCATCGCCATGGCGCTGGTGGTATCGCTGACCCGGCCCGCGCCGACTGTCATGGCCGCGTTCGCCTGTGCGGGTTTCTTCGTGGCGGGCGCGGCGTGGGCCGCACTGATCTCGTTGTTCCTGTGGCCGCTGCGGCTGTACAAGCCGGCACGGCGCGCAGTCGCGGCCGAGCTGCGCGAGCTGTCGAGCGTGGCGCGCAGCCTGATCGAGGCGGGGCAGGAGGCGAGCGCTCAAGTCGCCCGCCGGGAGCAGCTGGGCCGGGCGCGCGGCGCCATCGAGCTGGCGCGCGCTCAGCTG
>DATEOF010000002.1:0-3224 GCA_035274465.1 Polyangiales bacterium
GAAGCGAGCGCCCCCGCGGCAGAGCCCGCGCTGGCGCCGGCCAGACATGCTGAACCCGCCGAGATGGGCGGCGACTTGCGCCCGTCGCGGCGCGCTCCTGATGTGCGTATCGATATGGAGGATCCTTACAAATGAGAGTCCACGCGCTTACTTTGACGCTCGGCTGCTTGCTGGTTTTTGCCGGTTCGAGCGGGCTCGCGCGCGCAGATGACGAGCACGATGTAGACGCCGGCCGCAGCCACTTCAAGAGCGGCGTGGACTCCTACCGCGACGGCGATCTGACGACCGCGCTGATCGAGTTCAAGCGCGCCTACGCGGCGGCGCCGAACTATCGCCTGCTCTACAACCTCGGCCAGGTCAGCCACGAGATGCGCGACTACACCGAGGCCCAGCGCTACTTCCAGCAGTACCTGAAGGAGGGCGCAGGCGAGATCGAACCGGCTCGCAAGCAAGAGGTCGAGCTGGTGCTGGCGAAGATCGCCAACCGTATCGCGAGCGTGGTGGTGTCCTGCAACCTGTCGGGCGCCGAGATCTTCGTGGACGACGTGTCGGTCGGCAAGAGCCCGATGGGCGAGCCGGTCCGCGTGAGCGCCGGTACGCGCCGCATCTCTGCAGCCATCAGCGGCAGGCAGCGCGTGACTCAGGTGGTAGAGGCGGGCGGCGGCGACACGCTGGTGGTGAAGCTCGAGTTCGCGCCGGCCGTGAAGGCCGAAGCCAATGTGGCGCACAACAATGCCGCGCAGCCCGCGCGCGAATCCTCGGGTCCCTCGCCGGCGCTCTGGCTCGGCATTGGCACCGGCGCGCTCGGAGTGGGTGCAGGTGTGATGGCCATCCTCGCGGCGTCGGACTCGGCGGCGTATCAGGACGCGCTCGATCGGCCGACGACCTCCGAGGAGCTCGAGTCGCTGCACGACAGCGCGACGACCAAGGCGCTCGTGACCGACATCCTGCTCGGCGCGACGGTCGTCGGTGCGGCAGTCACCGTCTGGGTGGCGCTCGACAGCGGCAGCGACAGCGACGAGCGTGAGCCGAGCGCGCAACTCTCGCTCGGTGCCGGCTCGGTTGCCCTCCACGGTCACTTCCAGTAAGCGACACCGCTCCAAAACTAGAGTGAGCAAAGCCCAGGCCTGCAGCCATCAGCTGCAGGCCTGATGCTTTTTTGGCGCCCTCGAAGCCCTCGGTCGCTCGGTCGACCGGCGTGCGACTTCGTTCAAAACGTGAGCTCTCCAGGTGGGATCGGGGCGTCATAGGCCCCGTTTTCTGTCCCAGAGGTCGTGTCCACCCCGAAGCGGCTGGGGAGTCCGTAATTCGGGACGCGAGCAATTCCCTTTGCTCTGTAGTTTCGCTTACTAACGGCCTGTGTGAGCTGTAGTAGCGATCCGGACAGCAGTCCTTCCAAACCCTAACAAAATTAGCTTCATCCGCCGCCCCGTTAAATGTGAGGAGTGTATGTGCATAATCCACACAATGCGTGGGAACGGCGGAACAGTCTGAAGCCGCCAACCGCTCGAAATCATTCTGCCGATCAAGGCGGCCAACAGGCTGAAATGGTAAGTCAATGAGTACAAATCGAACAGGCACAGAGACGCGAGTTTGGGGCGAGCGATGGAGTGTGTTGGCGCTCGTTGTTAATACATCGTTGCTGCTGGCAGCCTGCGGCGGCGACAAACCGACGATCATGTCGAACCAGACGCCGGGCGCGGCGGGCATGATGGCGACTCCGCCGGTGACTCCCGGTGCGGCAGGCGCAGGTATGACCGGTGGCGCTGCGGGTCGATCGACCACGGGCGGCGCTGCAGGCACGACCACCGGCGGGGCCGCTGGCGCCAAGCCCGCAGCCGGTGGTGCAGGCTCGCCTGCGATGACCACCGCGGGAACCCCCGCCATGACGACGGCCGGTATGCCGGCGACCACGGGTGGAACCGGTGGCGCAGGAACCACGGGCGGCACGGGTGGTGCGAGCGGCGGAGCGGCGCCGGCCGGCAGCGGTGGCGACGTCACTCCGGGCGGCTCGGAAGAGTCGAAGTGCCTCGACGGCATCACGAACTACGACTCGGACGGCCCGTTCAAGTACGAGGCCAAGACCATGGGCGCGGTGAAGATGTGGGTTCCGATGGTGCCCGCGGGCTGCAAGGTCCCGATGGTCCATCTGAACAACGGTACCGGCGCCAGCTGTGCGAACTACATCAACGTGCTGCAGCGCTTCGCCACACACGGCTTCCTCACGCTCTGCTACGAGAACGCCAACACGGGCGCGGGCGCGATGGGCGTGCAGGCGTTCGACGCGGCGATGAAGGCCTATCCGGATCTGTACTCGAAGAAGATCGGCTCGACCGGTCACTCGCAAGGTGGCCAGGCCGCCTTCACGACGCTCGCGTTGGCCGAGGCGAAGTACGGCGCCGAGTTCACCTACGCGGGCCTCGCGATGGAACCGGCGAGCGGCTTCGGTACGCAGCCGACCGGCGGCAGCTGGCAGTCGGTGTACGCGAAGATCAAGTCGCCGATGTTCGCGTTCAGCGGCACCGCTGACATGCTCGTGCCGCAAGCCTGGGTGCAGCAAGGCTTCGACGCGCTGGACGACAAGATCGAGGCCTATCACTGGTCCGCGATCGGCGCGACGCACATCCCGACGCCGCAGCCCGAGACGATGCACATCGGTGTCTCGTGGTGGCGCTGGAAGCTGCTGGGCGACCAGAAGGCGTGCATGTGGTTCAAGGCGCTGCCGATGGGCGGCAAGTGGAGAGTCGTCAAGGAGCAGAACGCGAAGTCCTGCATGTGATGGTTCTCTGAACAGATCGTACGATCGGCCGCGCGGGGGCTCCCCGTGCGGCCGATTGTTTCTCCGGCATGAGCATGGTTCGTAGCGCCCATCGATTGCCCGCTCTGATTCGCGCAGCCGTGCTCGGCTGGCTCGCGTGTGGGGTGGGCTGCGCCGGCGAAGCTGGTGAGGCGCCGGTATGGATGCCCGAGGCGGGGAGCGCAGCAGCCCCGCCGATCACCGAGCCAGCGCCGAGCGACGAGCCGCTAATCCCCGTGCGCGTGCGGCGCCTGAGCAACGGCGAGTACGACGGTACGGTCGCAGCGCTGCTCGGCACGGAGCTCGCTCCTGGCCGCGGCTTTGCGCCCGACAAGCGCCAGGCGGGGTTCACCGCCAACGAAGCGCAGCGCGTCGACTCGGTGCTGGCCGGGCAGCTGTTTGCGGCGGCCGAGCAGCTCGCGGCCGA
>DATEOF010000003.1:0-3078 GCA_035274465.1 Polyangiales bacterium
GGGTTGCCGCGATTCAAGGTCCAAAGGCTCGATATCGCGGCGTTCGCAAGAACGAGCTCGATCTCAACCGAGTTGCAGCGATCGCCAACCTTCAGGCGCTCGCTGCCCTCAGGGCAGCCGCTTAGCGGTTCGGCTCTCTAGGAACAGAAACGCGGACACGGAACGAAAACCGCACCCGCCGCGTGCGAAGATCGCGTACGGGTGCTGAGTGGACCTTGTTTGTTTACGCGATCGTCTCCAGGTGCAACGCCACGGCCTTCACGAAGGCCGGCGTCAGCTTGCTGAGCTGCTCCGTATTGCAGTTCAACAACACCACGCCTGCGAGCTCATCCGCATGCGTCGGCTTGGTCAACCACAGCGGCAAGTACACGCGGCCGTGCGAATCTCGCAGCACCGCGCTCTCGGTCTCCTCGTCCGCGGTCTGGCCTTCATCCGACGACCACCAGGTGATCAAGCTTTGCTCGACCGCCGCCATCAGCTGCGGCTCGTCGGCGCCCGGGCGTGACGCGAGCAGCTGGCACTTGCCCTCCTTCGTCACGCGGTATAGCTGGCCGGCGTCGGTCTCGAGCTCGTCGAGCACGAAGGACAGCAAGTACTCGCTGCGATCCTCGGCCGAGTGCGCGGACAAGCGGCTGGCGATGCGCGCGGACCAGTCCTTGGCGGCGTTGGCCTTCTCGAGCACGGCGATCAGGGCGCGGAAGCGTTGCTTCCCCTCGCGCACCCAGCTGGCGTGACGGCTGCGCAGCCCCGGGTGGTTCGCGTAGATCTCGCCGAGCGCGGAGAGCTGGGTCGAGAAGCTGGCGTAGTCCTTGGCGATCAGCGCGATGCGGCAGGCGCTCTCGCGCAACATGCCGACGACGACGCTGTGGGGCCCGATCTCGGCCACACTGGCATCGATCAGCTGCCTGATCTCGAGCGCGGCCGCGCCGCTATCGCCCAGCCCGGCTTGCGCCACCGCCAGCGCGGAGCGCAGGCGCAGCGTGGTGTTCAGCTCGATGCCCAGGCCCGCTGCACCTTCGAGCGTGGTCAGCGCCAGCTTGCGGGCCGCCGCGTAGTCGCGCCGCTCGTTCTTGACCACGCACAACAGCGCGTTCAGGCCGTGCCAGGCGTCGTGGGCGAATGGGCTGAGTCGCGCGAGCGCAGCCTCGAGTACCTCGTTCGCGGCATCCGTCTCGTCGGCGCGGAACTGCAGCTGCGCGCGGCACAGCTCGGCATACGGTTGCCAGCCCGGGAAGCGCCGGGCCCGGGCTTGCAGCGCGCCCAGCGCGCGGTTCAGCTCGAGCAAGTCGGAGCAGTGAAACGCCGCCTGCTGCTCGCGCAACAGCGCCATGTCCAGGTGGTTGTCGCTGCGCTCGGTGCGCAGGGCCAGCAGCTCGCGGCGGCGGCGCAGGCGCTGCGCTTCGTCGAACTGTCCGCAGCCCAGGGCGTGCGTGCGCCGCACCTGCAGCCCGAGCACCTCGTACATCGGCTGCTTCTCGAGCTTCTCGGCGAGCTCGAGCGCTTCGCTGCGGCCGTCGGCGGCGAGGTCGAGCCCCAGGTAATAGCTGGTGATGTTGTGGACCGTATCGCGCGTGACCGGGTCGATGTCGGGCGCGGCCTCGCGCGTGGTTGCGGCCAGTATCTCGCGACGCAGCTCCATGGCACGGTCGCCGAGCACCAGTGAGTCGTGCGTCAGCTGCATCAACCTGGCGATCAGGCGGCTGGTCGCGTTCAGCTCGCGCAGCGGCGCGATCAGGCTGGCGATCTTGCGCGTCAGCTCGACGTTGAAGCTGAAGGTGCAAGTCGCGCCGAGCGTGGCGATACAGCTGACCAGCTCGCCCGTCGCGCGCTCCACCGGCAGGCCGCGCTGCGCTTCCGGGCTGGCCTCGTAGCGCGCGCGCGCGAGCTCGAAGCAACGTTTGGCGCGCGCGATATCCGTCAGCTCCGGATCGGTGCGGTCCCACAGGTCGAGGCCGACGTCGTGGCTTAGCTGATCCAGCGTCTCCCCCGCGTAGCGCATCATCTCGACATCGGAGACCAGCGTCACGCTCAGGAGCACGGCGCGCAGCGCGTAGAGATCCGCGGGCGCCGCGCCCCCGCGTTTGCGGTGGGCGAGCAGCTCCTCGAACAGCTGCGGTGGCACCCCGAGGCCACCACTGCGCCAGAGCAGGCCGCGCAGTCCGTACTGGCTCAGCTCGATGCGCTCGAGCAGTCGGTCCGCGTTCGCCAGATCACCAGCTTGCCAGGCGTGATAGGCGACCTGGATCGTGTGCTGCGAGCCGTACTGCTCGTAGCACGCCGACAGCAGCACGTGCAGCTCACGGCGGCGGGCATCATCGAGCTCGCGCGCGGCCCAGTCGAGCGCGCTCGGGTCGCGCATCACGTAACCCTGGTTGGTCGCGAGCACCAGCTGCGCCTGGACCAGCTCGTCCAGCGCGCGCGCACCGCCCTCGGGCAACGCCGCCGCGTACTGGCTGAGCTCGAGCGGGAAGGGGCGGGTGACGAGCGACAGCAGCTCGAGCAGACTTCGCCCTGCCGCGCGTCCGTGCAACGCCAGCTCCAGCTGCTCGTGGCCGTGCTCGGGCAGGCGCAGGCTGTCCGCGTCGGCCGGCAGCTGCCAGCTGCCAGCCACGAACTTGGCGGCGCCGGCGCTGACCATGTATTCGAGCAGCGACATGCAGGCACCCGGGTGCCCGTGGCTGTGGCGATGCGCCCAGCGAGCCACGCGCGCCACGTTTGGCACGTCGCCGAACACCGAGCGCACCACGGCCTCGCAGTCCGATGCGCCGAGCGGCGCCGTCTCGATCCAGACCGCCTGGCGCAGGAGCGAGCCGAGCGCCGTGTTGCTGGGCGCGCGTTCGTCGAGGCCTGCCAGCGCGACCAATAGCGGAGCGTTCGCCACGCGTCGTACCAGCTGCGCCAGCGCGCGCGCGCTGGACGCATCGGCGCGCTCGATGTCGTCGATGGCCAGGCAGAGCGGTTGCGTCGCGCCCAGCTGCTCGCAGAACTCGATGAACGCCGACTGCAGCTCGACGCTCTGGGCGTCGTCGAGGGCAGGCAAAGGTTGGTCGGCGCGCAGGCGCGACAGCGGGGACGTCG
>DATEOF010000004.1:0-29779 GCA_035274465.1 Polyangiales bacterium
CGCACCGACGGCGCCCAAGGCGCCTGCAGCCACGAGCGGCAGCCCGACGCAGCCCGCGTCCGCTCCGCAGCAGCCGCAAGCCGCGAGCCCCGAAGCGCCCAGGCCGGCCGTCCGCGGGAAGGATGACCACAGCGTCGACTCCCTGATCGATCGCGCGCTCGAAGAGACGGGTACGCCGAGCTTGACGCTCGGACGAGGGTCGAATCCGTCCGCAGCCGCGCCCGCCGGCGTGCCGCTCGCGCCCTCGCGCGAGGACGTCACGCGCACCATGACGGTGCTCTTGCCGGCGATCCGCGGCTGTGCCGGCGGTGAGAGCGGCCTCGCCACGCTCGGCATCGTGGTGCGCAACGACGGCCACGTGGAGAACGTCACGGTGAGCGGCGCGCCGTTCGAGGGCGCACGCAGCGGTCGCTGCATGGAGGGCGTGGTCCGCAAGGCCAAGTTTCCGCGCTTTCAACAAAGCTCGTTTCGCGTTCAATTTCCCTTCCAGATCCAATGAAGCTGGTTGTTGGACTGTGTCTGCTGGCGGCGTGTGCTGGCAGCCCGGCAGCGCCGGAGGTCACGCGCGCGCTGCCGTTGCCCGAGGCCAGCGCCGCGCGCAAGCAGCTGCTGGGCGAGATCGGACGGCGCATCTACGCCGAGCTGCGTGCCGGCACGCCCGAGCGCCTGCTGCTCGATGATCTCGGCCTGTCGCGGGTGTTGGACTCCGCCGCTGCCAGCAGCAGCGCGGTGCTGCGCGCGCGCGGCCTGGATCGCCCACGCCCGGACGAGCTGCGCGCGGCGTTCGCCCAGACCAGCTACGGCGGGGCGTGCTTCGATCGCGCCCGGCCGGTGGTCCCCGCCGGCGAGCTCGGCCTGCTCCAGCCCGGGTTCGTGTTCGATCGCGTGCTGGTCGTCGGGCGCGAGGGCGGGGGTACGCGTGTGGCCGCCTGGCTGGAAGGGACCTTTTTGGCCACCGATGCGGGGGTCTATGCGCTGCTTTTGAGCCGGGTCGAAGCGCCGCGAAGGGACCACGCAGATCTCGCGATCCAGCAGTGTGACCTCGCGGATGGGCTGGATTGACCACGACCTGTTGGGGTTCGGCACGTGCACCCACACTAGATTTGGACCAAAACATTGCGGCCTGCCTGGAGGCGGTGGTACCCCAGGCCTCGGCCATGGCGTTTTTTCGCGACGTGGCCGAGCAGGGTGGCGCGTCCCGTGCGTGCCCCACCCAGCCTGAGGAGCGACGCTACTCATGAAGATCAAGAAGCTCGAGGTGTGCGGGTTCAAGTCGTTCGTCGACCAAGCAACGCTGCACTTCGACCACGACGTGACCTGCATCGTCGGCCCCAACGGCTGCGGCAAATCCAATGTCGTGGATGCCATCCGCTGGGTGATGGGTGAGCAGTCGGCCAAGAACTTGCGCGGCCGCGCGATGGACGACGTGATCTTCAGCGGCACCGAGCAGCGCGGGCCGCACAGCTTCGCCGAGGTGACGATCACCTTCGACAACGCGGATCACCTGGCGCCGCCCGAGTACAACGCCTGGAACGAGATCGCGGTCACGCGCCGGCTCGATCGCTCGGGCAACAGCGACTACCTGATCAACAAGACGGTCGTGCGTCTGCTCGACGTCACGAACCTGTTCCTGGGCACCGGCGTCGGCCGGCGCGCGTACTCGATCATCGAGCAGGGCCGCATCGGCTTGATCGTCACGGCCAAGCCGCAGGATCGGCGCATGCTGATCGAGGAGGCCGCGGGCATCACCAAGTTCAAGGCCAAGAAGCAGGCGGCCGAGCGCAAGATGGAGCAGACGCAGCAGAACTTGCTGCGCGTCACCGACATCATCGAAGAGATCCAGAAGACGCTGGCCTCGCTCAAGCGCCAGGCGCAAAAGGCCGAGCGCTACAAGCGCTACCGCGAGGAGATCCGCGATCTCGAGCTGTGGCTGGCGTCGCACCGCTACCTGGAGCTGCACGTCACGCACAAGGTGGTGGTGCAGCAGATGGATCGCGCGGTGGCGACCGCGGAGGGCGCGCGCGCTGCGCTGCGCCTGCGTGAGGCGGAGCTCGAAGCCGAGCGCGTCACGCTGCAGACGCTGGAGAGCGTGGTCGAGAAGGCGCAGACCAAGGCCTACAGCGCGGACAACGCCGTGCGCTTGCTCGAGAGCCAGCTCGCACACCATACCGAGCAGCTGGCGCAGATGCGCGAGCGCGCGGCCTCGGGCCAGCGCGAGCTGGAGCGGCTGGGCACGCAGCGCGCGGAGCTGGCGAGCGAGCAAGAGCACCTGTCGCAGCAGCTCGATGCGCTGGCCGACTCCGAGGCCGCAGAAGCCGCGCGGCTGGAAGAAGAGACCGCGGAGCTCGAGCGCCAGCGCGCTTCGAGCGACGAAGCCGAGCGCGCGCTGCAAGCGGTGCGCGATCAGGTGAACGACGCCGACCGTCGCATCGCGCGCGCGGACGCCATGCTGGCGGGCTTCGATCAGCGCCGCAACGACATGCGCGCGCGCCTGGCGCGCATCGAGGGCGAGCGCGAGGAGCTCTCGCAGCGCAACCTCGAGGCCCAGCAGGAAGCCGCCGAGCTGCGCGCGCGCCTCGATGGCCTGCAATCGAGCCAGGACGCCATCGGCCAGGCCAAGGAAGAGCTCGAGGCCGAGCTGCGTAACCTGCGCCAGGACATCGTGACGAGCGACGAGACCGTCGAGCGCCTGCGCTCGCAGCTGGCGCAGAAGCGTTCGCGCCTGCACTCGCTCGAGGAGATCCAGCAGCGCTTCGAGGGCGTGGGCGCGGGCGTTCGCGCGATCATGACGCAATACGGCCGCGAGCAGGGCTCGAGCAAGGTGCAGGGCCTGGTGGCGGACCGCTTCGAGTGTCCGCCCGAGCTGACCAAGGCGCTGGCGGCGGCCTTGGGAGAGCGCCTGCAGTACGTGGTGGTCGATCACCTGGCCACCGGCGTGGATGCCGTGCGCTACCTGAGCGAGGGCAAGCGCGGCCGCGCCACGTTGATCCCGAGCGTGCCCACAGTCGGCGAGCGCGAGCAGCAGTTGCGCTCCGAGCAGCGCGCCACCGAGCACGCGGGCGTGGTAGGCGTGGTCGGGCCGCTGCTCGGTCTGGTCCAGGCCAGCAGCGAAGACCGCGTGTTGGCCGAGCACATGCTCGGCGACGTGCTGGTGGTCGAGTCGCTGGACGTGGCGCGCGAGCTGCACGAGCAGGGCCTGGGCTTCAGCATGCTCGTGACGCGCGACGGCCAGGTGCTGTACGCCGACGGGCGCCTGTCGGGCGGCGACGGCGAGGACGCGGGCGCGCACCTGATCGAGGTGAAGCGTGAGATGCGCAGCCTGCGCGACGAGGTCGCCCAGCTGGACGCCGAGATGGGCGCCGCGATGGCGCGCCACGGCTCGCTGCGCAGCGCGATCGCTCAGCGCCAGGCGGCGCTCGAGGCCACGCGCAGCGACGCACACGACAAAGAGATCGCGCTGGTCAAGACCGAGAAGGATCTACGTCGCGCCGAGGACGCGGAGCGCGCCGCGCTGAGCCGGCTCGAGACGCTGGGCGCCGAGGCGCAGGACCTGTCGCGCGTGTTGACCGGTGAGAGCGACGAAGAGACGCAGGGCCGCAGCGAGCGCAGCGCAGCGCAGGCGGCACGCAGCGAGGCCGAGGCGCAGCTGGCAGCTGCAGACGAGGTCTACCGCGCGCGCCGCGCCGCCGTGGAGCAGGTGAGCGCCGTGGTGACCGAGGTGCGCGTGCGCGCGGCACAGGCCAAGCAGCGTCTGGCGAGCGATCGCGCCGTGGTCGAACGACTCGGCCGCTCGATGGAAGAGCTCGGCCTGCGCGCCGAGCGCCTGACCGAGGAGCTGTCGCAGCTCTCGCGCCAGGAAGGCGACGTGCTCGAGCGCGAGGGTCAGGATCGCGCGCAGCTCGAGACCCGGGTCGCCGAGGCGATGACCGCGCAGAACGAAGCATCGACCGTGCGTGGCGAGTACGAGACCGCCCGCGCTTCGTTGCTGGATCTCGAGCAGGCGCTGCGCCAGGTGCGCGCCTCGATCGACAGCGAGATCCAGGAAGCCAATACGCTCACCATCAAAGAGCGCGAAGTGTCGCTGGCCATCACGCACTTGCTGGAAGGACTCTTCCAGAAGCACCGCGTGGACGTGCGCCACGAGCTGATCAACTACCACGACCGCGCACTGCCCGACGAAGCCACCAAGTCGCGCATCGACGAGCTGACCAGCGTGGTCGAGCGCATGGGTGAGATCAACCTGACGGCGATCGAGGAGTACGCCGAGCGCAACGAGCGCTACGAGTACCTGACCTCGCAGAAGGACGACCTCGACAAGGCGCTGGGCCAGCTGGATCAGGCGATCCGGCAGATGAACCGCCAGAGCCGCAAGATGTTCCGCGAGACCTTCGACGAGGTGAACACGCGCTTCCAGCAGATGTTCCCGCGCATGTTCGGCGGCGGGCGCGCCGAACTGCGGCTGACCGACGCCGAGAACCTGCTCGAGACCGGCATCGACATCATCGCCATGCCGCCCGGCAAGAAGCTGACGTCGATCGAGCTGATGAGCGGTGGCGAGAAGGCGCTGACGGCCGTGTCGCTGATCTTCGCCATCTTCCAGTACAAGCCGAGCCCGTTCTGCTTGCTGGACGAGGTCGACGCGCCGCTCGACGAAGCCAACATCGAGCGCTACTGCGAGATGATCCGCTCGATGACCGGGCGCTCGCAGTTCATCTTGATCTCGCACTCCAAGACCACCATGGAGTCCGCCGACGTGCTCTACGGCGTCACCATGGAGACCCCGGGCGTGTCGAAGATCGTCAGCGTCGAGCTGCGCGACCGCAGCGAGAGCCGCCGCGCGCCGACGGTCGCCGGCGAAGACGAAGACGAAGCTGCTGTCGCATAGTCGGTACTTGATGGAACCTGTTTCACTCGTTCAGACTCGCTGAGAGTGCAGGACGAGGCGTACGCCACGAGCGGACTTCAGGACACCCTGGTCGCTGTGTGGCAGGGTGATCCAAATGCCGCGCGCGTGAACGCGCTGGGCGAGCAATTGCGCGTGTTGGCGGGGCGCAATGACCAGCGCGTCTATCTGCTGAATGTGATCACAGCGACCACAGCGGTGCCCTCCGCCGAGGCGCGGACCAGCCTGCAACGCCACTTCGCGGCCATGCGCGGCAAGATCATCGGGGCGGCCATCGTGATGGAGAAGACCGGCGTCGAGGGCACGCTGTCGCGCGCCGTCCTCACGACGTTGCTCACGATCACGCGCCAGCCGTTCCCGATGAAGCTGTTCGCGGTGCGTCGCGACGCCGCCGTCTGGCTGAACTCGCGGGGCTGTACGGCTTCGAGCGTGTCGCTGGTCTCGCTGGTCGAGAGCCTCGAGCAGAAACTGCGGGCATCGCGCGCGCCCTAGCTCGGGCGCCAGCTTGGCCGGCTGCCATCGTTCCTGCTACACAGCGGCTCAGTTGCCCGTCCGCCCCGGCTCGTAGACGCGCTGGGCGCGCGTGACAACATACCGCCCGCGCGCCACTTCGTGCCGCGGGCGCGCCGCAGGTGCTTCCATGAGCTCATCCGATCCTTCGTTCTTCGTGCGGCTGGCCCTGGCGTTCCAGGTGTTCTTTCGCGTGCTCTTCAACGCGGTGTTCGCGGGTCGGGTGCAGCGTTTACCCCCGGGAAATGGTGCCGACACCCAGCCAGCCGAGGTGAGCAAGCCGGCCACACCCTCGGTGCCGGCGGCAGCGCTGCGCGAGCTGCCCAGCCAGTCTGCGCTGCAGCTGCTGGGCTTGCTGCAGCGTGAGGGCCGGCTGGTGGACTTCCTGCAGGAAGACATCGCCGGCTACACCGACGCGCAGATCGGCGCGGCCGCGCGCGTGGTGCACGACCAGTGCCGCAAGGCGTTGCTGAGCCACGTGACGCTGGAGCGCATCCGCAGCGAGGACGAGGGCCAGCGCGTCACGCTGGCGCCTGGCTTCTCCGCCAGCGAGGTGCGCCTGACGGGGCAGGTGGCAGGTGAGCCGCCGTTCACCGGCGCACTGACGCACCAGGGCTGGCGCGCCGCGAAGATCGAGCTGCCCAAGCTGAGCGAAGGCCACGACGTGCACGTGATCGCACCGGCGGAGGTGGAGCTGTGACTGCGTCGGCCAAGTACGCGGTGGGCATCGATCTCGGGACCACGCACTGCGCGCTCGGGGCGCTGGCGCTCGGCGGCGATGGACCCGGTGAGGTTGGCGTCGTGCCGATCCCGCAGGTGATCGCGCCGGGCGAGGTCGAGGCGCGGCCGCTCTTGCCGTCGTTCCTGTACCTGCCGCACGAGAGCGAGCTGCCCGGGCAGGCGCTGGCGCTGCCGTGGCCGGATCATCCGACTGACTACGCGGTGGGCGAGGTGGCGCGCTCGCTGGGCGTGAAGAGCGCCCTGCGACTGGTATCGAGCGCGAAGAGTTGGTTGTGCCACCCGGGTGTCGATCGACGCGCTGCGATCTTGCCTGCCGCTGGCGGCGGCGAGGTGCCGAAGATCTCGCCGCTGCAGGCCAGCGTGCGCTACCTCGAGCACCTGCGGCGCGCCTGGGACTACGCTCATCCCGAGGCCCCGCTGTCGGAGCAACTGCTGACGCTGGCCGTTCCGGCCTCGTTCGATCCCGCGGCGCGTGAGCTGACCGCGGAGGCGGCGCGCTCGGCCGGACTCGGGCATGCGGTGTTGCTCGAGGAGCCGCAGGCGGCGCTGTACAGCTGGTTGTGCGCGAGCGGCGAAAAGTACCGCGACCAGGTGAAGCCGGGCGATACGATCCTGGTGCTCGATCTCGGGGGCGGCACCGCGGACTTCTCGGTGATCGCGGCGCGCGAGCAGGACGGGGAGCTGGCGCTCGAGCGCGTGGCCGTGGGCGACCACATCCTGCTCGGCGGCGACAACATGGATCTCGCGCTGGCGCACTTCCTCAAGGCGCAGCTCGAGGCGCAGGGAACCATGCTGGATCCCGCGCAGCTGGCGACGCTGACCCAGGCCTCGCGCGTGGCCAAGGAGCAGCTGCTGGGGCGCCGCGAGCTCGCGTCCGTGCCGGTGGTGATCCCGGGCCGCGGCTCGAAGCTGATCGGGGGCTCGATCAAGGCCGAGCTGAACCGCGCGGATCTGGAGCGGGTGCTGCTCGACGGCTTCTTGCCGGAGGTGGCCGCGGATGCTCGCCCGCAGGCGCGCGCGCGCGTCGCACTCACGCAGCTCGGCTTGCCGTACGCTCACGATCCGGCGCTGACCCGGCACCTGGCGGCGTTCCTGGCCAAGCAGGCTGCAGCCATCAGCGGCGAGGAGGGCGCGAGCGCCGGCCGGCCCACGGCGATCCTGTTCAACGGCGGAGTGTTCAAGTCGCCGCTGCTGCGCGAACGCGTGCTGTCGGTGCTCAACGGCTGGCTGAAGGCCGCGGGTGCGCCCGAGGTGCGGGTGCTCTCGGGCGAGGAGCTGGATCTGGGCGTGGCGCGCGGAGCGGCGTACTACGGCTTCGTGCGCGCCGGTCACGGCATCCGCATCCGCGGTGGCACTGCGATGGCTTATTACGTCGGCGTGGAGAGCTCGATGCCTGCCGTGCCGGGGCTGCCGCCTCCGCTCACGGCCGTGTGCCTGGCGCCGTTCGGGCTGGAGGAAGGCTCGCACGCAGACATGCCCGCGGCAGAGTTCGGCCTGGTCGTCGGCGAGCCGGTGCGCTTCCGCTTCTTCGGTTCGTCGGTGCGGCGCGAGGATCAGGCCGGCACCGCGCTGGATCACTGGCAGCCGGATGAGCTGGCGGCGCTGCAGGACATCGAGGTGACGTTGTCCGCCGAGCAGCACCAGCCCGGCGACACCGTGATCGTGCGCTTGCAGGCGGGTGTGACCGAGGTCGGCACGCTGCAGCTCGAGGCGGTGGCCCGCGCGACGGGCGAGCGCTGGAAGGTCGAGTTCGATACGCGCGATCAGGCGCCATGAGCGCCGCGCCGCGCTTCATCGTCGGCATCGATCTGGGCACGACCAATACGGTCGTGGCGTTCGCCGACATGCAGCGGCGCCAGGCCGGCGTCCAGGTGTTCCACGTCGCGCAGCTGATAGCTGCAGGCGAGATCGCGCCGCGCGCCTGCCTGCCGTCGTTCCGCTACCACCCCGCGCGCGAGGAATTGTCGGACGTCGACGTCGCTGCCGGCTTCGCGACGCCGCTCCCCGAGTTGCCGCGCGGCGTGGTCGGTACGTTCGCGCAGGTGCTGGGCAGCCGAGTGCCCGGCCGGCTGATCGCCAGCGCCAAGAGCTGGTTGTGTCACACGGGCGTCGACCGCCAGGTCGCGATCCTGCCATGGGGCGCACCGGACGACGTGCCCAAGATCTCGCCGATCGATGCCAGCGCCGGCTACCTTGCGCACCTGCGCGCGGCCTGGGATCTCGAGCATCCAGAGCATCCGCTCGCCGAGCAGGAGCTGGTGCTGACCGTGCCCGCGTCGTTCGACGAGGTGGCGCGCGCGCTGACGCTGGAAGCGGCGAAGCGCGCGGGGCTCGGCCGGTTGCGCCTGCTGGAGGAGCCGCAGGCTGCGTTCTACGCCTGGCTGGATCGGCACAACGAAAACCTCGAAGAAGCGCTGGGCGCGGTGCGGCTGGCGCTGGTGCTGGACGTCGGCGGTGGCACCACCGACCTGACGTTGATCCGCGTCGAGCTGCGCGAGAGCGGCCCGCGGCTGACGCGCATCGCCGTGGGCGATCACATCTTGCTCGGCGGCGACAACATGGACCACGCGCTGGCGCGCTTCTGCGAGCCGGAGTTGCTCGAGGGCAACGCCGCGCACTTGCCGGCGGCCCAGTTCGCGCAGCTGCTGGAGCAGTGCCGCAACGCCAAGCACACGCTGCTGTCGGCGGCGCCACCCGAGAGCGCCGCCATCACGCTGCTCGGCGGCGGCTCCAGGCTGATCGCGGCGCAACGCTCGACGCGGCTCACGCGGGCGCAGGTGGTGGAGAGCGTGGTGCACGGCTTCTTTCCGGACGTGGCGCTCGATGCGCGGCCGGTCGGGCGGCGCGGGGCGCTGACCGAATTCGGGTTGCCGTACGCGGCCGATCCGGCGATCACGCGCCACGTCGCGGCGTTCCTCGGTCGACAGGCCGCGCAGGTCGCGGTGGAGTTCGGCGCGCAGAGCGGCGTGCACCTACCGGATGCGGTGTTGTTCAACGGCGGCGTGTTTCAGAGCACCGAGATCGAAGCGCGCATGCACGCGGTGCTCTCCGGCTGGCGCGGCTCGGAGCTTGTCCGCCTGCAGAACCCCGAGCCGGAGCTGGCGGTGGCGCGCGGCGCGGTCGCGTACGGCCTGGCCAGACGCGGGATCGGCGTGCGCATCGGCGGTGGATCGCCGCGCAGCTACTACCTCGCGCTCGACTCGGAGACCGAACACAAGAGCGGCGTCTGCGTGCTGCCGCGCGGCGCGGAAGAGGGCGAGGAGTACACGCTCGAGCAGCGCAGCTTCATGCTGCGCATCGGCAAGCCGGTACGGTTTCGCATGCTGACCAGCACCAGCGAACGCCAGCATCGGCCCGGTGAGTTGATCGCGCTCGATCCCAGCTATCAAGCGCTGCCCGACATCGCCGCGGTGATCGAGGGCAAGCAAGCCGGCGAACCCGAGCTGCAGGTCAAGCTGCACGCGCAGCTCACGGAGGTGGGCACGCTCGAGATGAGCTTGCAGTCCGTCGCCGACGCCGCGCGCCGCTATCAGCTCGAGTTCCAGCTGCGCGCGGGCGCCGCGGATGTGTCGAGCGCACCGGCGCGCCTGACACAACTGCATCCGAAGTTCGATGCCGCGGTGCAGTTGATCGCGCTGTTCTACGGCAAATCGCAGAAGGATCTCGAGGGCCGCAAGCTGCGCAACCTGCGCACGGATCTCGAGAAGCTGCTGGGTGAGCGCGATAGCTGGGAG
The DNA here is from genome assembly GCA_035274465.1 of Polyangiales bacterium. Taxonomy (GTDB): domain Bacteria; phylum Myxococcota_A; class Polyangia; order Polyangiales; family JAFGIB01; genus JADGRF01. The sequence continues at coordinate 9,889 of DATEOF010000004.1, forward strand.
CTACCGCTGTTGCGAGAGCTGTTCGGCGAGCTGCTGGCCAGCGCCAAGCGCCGTCGGCGTTCGGCGGATCACGAGCGAGTGTGGATGAACCTCACCGGGTTTTGTCTGCGTCCGGGCTTCGGCTATCCGGCGGACGCCTGGCGCGTGCAGCAGCTCGCGGCGCTCTACGCCGAGGGCGTGCAGTTCTCGCAGGATGCTCAGGTCTGGTCGCAGTACTGGATCTTGTGGCGCCGCATCGCGGGCGGTCTGGACGATCAGCTGCAGCAGCGCATGCTGGACGATATCGCCTGGTACCTGGAGCCGCCCGGGCCGCGGCCGCGACCGAGGCCGAAGGGTCAGCGCGCGCAAGGGCTCGAGGACATGGTGCGGCTGGCGGGCGCGCTCGAGCGCGTGGCGGCCGCGCGCAAGTACGAGATCGGGCAGTGGCTCCTGGCGCGCCTCAAAGCGAAGGAGCTGTCGCACGCGAGCGTGTACTGGACGCTCGGCCGGCTCGGAGCGCGCGCGCCGTGGTACGGCAGTGCGCACAGCGTGATCGCGCCGGACCTCGTGCGCGGCTGGATCGAGCCGTTGCTGCTGCTGGACCTCGCGAAGACCGAGCAAGCTGCGTTCGCGATCGCGCAGCTGGCGCGCTTCACGGGCGATCGCGCGCGGGACCTGGATGCCGAGTTGCGAGAGCGCGCGGCGCTGGCGCTGTCCAAAGTTGCGGGCGGTGAGGTCTGGGTGAAGTTGGTGAGAGAAGGGGGCGAGCTTGGCGCGAGCGAGGCGGGCCGGGTGTTCGGGGAGGCCCTTCCGTCGGGGCTGCGCCTGGTGAGCGAGTGAAGATCGAGGTTGTCGCGCTTTCTTGGTTGTCGCGGCCCCGGTTTTGTCCCAAGCCTGGAGTGTGGTGGCGGTTGTGGGTAGCCAGACACATTGTCGATTGGGCCGGCTAACGCTAGGAAAGCTACATAGGTGTTACGGCCTGCCGTGCGTGAGAGGGTAACGTGAAGTCGAATCTCATCGTCGCATGGGCTGTGAGTTGCGCTTTTCTGGCTGCGTGTCAGTTCGACCGCACGCCGCTGATGGGCAAGACCAACGCGAACGCAGGGCGGGATGCCTCGATGGCAGCGCCGGATGCTCGGGCGGTGGAGCCAGAGGAGGCGAGCGTCGCGCCCGATCCGGATGCGGCCAGTGGCACGGACGCGGGTACCGTCGTGGGGGAGGGGGGCGTCGTGGTGATGGACGCCGGCGGGTCGGTCGTGCCGCCCGACCACGACGATGGCGGTAAGCCAGCCGAGCCGCCCGAGAATCCGCCGATGACCGGTGGGCTCGCGTGCGGTGGGACGTTCTGTGCGTACGGCATCAATCCCGAGAAGCCGTGCTGCACGACCGCTGCCGACGTGACGCAGCGTACGGCGCGTGCAGCCGACCTGTGTGGCCTGAAGCTCGATGCGTTGCCGGGTAACTACGGCGATCACTGCTGGCAGCGCGACCAGCTGGGCATCCTCGACGAACGCTGCCCGGATCTGCCTGCAGCCAACGGCGGCACGAGCGAGCCCGGATGTTGCAGCGACAACGGCCAGTGCGGCTCGATCAATGCCGATCACAAGCTGGGCTGCCGCTACGAAAGCGGCTCTGCGCCGCGCGCCTGCGCCGAGCAGCCGAGCAACACCTGCGATGCAGTCGGCAACTTCGGGATCCGCATCAGCGTCGACGCCGCCTGGGGCGGGCGCTCGGGCGGCCTGTGGGAGCTGACCGACGACGGTCGCGGCAAGATCGACGTGATCCTGTTGATCAAGGTCTCTGGCGTGGACGCGACGACGCACCGGCTCGACGGCACCGCGCACGTCTGCGGCGTGACACTGCCGCCGTTCCTCAGCAGCACATTGTGCGAGGCCTATCAGCCGATCTTCCCGACCAGCATCTGGGCCTCCGACACGCTGCGCAAATTGCCGCTGCTCGGCCGCTACGAATGCGCAGCCAACGGCGGCTGCGCGTTCAGCCTGGACCCGCAGACGTACCTGCTCGGCTTCGACATGAACAACTCCGAGGCACCTTGGCCCGCGGCCGGCACGACGAACCAGCTGCGCTGCCCCGCGGGCAACGGCATGAAGTGCTTCCTCGACCACGACGACGATGGCAACCCGGGCGTGCGCGTCGAGTTGAAGAGCGGCGGCTACTTGATGGGCGGCACCGGCTGCCGCAACCGCTACGAGTACCGCGGTGCCCCGCTCAGCTCGAGCGCGGCGGCGATCTTCGACGGCGTTCGCCGCACCGATCGCCTCGAGCTGGGTATCCGCACCAAGCTCGGCGGAACAGTGCGCCTGAACGACGACTGCGACAGCGCGCGCGGCTCGGCCCTCGCGGAGTACGTCAACTCGCGTGCGGCCGGCTGCTGGGTGGAGCAGGGGACGTACAACTTCGGGACCGGGATGGCAGCGGGGCCGAACGAGCGGTGCGTGCAGCGTGAGACGAACTTCATGGATGAGAACCTGCCGGTGTACATGCTGCTGGCTGCCGGGCAGATCCCCGACTCGGACTTGAAGATCGCCGACAAGAGCGCGAGCAAGGGGCCGGAGGTCAGCGTGGTACGGCTCAAGCCGGGCGCGATGACGGCGTGTCAGGATGCACGCAGCGCCAAGTACTAGGCGAAGGAGCGAGGCGAGACGCCGATTGCTAGTTCTAGTTCCTGTTTATGTGCCTAGTCGCTAGTACTCTGCGGTCCCGAACAGCTAGGAACATGAACATGAACTAGCAACACGGAACCGAAGCCGCACTCCCGCAGATCGTGTACGGGCACGGCCACGCGTACGACCCGGACGAGAAAGCCCTAGAACCGCATCTTCGCCTTCAGCGCGAAGCCGCTGCGGCCGACGCTGGGGTGGAGGGTGACGTCGCCGGTCTTCAGCTGGGCGCGTTCCTTGTCGCTGCCGCCGCTGGTGCTCAGGAAGAATGCCGCGAGGCCGCCGGTGACCACCGCGCTGCCGATGAACACGTACTGCAAGATCTCGAACGTCATCCCACGAGTGCAGGTGCTCTTCACGTCGTTGAAGCTGGCAGGGTTTAGGCCGTAGTTCTTTCCGGCCGCCGCTTCGTCGCACACGTCGCTCACGCCGGTGCTGCGGTTGCCGACCGCCAGCCGGTAGCGCTCGAACGTGGGGTCTTTCTCGGCCTGGTCGACCTGCACGATCGACAGCACCGACAGGCCCGCGGAGAGCACCGCGCCGCCGAGCAGCGCGTAGCCCGCGATCAGACCGCCGTTCGAGCCCGAGTCTTCCGATTCGAGCTTGTGCGGTGGCGGCAGGGGCGCGGCGACGGCGGGCGCGAGCGCGACCTTGGGCGCCGCGGCGCCGGGTGCCGGGCCGAGTAGTTCGTCGAGCACCTTGTCGGCGGCGTGTTCGAGCTCGGCGGCGTCGGGGGTCCCCGAGGTGAACGAGGCCAGCGCCGAACGATCGACCGACTCGCTCCACAGATCGTAGCGCCGCATGACGGCCACCGGGGCGCCGCCCTCGTGCGTGACCTTGCCGAACAGGAAGCCGTCGAGCTTCAGGTTCCGCGCGATCGCGGCCAGACAACTGATGCGCGCGATGTCGCAGTTTTGACCCAGGCTGAGCTGCGCCAGCGACACGTGCGTGGCGTGCAGCGTGTAGTCCGAGCGCTTCTCGAGGGCATCGCGCAGCTGGTCGGCGAGGGCTTCAGCGAGCTTGTCCTGGAGCTCGTCGCTCTCCAGCTCGAGCACTGCCAGCCGGTACTCGCCGCTCTGAGCTGCGGCGGTGCTTACCCACATGCAGGAGCAGGCGACTGCGGCGCAACGGATCAGCTGCAGCCATTGGCGGCCGACACGCCACGTCTGGAAAACGCTGCGAATTCGCGGGTAGTGCAGTGTGCTCGCGTGCGCTGCCTGCATGCCGTATTGCAATGCGATAACACGAGCGCTGATGGGCTTGCAAACTCGTTCCAACTCGGGGGGAGACTTCGCGGGCCAAACTGGACAAAACCGCGCAAATGACGGCAAGGCTGGCGTATTTTGTGCGGCTGCGAGCGCTGCGAAACAGCTTGCATCACGTGCGTTCTTTGCGGAGTCGCTGGCGTCGCTCACCCGCGGTGAAGTTCTCGCGATCCTGATCGGTCTCGAGGATCAAGCGCGGCACTCCGACCGGGTTGCCGTCTTCACTGATGGCGACGAACACCAGGTGCGCCGAGTTGGTGTGGGTGATCACGCCACGGATCGGGTCTTCGGCCAGGACCTCCACGCCGATCTCCATGCTGGTGCGGCCGACGTACTGCACGCAGGCATCGAGCTGGATCACCTGGCCGACGTGTACCGCGGAGCGAAACGTCATCGAGTCGACGCTCAGCGTGACGCACGTGCGCTGGGCGTGTCGCATCGCGCAGATCGCCGCGACCTCGTCGACCAGCTTCATGATCTCACCGCCGTGCACCGTGCCCAGCATGTTGGCGTGTTCGGGCATCATCAGCTGGTGCAGCCGCGAGCGCGTCTGTGCGGGCGTCTTGGCCTCGGGCTCGCTGGGCGTCTGGGATGGAATCGGGCGTCGGGACTGGGGCACGGGGGGCTCCTCCGGCTCCGGTCGAGGATACCTGAGTGCGGAGTGAGGCGGAGCCGCCGCGGAGCGCCGGCGACTGATAGTCATCGGAAGGGTCGCGCCGTGGGGCGCGAGCCTTCCGAAGGACTCTCGCGTCGAGGCCGGTTTCCGGCGTATGAAGGAGCTGCAAATGCGTAGCTCGAGTTGGACGCTGGCTGGATTGCTGCTGCTGTGTAGCGAGGTTGCCGTAGCGCAGGAGGCAGCGCCGAGCACGCGTCCCGCAGCCCAGCCAGCAGCCGCAGGTGCTGCGGCCACGTCTTCCCCTGCGCCCGAGCCTGCGCCCGTTCCTCTCACCGTTCCGCCGCCAGCAGCTGCAGCCGAGCAGCCGGCGTCTCCGCCGCCCCAGCAGCCGCTGACCTGCATGCCCAGCTGCCGCAGCGGCTATGCCTGCCGCGCCGGCCAGTGCGTGTCGTCGTGCAATCCGCCTTGCAGCATCGGCGACGTGTGCACGCCGCAGGGCGAGTGCGTCTCGCGGCCGCCCGAGCCCGTGCAGCGGGCAGCTCCTGGCGTCGATACGGGCGTGCACACGCACGACGGCTTCTTCCTGCGCATGGCCGTGGGCCCCGGCGGAGGTGGCGTCGGGCTCGACATCCCGGACCAACCGGAGCAGTCGTATGCGGGCGGCGGCTGGACCATCAGCGTGGACGTGGGCGGCGCCGTGACGCGCGATCTGGTGTTGTTCGGGCGCCTGCGCGGCGCGTGGCTGATCAGCCCCGCCCTGCGCATCGGCGGCGACGAGGTGCCGGGCAGCGATGGCCGCCTGGTCGATCAGGGACTGTTCGGCGCCGGGCTCAACTACTACGTGATGCCGCTCAACCTGTACTTCGGCGGCGCGCTCGGCTTCGCCAGCGTGGAGGCCGTGCGCACGCGGAGCAACGGCGAGGATGTGCGCGACAGCAGCCGGATCGGCTTCGGGATCGATCTCGACGTGGGCAAGGAGTGGTGGGTCTCGGACAACTGGGGCCTGGGCGTCGCGCTCAAGTTCTCGCTCAGCAGCGTGCCCGCCAGCGAGGATCGACCGCGTCACTCGATCTTCGGCGGAGGCTTCCTGGCGCTGCTGTTCACCGCGACGTACCAGTAGTTAGTCGAGTGGTGTGACCCGGTCAGACCACTAAGTCGCGTGCGAGCTCGTCGCGGAGCTCGTCCGGCAGCGGTACCTGCAGCGTGTAGTCGGGGTGAGTGACCGCGATCAGCGCCGGCACGCTCCGTTCGCGCAGCTGGGCAGCGCGCGAGGCCCCGGGCTCGAACGTCAGGTAGTTCACGGCCGGCAAGCGATCCAGCTCCTCGCCGTGGTGCGTGGCGAAGCGCGCGGGGAACTTGGCTTCGCCGAGCACCAGCTGCACGGCGCTGCGCAAGCTGGCCAGCCGCTGCAGCATGCGAGCGCGCTCGCCCGCCTCCTCGTACTCGATGAACAGCGTGGCCGAGAGGTTGCCGGGCGCGGGCACCAGCTCGTTGTAGGTCTCGAGCTCGTGGGCGATCGCGGCCTCGTCGCTGATGCGTTCGGTGCGCATCATCTCCTGCACCTGCAGCAGCATCGTGTCGTGGTTCTCGAACACCAGCGACATGTGCGCGCCCACGTTCATGCGCCGGCGCGCCTTGACCTGGATCATGCGCGCGCGGAAGTGCGGGCGGATCTCCTCGTAGGCGGCAAAGGGGAGCAATTCGCTGCGATCGACTTTCTTCATGGCGCTTCTCGCTCTGCCTCGGGCGGTTGCCCCGCGGCCGCGACCTCCGGCAGGCCGTAGGCGCGGTTGAGCAACTCGATCGGGTGATAGCACGTGGTGCCTAGCTCCTTGGCGATGCGCAGCCCCGACAGCGGGCAATCGCTGACCAGTGCGTCGAACTTGTCGCTTGAGAGTCCGCGCACCATCTTCTGCGCGTACTTGCGACCGAGCTCGTAGTACTGGGCTTTCATGCCCCAGGTGCCGTCGACGGCAGAGCATTCGTCCACAGTCTCGACCTCGGTGCCGGGCACCTTGGAGAGCAGGATCCGACCCGGCAGGCCGACCTTCTGCGCCCGCAAGTGGCAGGCTGCGTGGTACGCGAGCTTGCCGAGCGAGTTGGGGAAGTCGCGCTTGAGCTGGTTCGCCTGCATCCGCTTGCGCAGAAACTCCATCAGGTCGAACGTCTGCGCGGCGACGGCCTTGGCCTCGTCGCTGCCGAGCAGCTCGGGGTATTCTTTCTTGAGCACGTACGAGCACGTCGGTCCGGGCACGACCACGGGCAGGCCGCGTGCGACGAGCGGGTAGAGCGCCGCCACGTTCTGTTTGGCCTTGGCGATCGCGGAGTCGAGATCGCCGCCGTCCATGTTCGGCATGCCGCAGCAGGTCTGCGCCTTCGGGAAGTGCACCGTCAGGCCGTTGTGCTCGAGCACCTGAATCGCGGCGATGCCGGTCGTCGGCATGTTGTAGTCGCTGGTGCAGGTCGAGAACAGCACCACTTCGCCCTGGCTGCCGGCCTCGGGTCCGGGCGTGTGCTTGTCGAACCAGCCGCGCAATGCCACGCGCGCGAAGGGTGGCAGGTTGAACTCGGCGCTGATGCCCGCGGCCTTCTCCTGCACCTTGCGCAGCAGACGATTGGCGCTGACCAGGTTGGCCAGCGGTGCGGCGGGGCCCGAACCCAGCTTGCCCAGCAGTTGGGGCTCGCCGAGCGCGCGATCCTGGATGCTGATGCCATCGCGGCGCGAACGCTGCGCGCGCTGGCGCAACATCAAACGCGGGAAGTCGAGCTGGAAGACGTGTCCATCATCGGGCGTATAGGGACACTTCACGTAGCAGAGCTTGCACTGGTAGCAGAGGTCGTTGACCGACTTGTAATCCTCGGCGTTGAACGCGTCGATCTCACCGCGGCCCATGCGGACATAACCATCGACCCGCTCGAACATGTCGGGGAACGATGGACAATAGTTCACGCACATCCGGCAGCCGTGACAGATCGAGAAGACTCGATGCAGCTCTTTCTCGAGATCACGCGGGTCCCAGTAGCGAGCATCGTTCGGATCGAACGTCGGCGTCTGTTCCGGTCTCACGGCGGCTCTCGCAGGTTAACGTAAACACGGTTCTGCCGCGGGAGAGCCGCGCAAGCGTTCTCCCGCGAGCAGAAGCGAGGAGTTGATCAGCCCAGCGTGTCGAGGGCCTTCTGGAAGCGACCGGCGTGCGACTTCTCGGCCTTGGCCAGCGTCTCGAACCACTCGGCGATGTCTGCGAAGCCTTCTTCGCGCGCCGCCTTGGCCATCGACGGATACATCTCGCTGTACTCGTAGGTCTCGCCCGCGACGGCAGCGGCGAGGTTCTTGTCGGTCGAACCGATCGGCTTGCCGGTCGCCGGATCACCGGACTGCTTCAAGTAGTCGAGGTGACCGTGCGCGTGGCCGGTCTCGCCGTCCGCCGTGTCACGGAACAGACCCGCGACGTCCGGATAGCCTTCGACGTCGGCGACTTTGGAGAAGTACAGGTAACGACGATTGGCTTGCGACTCGCCCGCAAAGGCGGCCTTCAAATTTTCTTCGGTCTTCGTGCCCTTGAGCAGTTTGGACATCTTCGCCTCCTAGTTGTCTCTCTCACTCTTACTTCGCTACCGATTCGGCGGCTTCCGCGCATTGCGCGCAAAAGCCGCGGTAGATTCGTTCGACCCGTCGGACTCGAAAGGGGGAGCCGCCGCGCAGCGTCGGCGACCGATAATCATCGGAAAGGTCGCCGTCGAAAGGCGCGAGCCTTCCGGAGAGGTCTTCGCCGGATGAGCTCGCAGCCATCGGCGGCAGGACGTCGCGGATGCGACCGCAGCCCTCGCACACCGCGTGGTCGTGGGCGGTGGTGTTCGGATCGAAGCGCACCGGGCCACCGAGCTCGAGCGGCGCGCAGCGCGACAGACGGGTCAGGGCCGACAGCGTGTTGTAGACCGTGGCTACGGACAGAGTCGGGAAATCCCCCTGCAGGCGCTCGAACAGCTCCTGGGCCGTGGGGTGGGTCTCGTCCCCCTCCAAAGCCCGCAGAATTGCTAGCCTTTGCGGGGTGGCCTTCAGTCCCGCATCGCGGAGGGTCTGCGCAGCCTGTTGATCCCAGTTTAGACTCATTCTTAGCTACGAGACGTTTTAGACCTCCCACGAGCGGTCCGTCAAGCGCGTGATCACGGGCCCGAGCGCTTGAGCCAGAAGCGTGTATCCAGCGGTGCCATTGTGCGTGGAGTTGCTGAATTGCGATAGACGCTCGCACGCGCGGTGACATATGCCTCGCGCTATTCAGATCCGGTGGGAGAGTTGATGAACACGCGTCGAACTTTGGCTTTGGCGGTTGTGGTTTCGTTCGTCGTCGGCTGTCGCGAGGGTAAGGCGTTGGGTCCGGTGCCGATGGCGCCGTCGCCCATGGGCAGCCAACCTTCTGCCATGACCGCGCAGCCATCAGCTGCGGGCGGGGCAGCGCCTGCGGTGGCTGCCGCTGCTGGAGCCCCTGCTACCGCGGCGCCTGCGGGAGCCACCGACTATGCCAGGCCAGAAAACTGGTTGTGTCGTCCGGGACACAACGAGGCCTGTGAGAAGCCCCTCGATTCGACCGTGGTGACGGCGCAGGGAATGCTCACGGTCGAACCGTTCAAGGCCGACACGGCGGCACCGATCGACTGCTTCTACGTCTATCCGACCGTATCGCTCGACACCACGCCGAATAGCGACCTCGTGCCTGGGCCCGAGGAGTTCTCGGTCGTGCAGGCGCAGTTCGCGCGCTTCGGCTCGCAGTGCCGGCTTTTCGCCCCGCTCTATCGCCAGGTCACGCTCACCGCGCTGCGTGCCTCGCTCGCCGGAATGACGACCGGGCCCATGCCCGATCGCGTGATCGGCTACCAGGACGTCGCGGCGGCGTGGCAGTATTACCTCGACCACGACAACAACGGTCGCGGTGTCGTGCTGGTCAGCCACTCGCAGGGTTCGAGCGTGCTCACCCAGCTGATCAAGGAGAAGCTCGACACGACGCCAGAGAAGCGCTTCCTCGGAGCGTTGCTGATCGGCACCAACATCGGAGTGCCGAAGGACGGCGTCGTGGGCGGCACGTTCAAGACCGTTCCGCTCTGCAAGACCGCAGCAGAGCTCGGTTGCATCGTCACCTACGCCTCGTTCCGCGCCAACACACCGCCCGCCGAGGGCGCTCTGTTCGCGCGCTCGATGGACCCCAATCTCGTGGCGGGCTGCACCAATCCTGCAGCTCTCGGCGGCGGCCCCGGTGAGCTGCACTCGTACCTCACGGCATCCGGCATGGTGTCGTCGTCTGCGGTCACGCCCGACTGGGTGAAGCCGGCCCAGCCGATCACGACGCCGTACGTGAGCGTGCCGGGCTTGATCAGCTCCGAATGCAAGTTCGCCACGACTGGCTCGTATCTGGCGATCACGGTAAACGCGGATCCCGCGGATCCGCGCACGGACGAGATCGTCGGCGACGTGATCAGCAACGGCATGGTGAACGCCGGCTGGGGCCTGCACCTGATCGACATGCACCTGGCGATGGGCAACCTGGTCGACATCGTGAAAGCGAAGTCCGAGGCCTACCGGGCGAAGCAGTAACGAAACTTTTGTAACGAAGCGCGGGCTCGCATCACTTCTAGGGGTGATGCAAGCCAAGCTCTCGAAAATCCTTCGCAATGTCGTGCTCGGTCTGGCCGCTGCCGGCGGCCTGCTCTTCGGGTTGGTCGAAATTCGCCAGCATCGGACGTTCGACGCGCCGTACCCCGAGCTGCACGCCAGCCAGGACCCGGCGCTGATCGAGCGCGGGCGCTACCTGGCGTACGGGCTGGCCCACTGCGTCGACTGCCACGCCGACCCCGCACAACCGGAGGTCGCGGGCGGCGACATTCCACTGAGCGGCGGCCATGAATGGAAGCTGCCGTTCGGCGTGGTGCACTCCAGGAACATCACGCCGGACCGCGAGACCGGCATCGGACGCTACAGCGACCCCGAGCTGGCGCGCATCCTGCGCCACGGCGTGCATGCCGACGGCCGCGCAGTCTTGCCCTTCATGCCGTTCGCCGAGCTCGCCGACGACGATCTGATCGCGCTGCTGTCATTTCTCCGCGCGCAAAAGCCGGTGCAGCACGCCGTACCGCCGAACGAGCTCAACCTGCTCGGCAAGATCGTGCTCGCCTTCGCGCTCGAGCCGAGTGGTCCGCAGCACACGCCGCCGCAGCACCTCACGCCCGAGCCGAGCGCGGACTACGGTCGCTACCTCGCGAACAACGTCGGCAACTGCATCAAGTGCCACACGCGCATCGACATGCGAACGGGGCAGCTGACGGCAGCGCCGTTCTCGGGCGGCGTCGAGCTCGAGTCCGAGCGCACACCGGGCAAGCTCTTCATCTCGCCCAACCTCACGCCCGATCCAAACTCAGGCTGGATTGAGCACTGGACCGAAGAAACCTTCGTGGCCCGCATGCACGGCGGCCCGGCGTACCCCGACTCGCCGATGCCCTGGCGTTCGTTCCAGAACATGACCGACGGCGACGCCCGCGCGCTCTACCGCTACCTGCGCAGCCTGCCTGCAGCTAGCGGCGGCCCAAGCCCTCGGGATCCCGGTAGTGTCGCGACGGTGGCCGCGCGCTAACGCCGCATGCCTTCCTTCACCATCAGATCGAAGGCGGCCTTGCCGAGCTTCTGGCAGCCGTCCGGGGTCGGGTGAACCCCGTCCAGCAGCTGCATCATGATCACGGGGTCGGAGTCGACGAAGTGGCAACGCAGCGCCCCCTGCATCGCATCGCACACCGGCTTGACCTTCGCCACGCCTTCGTCCACGCCTCCCTTGTTCGAGCCGCCGCGGCTGTACTCGATGTACACGACGTCCTTCACGCCGTCTTTCTCCATCTCCGCCCAGAGCTCACCCAGGCGCTTGGCGATTCGTGCGATCGTCATCATGCAGCCTGACGTGCACGGGCCGCCCGACATGCCGGTCAGCAACAAGTCATTGCCGCCGCCCGTCATCACCACCGTCTTGATGTCCGGGTTGGCGCGCTTGGCCGAGGCGTACTGTCGCGGGATCACCTCGTCGAGCAGCATGGTGCCGGCCACGGCGTAGTTGCGGTAGCGCTGCATGCTCGCCGTGCGCAGGCCGGCTTCGATGCCGCCTCCGTTCACCGCGTAGCTCATCCAGGAGTCGCCGATGGTGATCACGTCGGAGCCGTCGCCCTTGCCGAGATCCATGTGCATCGCGGGCGCGCCCGCCGCGCCGCTCGCGCCTGCAACCGCCGCGGAACCTGCAGCCGCACCACCCGCACCTGAGGTCGCTGCGCCGGCTGCACCACCTTCGGTCGCGATCGAGCCTGCGACAGCCGTCGTGCCGGCTGCGCCAGCGCTCGCGCCCGCACCACCGGTCGTTCCGACCGCCTTCGATCCTGCAGCGCCAGTGGCTCCACCGACTGCGCCGGCGACGCCTCCACTCGCACCTGCGGGCGTGGCGATCATGCCTGCCGCTCCCGGCAGCGGACCCGATCCGCTCACGCCCGTGTTCGCCATCGCGCCCGCAAAGCCGACGGGCATCGCGTCGACGCCGCTGCACGCACACAACAACAGCAGCGCACTCAGATGAGTGAGATACCAAATTCGAACAGTCATTCCCCAGCCTCCACGAGTGCGAGTCACCGCGCGGATTTGAACTTAGCTGGTGTGATGTGGAGTGAGAAGCAGATGTAGTCGCGAGGCTCACCACGCTGCGTATCGGCGCAACGAGTGAGTGAGTTGCCAATCGGAGATACGCTGATGTCGTGACAGCCTGCTCAGCTAGCCTTGCAGCTGACGGCTGCTGCCGCCATCAGCTGCAGGCCTCATACGATCGGATCGAGTGCGGTGCGATGCGCTTCGGCGAGCGCTGCCACCGAGACGCGCAGGACCTCGTCGATGACCACCGCGTCGCCGCCGGTCTCGCCGAGCACGGCGAAGGGGACGCCGGCCTTTTGGCTGCGGGCGAGCAGCTCGCGTTCGTGTTCGGCGCGGTAGCTGATGACCACGCGCGAGGGTTCCTCGCTCCAGAGCTTGGCGAGCTCGCGGCCGGCGTGCAGGCCGAGCCTCACGCTACAGCCCACGCCGCGCGCGATCGCGCTCTCTGCCAGGCAGACTGCGATGCCGCCGTCGCTCACGTCGTGTGCGCCGGCCAGCAGGCGCGCGCGCGCGAGCTCGAGCAGCAGGCGTTGCAGGCGGACTTCGGCCACGAGATCGATGCCGACCGGTTCACCCGTGACGTCGTCGACCTTGTTCGTGAGCCACTCGGAGCCGCCGAGCGCGCCGCGCGCCGGCACGCCGAGCAGCGCAATCTTGCAATCGGGCGTGAAGGCGAGGGTGAGGCGATCGTTCGGGTCGCGGAGCTGGCCGACGACCGCGACCGTCGGCGTGGGCAGGATCGGCTGGCCCTCGGTCTCGTTGTACAGGCTGACGTTGCCCGAGACGACCGGGATGCCGAGCGCATCGCACGCGTCGCGGATGCCGTCGACGCTGCGCGCGAAGCGCCACATGGTCTCGGGGCGCTCGGGGTTGCCGAAGTTCAAGCAGTCGGTCAGGCCCAGGGCTTCGGCACCGACGCACGCCAGGTTGCGCGCGCACTCCGCGACGGCCATGGCCGCGCCCATCTGTGGATCGAGCTGCACGTGCCGCGCATTGCAGTCGACGCTGAGCGCCAGGTACTTCTCGATCGTGCGGTCGCCGGCCTCGCAGAACACGCGCAGCACGGCCGCGTCGGCGTCGCCCGGCCGCGTCACGGTGCCGTCGCGCACCACGTGGTCGTACTGGCGGTAGACCCACTGGCGCGAGCCGATGTTGGGCGAGCCGATCAGCGCCAGCAGCTCGGCGCCGGCGTCGGTGACGCTCGGTCCGATGACCTGGGCGGCGATTGGATCGCGCGCGACTTCGCGCTGCGGGCGGTCGTAGCGCGGAGCGGCATCGACCAGCATGGGGATCGGAATGTCGACGACCACGCGCGGGTCGCGCGCGATCGGCTTGGCATCCAGCGGATCGTAGCCCGGCGTGACTCGGCACACGAAGCGGCCGGTGTCGGTGACGCGGCCGACGATCGCCACGTCCAGGTCCCACTTCTTGCAGACCTCGAACACCTCGTGCTCGCGGCCTTGCTTGGCGACCATCAGCATGCGCTCTTGCGACTCGGAGAGCAGCATCTCGTACGCCGTCAGCCTGCGCGTGCGGCGCGGGATCTCGTCCAGGTCCAGCTCGAGGCCGGTGCCCGCGCGGCTCGCCATTTCCACCGACGACGACGTCAAGCCGGCCGCGCCCATGTCCTGAACGCCTTCCAGGCAGTCGCTCGAGAAGATCTCGAGGCAGGCCTCGAGTAGCAGCTTCTCCATGAACGGATCGCCGACCTGCACCGTGGGCAGCTTCTTGTCGCTGGCCTCGTCGAACTCCGCCGAGGCCATGGTCGCGCCGTGGATGCCGTCGCGCCCGGTCTTGCTGCCGACGTACATCACCGGGTTGCCCACGCCGCTGGCCTTGCCGAAGAACAAGCCCTTGCTGCGCGCGATGCCGAGCGTGAACGCGTTGACCAGGATATTGCCGTCGTAGCTCTTGTCGAAGTACAGCTCGCCGCCGACGGTCGGAACGCCCATGCAGTTGCCGTAGTCGCCGATGCCCTTGACCACGCCGCGGATCAGCTCGCGCGTGCGCGGATGATCGGGTCGGCCGAAGCGCAGCGAATTGAGCGAGGCCACCGGTCGCGCGCCCATCGTGAACACGTCGCGCATGATGCCGCCGACACCGGTCGCTGCGCCCTGATACGGCGCGATGAACGACGGATGGTTGTGCGACTCCATCTTGAACACCGCACAGAAGCCATCGCCGATGTCGACCGCGCCGGCGTTCTCGCCGGGACCCTGCACGACCTTCGGACCCTCGGTGGGCAAGCGCTTGAGGTGCACGCGCGAGGACTTGTACGAGCAGTGCTCCGAGTACATCACGCTGAATACGCCGAGCTCGGCGTAGGTCGGCGCGCGGCCGAGGCCTTCGAGGATGCCCTGGTATTCGGTCTCGCTGAGGCCAAACGAGCGCGCCAGCGCCAGATCGACCGCGGGTTCCTTGGTACTGATATTCGCGATCATGATGTCGAGCCCGTGACGTGCGAACGCAGCGCCTGGAAGAGTTTGAGTCCGTCGGCCGAGCCGAGCAGCGCTTCGCTCGCGCGCTCCGGATGGGGCATCAGGCCGAGCACGTTGCGCTTTTCGTTGTAGACGCCGGCGATCTCGGCCAACGAGCCGTTGACGGTCGGTTCACGCCCAACCTCGCCCTGCGCGTCGCAGTAGCGAAAGGCCACCTGCTTGTTTTGCTCCAGCTTGCGCAGCGTGTCCTTGTCGCACTGGTAGCGTCCTTCGGCGTGCGCGATCGGCAGCCGCAGCACCGTGCCGAGCGGCAGGTCGTGGGTGAACGGCCCGCTGGCGTCGACGCGCACGTGGACGTCGCGACACTCGAAGCGCAGGTGCTGGTTGCGCGTCAGCACGCCCGGCAACAAGCCGAGCTCGGTCAAGATCTGGAAGCCGTTGCAGATGCCGAGCACCGGTCCCCCTCGCTCCGCGAAGCCGCGGATGGCGGCGGAGATTGGGCTGTAGCAGGCGATCGCCCCGCAACGCAGGTAATCGCCGTACGAGAACCCTCCGGGCACGATCAAGGCATCGATCGAGCCCAGGCTGGTCTCTTTGTGAAAGACGTATCGTGCGTCGGCGCCAAGTACATCTCGCGCCGCATGCAGCGCATCGAAATCGGCATTCGAGCCGGGAAACACCACTACCGCGATTTTCAAGCGGCCTCCTGCGACGCGCGCGAGCATACGGAGCGAGCGCCAGCCGTGCAACCGCGAGCGGTAGCTATTGCACGGGGATCTTGCGTACGTCCGCGGTCACGGCGAAGTTGCCGCCGCGCGGCGGAGCCATGGTCATGCCGGCCGTCGGGCTGCAGGAGAGGACCTGCCCCTCCATGATGAGCGGCGTGAGATCGGGAGAACAGCGGAAGATCTCGGCGTCTTGGCCGATACCGTCGTAGTCGTAGACCACGAACGTCAGCGTGTCTCCCGCCTTCAGCATGATCTGCGCCTTGGGCGCGTCCGGCCAGACGGGGGAAGACGTGCCGCGTACCTCGGGCGTCGTGGCCTTGCTCTGCACGTTGCGGTTGAGCAACACGACCACGTACGGATCGGGTCGCACGCACTCGCACACCACCGGCAGGCGCGCGGCGCAGCCGGGGTTATTGTAGTCGTAGCAACGCTCCATCGCGTTATACAGCGGCACGAACGCCGAGCGGATGCTGAGCTCGTAGGTGCCCGCGATCGTGTCGATCGAGCGACACTCACCGCCGACGCACTCCTCGTTGGGCGCACAGTCGCAGCTGCTCGGCACGCCGGCGTCGTCTTGGTTCGGATCGGGCGGGAGCTTGCCGGCGTCGTCTTCCGAGGGTGCGGGCTTGCCGGCGTCGGGCAGCTGCTTCGCCGGTGCGGCGTCCGCCGGGGCCCCCGAGTCGAGCTGCGACGAAGCATCGCCGACCAGCTGCGCGACGCGCGGCGGGCAGAACACCCAGCAGTCCGGATCCTCGCAGTCGCGCGGGCCGTCGCCGTCGTTGTCCAGCTTGTCGTTGCAGGCCTTTGCGGTCAGCTCGCCTTCGACGTTGCCGCCGCAGCTCCCCAGCGCCGCAACCATGACCAAGCACACGAGACCGACGCGCCACGACAGGGCCATCAGACCCCAGCATGACATGGGGTCGGGCACCGTGCAGCCGGGTGGGCGCTAAAGCTACCTGGAACGGCCGCGCCGACTATCCACGCCGCGCAGCACGTCCTCCACCTCGCTGCGACGCTGCCGCTGCGGCTCGATGAATTCCAGGATTGCGTCCGCGATTTGGCGCGGATCCTCGAGCTGTAAGAAGTGTCCCAGCCCGGGCAGCTCGCGACTGCGGAATTCCCCCTCGAAGTAACGGTGCTCACCTTCGCTCATCGCGAACTCGATACAGCCGTCGTCGGCCCCGTGCAGGTGCAGCAGGGGCACGTAGATGCGGATGCGCGCGTCCAACAGCGACTGGCGCAGGCTCATGCGCGAGGGGCGGAGCGCGCGGTAGTAACCGAGCGGCGCGGGCATGCTGGCGCGCAAGCAGCTCTTGAGCTCACGCATGTAATCGGGGTTGGCGCGATAGTTCGGCGACCAGCGGCGCCAGAGCTTCTCGATGTAGGCGAAGTCGGCATAGCGCAGGACGCGCTCGGGGACGCCCGGCAGCATGCACAACGCCATGTACAGGCTGCGCTGTTGTTGTGAACGACTCTTGCGGAGGTTGCGTTCGAACGCGGCCACGTGCGGCACCGCGAGCGTCACTGCGCTGCGGAAGCGCTGCGGCCAGCGCCCGACGGCCGTGTACGTCGCCGCGGCGCCCCAGTCGTGCCCTACCAGCACGGCCGGGGCGTTGGGACAGAGCGCCTCTGCCAGCTCGGCGAGATCGTCGCCGACGCGCTGGCGATCGTAGGGACCCTCGAGCGTCGAGGGCGCGTAGCCGCGCAGCCACGGTGCGACGCAGCGGTAGCCAGCAGCGCACAGCAGTGCCATCAGCGGCAGAAAGGTCTTCGGATGGTCTGGAAAGCCGTGCGCCAGCAGGATCAGCGGCGCATCGGCGTGGCCCTGCTCGAGATATGCGAAGTGACCCGTCGGCAACTCGATCTCGCCCGTGACTACCGGCGGCACCACGTGGGCGGTCGAGTCGTTGTCGGGCACCGAGGTGAGGACGATCTCGCGAGGCACGTCTGACTGCTCCGCTGCGGCACTGGACTCGGGGGCCTACTGTACCGCGTACCGCGACCGGCGGTCCCCAAAAGCGGGTCCCGATCTCTGATAGCAGCGACGCCAGTTTTGTAAAAGGGGCTGAGCGATGGGAATCCTGTCATTGCGTCGCCTCCGGCGAAGGCCGCCGGCAGGCGTCGCGCGCTGGGGACGCTACCCGGAGTGCGGGGTGTCGCGCGTGCCGAGCCTGGAAAACACGGCCTTTCCCGCAGTTTTTCGGGCTGAAACGGCCGATCCGGATGCCCAAGGACGATGCACTGCTCATGCGTGCGGGGTCAGCGCACGTCGAGGTGCACGGAGTTTGCGCTGTAGTCGTCGGCGCCGTCGCGCGCGCGGCCGCTCGTTCGCGCGACAGATCGCGCGATCTTTTCTCGCCAGCGCGGTCGACTCGAAGTCACGTCGCATCGAGCGCGTTGGCGTCGCGATCGCCTGCTGCTGTTGGCGGCGGAGTGCAGGCGCTGACGCTAGCGGTTGAATTGGGCTGACCCGATCGCCGCGTACGTACGTTGCACTTGGCGGCGTCGGCTCCTGGGCGCTGCCTTGCGCAGCGTGGCAGCTGATGGAGTGCGAGTGCTGAGCGCGCGGGCGCCGCGCGCACCAGCGCAGCACCTGCCACCAAAGAGGTATTCTACCCTTGAGATCACGGGCGTATGCGCGATAAGCAGCCCCGGATGCTACGCGCTTTGCTAGCCCGCCTGATCGACTACAGCACCTATGCCGGGCTGTTCGTGTTGATCAGCGGGGGCGTGCGAACGCGACGCCATGAGCTGCTGCCCGACCTCAACTTGATGTTGTACGGGCCGCTGTTCCTGCCGCTGGCGACGTGTCTGGTGCTCGGTTACCGGCCCCTGGGCAGCCGCGTGTTCGAGTGGCGCGAACGGCTCTGTGCCTACATCGATTCGCTTCCGCCACCGAAGCTGCACCGCTACCTCGGCATCTCGATCGCGGGGTGCGTGGCGTGCCACGGGCTCGTGGTCTACCTCCGGCATTTCTCGTTCCAGACCGGCATGGACCTGGCGATCTACGCCAACGCCTGTCGCGGCGCGCTGTACTCGACGATGAAGGGCGACGTGTGGATCTTCGCCGATCACTTCGAGCCGGCGTTGCTGCTGTTCACGCCGCTCTGCCGCGCGTTCACGCCGGCGGTCACACTGCTCGGTGTCCAGACGCTGGCGTTCGGCGTGGGCGCGATCGGCATCTTCGCGCTGGCGCGCCAGCAGAACTACAGCCCGTCGCTGGCCTGGTTCGTGGCGCTCTTGTACCTGGGTTATTCGAACCACGTCACGCTGGCCTATTACGACTTCCACTTGCTCGCGCTGACCTTGGGCCTGGTGCCGTGGCTGTGGTGGGCGTTGCAGGCCAAGCGCTACGGCATCGTGATCGGCTTGGCCGTGTTCTATCTGGGCTTGAAGGAGAGCGTGCCGCTCACGCTGATCGGCTTCGGTGCGTACCTGATGCTGCGCAAGGGCGACATGACCGAGAAGAAGATCGGCTTCGGCTTCGTGGCGGTCGGCCTGGTCTCGTTCGCCGTGATCATGAAGTTCGTCTACCCGCTCTTCCGCCAGGGCGAGGGCACGATGTACTTCGCGAAGTACTACGGCCACCTGGGCAGGAGCCTCGGCGAGTTCGTGGTCACGTTCGTCACGCGCCCGAGCTACTTCGCGGCCGAGCTGCTGCGCCCGGAGAAGCTCGACTACATGGCGATGCTGGTGGCGCCGTTCCTGTTTTATCCGCTGTTCCGGCCGGTGTACCTGCTGCCGGTGTTGCCCGCGGTGCTTGTCAACATCCTGTCCAACGACCCCAATTTGCTCGGGCGCACCTACCACTACGAAGCGGAGATCTCGCCGGCGCTATTCGCGATGGCGGTGATCGCATTCACGGCCTCGCGCTATCGGCCGCTGTGGTTGGCCGTGCTGCTCGTCGCGTTCACGGCACCGAGCGCGCTCGGGGTCGCGCGCTGGAACGTGCCGACCAAAGCCCAGCGCCGCCTCCTGGCGCAGCTCTCCGAGCACGTCCCGCACGACAAGGCCATCGCTGCGCCGCAGCGCATCGCCGCGCACCTGACGGATCGCGAGCGCCTGTACATGTTCGATTACTGGCAGATGGAGGAGGACTGGAAGCGCGCCGACATCGTCGTGCTCGGGTACCACGGCGACTCGATGGGCTGGTACACGACCAAGATCTTCGAGGAGGAGAAGTTCCCGAAGATGCTGCCCGAGCTGCGCATCATCTACCAGGACCCGAAGGATCCGCGTTTTCGGTTGTACGAGGTGGATACCTCGCGCGAGTCCCAGGTGGCCGAGGTCAAGCCCGGGCCGGATTGAGCAGGGCGCGCACCGCAGCTGCGGGGTCGTCGGCGCCGAACACGGCCGAGATCACCGCGAGGCCGTGGGCGCCCGCCGCCTCGAGCTGCGCCGCGTGCCACGCCTGCACGCCTCCCAGCGCGAACACCGGCAGGCGGGCGGCGCGCGTCCAGCTGGCGAAGCGCTCGATGCCCAGCGCCGGGCCCTTGTTCGGGCTGTCGAACACCGGGC
>DATEOF010000005.1:0-40894 GCA_035274465.1 Polyangiales bacterium
GGGCGCGATGGCTCCGCGCGCCGGCATGACGGGTGGCGCGGGGATGGGCACTGCGCAGCAGGCCGGCAGCGGAGGCGCGGCGGGCTCGAGCGCCGCGGGTTCAGCTGCGGCAGCTGGTGCCGGCGGCGCCGCAGGTGCAGCGGGTGCGCCTCCATCGAGTGGCGGGGCGGGAGGAAGCTCTGGGACGATGCCGAAGCAAGCGCTGCCGCCGGTCACCGACTACACGCAAAAGGGTCCGTTCAAGACCACGATGACCTCCAACACCGGCCCGGAGAACAAGTTCACGATCTTCCGTCCGGAACCGCTCGGCATGGATGGCTTCGTGCATTCCCCGATCATCTTCGGTCCAGGCATCATCACCACGCCGAGCAACTACCGCACGTTCCTCGATCACCTGGCATCCCACGGTTTCGTCACGATCTGCGCGAACAGTCTGACGGGTGGGCCGAACGATCCCGGCAACCTGAAAGCCATGCAGACGGGCCTGGACTGGCTGATCGAACAGAACGGTCAGTCCGGCGTGTTTCAAGGCAAGCTGGCGGTCGATCGCGCGATCACCATGGGCTACTCGATCGGCTCCACGGCTTCGATCCAGCTCTCCAATCACAAGGCGGTCATGACCACGGTCGCGATCCACGGCCACAACACAAAGGGCGATCCGCACGGTCCGGTGTTACTGCTGACGGGCACCGAGGACGTGATCAACGACGTGCGGATGACGCTCACCACGCTCGAAGAGGCGCCGGCCGTGCTCATGGCGCTGCCGATCGGCCACCTCGACGTGCTCGGCGAGCTCGCAGCCGGCGGCAGGTACGTCGGGCCGATCACCGCC
The DNA here is from genome assembly GCA_035274465.1 of Polyangiales bacterium. Classification (GTDB taxonomy): domain Bacteria; phylum Myxococcota_A; class Polyangia; order Polyangiales; family JAFGIB01; genus JADGRF01. The sequence continues at coordinate 833 of DATEOF010000005.1, forward strand.
TGGCTCCGCTTCTGGGTGAACGGCGATACCGCCGCCAAGAGCTTCTTCTGGGGCAGCGACTGCAAGATGTGCGCGTCGCCATGGATCACGCCCGAAGCGAACGCGAAGTGGAAAGCCCAGATGCTCTGATTCACTGCGTTGCAGCCGCTGGCGGCTGCGCGATGCCGCAGTCGCAGGACGTCCAGCCGCCACCATCAGGCGTACAGCTCTGACCTCCCTGACAGCCGCCAGGGCCGTAGCAGAGCTGCGTCACGTTGGGTACGCACACGGGATTCGCGACCTGGGCCACGGCCGCGGCCGGAGCCGCCTGGACCTTCGGCGCCGGGGGCACCATGAACACGATGCAAGACGCACGGTAGCCACTCAGCGTGGACTTCCTGCTGCCACCGCCCGGCGCGAGCATCTCTTCGGTGACGTGGTCGTTGCTCGTAAAGTTCGCCAGGCCATCGCAGCCGTGCTCCCCGGCGAGCGCCTGCATCTTCGCGATCACTTCCGGTGCCTGATCCTTGGTGCCTGGCTGCTGCTGCGCCTCGATCACGCCCACCTCGACGAAAGGCTGCTTGGGAGCCGAGGTCATGAACACTTCGACCTGGTTCGCCGGCCGCGCCTGCACCGGCCGCGGGGGTTCGGCCTTGGCCGTATAGTCGAGCGTGGTTCCACAGCCGAAGCAGGAAAAGGTCAAGATCAGAGCCAAACTGCGCATGGGCGGTCTTGTATCGTGGAACGCGCGGCCGCGCGAGTCGTCTCCCTGCGCGTGCCGGAGTGTGCCAGCGCGCGGCTTCGTCGTCGGTCAGGACGGGCTTTCGCATGGCACGGCGCGTGCAGTCGCGTCGGGCGAGGACGAATCGGATGCGCCTGAGAAAACCGCGGTGTGAGCGTGTGCTGTTGTGTTTGAGGAAGGCACGAAGAGCATCTCCTTGGCTGGCGGCGACGCTCGACTCCTCACGTCCGAGACCGGCACATTGGCGCTGTTGGGCACGAATCTCATCATCGCGATCCCTTCGAGCGAGAAACCCGAACAAGGCAAGATCGTGAGTGTGCCGACCGACGGCGGCGCGATGACGACCATCGTTTCGAATCAGTCCGGTCCACACATCCCGCTGAGTTGCGGTGCAGACCTGTGTTGGCTCACCGCCGTGAAGAGTCAAGCGGTGATCGGAGGCAAGGGCGCACTCGTTCGCTACACTGCAGGCGGCATGCCGAAGACAATCATCGAAGACAACGGCGTCTACTTCATTCGGCAACTCATGTTCGATGGCACCGACTTCTTCGGCGCCATGTTTCAGAACCTGGGCGTGCACGAAGGCACGCCGTTCCGACTCGCGGCAGCAGGCGGCAAGTGGACGAGCCTCGTGATGGATGGCGGCAGCATCGCACTCGACGAGAAGTGCGTGTACATGGCGAGCTCCGTCACGGGCATTACGACCATCGCGAAGTGATCACAGCGCTGTCAGCTGCTCGTTGGCAGCAGACGGCAGCTGCCGACGGCAGCGAAGGTTATGTTTCGCAGCGCGCACAGGAATGCTGTGTAACGAACGTGCCCGTTGTGCTACGGCCATGCGCACGAGGTTCATCGATGAGATCCGTCTTCGCGCAGCTCTTGACCGTAGCGATCGCTCTCCACCTGCTTGCTTGCCGTGAAGGCACAACGATCGGCACCGTTCCGCCCGGGATGGCTGCAGCTGGCAGCGGCGCGATGATGCCGGCCGCCACAGGGATTCCCGGCGCTCCAGCGGCCAACGCCAACCCGCTGATCGTGAAGGTCGAAGACGGCGAGCTCGAAGGCGCGCTGAATGAAGCGGCGGATGTCCGGAGTTTTCTCGGTATCCCGTATGCGAAGCCGCCGGTCGGCGAGTTGCGCTGGAAGGAGCCGCAGCGCAACACGCCGTGGACCGGGGTGCGCAGCGCCAAGGACTTCGGAGGTCGCTGCGCGCAGCTCGACTCCGCAGTGCTCATGAACAAGGCGAGCGACACCGAAGACTGTCTCTACTTGAACGTGTGGACGCCTGCACCTCCGGCGCCGGGGGCGAAGCTGCCGGTGATGTTTTGGATCCACGGCGGCGGCAACGTGAACGGCTCGACGAACGAGCCCGTGCCCTATCTGGGCAGCGGCCTGTTCTACACCGGAGAGTTCCTCGCCAAGAAGGGCGTGATCATCGTCTCACTCAATTACCGGCTCGGCGTGTTCGGCTTCCTCTCGCACGCGGGCCTCACCGCCGAGGGATCGAAGTCCGGCAACCAGGGCTTGTGGGACCAGCAAGCTGCCATGAGTTGGGTGCAGCGCAACATCGCGAGCTTCGGCGGCGACCCGAGCAACGTGACGATCTTCGGCGAGTCTGCGGGCTCGCTCGACGTCTGCTTGCACGTGGCTTCGCCCAAGAGCCGCGGCTTGTTCCACAAGGCGGTCAGCGAGAGCGGTGGCTGCACGACCTTCCAGGCCACGGCCGCGACCGCCCAGATGACCACCGACAAGCTCGCTGCCGCCGTGGGCTGCAGTGGCGCCGACACCCTCGCCTGCTTGCGCAGCAAGCCTGTCAGCCAGCTGTTGACCGCGATCCCGAGCGGAGCCGGCACGGGTGGCTTTGGACCCAACGTGGACGGCGAGTTCTTTCCGAAGCAGCCGCGCCAACTCTTCGACAGCGGCGACATCGCCAAGGTGCCCTACATCCTCGGCAGCAACACCGACGAGGGCACGCTCTTCACGGTGGCCACCACGGTCACGAGTGAAGACGCCTACAAGGCAGCGATCATGACCCGCTACCCGGCGATCGTGGACAAGGTCCTCGCGTTCTATCCCGTCAGCAAGTTCATGAGCGCGATGAACCCGTTCAATGCGGCGCTCGCGCGAGCGTTTGGTGATGGCGCCCTGGTCTGCAGCACGTGGGACACGGCGACGCGCGCGGCCAAGGCCGGCGCACCCGTCTACATGTACAACTTCGACATCCCCGTCAGCGTCGGCACCAACCTGGGCGCCACGCACGGCTCGGAGCTCGTCTACGTGTTCGGAACCAGCCCGGCCCTCACGGACGAGCAGAAGAAGGTCAGTGAGCTCATGCAGAGCTACTGGACGAACCTCGCGAAGGCTGGAGATCCCAACGGCGCGTCGCTGGTCCAGTGGCCCAAGTTCTCCGAGGCGATGGACACGCGGGTGAACTTCTCGCTGATGCCGAGCCCGGTGCAGAACTTCCGCAGCGAAGAATGCAAGTTCTGGCGCGAGCAGTACGATCTGCGCTTCGCCGCCGAGGGCAGCTGACGTCAGAAGCTAGGGGTTCGGCGATGCAGGAGCCAGCGTGCCGGCAGCGTGCGCGTCCATCGTCGCGCCCCACACTCTGCCTCGCAGGAAGTAACGCACGACCAGCGTGTCGCCGAACCGCGTACCATCGAGGCCCTCGACGTAGTCGCTCAACTGCTCGCCGTTCAGGTTCACGTTGCCGACGGCGTGGTAGCGAATGACGAAGTGATCACGCGTCGCCGCGACTGCGTCATCGACCGTGATGCGGAGATCGCCGTCGCGGCGCGTCGCCGTGCCTGACAGTGGAATGTCCTCCTGGCCCGATCCAAACGTGACGGGAGCGCCTCGGAACTTCTCGAAATCGAACGAGCGCGGCTGCCCGGTGGGGCCGAGCTCTACCGTCATGTGGTCGAAGGGCGGCCCGTAGGAACCGGGGGCCTCGAGCTCCACTGGAGCGGACCACACACTGCCCTTGTCGCTCGGAGCCGGCGCGTTCGGATCACCCGTGTACAGCGTGCCGCGCGCGTCCACGTCATGCACCGCGCTGCGGAACTTGCCGTGGGCAGAGTAGCTGACGTCCCAGCCCTGACCGTTGCGCTCTCCCGAGGTGGACTCCACGTAGTCTGTGATACCGTCGATGTACGGGTCGGTACCGACGACGCGCATGCTCAGCTCGAAGCGAGTTGCAGTGAACGTTGGACTACCCTCGACCGTGACGTCGAACACACTGAGATAGTCCGGATGCGTATCGACCTGCTTCGATCCCGCGACTGGAAAGGCGTTCTTCGCATCGCCGAAGGTCTTTGGAAAATGCGGGAGCGTCTTCCAGGACAGATAGCGCAGCGTGTTGTCCTCATCGAGCGCGATCGTGAACGTGTCGCGCCCGTCGCCTGCCTTGCCCGGTGCGGTGACGTCCATCGCGCCCCAGTAGAACCTTTGCCTGGGCGCCGGGGCCTCCTTGAGTGACAGCTCCTGCAGCAAACCGCCAACCTGGTCTCCTGCATCGACGCCGCCGTCAGCGGCCACGTCGCCAGCATCCGCGGCACCCGCATCAGCGTCGTCGTGATTCCCCTGACACCCAGCTCCCAGCATCACCCCACACAAGACGCCGATGAGCCGCAACATCACTTTCATCCCAGCCCCTGAGCTAAGGATAGCACAGACCGCCGCCGCCAGCTGCCGTGGTGTTATCTCAAGCGCCCTCGACGGTGATGGGTCGCACGAGATCGCGCGGGATCTCTGCGACGCGAGGCGTGCCACACAGCGCCAGTGCCAGATCCAACTCTCGACGGACGAGTCCGAGCGTTGCAGCCACGCCCGCTCGACCGTCGAGTGCCAGGCCCCAGAGGATCGGGCGGCCCAGCAGGACGGCGCGCGCGCCGAACGCCAGCGCCTTGACGACGTCGGTGCCGCGGCGAATCCCTCCGTCGACGTAGACCTCGGCACGCCCTGCCACGGCATCGACGATGGCTGGCAGGACCGCGATCGTGGCCGGGGCCGAGTCGAGCTGCCGCCCACCGTGATTCGAGACGATCACCGCTGCCACGCCCTCCTGGACCGCTCGCAGCGCGTCATCGGGACGCACGATGCCTTTCACCAGGATCGGTAAGCGCGTGATCTGCCGCAACCACGCGAGATCGGCCCAGCGCAGCGCGGGATCGATCAGCGTCGAGAAGTATCGGGCCAGGCCGCTCTCCGAGATGACCTTGCGCACCCCGCGGGAGCCGTCGGCGACCAGGTTCTCGATCGGCAGATCGGCCGGCAGCGCGAATTGGTTGCGCACGTCACGCTCGCGTCGTCCGAGCAGCGGCGCGTCGACCGTGACCACCAGCGCCTTGCAGCCAGCAGCTTCAGCCCGCTGCACCAGAGCCTGCGTGGCGGCGCGATCCTTGTACACGTACAGCTGAAACCACACCGGACCGCTGGCCGCCGCCACCACGTCTTCGACGCGAGTGGTGGACAAGGTCGACAGGACGTACACCGTACCGGCATCCCCTGCGCCCGCAACCGCGGCCAGCTCGCCCTCGGGGTGCGCGAGGCGTTGAAACGCAGTCGGCGCCACCAGCACCGGCATGCTGATCTTCTGCCCCAGCACGGTCGTGGCGAGCTCGCGCTTCGCCACATCGACGAGCACGCGGTAGTGCAGCACGAGCTCGCGGTATGCGGCCGCGTTGCGAGCCAGCGCCAGCTCATCGTCGGCGCCGCTCGCGTAGTAGTCCCAGAACACCTTGGGCACGCGCTGCTCGGCCAAACGCTCCAGCTCCGCCAGGTTCATCGCGCCCAGGGTCTCGGTCGCATCCATGGGCCGCGACACTAGCATGGCTTCAGCGCACAATTGCTTACGTAGCGTGTGCACGACTTCTGTTGTCAGATCCACGGATGCGTTTCGCCGTTTGGTTCGCCTGGGCGCTGCTGGCGGTAGCACCCGTCCGCGCAGATGTGTTGATGGTCGGGGCCGGCAAGACGTTCGCGACGCCGTGCGAGGCAGTCGCCGCCGCTCACCCTTCAGACGTGATCGAGATCGCCGCCGCGACGTACACCGATAGCTGTGCGATCGCAGTCGCCGGTCTGACGCTGCGCGGCGTTGGGGGCCGGCCCAAGATCGATCTGTCCGGCACCGATCATCCTGCGCAGTACAAGGGTATCTACGTGATCGCGGCAGACGACGTCACGATCGAAAACCTGGAGCTCACGGGCGCACACATCAGCGCAGCCAACGGGCTGAACGCTGCGGGGCTGCGGGTCGAAGCCAAGAACCTCAGCGTGCGCAACTGCTACATCCACGACAACCAGAACGGCATCCTCGGCGGCACCTCCGGCACGATCACGATCGAGTACAGCGAATTCGCGCGCAACGCCGTGGGCGATGGCTGCAACGAGGGCGGCTGCACACACAACCTGTACATCGCGGGCATCGACACGCTGAACTTTCGCTACAACTGGTCGCACTCGCTCGCGACCGACACGCAGGACAAGGGCCACCTGCTCAAGTCGCGCGCCAAGGCCAACTACATCCTCTACAACCGCTTCAGCGGCGAGGATGGACTCGACAGCTACGAGATCGACCTACCCAACGGCGGCCTGGCGATCATCGTCGGCAACGTGATCCAGAAGGGTACGCAGTCAGGCAACGGCACGCTGCTGGCGTGGGGCGAGGAGGGCGCGAGCAACCCGGACAAGCGCGTGTTCCTGGTCAACAACACGTTCGTCAACGACCGCAGCTCGGGCTCGTTCCTCAACACCAGCGCCGCCACGCTCACACTGCACAACAACATCTTCGCAGGCTCAGGTAGCGCACCGGCAAACCTCGGGTCAGACAACCTCGCCGCGAGCGATCCGCAGTTCGTCGATCGCGCGCGGCTCGACTACAGGCTGCAACCCGGCTCGCCAGCGCGCGGCAAGGCCTCGGACCCGGGCAAGGCCGACCAGTTCTCGCTCACGCCCGAGTTCGAGTACCTGCACCCGGCCGGTCGGATCGCGCGCGTCAAAGCCGCGGATCTCGGCGCCTTCGAATACGGCGCGCCGCAAACCAGCGGCACGGGCGGATCGGCTGGCGGCGGCGGTGACGCGAACGCGGGCAAATCGGGTGCCGGTGGCGCAAGCGGCCGTACGGGCGGCGCAGGCGCAGGCGCGGGAGGCTCGACGGGACGGTCCGACGCTGCAGCCGACGGAGGCAGCTCCGGCTCGCACGCACAGCGCGATGGCGGCGACTCGGAGTCTGACGCCGGCGACTCGCCCGCTGCGCGGGATTCCAGCGGCTGCAGCTGCAGCACACCGGGTGCACTGCGCCGAACCACCAGCCCGACCCGATCCATCCTGGTAGCCCTGCTGCTCGTCTTCAGCCTGCGGCCTCGCCGGCGCCGCTCCATCGCGGCCCTCGGCCTCGCGTGCAGCTGCATTCTCGGCGCCTGCGCCGCCGAGTCCTCCCCGGATGCTCCTCGCGCCGGACGCGACGCCGAGCAGGCTGGTCGCGACAACGACGGTGGTGGTGCGGGAGAGGGCGCAGCAGCTGGCAGCGGCGGAAGCGCAGGCAGCGAGGCCGATGGCGGTGCAGCGTCGTCACTGTGCCCTGAGCTGGGCTGGTGCGAGCTTCCCGACACCAAGCTCGAGGCCGTCTGCCCCGACCCGAAGCGCTATCCCGCCATTCAGGCCAACGAGGGCTGCGGTGGCGTGATCAACGACTGGTCCGGAGGCATGGCGGACAGCAAGCGCAACCGCTTGCTGATCTGGGGTGGCGGGCATCGCGGCTACTTCGGCAACGAGCTCTACGCGCTCGACCTCGCGCGCGGCGAGATCGTGCGCCTGAACGACCCCAGCGATGTGACGGGCGTGAACCTGGACGAGTGCGCACCGCCCGAGCGCTACAAAGACGGCCGGCCCTCGTCGCGACACACCTACGATGGCATGACGTACGTGCCGCACGCCGACAAGATGTTCACGCTGGCAGGCTCGGGCATACCCTGCGGATACGCGCTACGCACGACCTGGACGCTGGATCTGGCCGCGCTCGAGTGGCGAGCGATGATGAAGGCGGACCCCTACCCGACCAAGGCGTCATTCGGCGTCGTCTCGGACTACGACCCGGTCACGAAGCGGGTGATCCTCAATGATGGCTACAACCTGTGGGCCTACGAGGTCGAAGCTGACCGCTACGTGTTGTTGAACGACTCGAACCAGACCAACGCCCACATCGACTATCACATGACTGGCCGCGTCGATCCCGAGCGCGGGCTGTTCATAGTCGTCGGCGGTGGCACTGCAGCTGGTGGCGGCATGCAGGTGTTCGACATCCGCAGCGGCTACGCGCAGCAAAACTGGACCAGCCAGGTCTCCGGCTGTGACCGCTTGCTGGCAGCCAACTCTCCGGGCTGGGCCTACGATCCGGATCAAGAACGATTGGTCGGTTGGGCGGGCGGCGATGAGGTGTACGTGTTCGATCCAGAGAGCAAGCGCTGCACCGCGAAAACTTTCGCGGGCGGGCCGGGCAAGCAGAACGAGAATGGCACGTTCGGGCGCTTCCGCTACTTCGCAGCGTTGCGCCTGTTCGCGGTGGTGAACGACTACCGCTCCAACGCCTTCGCCCTGCGCCTGACGCGTTGACCGGGCGGGTGGTGTTAGACTCCGCAACATGACTACCTTCGTCCTGGTTCATGGTGCCTGGAGCGGCGCTCACACCTTCCACCTCGTCCGTCCCCTACTCCGCCTCGCGGGCCACGAGGTCTTCACGCCCAGCCTGACCGGCATCGGCGAGCGCGCGCACCTCGCGAGCCCGCAGGTGAACCTCTCGATGCACATCCTCGATGTGGTGAACACGATCCTCTACGAGGACCTGAAGGACATCGTACTGCTCGGCTTCTCGTACGGCGGCTTCGTCGTGACGGGAGCGCTCGAGCACATCGCAGATCGCGTCCGCCACCTCGTCTATCTCGACGCCTTCGTGCCGAACGACGGCGAGAGCATGCTGCGCGTGTTGGGCCACGACGCCCCGTTCACGGTCACCGTCGGTCAACAGTGGCTCGTGCCGCCACCACCTCGCCAGTACGACAACCCCGCCGAAGCGGCCTTCAGCGACGTCCGCCGCGTTCCACACCCTGCGGGTTGCTTCATCGAAGCCGTGAGGCTGCGCCGTCCGCTCGAAGACCACGCATTCACGCGTACGTACATCAAAGCCACCGCCGACGCTCCGGACGCGCCCGGAAACAGCGTGTTCTGGAAGGTGGCGGAGAGGACGCGCGCATCTTCCGCCTGGCGCTACCACGAGATCGCAACGAACCACATGATTCCGTGCAACAGGCCCGACGAGTTGGCGACCATCCTGCTTCAGCTGACCTGAAAGCGTGGCATGCGGATGTTCGGCAGCGGCCGATAGGTGAGTTGCTCGAGCACATCCGAGGCCATTACGTTCGAGGCGACCAACTCGCGGACCGCAGCGCGCACGATCGCTCGCGACAGCTGCGCTCCGGGGCCGCGCCCGGGTCCGCGTGACAGACGGCTTGAAGGGGATCGGCGGGGAACATGCCGCGCAACCTAGCGCTCGCGGCGCGTCGATCGTTTCGTTGGCTGACGAAACATGCGCCGCTGAAAGCTGCTACCGTAACTTCGTGCCGCGCGCGTCTCTCAGCTTGGCCGACCAGTTCGACATCGCTTCATTCGGCGAGCTGACCAGCGATCCCTCGCGCGTCCGCATCCTGCTGACATTGATGGACGGCCGCATGCGCCCGGCGGGTGAGCTGTCGCGCATCGCCGGCGTCTCGGCATCCACGACCAGCGCACACCTGAAGAAGCTCGTGCTCGGTGGGTTGCTCGCGCAGCGCTCGACGGGTCGGCACCGCTACTACGGCCTCGCGAACGACGAGGTCGCCGAGGCGCTCGAGGCGCTTGGCCGGCTGCGCGCCATGCGCCGGACGACGCGCGAGCGAGAGCGGACGCCCTTCCACGAAGCTCGCACGTGCTGGCGTCACGTGGCAGGGCGCTTCGGTGTCGCCGTGTTCAGCGCGCTCGAGTCCCGTCGTCTGCTCGCGATCTCGGGCGCCGAGCTCGCGCTCACCGAACGCGGCATCGCGTTCTACCAGTCGCTCGGGGCCGAGCTGACGCGCCGGCCGAGCGGCAAGGCCTGCGTCGATCTCACGGAGCGGCGCATCCACCTCGGCGGCGCGCTCGGCACGCTGCTCACCGCGCGCATGTTCGCGCTGGAGTGGATCTCGCGCACCGACGACGAAGGCCGCACGCTACGGGTCACGACGCGCGGCCGCCGCGAGCTCGCCAGGCAGCTTTCGCTCGAATGGCCCTGACCTGCTGCAACGTGCGGCCCGCAGGCGACTCTATCTGCGGTGAGGAACCTGGACAGCATCCTCACAGGAGAAGCCATGCCATACGTGTTCAATCGACGCGCCGCCCTGTGGTCGGCGCTCGCGGTCGCGCTCTGCTCGGGTGCGACGACTTCGCGCGCAAGCGCGGAGTGGAGCTATCCATCCTGCGCGTTCACGCAAGCCTGGGACGCGGCGGGGAACATGGAAGACATCGCCCTGTGCATCGCGCGGAATGGAGACCTCTGGCGTGGTGCGGCCGTGCATCGCGGAGGCGCGAACACCTACGGCGCAGTGTCGGTGTGGTACGCGCCGCCCGGAGCGTATTGCAACAACATCGAGGAAGCCTCCTTGGTCGCGTACTCCAACACCGAGCCGCTATACACCAAGACGGTCACGAATGATGGGTACCGCAGCGGTGGCGGGACCTTTTGTGTGATCTATCGCCATCAGGATCCGGTCGACCCCTGGTACAACGAGGTTGCGCGGTTCACCGATCAGATGCAGCTGATCGAAGTGTTCGGGGATCCTAGCCGCGATTGAGGCGGTTCGAGGTCGTGGCACGCGGTGCCATGTGTTCGGCATCGCGCGCCATCGCCGCAAGCGCGCGACGGTGTAGGTTCTCCGCATGGAGGACCCCATGATCGAGATCAGAGACCGCGAGGGCAAGCTGCTGTATCGGCACACGGAGGGCGAGCAGTCGATGTCCGCTGCACTGGAAGCTGCCTGTGAAGACCACGTGAACCTGAGCGGTGCAGTGCTGGATGGCCTCGACCTGAGCGAGACCAGCTTCGAGCATGCTGCGCTGACGGGCGCCTCGTTTCGTGAGGCGAACCTGCGAGGCTGCAACTTCGAGCACTCGAGGCTCGACGGGGCCAGCTTCGAACGCGCGGACCTCACGGGTAGCTGCCTCGAGCACTCGAGCTTGCGCGCGAGCCTCTTCACGTCGGCACAACTGCGCAGTGTGAGCTTCGAAGGTTGCCAGCTCGATGACGCGGTGCTGAGCGCCGCGATCGGTCAGGGAGCGAACTTCGAAGGGTGCTCGCTGCGCGGCGCAGATCTGTCGCTGGCACAGCTCACGGGTGCCAGCTTCGAACACGCACAGCTCGTACGCGCCAACCTGCGCGGCGCGGCGCTGCAGCGCTGCAACTTCGAGCACGTCGACGCAAGCGACGCCGCCTTCGACGAGGCAGACCTGACGGATACGAACTTCGAACACGCGCTACTCGAGGGCGCTACACTCAAGGGCTGCAAGCTCGAGGGCGCACACTTCGAGGGGGCGACCGGCCTGTCGAAAACCTATGCGTGACGTTGCGCCCCAGTCGTCGCACCTCGTCGGGCCCCTGTTGCGCTACGCGGCTGAGCGCGGCGCCAACATCGAGCTCGCCGCCTTCGGGCTAGGCCACGACGCGCTCGCGCGGGATGTCTCACCCATCGCGAACCGCGACCTCGGGCGATTGTTCGACGAAGTCGCGCGCGCACTCGACGAGCCGGACCTGGGTTTGCTCCTGCCCGCGGAGCTCAAGTTTCAACGCTACGCGCTGCCCGAGCTCGCTGCACGCGCGAGTGCTACGTTGCGCGAATCCTTCGAGCAATGGGCGAAATATGCCTCGCTCGTTCACCCCTCGGTCGTGTTCGAGTTCAGCGAAGACGCCGGCCGAGCGCTCTTCACACACCGCACGTTGGGGCACCCCCGCGGCCTGTCGCGCCACCTCGACACGTTTGCGCTCGCCGCCTCGATTCACTTCGGACGCGAGGGCAGCCAGCTCGGCCCGCGGGTACTCGAAGCCCACTTCGTGCATGCGCGGCCGAGCTCGCTCGAACGTCTGACGGAGTTCTTCCGAACGAGTGCGCTCTTCTTCGGTGCCGAGTCGAATGCACTCGTGCTCGATGCTGCGTCGCTCGACCAACCACAGCGTACGGCCGATGCGCGGCTGCTCGCGACGGTGGATTCGCTCGGCCGAGCGGCGCTGCGACAACAGCCGGCGAGGTCCGAGGTGTGTGCGGAAGTCGTGCGTAGAATCCGCGTTCAACTGGCAGAGACGGTCGGCGACGTTCGGATCCGCAAGCTCGCGCGCGAGCTGCACATGAGCGTCCGCACCTTGCAGCGCAGGCTCGACGACGAGGGCACGAGCTTCGCCGAGCTGGCCGATGAAACGCGAGCCGAGCTGGCGCGCGAGCTGGTCTCGGAGGGCGACGTGGGGCTGGCAGAGATCGCCGAGCGGCTCGGCTTCGCGGACTTCGCGACCTTCAGCCGCGCGTTCAAGCGCTGGACCGGCTCCGCGCCGGGTGCGTTTCGAACGCACGCGCTGCGCGAGCGCTGAGCCGCCGAGGAACGTGGCATGCGCGCTGCGATCGGCTACACTGCTCGTCCCCCCCCACAGCATGTAGGCGCAGCTGTGGATATTTTCACGACATAGGAAGGTGAACCTGACTACCTCGAAATTGATCGTGGGCGTTGTAATCGCGGCCCGTGCTGGAGGTGATGCGTGACTACCCCGGACAAGCGAGCTCGCGAAGAGAAGAGAGACCGCAAGGCGCGCATGAAGGAGCAGCGCAAGTTCGAAAAGCGCAATGCTACGCCGCGCGGGCCCGAGATCGTGACCGCAGCCGATATCGTCGGCAATTTGCGCTCGATCGACGAGGTCATGCGGTCGCTGCAGGGAGGCGCTCCCGTGCAGCGCAGTGCTGCGTCCATCCCGAGCAAGTTGTTCGTCGGGAGCTTGAGCGACGCGACCACGAGCGCCATGCTCCGCGCGCACTTCGAGCCGCATGGTGTGATCGCGGAGGCAGTCGTGATCACCGACCGCAACTCGGGTGCATCGCGGAACTTCGGCTTCGTCACGATGGCGGATCGCAAGGACGCACCGGCCGTGATCAGCGCGCTTCACAACAGCGAGTTGGACGGCAACCGGATCGTCGTCAACGTCGCGACCGAGAGGCGCTGACCCTGCGCCGCGCAGCCTCGAACGGGCGGCAGCACTGCTCGTCGAGGCTGCGTGCGGCGTCCGGGATCGCGCATGCGCAGCGCAGGGCGGCGACTCGGCTGACCGCCTGAGGTTTCTTTGAAGGCGGTGCGGGAGACGAGCAGAAAGAGCGTGGAAAGGCGGTCTCCATGCTCTCGACCCTTCTCGCGCGATTCCCACCCATGAGTCTCGCGCTGCTACTGGTCGGTTGTGCTGCAGACGACCCACCCCGTAGCGCTCCGCAGGCCGCGCAGGGACCCACAGCGCGACAACCGCGGGCCACCGTGGGCGGGAGCGGAGACTTCGGCAATTCGATGCAGCCGGCGCTCGCAGGGAGCGCGGCACCCACGCCACCTGAAGCGCGGGCGAGCTGCCGCGGAGGCCGCTACGCCGGCAAGTACAGCTGCGCCCTCGAGGTCTTCGGCATCCCGGCAGCGCTCGACGGCGAAGTGTCCTTCCTGCTCGAGATCGGCCAGACCGCGGCGCCGAGTGGTTGCCAGGAGTTCTGCCCGGACCTGGTCATCGCCAAGGGCAGCGGGACGCTCTTCGGCCTCGCGGGCGACACGGGTTGGGGCTTCGAGGCCGAGCTCCAGGGCGGACTCGACTGCCGCACGGGCGAGTTCCGTGCGACGGCGCCGAAGGGGATCTACGGCCTGGCTGGCTCGAACGACGCCAACGATCCCAACGCGCTCTCGACCGTGCTCGACCCGCCGCTCGGCGACTTCAACGGCATGTTCTCGGGGATGCACGTGGGCGGCACCCCCGAGCGCATCACCGGCGACTGGGACCTCGTTGATGCCGCAGAGCTCGCGCGCTGCTCCGGACCGTTCATGGTCCAGCTGCAGCAGTAGCGGCTCAGGCTCAGGCCGTGCGCTTTTTCGTGGGGCGCTTCTTCTTCGCAGCTGGCGGCGGCAGCTCAGGGGCCTCGTGCGTCTTCTCGAGGAAGGCGCTCACGACGGCTTCCGAGAAGTTTCGCGAGCCCGAAGCAAACCGGATGGTCATCGTGCCCATCTCGGAGCTCGTGATCTCGCCGGGGCCGAGCTCCGCGAGCTTCTTGTGCACCACAAAGCTACCGACACTGAACGTCATCTCGCCTCCGTAAGCATCTTGCGAGGCAGAGATTTGCGACGCATCCCTCATCCTAGCAGAGCCGCAGCCCTCGTGCTTACCCCCCGAGATTACTCATAAAAGCGGCCTGGAATACGACGGTAGTCGGCGTTTGTTCAGTGATTTCGGGCGTGCCACACTGCGCGCGGTGAGCGAATCCGAAGCGGAAGTGGATGCCCCGGTCGAGGTCCCAGCGAGTGCACTCAGCCCGCAAGCGCTGCGCGGCCTGGTCGAGGAGTTCATCACACGCGAAGGCACCGACTATGGGGTTCGTGAGCACACGTTCGACGAGAAGCGCGACAGCGTGCTGCGCCTGATCGCCGCGGGTGAAGTCCTGATCTTCTTCGACCCCGCCTCGGAAACCACCACGTTGCGACGGCGCGCTGACCTCTAGCCGCGTTGCCGACATGTCGCACCGCCTCGCGACATCAGTCGAGCGACGACCGACAACGCACTAGACTGGACGCACGATGCTGCGGTCGGCTCACTGCATGCTGCTCGTGCTCATGGTCGCGAGCTCCGGCTGTTCGAAGCCCCGCCGAAGCGTCCCGGTGTGCGCCGTACGCGATTGCGAGACGGGACGGATCATCGATGACGGGTGCGCCTACAAAGGCAAATGCAAGTCGTGTGTGAACGACTGCGGTGGCCGTGTCGCTCCGAGGAACGGTCCATCCGAAACATCGTTCCCCGTGCGGTGATGAATCGGCGACGGCTCGATAGAGGTCGTGCTACAGCCGAACGATGCGCCGCCCCCTGCGACTCCACATCACGTGCGCGCTCGCGATTGCATGCGCGTGCAGCAAGGGGCCCTCGCACAACCCGCAGCCATCAGCTGCGCCGACCGCCGCTCCGGCTGCGACGCAGGCCGATGAACCGCTACCGTCCGTTTCGCTACCCGCGCTCTCCGCACGCGCGGTCCCGGAGCTCGGTGCGCTGCTGACGCGTCGCGGCGTATCCGGAGCAGTCGCGTTGCTGGATGGCGATGCGCCGACGGCGCTCTGCAACGACGTCGCGCGGTGTTCGGAGGCGCTCACCCCCGCGTCGACGTTCAAGATCCCGAACTCGGTGATCGGGCTCGAGACGGGAGTCATCGCGGATGCGGACTTCGTCATTCCGTGGGACGGAGTCACACGCCGCATGACTGCATGGAACCGCGATCACACCTTGCGCACCGCCATTCGAGACTCTGTCGTGCCGTACTACCAGGAGCTCGCGCGTCGGGTCGGCCCGGCGCGTATGCGCGAATGGCTCGAGCGCTTGCAGTACGGCAACGCGCAGATGGGCGACCACGTGGATGAGTTCTGGCTCAAGGGACCGCTCGCGATCACACCGCTGCAGCAGCTCGAGTTCCTCCGCAAGTTGGTACGCGCGAGGCTGCCCATCTCCGCGCGCACGCGCGACATCGTGCTCCACATCACACGCCTCGGCGAGCTCGACGGCAAGCCACTGCACGGCAAGACCGGATGGTCCGATCCGGATGGCCCGACTGAAACCGGTTGGTTCGTCGGTTGGATCGACGATGCGCAGAGCCCGCGGTACGTCGCCGTCGCGGTCGTGCGGCCACCAAGGGGTATCGACCTGATGCCGATGCGGCGTGAGATCGCCGAAGAGGCCCTGCGTTGGCGGGGCTCGCCGAGCCCCTGACCCGTTGAGGGTCTGCCGTGGCTTTAGTACAAGCTCGTGGTGTTGGATCGCTCTCGACACAAGCGCCCTACTTTGCGCGAAGCGGATGAACCGACTCCGGAAGGCGAGGAGTGGGTGGAGTTCGGTGGACAGTCGATCTGGGTCGCGGGTTGGACTGAGGGTGGCGCGCCCTACGGCTTGACGCTCGATGAGTGGCGGCGGGAGATGCGGAGTGAGCTGCACGGCGCCGGTTGGGCAAGGGCGCGCGACGTTCTGAACACGCTGGTGCGCTTGCAGAGTCCGAGTGACGCGCGGATCGAACTGGGCCGCGTGACACGGGTCGGCGAAGGATCGTTCCGAGATGCATACGCGGCCACGGCCGAAGTGACACCCGACCCGAATGCACTCTCGGGAAGCTGGGTCGTACTGCTCCCTCGTAGCAAGGCCGATCGCGCTGGGTTGAGCGAGCAGACCGGTCGAGAGTTACGGGTACTCGCCGCACTGCAGCGGCGCCAACTTCCGTTTCGAGTGCCACGGCCGCTTGGAGCACTACCCGGGCCACACGGCACTTCCCTCGTACGTGAGTTCGTCCCGGGGATACGACTCGAGCGGCGCGCCGGACGCCAGGGAGCGGTTCGGCCGTGGGAGATCGTGGCAACGGTCGCTGCTGGCGTGCATGCAGTCACCTCCAGCGAAGTGGCGAAGTGTTTCGCTGCGGCTCCGGCCACGAGACGCGAGCATGCACGCCTTGCGCTCGGATCGCTCGAAGCACTCGACTGCGTAGAGGCGCGCGATGCGCTGGTTTGGGCCAGAGAGCACTTACCGCCGGATGAGCCCGCCACCTTGCTCCACGGTGACTTGCTCGGCCAGAACATCTTGATCGACCCGGGGGAAGCACGCCCCTACGCTGCGGTCGATTGGGCGTTCGCCAGCACGGGTGATCCGGCGCACGACCTGGCAATCGTGACGCGCGGCGTTCGCCGCCCCTTCCAGATCGATCGCGGATTGGACCGCTTGCTCGAGGCGTATGCCACCGCGCAAGGCTCCCATCCGCATGTGACCCGCGAGCACGTTCGCGTTCACGAGCTCTGCATGGCTGCAGAGTGGTGCAAAGACGCCATGGCCCCAACCCCGCAATCCGTTGGCGAACCGGTCGACGAGGCGATCGCCAGATTGCGGCGGGTGCTGAGCATGGCTTGCGCGTCGAACTGACAGGCGTAGGACTCGTAAGGCAGTCTGGCCCGCAATGAGCGGCGCTCGAGCATTCGTGTGACGGATCGGACGTGTCCAGGGCAGACCTGGGTGCGCCTGCATAGCGCTCAAGCCGGAGATTGTATGACGCGACGACTGTTCGCCGTGGCCGCATGGTGCACGCTCGCGTGCGCGTGCGGCGGTGCGGCCCCCGCGCTCGACGCAGACATCGCGCCCAGCGCGGGGTCCAGCGCCGTTGCCGCGATACCGAGCGATACCAGTATGGGATCGCAACCTGCAGCCGTGAGCAGCAGCACCGGGCGGTCTGCGGCTGGCAGTCCCGGAATGGACGAGCCTCAGCGAGCAATCGACGAGAATGATGCAGGCGCGGCCGCTGCGAGCGGCACTGCGGCTCCAGCCGACGCCAGTGCACCCGTCGTGCCGCCCCACCCCGCGCCGGCGTCAAGCGCGTGCCCCACGCCGGGGAAAGCGGCGCCCGGCGACTTCGACAAGCCGCTGCCCTACGCGGGCCTCTCACGTTCCTACCGCGTCCACGTTCCACGCGGCTTCGACGCCACGAAGCCGCAGCCACTGGTGCTGGTGCTCCACGGTTTGAGCGTGGACGGACCACAAATGCAGATCATGAGCGCGTTCGACTCGGTCGCCGACAAGCACGGATTCATCGTCGTGTATCCGACCAGCGACTCGGGCTCATGGAATGCGGGAGGCTGCTGCAACCCTGAGGGTCCCGACGACGTCGCTTTCATGCGCCTCGTCGTCGACCAAGTGAAGGTCCAGCTCTGCGTAGATCCCAAGCGCATCTACGCGACCGGGATGTCGAACGGCGCGTTGATGTCCCAGCTCCTCGGCTGCAAAGCTGCGGACCTCTTCGCAGCCATCGCACCGGTTGCTGGTCCGCTCATCATCGCCGAAGACCAGTGCAAACCTGCGCGACCGATCTCGATGCTCGCGATCCACGGCAGCAACGACACGCTGCTCGGCTACGAAGACGGCGGCTTTCTTCCGCTCATCTCGGTGCCAGGCACGGTCGTACCTTCCGCGCACGCCTCGACCGCAGGCTGGGCAAGACGCGACCAATGCGCGAGCGGCCCCGCGGCTCCCACGCCGAAAGCCGATTGGCCGCGCGAACCCATTTCGGGCGGCGTCGTGCCGGGGAGCGGCGGCTGGATACCCGATGAATGGGCGATGAACTCCGCTCCCATGACCCCCGGTGCAAGCTGCGAGTGGTACTCCGAGTGTGCAGCCGATGCCGAAGTAGGCCTGTGCACGCACGATGGCGGGCACGACTGGCCCACCGGGAGCTCGACGGTGATCTGGCAGTTCTTCGAGCGCCACCCCATGCCGTAACAAGCTATTTCGCGCATCCACAGGATGGACTCAGCGTTCCATCGCAGCATCTCGCCCGGCCGGACTCGCATCCGCAGACACCACCGTGCCACGAGCAACAACCGCGCCCAGGATCTGGTGCTGGCTGGAACGCCAGCGCAAGATTGTCATCACAGGTGAACCGAGCGGCGAATGAATCCCCGCGAACACTCTCGGGTGCGTCGCCATCAGTTCCAAGTAGAGCGAGCACAACCGCGAAAAGGACTCTGTGCACGGCACCTCCCCAGCGGTCGATGCTCTCAAGAGACTAGCAAGCGACTCAATGCGCGGTTGTGTCCGAGACTCTGACACTCGAGTTTTTGGAAGCCATCGGCGGCAGACATTGTCGCACCCCCGGCAGGGCTGGACGCGCAAACGAGCGCGGGGTGACAATCGTCGCATGCTTCCCGAACCCACAGACGAGCGCGCAGCGAGCGTATCGGGGCCAGCCCCCAAGAAAGAGAGTGGGGTTCATTCGCGCGCGAGCCGAGTCACACCGAACCTCGCTTCGAAGTGGGCGGTGCTGCTCGTAGCCCTGTTGCTGGGGGGCATGTTCGTGGGAGCCGTCGCGGGCATGAGCCGGGATCCGAACATCTACAAGCTCGCGCTGGAGCACTTCCCGGCGATCGTGGGTTTGCCGAGTGCTGCGTTCCTATCTCTCGGGCTCGTTCTATTCCTGGAAAAGACCTCGGGGCATGTCGAGCTCGAGGGGTTCGGTTTCAAGTTCAAGGGTGCAGCCGGCCCGATCATCATGTGGACGGTTTGCTTCCTGGCGATCGCATCGGCGATCAAGCTGCTCTGGTGACGGTCAAGAAGATCGCGCGCGGACAAGCATCGGATCGATCGACGCGATGACATCTTGGCGTACGTGAATCTCGGCCTCCGCCGCCATGAGCTGCTGCTGATCTGGCCGCAGCATGTGGACCGGAACAGCGGAACGGTCACGATTCGCCTGCCAAGGACGAAGTTGCGCGGCACGCTACGCAAACGCGGCCTGAAACAGACCGCTCGAGGCGCGTGATGCCGCTCAACGATCTGATGGTCGCGCTGTTCAAGGAATGGGGCTCAGGCAATCGCGACCTGAAGGCGAACTGGGCACGCGCACGTGAGTGGCTGCTCGAGCGCACTCAGAAGCGCGACGGCAAGCGGGCGCACGCGAGCCTCGACGCGCTCTTGCCCAAGAGCCTCAACTTCGACGACCTCGGGCGCACGTTCTGTTCGCAGATGAAAAACGCGGGCGTGTCGCTCGAGGTTGCGCCGAGATCCTCGGTCACGAGGACGTCGCGATGTGAAGCTGGTCTACGACCATACGGCGATGGACACGCTGCGCGGAGCGGTCGCCAAGTTGCCCGAGGTGCAACCGCCGTCCGATGCCTTGCCACGCACCAAGGACCATCACGCCGGCAGCGCCAACGCCTTGCCCGCGCGCTCGGAGCCGCAGCAACAAGTTGGTTCAGGATCCGGGGGTGGATACGGTCTTGGATACAAATCAGGCACGCAAAACGGTGCAAAGCGATCCTAGTGGCGCCTGATGACCGCCACTCAACGCTGCTTTCTGCGGAAAAACGTGCTTTCGCGGTCGGGGCAACTGGATTCGAACCAGCGACCTCATGCTCCCAAAGCATGCGCACTACCAGGCTGTGCTATACCCCGAGGTCTCGAAATGTAGCGGAGGGTTCGAGCACCCTCAAGGCGCCGTCAGGCGACCCGCGGTTTCCCTTGTGGGGCTCCGCGGCTGGCCAGGTACTCGCCCAGGAACTTCCGCATCTTCGCGGCCGCTTCAGCCCTGTGGCTGATGCCGTTTTTGTCTTCCGGCGAGAGCTCGGCCATGGTGCGGTCGCCGCCCTTGGGGGCGAAGACCGGGTCGTAGCCGAAGCCGTTTTTGCCCTTGCGCACGCGGATGATGACGCCTTCACAGACGCCGTGCTCGAGGTGGACGTCTTCGCCCAGTGGGCCCGTGGGGTCGGCGAGCGCCATGACCACGCGGTAGCGTGCTCCGCGCTTTTCGTCCGGGACGCCGGCTAGCTCCAACAAGAGTTTGTCGTTGTTGGCTTCGTCGTCGCCGTGCCGCCCCGCGAAGCGGGCCGAGTAGACGCCGGGCCTGCCGCCGAGAGCGTCTACTTCGAGGCCGCTGTCGTCTGCCAGTACCAGGTGGCCGGTGGCCAGCGCGATTTCGCGCGCTTTCTTGGTGGCATTTTCCTCGAAGGTGCGCCCGTCCTCTACGACGTCGGGCGAGGCGACTTCGTCCGCGGCCTTTACGATGAGTTTTGAGAGGTCCCAGAATAGCGCGCGAAACTCGCGAATCTTGCCTGCGTTTCTGGTTGCCAAAAGAAGTGTCGTGGCCATGATCACCCGCGCAGCTTCGCCATGTCGATGCCTGCAGCATCGATCGCGGCGAGTTGCTTTTGCGTTAGGTTAGCGACGCCCTGTAAGCCTACTTCGATCAGTGCGTCGTGTTCAGCTCGGGTCATCGGCTCTCCTTCAGCCGTGCCCTGCACTTCCACGATCGCTCCGGAGCGGGTCGCAACCAGGTTGAGGTCTACTTGTGCATCTCGATCTTCGACGTAGCAAAGATCGAGCAGCGCCGATCCTTCGAACAGCCCGACGCTGACGGCTGCAACTTCTTCGCGTAGCACGCCCTTGCCGACCAGGCCGCGCTTGCGTAATCCATCGAGCGCCATCACCAGAGCGACGAAGCCGCCCGTGATCGACGCGGTGCGCGTGCCGCCGTCGGCATCCAGTACGTCGCAGTCGATGGTGATGGTGCGTTCACCCAGCTTTTCGCTGCGTACGGCGGCGCGCAGGGCTCTACCCACCAATCTCTGGATTTCCTGGGTTCGCCCGCTGATGTTGCCGCGCTGGCCCTCCCGGCGCTGGCGCGAGGGGTTGGCGCGCGGGTGCATGGCGTACTCGGCCGTGACCCAGCCTCGCCCGCTGCCCTTCAGGAAATCCTGCACGCCGTCTTCCACCGAGGCCGCAATCAGGACCTTGGTGCCGCCGGCGCTGTAGAGCACTGAGCCTTCGGGATGCTTCTGTACGCGCGTTTCGATGCTGACGGGGCGCAACGCATCTGCGTTTCTGCCGTCCAGTCTGGTCCGAAGTCCCACGTGTCTACTCCTCTGCTACCATGGCATCCTGCCTGTCTCGTTCGGATTTCGCCGCCGGAAAGAACAGAGTAAACGTTGTTCCTCGGCCTGGCGAACTCTCGCACCGGATATGGCCCCGGTGCGCTACCACGATCTGTTGTGTGAGGGGAAGCCCCAAGCCGCTGCCCCGCTGTTTGGTCGTGTAGAACAGGTCGAAGATTCGTTCCTTTTGCTCCTCATCCATGCCCTGGCCCTGGTCTCGCACCATGAGCTCCACGCCTCCCGCGCAGGCTCGAGCCGCGACCTCGATGCTTCCGCCCTTGGGCATGGCTTCGCGCGCGTTTTTCAGCAAGTTGATCAATACCTGGCGGATCTGTGCTTCGTCGAGGGCTACCAGCGGCAGGTCCTCCGGCAAGTGAAGGGCGAGGTCGATTCCCGCCGCCTCGAGCTCCGGCCGTAGCAGCTGCACCGCTCCACGCACGACGTCGGGCATGAATTCGGGGACCAGGTGCGGGTTGGGGAGGCGCGCCAGGCGCAGGTATTCCTCGGTGACCGCACGCAGCCGATCGATTTCGCGGTGAATCGCGCCCAGGAGGTCTCGCGTCTCGCGATCGGCCGCACTGGTGAGGCCCTCCTCGAGCAGCTCGACGTTGAGCCCGATGCTCGAGAGCGGGTTCCGGACCTCGTGGCTCACGTGCGCCGCCATCCGGCCAATGGCCGCCAACCGCTCCGACTGGATCAGCCGGGTCTGCGCCTCGCCCAGGCTTTCCTCGCGCGCCACCAGCGCCTTGACCATGCGCTCGAACTCGTGAGCCAACCGGCCGATTTCGTCGTCGGTCGTCGGGCCGAATTGCTCGACCAATTCGCCCCGCGCCACCGCCTCCACGCGCTCTTGCAGGCGCGGCAGCGGCCGCAGCACGCGCTGCGCCCACCAGGCGACGATCACGCCCACCAGCAGCGACAGGCCCGCGAGCGCACCGAGCACCAGCAGCGCCTGGCGTTGCTGCGCGCCCACGCGCTGGCTGGTGGCATCGATACGCGCCACGATCTCGGACCAGATGCGCTGCCACTCGGTGTCGATCGCCCGCTCTCGCGCGCGCACGTCGGCCAGCGTGCGACCCGCGCTCTGACGATCGCCCTTGTCCAGCGCCGCGTAGAGGTCCGCGTAGCGCGACTCGCCCTTGGTGATCATCGTCTGGAGCTTGCGGAGCTCTCGGCGCAGGCGTACCAGCGCTGCGCCCTCGGTCTCCCACGGGATCATGCCGTAGATCTTGTTGATCTTGGCCCGCGCGTTGGTCAGCGTCTCCGGCCGCTGCTTGCGCGCAGCCTGCAGCCAGGCACGGGAGGCGCTGGGGTCGCGCTCGGACAGCAGCCGGTCCAGCATGTTGTTGATGACCTGCTGCGTCGCGCGCGCCTCGCTCACCGTGAGCGCCAGCGGCAGGTATCCGTCATCGAGCAGTGTCAGGGCCCGGCCGGTGTTGTCGTGCTGGACGAAACTGACGATCGAGACCGCCCCGCTGGCGCACAGCACCAGGGTGAACCCGAGCGCAATTCGCCGGGGGATCGAGGGTCTTGAACCGCGCATCTTTCCATAGCCTAGCAAGCCATGGCCGGGGTTCCCAAAGGCCGTCAAGCCGGCCTTCCAGGGGGGCCCCGACCCCCCTCGCCGCGTGCCCATGCAGGGACACATGCCCCGGCGGCCGCGGGGCCCGGCTCGGGGCTTCGCGCCTGCAGCTGATGGCGGCGGAAGAGATCGTTTCGCGCGGAGCGAAGCTACTAACAACGACCGCCTGCGCGATTTTCGCGCACCGGCGAGCGGTACTTTTCCCAGAGCCAAAGGCGAACCTCGCACGTATGCCACATGGTCAGCGTCGCTTCGTCGCTTATGGTTTGCATATGGATGTTCGTGGTCTCGGCATCGCAATCTTCGTCGGCGCGACGGGCTGCGTCTCGGCGCCGGAGCCTCCTGCCGTGCCCACGGCGGTCGTGGCGCTCGCTGAGGCCTACAAAAATCCGAGCGCAGCGTTGAATGCGACGACCGCGCGTATGGTCGTCGACCAGACCCTGTCGCAACGCCAGGTCCTCTCGTCCATCAGCGGCTTGCGCTTCATCCGCGACGTGATCGCCAACGCGACGTCGATCGACGACTCCAACCTGGACTCGGTCGACGTGCGCGGTGCGCTCGATGCCCGCGCTGCCTGTCCCGGTTGGGATCCCACGGCGCCCGCCGACGAGTCGATCGACGGCTTCATCGAGCTCAGCATCGGCATCGAGGAGTCGCGCGTGCAGCGCGCGTTCGGCGGCACCGCGACCAATTGCCGCTTCGTCACGCAATCGCAGGGGCAGCTCCAAAACGCACAGGCGAGCATGGATCTGGAGCTCGATCTCGGGGGCAGCCTGGGGTTGGGCGAGCCCACGCCGCCGATCCTCGTGCGCGCCACCAACCTGTCCGGCTCGGTCGGCAGCCTGGCGCTCAACCTCGGTCAACAAGTCGTGAGCTTCCGCATCGGTGCCGACGATACGATCGAAACGCTGGTGAACATGACCACGCTGCCGGCGGGCTCCCAGGGCACCACGTTGATCCGCCTGCGCGCCGATGGGGCGTGGTCGCTGCGCGCGCGCGACGGTGCGTGGCTGTGTAGCCCCGGAGGAAGTACCCCGTGCGTGCGCGACACCGGAGCGTAGCTCTCTTCTGCGCGCTGCTGACGTGGTCCACTGGAGCGCGTGCAGATCAGCGACAGGGTGAAGAGCGCATCGATTACACGGCGTACACGCTGCGTCGCAACGAATTCTCGATCGGCGTGGGCGCGGCGAGTTACGGCGTGCTCGATCAGCTGACGATCGGCACGTACGTGCTGCCCTGGTTCGCGTTCCCGGTCTTGCGCTCTCCGGTCGCCAGCGGCTACGTCAAGCTGCGCGATTGGTTCGACGGGGCGGTCTCGGTCGCACTGCGCGCCGGTTTCGTGTACCTGAACGCGAGCGGAATCTCGGCGGAGCTGTCCGACAACGCGTCCAGCGACGTCGGCTTCCTGGCCCTGCCGGTCGAGCTCTCGGCGTCCTGGCGCATCCGCCCCGAGGTCAGTCAGAGCCTGCAGCTGAGTTGGGTCCACGCACGCGTCAGCGGAGAGCTGCCGCGCGGTGCCACCGTCGACACGGGGCTCGGCGGCGTATCGAGCGCCACCAGCGTGGCCCTCGGGAGCCTGACCGAGCTGCGGCTCACACGCGTGACCGCGCTGTTCCTGCGCGGCACGCTGCTGCTCGACTTGAGCGACATCGCCGTCCGCGGTCAGTACGAGCGCGAAGGCACGCAGGTCGCTGCGCGACTCGGCGCGCGGCCGGATCAGCCTGCCATCGTGGGCAACGTGATCCCGGGCGTCCACTTCAGCTGGTCTCACGTCAATCTGCAGCTCGGTCTCGGCGTGGGAACCAACTGGTTACCGTTCGTCGGCCTGCCGACCCAAGTGGTGACAGTCGTGCCCGACGCAGACTTCTACGTTCGCTTCTGATGCGTGCGAGCGCGTTGCGTCAGCGATCTATTTTCACGCGCCAGTGAACGTGTTCTGTACGTATGCCCTATCGAACACCGATCGACTTTCTGTAAGTTGCGCCCATCGCTTGCTGGTGGAGGGCGCCATGCGAATGACTTGCGCTGGGTCGTGGAGTTTCCTGGTGGCTGCATCGTTGTGTCTGGTCACGGGGTGTCGAGACAACAAGACCTTGGGTCCTGCGCCGGTGAAGGCCGCTGGTACGGCAGGCGCTGGAGCCGCCGGCAAGGGCGCCGCAGGTCGCTCGGCGGCGGGTTCATCCGCGGCCGGCGCAAAGGCGGAGGTGGTGGATCCCGCCGAATGTCCGGTGATGGTGAACGATGCCGACTGCGACAAGACGCGCCGGCCCCTGGTGTTCATCCACGGCACGGTCGCCAACGGCGAGAGCTTCAGCTATCCCGCTCTCCTGCTGGCGAGCAACGGCTACTGCGCCGATCGCATCCGCGCCGTCGAGTACAACTCGCTGGTCGCGCTGCCCTGCCCCGACGGAATGACTGGCTGTCCGTTCATGCTCGATCGCAACGAGACCTACGCGCGCGCCAAAGCCGCGGTGGACGCCGCGATCGACGAGCTTCGGAAGGAGACCGGCGCAGACAAGGTGGACTTGCTCGGTCACTCCCAGGGCGCGGGGCACGGCTCGAAGTACGCCGGCGAGAACCCGGACAAGGTCGCGCACTACATCCATCTCGCCGGCCAGCAGCTCGAGAGCGACCCGGGCGGCGTGCCGACCTTGTGCATCTCCTCCACCGGCGACGCGCCGCGCGAGTGCAAGACCACCAAGAACGTGGTCTTCCAGGACGACAAGCTGGATCACGCGGCGGTCAGCGGGTCGCGAGAGTCCTTCGTCGAGATCTACAAGTTCCTGAACGACGACAAAGAGCCCAAGTACGACACGGTGCAGTGCGGCAGCACGATCATGGTCGAAGGCCGCGCGCCGACCTTCGGCGACAACACGTTCCTCGAGAAGGCCGAGATCGATGTCTTCGAGCTCGGCGACAACCCGTACCAGCGCGGAGCTCCAATCAAGAACTACGAGCTCGGTCCGGATGGGAAGTTCGGTCCGTTCGAGGTCAAGCGCGGCAAGTACTACGAGTTCAAGCTGACGCCACCGCCGGGCGACATGCGCAAGCCTCGCCACGCGTACATGCTGCCGTTCAAGCGCAGTGATCGCCTGGTGCGACTGAACTTCGAGACCACCGATGCCACGGCCTCGGCCACCGGCAAGCTGGTCAACTACGACAACGCGCACTCCGTGTTGGTCGTACGCAAGCGCCAGGGCGCGTTTCTGTTCGGGCGCGACAGCCTGAAGATCGACGGCTTCGAAGTGATCAACGAGGTCAACGCCAAGCAGCGCATGGTGGTGGTGGGCTTGTATCTGTACGACAAGAGCCTCACCGACAAGCCAGGGCCCGGCGACGGAATGTCCAGCGGCGGGTCGATCATCAGCGGCACGTTCGTCAACAGCGCGGACGTGTTCATCCCCACGCAGGACATGCACTTCATCGACGTCGAGTACGGAGACAAGAAGCTCAAGGTGCAGAACTGGCCGTCCGCGCGCCAGGGCTTGTCACTCGTGCTCGTGGACTAGCTACAAGCTCGGCCCGTAGCCGCCGGGCAAGCTCGGTGGATACGGGCCCATGTAGCCCAGGTCGACCAGCCGCGCGCTTGCCAGCGAGCCGTCCGGACCGTTGTCCGCGATCAGCAGCGCGCTGCGCTCGAGCGAGAGGATCGCGAGCCCGGTCTCGCACGCGATGCGCAGCGGCGCGAGCTCGCTCTTGTCTGCACGCCGCCGCCGAGTCACCCGCACTTCCTCGTCGACCGATACCGTCACCTCGAGCGCTCCGCGCACGAACGGTCGCGCGACGTACGGCACCTCCATGCCGAACGCCTGCGGCGCGCGCTCTGCGGGAGCAGTCTCCACCAGCGGTGCGCCGCCACCCGTCCGCTCGACGCGCACGATGCCTTCGGCTGCGCGTTCCGCTGCGGCGCGCTGCTCTTGCGTCGGAGGGACACCTCCCACGTAGTTGCGGCTCGCCGTGTAACGCACGTAGATCGCAGCACCCGAGCGTTCTGCGCGCAGCTCGAAGCTCGAGCCGAGGCCGTCTGCCGCAGCAGGCTGGACCCACTCGGGCAAGCTCACGGGCGTGCAGGTCTCGAGCGGACGCAGCGATCTGGCATCCTGCCACGCGAGGCGCAACGGCGCGCCCCGCCGCCGAGAGCACCAACAAGCGCCCCGCGTCGACGAGCAGCGGCAAGCTCGCGGCGTTGCTGCGGGCTCGCGGCTTCAGGCTGCGGGCGTCCAGCAGCTCGATGCCGGCTGCTTCACCGCGCGCGAGCACGTAGATCGACCGCGACGCCGGCGCCACCACTACACCGCGGGCGATCGCGTACGACTCGGGCGGCGTGTCTGCTGCCGTCAGCTGCGCGGCGGCCGGCCACGTGATCCACAGCGCGGACGTCCAGGCGGCGAGCGCGGCGGCCCTCACCTCGGCCGATCGTAAGGCAGCTCGGCGCAGTGGTGCTAGGCGCCCGCAGCCTTGCGCTCGGGCGGCGCTTGCTTCAGCGCCGCGTACGCCTCGGCGTCCACCGGCTGGCCGCGTACCCACGCCCGCAGCGCCGGCACCACGTCCGAGGCCCAGCGCTCGCTCAACCGCAGTGCACGAAAATCGGAGTACAACGCCTCGAGCAACTCCTCGAACTCGCTCGTGAGCTGCATGCGCTCGTAGAACTTCTCGTGCGCCTCGTCGTCGGCCGGTGGTTTCTTGCCCTTGCCGCGCTTCGACTTGGCCACCCCACCCTTCATCTCCTTCAACAGGGCAGTCGGGGCCTCTTCCTTGGCCTGATCGAGCACCGTGTTGAGCCGCAGGCCGGCGATGGCGAGCTGCTCGGCCTTGAGCACGAAACCCTTCTCGTCGTCGCGCCAGGCGATACGCACGCCGGCACTCTCGGGCAACTGGCCGGCCAGCAAAGCTTCCTTGGCCTCGCGTCCCAAGCCTGGCGTGGGGCCGACGATGCGCGTGCTCTGCTTGCCGGCCGAGAGCGTCAACCGCTTCTCGAGCCACAGGCCAAACGAGCCGTGCGCCGCGGTCGACAGCGTAGCGTCGAACAGCTCGGACTCGAACCAGAGCCAGAGCAAGAACTCGCGACCGACGAAACGCCGCTTCTCGATCTTATCCACAAGTTGCATGCTCAGCGCTCCTCCGCAGCTGCTAGCTGCGTGGGTTCGAGGCCGATCCAGGCTTGCTCGCCCGCCTTGCTCAGCCCCAACCGGGTGGCGAGCGTGTACGGAGCTTCGGGCACCAGTTTCAAGCCGAAGGTCTTGGTGAACAAATCGAGCATACTCGCGGTTGGCCGGGCGGACTGGCTGAAGAAACGCACCACCCCGTCCTCCAATGACCAGGACAGATCGACGGCGCGGGTGGTCGGCACGAATTGCTTACGGAGTTTCTTGGCCACCAACTCCTTGATCTCGGTCTTTTCGCGGCGCGACAGCCGCTCGCGGCCGCGCTTGAGGAGGTAGGCGTTCTCCGCCTCGCGCAGCCGTGTGCGCAGGAGGGAGCCGGGGATGACCCAGCGGTCGGTTCGGAACCCGAGATTGATGAAGTTGTTGTAGAAGACGCCTTCATGGTGCAGGTCGACGTCGAACGGTTCGCCGATCGCACACCAACCCGAACGCTCCGAGGCCTCGTCGTCGGCCAGGAGGGGCTGCATCGCGCGCAGCCGAATCGCACGCATGAAACGCTCCCGAAAATCCTTGGGGACTTCGCCGTCGACGAAGAAGCGCGCGTAGGTCAATGAACCTTTGAGGGCCGGCATCGGGCTGGCGTGTGTAGCAGGCTCGCGATCGACTGGCGAGAGGCGAGTGCGTCGTGGCACACTGCCGGGTCAGAGAGGAAACTGAGAGGGACATGCAGGCCGAAGACGATCCGATGCCACTCAAACCCACGCGCGCTGGCTTCGTGCGCGGGCTGCCAGAGACCATGCCGATCGAAGAGGTCATCGAGCGCGCGCGCGAGATCGGCCTGCCACTCAACCCGTCGGACGTACACTCCGCTAGGTACTACATGCGGCAAGAAGCGCTGGCGAAACTGTCGAGCCGCCCCTCATCGGTGCCGCAGCTGGTGCAGGCCAGCCCGGTGCTTCGTCCCAAGCCCGAAGTGGTCGTTCGCGCGAAACCCGAAGAGGCCAAACCAGAACCCGCGCCGACCAACATCCTCGGCTTGCGCTCGGCAACCAATGGCAAAGTGCGCGCCAATGGTAGTGGTTCCAAGGACCGCCGCACGCAGGCCCAGGCCCGACCGGCCGCGCCACCCGCCAAGCAGCAGCGCCTGCTCCAGCCGCCGTCGCTCCCGCCTCTGAAGTTCAACAAGGGACTCGAAGAGCAACTGCGTCAGATCGTGATGCGCGTCGGCACCGAGCGTGCACGGCAGATCATCAAGCAGATCGAAGACATCGAGGTCTAGCCGTCGAGCACGCGCCGCACGGCCGTACGCAAGGCCGCGGGCGTGAATGGTTTGGGCAGGAACGCGACGCCTGGCTTCAGCACTCCCTGCGTGAGAATGGCGTTGGCCGTGAAGCCGGAGACGAAGAGCACGCGCGTTTCCGGGCGGATTTCCCGCAGTCTACTGGCGAGTTGCTGACCGCCCAGCTCGGGCATCATCACGTCCGTCACCACCAGCGCGAGCTTGTCGGGCAAGCGTTCCAGCAGCTCCAGCGCCTCACGCCCGTTCGCCGCGACCAGCACGCGATAGCCGCCGCGCTCCAGGATCCGCTTGCCGAGCGAGCGCAAGACGTTGTCGTCCTCGACCAGCAGGATGGTCTCGCTGCCGGCCTCGGTCGCCGCAGGGCGGACGGACTCGTGGTGCGACAGGTGGGAGACGAGCGGTAGGTAGATCTTGATCTTGGTGCCGCGGCCGAGCTCGGAGTCGATCACGATGCGCCCGCCTGCCTGGCGGATGATGCCGTAACTCATCGACAGACCGAGGCCCGTGCCCTTGCCCAGGGGCTTGGTCGTGAAGAACGGATCGAACGCTTTGGCCGCGACTTCCGGCGTCATGCCCACGCCCACGTCCGAGACGATGATCAGCGCATAGCTGCCGGGCGACAGCTCGAGGCGCTCGCTTTCGTCCGAGACGTTCAGCTCGATGCGACTGACCACGAGGCCCAAGGTCCCGCCCTCCGGCATGGCATCGCGGCCGTTGATCGCGACGTTCAGCAGGACCTGTGAAACCTGGGACGGATCGATGTTGCAGATGATCTGCTCGCTCGTCAGCTCGGTGACGACCCGGATGTGTTCACCCACCAGCCGCGCGATCATCCGCTCCGTATCGCGGACGACGACGCGCACGTCGGTAGGCACGGGCCTCACCACGCGCTGCCGCGAGAATGCCAGCAGGTCGCTCGTCAACGCCGCGCCGCGCGCGCTGGCCTCGAGGATCAGCTGCGCGTCTTCGATCGGCAGCTCGTTCGCGGCCAGCAGCTCCTGCACGAACTCGGCTGCCGTGGTGATGACCGCGAGGATGTTGTTGAAGTCGTGCGCCACGCCGCCGGACAGCCGGCCGATGGCCTCCATCTTCTGTGCCTGTTGCAGCTGCGCCTCGAGGTGCCGCTCGGCAGTCACGTCCTTCCAGACGATGCGTAGCCGCGAGCGCTCGCCGGCGCGCACTCGACTGACGCTGGTCGCGACGACCAACCTGCGATTGGAAGCGGTGACGAGGGTCAGCTCGCCGTGGCTCGGGCGAACGCCGACCTCGGTTTCCTGAAGCAGTCGCACCGCATCGCCGTGGCACTTGGGCTCGCACAGGTCGAGCACGCAGCTGCCGAGGATCTGCTGCTTGGGACGCGCGAGGGCGTCGGCGAGGCTCTCGTTGCACTTCTCGACCACCAACGTCTCGCCGTCGAGCGAGCAGAACAGCGCCGGCGCGTGCTCGTACGTGTCGAGCTCGTCGGCGAGCAACTCTTGCGCGCGTTCTCGCGTACGCCGCTCGTGACCCAGCTCCTCGGCCAGCATGTTCAGCGAGGTGACCAGCGCGTCGAGCCCATCATCGGCGTCGGACGAGAGCAACCTCGCGTCGAGGTCACCCGCCGCGATGCGGACCGCCAGATCCACTGCAGCCTCGAGGCGGTTCCGCTCCTGGCTCACTGCGGCTCCCGCAACCAGACCCGCGCGGCGGCTTCGTCGGTAAAGAGCTTCGTCGGATATCTGGGACTCGTCACCACCATGAAGAAATTCCCGAGCACGCGCGAGACCGGATTGTCCACGAGGACGGCCATGCGCGAGGTGATCGCGACGATCTCGTCGCCCACTGCGAGCTCGCGCGCCTCGCGCGTGGTCGAACGCACGCCGCGCGCGTCGACGAGCGCCGGCTGCCTCTTGCCCGCGGCAGCGGCGATGTGCGCGCGGATGACTCCGACGGTGTTCTGCCCGTCCAACCGACAACCGATCGCGAACCTGATCACGACCGTCCCGTCGGGATCCGCCGTCACCCTCGCGGCGGCTGGTTGTTCCAACTCGTTCTGCGCGGCGATCATGGCCCCACCCTCCATGACGCCGAACTATCCTATATCCCAGGCTGGGCTACAACTCACCGCATGCAGCCAGAAGCTGCGCACGCGCAATGGCCTCGTCACGCGTGGTTTCGATGCGGCGCTCGCGCGCATCTTGCTCGAGGTCTTCGGCGTCGAGCAACTCCAGCAGTGAGGCGAGGCCCGTGAGGTAGCGACCGTTCTGCGCCTCGCGCGCAACCTCGGCCGCCTCGAGCACCGCGACCGCGCGTTGGCTCTCGGTGGTTGCGCGCTCGAGCGCGTAGTACGCCTGGACCACCTGTGCATCGATGTCGTGACGCAGCGCATCGCGTTCCCGGGCGGCGACCGTCACCGCAGCTTCGGTCGCGGCGGCGCGGCCCCAGATCGCGGGATCGAAGCTGGGCCAGCGCAGGAACAGGCCCGCGGTTGCGGCGTACTGGTCGCCTTCGAGCCCCACTCCACTGCGCACGTCGGCATACGATGAAGACGCGGTCGCGCTCGCGCCGAGCGTGGGCCAGCGCGCGCCGAGCGCCGCGTCGTGCTCACCCTCGCGCGCTTCGATCGCGGAAGCGGCGCTGCGCAGCTCTTGCCGCCGGCCGAAAGCGAGTGCGCGTGCGCGGGCCAGGCTCGCTTGCGTGCCACGCAGGGCGGCGGTCGGATCGACCGGCCTTACCAACTCGGAGGCCGGCCTGCCGAGCGCGGCCGCAAGCGCCGCGAATGCCGCACGTCGCTCGCTCTTGCGCACGTGCAGCGCGTACTCGGCCGAGACGCGTTCGATCTCCGCACGCTGGACATCCACCGGCGAGCGTGTCCCTGCCTGCACCAACGCAGCCGCGGCTGCTCGCTGCTGCGTGCGGCGCTCCAGCGAGAGCTCGGCTGCGCTCACCAGCGCATCGGCGGCTGCCGCACGAAAGTAGAGCTCTGCGGCAAGCAGCGCGGCGCGGTCCTGCACTGCGGCCAGTGCCGAGCGTTCGGAAGCCGCGGTCGCTTCCGCGGCGCTGACGCGTGCGCTGCGCGCGAGATCGAGCGCGGTCCACTCCAGGCTGGCTGCGCCGCGCGCGGTGATGGCGTGGCCTTCGATGCGCGGCGTACCCGGCGCGGCGAGCTGGTTGTCGTAGGCGTAGCCGCCGCCTGCCTCGAGCTTGAGCGCCGGCAGCCACTGGCTGCGGGCATAGTCGGACTGCGCCTCGGCTTCGTGCAGCGCGGCGACCGCTCGCAGCACGGCCGGTGGGTCGCGGCGC
The DNA here is from genome assembly GCA_035274465.1 of Polyangiales bacterium. Lineage (GTDB taxonomy): Bacteria > Myxococcota_A > Polyangia > Polyangiales > JAFGIB01 > JADGRF01. The sequence goes on from DATEOF010000005.1 coordinate 33,541, forward strand.
GCGTGCTGCATGGCGTCGGCGAGCGAGACGCTCGCAATCGGGCCATCCTGCGCACCAGCAACCTGAGCCGCGGCCGCGAGCGAGAGCAATACTGCGAGAGCATGGCGCGACACGGCGTCAGACACCTTCGGGAGCGCGCCGCGGCGGCAGCTGGATCGGCGGTGGCATCGGCACGATGCGCGGCACGACTTCGCTCGTCTCCGCGCCGGCGCCGGCCTGCGAGCGCACGAGCGCGCGGTAGGTCGGGCAGCGGGTCGCGAGCTCGCCATGGCGGCCCATGCCGGCGACCTTGCCACCGTCGAGCACGAGCATCTTGTCTGCGTCGAGCACCGTGCTCAGGCGATGCGCGACGATCACGCGCGTGCAGCGCAAGCGTCGCAGGTTGAGCTGAACCTCGCGCTCGCTCAGCGCGTCGAGCGCGCTCGTGGCTTCGTCGAGGATCAAGAGGCTCGGGTTGCGCACGAGCGCGCGTGCGAGCGCCAGGCGCTGGCGCTGCCCTCCCGACAGCGACGAACCACCGTCGGCGAGCATGGTGTCGTAGCCCATCGGCAAGGCCTGGATCGTGTCGTGGATGCAAGCCGCTCGGCAGGCGCGCACGATTTCTTCCAGGCCGAGGCCGGGGTCGAAGAGCGCTACGTTGTCGCGGATCGTGCCCGAGAACAGCCGCGTGTCCTGCGTGACGATGCCGAGCTTCTCGCGCAGCAGCTCGAGGTCCCACGCCGAGAGCTCGCGGCCATCGAACGCGATGCTACCACCCTGCGGCTCGTACAAGCCCGCGAGCAGGCGCGCGAGCGTGGACTTGCCCGAGCCCGAGGAACCGACGATCGCCAGGCACTCGCCCGGCCGCACCGAGAAGCTCACGTGGTCGAGCGTGAGCTGCGCCGCGCCCGGGTAGCGAAACGACAGCGCATCGACGTCGATGGCGCCTCGCAGCGCGGTGCCGGTCGGCTGATCGGAAGTCGCGACACGCGTGCGTTCCGGCGGAGTCTCCAGCACGTCTTCGAGCCGCTCCATGTAGCCGGCGAGCTGCGTCAGGCGCATGCCGGTGCCGGCGAGGTTCGCGACCGGCTCGAGGAAGCCGGCACCCATCGCCGACAAGCCGAGCATCGTGCCGAGCGAAAGCGACCCGTCGAGCACCTGGTGGGCGCCGGCGATCATCAGGCACACTGGCCCGCAGAAGCGCAGCGCGCCGAGCAGCGCCTGAAACGTGCCCTCGAGCCGGCCGCTGGCGATCGCGCGGTTCAGCGAGTGCACGTAGAGCTCGCTCCAGCGCGCGATCGAGCGCTCGGTCGCGCCCATCGCCTTGAGCGTCTCGACGCCGGCGAGCATCTCGACTTGATAGGCCTCGAGCTGCGACTGGGCGGAGAGGCTCTCGACCACCAGCTCGCTGTTGCGGCGCGCGGCCAGTAGGTACGTTAGCACCTGCAAGGCGGCGAAGCCGAGCGCGACCAGCGCCAGCTTGGGTGCCGCTCCGAGCAGCAGCACGAAGTACAGGCCGACCAGCGCACCGTCCAGCAGCGCCGACAGCGCGCCGGTCGTGAGCAGCTCGCGGATCTCGGCCTGGCTGCTGAGCCGCATCATGAGATCGCCGGTCGTGCGCTGCTGAAAGTAGCCGTACGGCAGCGAGAGCAGGTGCTCGACGAAGCTGAACGACATCCGCGCCTCGACCTTGGTCCGCAGCTCGAGCAGGAGGCGCGCGCGCAGCAGCGTGGACAGGAACTGAAACGAGGCGAGCAACACGAAGCCCGCCGCGACCAGCACGAGCAGCGACGAGTCGGCGCGCGGCACGACCTTGTCGACGAGCAGCGCCATCAAGCCCGGCATGGACAGCGCGATGAGCTGCAGCGCGAACGAGGTGGTGAGGATGCGCGCCCAGACCTCGCGCACGCCGAACATCCAGCGCGCATAGCGGCCGAAGCGCGCGCGCCGCACCGGCTTCTCGCGCACGAAGGTCGCGCCCGGCTCGAAGACCAGCGCCACGCCGCTGAGCGAGGGCGCTGACTCCGCGAGCGGCACACGGCGTGGCCCGGCGGCAGGGTCCACGATGTCGACGTGGCTCTCGCTCGAGCGCTCGTAGACGACGAAGTGCGAGAGATCCCAGTGCAGGATGCTGCCGGCGGGCAGATAGCGCAGGGTGTCCGGCTCGATCGCCACACCGCGCGCGTTCAGGCCGAAGCTGCGAGCTGCCAGCAGGATCTTGCGCGCCGTGACCCCGTCGCGCCCGCCACCTAGGCGGCTGCGCACCTCGTGGATCGCGACGTGCTTGCCGTGAAATGCCAGCACGGACGCCAGGCACGCCGCGCCACAGTCGGTGGGCGTGAGCTGCGGGACGTACGCGACGCGTTCGGCACGCGCCTTCGAGCGACGGCTAAAAGGCATGACTGATCCATTCCGTCAGCTGCTTCCAGGGCAGGCTGTGAGTCACCCGTTCGACCCAGGGCTTGAGGCTCGGGATGAACGCGTAGGCGATCGGTTCGTTGCGGACGGCAGCCTCCGCGATGCCGAACATGCCGTTCGAGAACTCGTAGCGCTGACCATCGAGCGCGAACGAGCGCAGCGGCAACGCAGCCTGCACGAGCACGACCGGGCCGGTGATCGAGAACGCGTCGGCGAGGTCGCGGCCGACGAAGCGCGCGGCCTCGGTGGGGCCGACGATCTGCTGGCCGACGCGCGTGACCGTGAGCTCGTGCGTGAGCTCGTGGAAGCCGTCGGCAGCGAAGCGCAGCGAGTCGCCGGCGCGCAAGAGCGGCCGGTAGCGTCCGGGCAGGAGCGCGATCACGGTCGCGGCCTTCGCTGCACCCTGCAGATCGATCACGCGCAGCCCGGGCTCGACGACCTGGCCGGGGCTGAGCCGCACGTCACCCACGACGCCCGCGTGCGGGGCGCGCAGCACGCGCCGGTCTCGACGCTCCTGCGCGAGCTCGCGGCGCGCGCGCAGCTCGACCAAGGCTTCGCGGCTCGCCGCGTCGTCCGGCCGCAGCAGCAACTTCGCGAGCTGACTGTCGAACTGTTTGGTGGCGGCCTGCAATTCCGCGACCTCCGCGGCTGCGTGAAAGCGCGCGAGCTCGGCACCCGCTTCGACGTGGTCGCCCGGCTTCACGCTGACCGAGGTCACGAGCCCCGAGTCGGTCGCGGTCAACGTCGTGCGGCCATCGAGCTGCACGAAGGCCGGGCCGCTGGCGTACTCGTTGACGCGGCCGAGCGCGATGAACGCAAGCAACGCGGTCATGCCCGCGCACAGCAGGCGAAAGCCCCAGGCCGTGGCACGCGCGTCGAGGACGATCAACTCGGCGCGTGAGCCGCGCGCGCGCTGGTGCTCGATCGCCTGCGGGCGAAACAGTGGTGCGGGCGCGCTCATGGCCGCGGCTCCGGGTCGCGTGCCAGCGTCACCTCGACGGGGGTGCCGGGCAGCCAGCGCTCGCGGTCTCGCAGTGCAGCGGGCAGCGGCGCCGTGGCGAACGCCAGCTCGGCCGATGGATCGAGCTCGGGCCGCACGGCGGAGACCGTGCTGCGGATCGCCGGCGCGCCGTCCAAACTGATCATCACCTGCGTCGCCCTGCCGCTCGGCAACGCCTGGGGCGGGCAGGCGAAGTTGACCTGCAAGTCCTGGGACAGGATGCGTAGCACCACCTGGCCGGCGACGACGCTGTCACCGGGATCGACGCCCAGCGCGACCACGGTCCCGGCGAACGGCGCGGTCAGCAGCTGGCGGTTCGCGCGCAGCCGTTCGCGGCTGACGCTGATGCGACCGAGCCCGACGTTGGCGCGCGCTGCCTGCAGCTCGGCCTGCGCCATGCGCGCCTCCGCGGCCGCCGACTCGAGCTCCTGCTTCGACAACCAGTTCGCGCCGGCGCGCAACCGCGAGAGGAGCTCGTCTGCGGCCTGGGCGCGCGCCTGCGAGCGCAGCAGCTCGGACTGGCGCTGATCCAGCTGCGCGCTCGCCATCCCGATCGAGCTCGCGGACTCGCCGCGATCGAACTGCACGAGGCGTTCACCGGCGCGTACCCGGCTGCCGGTTCGCACGAACACCGACTCGACGCGACCTTCGGCAGTCGCGGCGAGCTCGGCCGTGTTGGCCGCGACGACCACGCCGGTCCAGGGCTTGTCAGCCGCGGCCGACTGCGACTCGGCAGCTTGGGCCTCGGCACTGGCGAGCCATGAGGCCTCCGGCCGCGCACCGGGAGCACGCTGCAGCAGGATGAGCGCCGTGATCGCACCGACGATGGGCACGGTGGCGCCCGCGATCAATACTCGATCAGACATGGACTACGACTCGACATGTGAGGGTACGAAACAACGTGCTGCTCGCCCCGTTCCCGCGGACACAATGCCCGTGACGAGCAGCACATCACCGAGTGACTAGACTCAGCGGTGGTGGCCGCCGCTCAGCGCGTCGCCGATGCCGCTCAGCACGCCGCCGACGAGCGACAAGCCCGCACCGACGACGTTGCCTACCAGGCGCAGCGCGCCACCGATCAAGCCGCCGCCGCCGTAGCCGCGACCGCCGCCCGACACGGCGTCCAGTCTCTCGTCTTCAATTTCAGTCAGCATATCGATCTTCATCACTACTCGCTCCTTGCTGCACCCAAGGCGAACGGAGCCGTCGCCGCTACCCGCTGCAAGTACAAAGCGGGCGCAGACAGCGTCTCTGTTCGCCAGAGGATGCGTTCCCCCCAAGGGGGCTTCCCTTCGGGGCGTCGCCAACATACTGCTGCGCACATCGTGGGCACGCGAGCACTATTTTGGAGCGCGTAGTGGATTGTCCGATTTAGACTCCGTGCAGCCGATAGCTGCAGCGAGCGAGCGAACAGTTTGCGCCAATGCGCTTCGAGACCTGAGTTTCACTCAACTACTGGCGTCTAAGGATCTCGGATTACTCACCGAGAAACCAACCGTGCGCCGCGAGATCTTGCTCACGGCGTGCTCAACCGATCGATCTGACGCTCGGCATCTGCGAGCAACGCGCGCGCGAAGACAGCGTTGTGAATTGCAGCAGCGGGATCTTCCAGCACGAGCGCGGCTGCGTAGCTCGCGCGAATCCAGCGGGGAGTGCGGCAGGTCGCGAGCTCGAGCGCGGCGTGGGGTGGGTCGGCGCGGCCCGAGGGACAAAGGTCCTCGAGCGCGCGCATTGCGGCGAGCGCGCGGGTTCGCACGTCGAGCGGCGCTGCCGGCGTGGCGTCGTGGCAAATCTTGCAGCCATCGGCGTCGGCTCGAAACGAGTGCTCGACCTTCGGGCGACCACCGTGGCAACCCACGCAGCCGCCGGGCACCGCGCGGTGCGGCGCGCTCGCCTCGAGCACGTCCCAGCCGCCGCCGTCCGCCGCGGGCAGCCTCGCGCGACCCGACCAGAGGGACGCGCTCGAGGCCGAGGGGTGGAGCTCGTCAGCGGCGGGCGAGTGGCAGGGGACGCAGATCGCGGTCTGCGACTCGAGTTGCCCGAGGAGCGGGGTCTCGACGCTGCGGATGAGGCGCGCACCACGGTGGCTCGCGTGCGGCGCGTGGCAGGCCGCGCAGGCGATGCCGGTGGGCTCGAGCTCGCGTATCGGGCCGGCGCCGATGCTGTTCAAGAAGCCGGCCGTGGTGTGGCAGCGGACGCAGGTACCCGTGCGAGTGCTCGGCAGCGCGTCGGAGCGCGACATGCGCGAGGCGCGCCACTGCACGACGTGCACGTAGCGCGGCGGCGCGTCGTGGCAGGTCGCGCACACGTCGCTGCGCAGCACGTGCGCCCGCGAGTCGGGCTCGGGGATCGCGCCCGGGCCGTGGCACGCGGTGCAGCGCACGCCGCCGAGGCGCCGGAGCGATTGCGGCAGATCCTGCCAGCCCGCCCCGTCGAGCCAGGACCAGCCGAGCTCCGAGGCGACGTCCGCGAAGCCGCCGTCGTCCACACCCGGCTCGCCGAGCACGTGACACTCCGACCTGCAGCCGACAGCTGCGGGCTCGTGGGTACCGAGCAGGTCCTCGAGCGCATGGCTCATCCGACTCTGGGCGGTCTGCGCGGCGATCGACGCGTGGCACTCGCTGCGTCCGCAGTCGTACGGCGTCTTGTCGTGCCAGAACGCAGAGAGCGTCAGCGTTCGCCCGCGCGCGTTCTCGAGCGACCAGCGGCCGGGTGCGTCCGGGGTGAAGATCGAGACGGGTGCGCCGGGATGCACCTGCGCGTGTCCGTTCTGCGGGGCGTCAGCCACGCGCCAGCCGTCGCCGCCGATCAACAACTGCTGCGACACGGCGACGCTCGCGAGTCCGGTCGCGCGCGACGTCGCGCGCAGCACGAGCTCGCGCCGGATCGGTGGCAGGCCCGCCGCCTGCCACACCGCTTCGAGCACCACTCGACCTTGCGTGCGCGGGGAGACTGGCAGGAGGCCCTCGCGCGCGGGCTCGCCCGCCACGTCGGCGTAGCGCGGCATGTGGGCGGTCAGCTCGAAGCCGTCGCGCGAGACCACCAGCTGGTCGAGCTTCGCGCCTTCGATCTGACGCCAGGCGATCGTCCCGCGCCCGCGATCGGGACAGCCGTGGCCGACGGCGATTCGTACAGGCGCGCCGAAGCCGAGCGGTGGCCGTTCGGCGCCGAAGTCGAGCCGCGGACGCAGCTCGAGCGGCTGCCGTTGCGGGCCTGCGGGGATCGTCGCCGGACAGTACTCCGCCACGTCCACGTCGAGCGCCAATCCGCTGTCACGCCGCTCGATGCTGAGCCAGCCCGTCGGGCTGAGCCGGGCGGTACGCACGTTGGAGTCGGGCAGATAGCGGATCGCAGCAGCTGACAGCGGCGCGCCTGCGCGGGCCGGGATGCGCAGCTGAACAGTGTCCGAGCGCGAGCCGTCGCGCCCGCACGCCGAGAGCAGCAGCAGACTCGCGAGCGTCAAGGGCCGTGCGCGCATTCAAGCCCCGGCGCAGCTGCCGAACACGCAGCGTGCGCGATCGCCGCAGTCCCCGTCCAGCCAGCACGCCGGCTCGGGCACCGCGGGCAGACACACTCCCTCGAGACACTCACTGCCGGACGGGCAGGCCCGTGCGGCGTCGCAGCGGCTACCGACGGACGCGCCCGTCGCGGGCTGGCAACTTCGCCGCGCCGTGCCCCACTGCAGCTCGTAGCGGCAGGTGTAGTCGGCGCCCGGCGGTCGATCGCCGTCCAGGTCGACGCAGATCCGCTCGGCCGGCTGGCCGCGGCGTGGCCCGCAGCGCCAGCCGAGATCGAGTGGTCCGGCGGCCGACCCCGCGAGTGCACCGCGGCTATGGCAGTATCCGACCCCGCCGATCTCCACGCACTCCCACTCGCCGTCGTCCGGCATGCGCGGGCGTTCCTGCAGGCAGCGCTGCGTGCCGCACTCGAAGGCACTGCCGTTTCGAGCGCGGTCCT
>DATEOF010000006.1:0-7194 GCA_035274465.1 Polyangiales bacterium
AATGCGGCCAGCCGCGCGCGCAGCGCAGACACGTCACCACTTCTCGTAGACGCCCGGCGCAGGCGCGGATGCACCAGCACGCTCCACAGCGGAGGCACAGCCCCGGCCTGCGCGAACGTGCGCTGCAGCGTCCCGAGCGAGAGGAGGATCGGAACGAGCTGTGGCTCCGGACGCGACAACGCCGCATCCAGCAGCGCGAGCCCTTGCGCCGCCGACAGCGGCGAGACACCGGCGCGAGCGATCCGCATCAGTTCTGCGGGCGGGAGGCCTGTTCCGGAGGGCTGCCATGGACCCCACGCCAAGCTCGTCCCCGCCAGGCCGCGCTCCTGGCGATGCGCCGCCAGCGCATCCAGGAACGTGTTCGCCGCCGCGTAGTTGCTCTGAGCTGGGTTGCCGAGCGTCCCTGCTGCCGACGAGAACAACACGAAGCAAGCCAGATCCTGACCCTGCGTCAGCTCGTGCGGGTGCCACGCACCGTCCACCTTCGGCGCCAGCACTGCAGATAGCCGTTCCGCCGTCTGCGCCTGCAGCAGCCCGTCATCCAGCACCGCCGACAGGTGAAACACACCCGTCAGCGGATGCTCGCCCGAAATGCTCGAAAGCACGCTCGCCAGCTCCGAACGCACCGTCACGTCGCACGAGAGCACCTCGACGCTCTCCGCGCCGAGCCCCGACAGCTTCTCGATCAGCTCCTCGGTCCCGGGCGCGTCGGCCCCGCGACGCGACGTCAGCACCAAGCGCTTCACCCCGTGCTGCGCTACCAGGTGCTCCGCCAGCGCCGAACCGAGCTCACCCGTGCCTCCCGTGATCAGCACCGTCCCGGCGGGATTCAAGCAGCGCACTTGCAGCGGGGCGGCGCCCGCACGCACCAGCCGCGCCGCCAGCCAGACACCTCCGCGCAACGCCAGCTCCGGCTCACGGCTCGCCCAGAGCCCGCGCACCAACAGCTCGCGCTCCTGCTCCATGCTCTCGAGATCCACGAGCCGCAGCGAACGCTCCTCATGCTCGCTGCGCGCCGCGCGCAAGAGGCCCCACACAGGCGCGTGCACCAGGTCGCTCACCAACGCCGAGCTCGTCACCCACACGAGCTCGCTCTGCGAGAGACCAGGCTCCGAGAGCAGCGCCTGCAGCTGTGACAGCGCTTCGGCCATTCTCGCGTGCAGGGCAGGCAAGAGCGCCGCTTCACCCCAAGGGTATTTGCTCAGGGGGTGCTTGCTTCGCGGCACACTGCTCCGCGTCGCGTCCACGATCACTCGCGTCGGACGCAGCCCTTCGCGCGCTCGTGCCAGCAGCGCCTCCAGCTCTGCGTACCAGGTCGCGCCCAGTCGCCGTGCCAGCTCACCCGCGCCGCCCAGCACGACCGTCGCCTCCGCCGCGTGGGTCGCCACCGCGAGTGGCACCGGCCGAAATTCCACGCGGTACAGGTGCTCGATCTGCTTGCTTTGTAGCTCGCGCAGCTCGTCGATCCGCGCTCGCCGCACATGCAACGTGCCCACCCGCGCGATCGGCTCGCCAGCTCCGTCCGACATGGCGATCGCCGCCGTCAGCTGCCCGGTCGCTTCATCCCGCACGAGCTCGGCGCGAACCCGCAGCTCGCTCGCCCCGGTCGCGTACAGCTGCACGTCGGACCACTCGAACGGAAGCAAGATCTCGCCTGCGTCGCCCTCCGGGATGAACGCGAGCAAGGTGTGCAGCGCGCCATCGAACAGCGCCGGGTGCAAGTCGTAGTGCTCCGCGCTCGCCCGGACGGAATCAGGCAACACGACCCGGCCGTAGGCGACCTGCCCCGCGCGTCGCAGCTCGCAAAGCCCCTGAAACGCGGGGCCGTACTCGAAACCAAGTCGCGCCATTCGGGCATAGAAGCCGGTCAGCTCCACCGGCTCGCTGTGCGCTACCGGCCAACTCCGCAGCTCCTCGAGCTCCGCGCTCGCCTCCTGCCCTGCACTCAGCGAAAGCTCGCCCGTCGCGTTCTGCACCCAGGCGCCTTCACCCGTCCGGCTGTACAGCGCGACGCTGCGTGTGCCCGCTTCCTCCTCGCTACCCACCGACAGCTGCAGCTGCACACCGCTGTCTTCAGGCAGCACCAGCGGTTGCCCCAACACCAGCTCGCGCACCACGCCGAACCCGAGCGCGCGACCCGCATGCAGCGCGAGCTCCAACATGCTCACGCCCGGCAAGAGCATCGTGCCAGCCACCGCGTGGTCCCGAAGCCACGCCTGCTCGCGCACCGACAGCAGGCTCGAGAACAGGTAGCCGTCGCTGTCCGCCAGCGGCGTCATCGCTCCCAACAGTGGATGCTCGACGGCAGCCAGGCCCACGGAGCGCAAGTCCGACTTCGTCTTGCTGGGTTCGAGCCAGAAGCGCTCGCGCTGGAACGCGTACGTGGGCAGATCGACGCGACGCCCGCCGTACGCGCCCAGCACGTGCTTCCAATCGACAGCACAACCGTGTGCGTGCAGCTCGCCCAGGCCCCGCAGCAACGAGGAGAGTTCGCCTTGCTCGCGCGCGAGGCTTCCGATCACCACGCCGCCTCGCACCTCGCTCGCGCTGTGCAGGGCCCCGCCGAACAACGGGTGCGGGCTCACCTCCACGAACACCCCGTGACCGTCCTCGAGCAGCTGCGTCAGCGCACGATCGAAGCGCACGGGCTCACGCAGGTTGCGGCACCAATACGAGCCGTCCAGCTCCGCACCCTCGAGCCGGCGGCCTTCGACCGTCGAGTAGAGCGGAATCTCACCCGTACGCGGCGACAGCGTCGACAGCTCTCGCTGCAGCCCCGGCAGCAGCGGATCCATTTGCGAGCTGTGCGACGCGTAGTCGACGTTGATGCGCCGGCAGAACACGCTCCGCGCGTCGAGCTCCGCGATCAGAGCGTCCATCGCCGCCAGCTCCCCGGACACGACGATCGATCTCGGACCATTGACAGCCGCGATCGAAAGCGCGGCTCCATGGCGCTCCAGGAGCCGAGCCACCTCGTGTTCAGGCAGGTCGACCGCGGCCATCCCCCCATGCCCGCTGCGTGCGCTGACCGCCTGACTACGAACAGCCACCACCCGCGCGCCGTCTTCCAGCGTCAGCGCGCCTGCCACGACCGCAGCCGCAACTTCGCCCTGGCTGTGACCCACCACCGCAGCCGGCTCCAGTCCCAGGGACCGCCACAACGCCGACAAACTCACGCCCATGGCAAACAGCGATGTCTGCACCGCGTCCACGCGGTCGTGCGGCGGAAGCTCTGCTGACTCCTCGCCACGAAGCAGCGACAGGACGGACCACCCCGTCCACGGCAACAATGCTGCGTCACACGCGCGCATGCGTTCCGCGAACACTTCGCTCTGCGAGAGCAGCGCCTTCCCCATCCCTCGCCACTGGCTGCCCTGACCCGGGAACGCGAACACGACCTTGCCGCGCCCGCCTGCGCCGCCGACGCGACCGCGCACCAGACGCGAATCGTGCTGTCCTCGCGCCAAGGCCTCGAGGGCTTCCGGAGCCATCACCACCGCGCGCTCCTCGAAGTGCGTTCGGTGCAGCGCCGCCGTGTGCACCACGTCGACCCAGCGCTCGGAAGGGTGTGCACGCAGCCAGGCAGCTAGACGTTGCGCTTGCGCCTGCAGCGCCGCCTCGTCGCGACCCGAGAGCAGCAGCGGCAACTCAGCATGCGGCCTGGTCTCGACTGCGTCGCGAGGACTCGCCTCTGCTGGCGCCTCTTCGACCACCGCGTGCGCGTTCGTACCGCCCGCGCCAAACCCGCTCACCCCGGCTCGCCGGACGCGCTTCCCGCGCTTCCACTCCCGCGCCTCCTGGAGCAGCGAAAGGCCGCTGCCCTCCCACGCCACGTGCGGGCTGGGCTCCTCCGCATGCAGCGTCTTCGGCAACAGCTCGTGTTGCAGCGACAGCGCCAGCTTGATCACCCCGAGCACGCCCGCCGCTGCGCTGGCGTGTCCGACGTTCGACTTCACCGAACCCAGGTACAGCGGCTGGGCCGGATCGCGCTCGGGGCCGAACACCTCCGCCAGCGCTCCGGCCTCGACCGGATCTCCCAGTGGCGTCCCCGTGCCGTGCGCCTCGATCGCGTCGATATCTCGCGGCTGGAGGCCGCTCTCCTCGAGCGCCTTGCGAATCACGCGCTGCTGGCTCGGGCCATTGGGGGCAGTCAGGCCCTGACTACGCCCGTCATGATTCACCGCACTGCCGCGCACGACAGCCAGCACGCGATCGCCGTCCCGCTGCGCGTCCGACAGGCGCTTCAGCACGAGCATCCCGCAGCCTTCGGCCCAACTCGTGCCATCCGCAGCTGCGGAGAAGGCCTTGCAACGCCCATCCTCCGCCAGCCCTCGTAGCCGGCTGAACTCGAGGAAGAACGTGGGCGTGATCATCAGCTGCACGCCACCGGCGAGCGCCAAGTCGCACTCACCCTGCCGCAGGCCCGCGCACGCCAGATGCAGTGTCACCAGCGACGATGAACACGCCGTGTCCACGCTCAGCGAAGGTCCGTGCACGCCGAGCACGTAGGACAGGCGGCCCGCCAGCACGCTGCTCGCGCCCCCGGTTCGGTGGCCGTCGACGTCGTCGAGCGACGCTGCACCGTGCTCTTGATAGTCCGACCCCATCGTGCCCACGTAGACGCCCGTGACCGAGTCCTTGAGCGCTCGCGGCTGGATCCCGGCCCGCTCCAGCGCTTCCCACGCCACCTCCAACACCAGGCGCTGCTGCGGATCTATCAACGCAGCTTCGCGCGGCGAGATCTCGAAGAACTGCGTGTCGAACAGCTCGATCCCATCGAGGAAGCCGCCCGATCGCGTGTACGTCTTGCCGCGCGCGTCCGGATTCGGGTCGTACAACGCCTCGACGTCCCAGCGCTCGGGGAACCCGCCGATCACATCGCGACCTTCGCGTAGCAAATCCCAGTACCCCTCGAGATCGACCACGTGGCCGGGCGCGCGAACCGACATCCCGACGATCGCGATCGGCTCTCGCGGATCGACTCGCCTCGCCGGCACTGCCGGCGCATCCGCCGCCGATGGCTGCAACCAGCTGACGATCGCAGCCACGGTCGGGTAGTCGTAGAGGAGGGTCGCCGGAAACGAACGGTCCAGCGCTTGTTGCAGCCGGTCCCTGAACCGCAGCGCCATCATCGAATTGGCGCCCAGCTCCACGAACGGCACGTCGGGCGGGACGTGCGCCAGCTCGAGGCACTCGGCCGCGGTACGCGAAACCAGGTTCATGAGCGCTGCCGACTCGTCAACGAGCGCTCGAGCAACCTTCGGCGCTTCCAGCTGCCGCGCTTCAGGCGGCGCGACGGGCTTCGACGCGCGCGCCAGCGCACCGCGATCCACCTTGCCGTTCGCGTTCAGAGGCAGGGTCCGATGCAGCTGAAACTGCGACGGAACCATGTAGGCGGCCAGGAGCCCCTCGCAGTACTTGCGCAGCGCCGCGGAATCCGGAGCCCTTGCCGCTGCAGCTGACGGCGGCGCGACCTCCGCCAGGAAAGACCAGCCGCGGGCACTACCCGACCAATCTACCCTGCCACCCGCCAGCGCGTGCAGGCACCTGTCGCCGGGCCCCAGCTGCAAAGCCGCTTCCAGTCCTTCGAAGTTCGTGCTCGCGATCTGACACAACCCGATCGCGTGCTTCGATGCCGCGCTCTCCAGCCGCTGACTGACGCGACCGACTTCGACCCAACACTGCCTCGCAGCCTGGGCGCCGTACAGCGGCCCGATCCGATCGAACCGGCCCACCAGGACGATCGCGAATCCAGCTTGCTCCACGATCGCCCGGTTGGGCACTGCTGCCCGCCGGCCATCGATCACCGGCTCGCTGCTCACCTGCAGCAGCCGATGCCCGAGTGCGTCAAGGCGATAGACACCGGCCGGCAACCCATCCACCGCTCCCGGCTGCACCGACACGTACGCCTGGACAGGGGATAGCGAGCGAGCCGACAAGTCCGTGCGCTCGGCCTCACGCAGCTCACTCAGCAGACCGGACAGATCTGCCAGCGCCAGCGCCCGCCGCTCGAAGCTGCGGAAGCTGCGGCGACTCACCCACGCTTGTTCCACCGCGTCGTCGGAGCGATGCCTCGGCAGTGCCAGCGACGCTCCGGCGTGTGCGCGAATACCACGCCGGTCCATCTTGAAGCGCAGACGCTCCACCGGATCGCGGAGCAGCGGCAGCGAAGACCGGCCGGAGGACGACAGAGGACGCTGCGCCGCCCGGAGGATCTCCGAGTCGATGGAGCCACCGGACATCCGTGCTCCGCCCTGGAGCCCGTGGAGACACAGGTCCGTCGCTTCGAGGCCCAGGGCGGGCGCCAGCGCATCGAGCTCCACGCCCGTCATCGGATACAGCGGGCACCCCAGCTCCAGCGCGGACTGCTCCAACAGACTCGCGATCGCGCCGGCCTCGATCGTGCACAACGACTCGCTCAACGCCCCGTAGAGCGGAGCAATCGCGCTCAACCGCCCCACCAGCATGAGCGCAAAGTCAGCATCCTGACGATCCAGGATCGTCTGCCGGCTGAGAGAACGAAGCTCGTGCGTATCCGGTCGGTAGTAGTACGTGCCGCCCTCGAGCCCGTCCACGCGCGACGGGCGCACGCTCACCAGCACCTGCACCGGGTACAGGCTCCCCGCCGACGCGTACAGCGCCTTGGCGATCGGCGTATGCTTGTTTGGCACCTGCTGCAGGCACTCCAGCAAGCGACCCATGTCCCGGAGCGACAGCTCCTGCAACGCCGCCGTGCGCGGCGAACCTCGCTCGCTGGACTTCGGCAGCGAGAGGAATGGCCCGGTCGTCGGCTGCTCACCCTCGCGCCGCGCCTCCTCCCAGAGCTCCTGACGAACCGCAGGATCCGTGACCAGCTCCACTGGAGACGCCTCCGGGACTGCTCGCTCGTAATCCTCGAGCTCCTCCAATCCCGCAGCGGATGGCTGCATGCCTGCTGCGCGGAGCGCGAGGTGGGCGACGAGGTGCTTCTCCCGCTCGCCGATCGCGACCACCGCTGCTCGCTCCACCGCAGGGTGGCGCTCCAGCACCAGCTCGATCTCCGCAAGCTCGATGCGATAGCCCTGCACCTTCACCTGCTGATCGCGCCGCCCGATGAACTCCAGGTTCCCATCCGGCTGCCAGCGGCCCCAGTCGCCCGTGCGGTACAGGCGCTCCCCGGTGCGCGGATGCTCGATGAAGCGCGCCGCCGTCTGC
>DATEOF010000007.1:0-11633 GCA_035274465.1 Polyangiales bacterium
GGAAGTAAAAGTATCTCGGGGTTCAGACTTCTATTGGTTTCTTGCTTCGCGTATCGGCGCGCTCGCGATCGCGGTCGCTGCCGTGGCGATCTTCGTCTCGGATCGAGAGCACGATCAGATCTCGGAGGCGAAGGCGGTCGCCGTGCACAAGGCGGAGCTCGCCTCGCGCATGCGCAAGCTGAAGCCGAGCTCGGCGACGGGCATGCTGACGACCGCCGTGCAGCCTGAAGATCGCTGAGCCTTACGGCCGATAGCTGTACGTACGCACGCCGCGTGGCGCGCTGAGGCGAGGCTCGATCATCTCCAGCCAATCGCACAGCAGGCCGCGCGTCCCACGCGGATCGATCATGTCGTGCACGCCGAAGGCTTCGGCCGCCGCGTAGGCGGACCGGGCAGAGAGCAAGCGTTCCTCCAGCTCGCGGCGCCGCGCCTCGGGATCGGGCGCGGACTCGATTTCGCGCCGGAACGCCACCGCCACGCCGCCTTCGATCGGCAGCGCGCCCGACTCTGCGCTTGGCCATGCGATGCGCATGCCGCCCGGTCCGAAGTGCGCCCCGCCCGCGACGCCGTAGACCTTGCGCACGATCACGCTGATCCAGGGCACGCTCGACTGCATCACGGCGAACATCAGCGCCACGCCGTGGCGGATGGTCGCCGCCTGTTCGGCGTCGGGCCCGATCATGAAGCCCGGCTCGTCGACGAAGCTGATGATCGGTAGACCGAAGCTGTCACAGCTGTCGATGAAGCGCCGCACCTTCTGTGCGCCGTCCGCGGTCATCGAGCCCGCGTAGAAGTACGGATCGTTGGCGATCACGCCCACCGGCTGGCCGTGCAGGCGCGCCAGGGCGGTGATCTGTGTGCGGCCGTAGAGCGGCGCGATCTCGAACAACGAGTCGCGATCGAGCACCAGCGAGAGGATGCGCCGCATCTTGTAGGCGCGGCGGCGCTCCCGCGGGACGATCGACAGCAGCTCTTCCTCGCGGCGTCCGGGCGGATCGTCGGTCGGGCCACGCGGCGCACGCTGGCCGACGTTCGTGGGCAGGTAGCTCAGGAAGCGCCGGATCTCGCGGAAGACTTCGCGCTCATCGGCGGCCACGTTGTCGACCACGCCGCTCTTCAGGTGCACGTCGGGCCCACCGAGTTGCTCCTTGGTCAGCTTCACGCGCAGCGCGCGCTCGACCAGGGCAGGTCCGCCGACCAGCACCTGCGAGGTGGTCTGCGTCATCAGCGTCAGGTGCGAGGCCACGAGGCGCGCCGCCGGCATGCCCGCCACCGCTCCGAGCGCGGCCGAGACCACCGGGGCCTGCGCCATCGCGCGCATGATCGACATGAAGCGCGGGCTCGTCTCGGGGCCGGGACTCGGCGCGGCAGCCTGGCCCTGCGCGGGTGGCGCCACGCTGCCGCCACCGCCCTCCAAAAGCCGGATCATCGGCAGCTGGTACTGGCACGCGAGATCCTCCAGGAACACGCTCTTGCGATTGCCGGCGGGCGAGGGTGAGCCGCCGCGCAGCGTGAAATCCTCGCCGCCCACGACCACCGGACGCCCGTCGATCTTGCCGAAACCGAGCACGTAGTTCGCGGGCGCAAAGCCCTGCAGCTTGCCCTCGGCGTCGCGCTGGGAGTGGCCGGCGATCGGGCCCTGTTCGCGAAAGGATCCGGCGTCGAGCAGTGCGTCGATGCGTTCGCGCACCGTGAGCCTGCCCGCGACGTGTTGTTTCTCGACGTTCTCGGCGCCACCCAGCTCTGCCGCCGCGCGGCGCCGCAGCTCGATGCCTTCGACTTCTTCTTTCCAACTCATGGCTGGGTAGAATCGCGAAAGAGGCACTCTCCATGCAACACCCATCACAGCGCGCACTGGAAGCATTTGCGGCCGCCGGCCTTCACCCGAGCCAGGCCCGCCGCTTGCTGGACGACCTGGCGCGGGCGGGTTTCGCGCTGGCCGATACCCACGAAGACGAGATGGTCTGTCGTTGGGTCAACGTGCAGACGCAACCCGTACCCCCCGAGGCCGATACGATCATCCGAACCATCACCACGACGCTCGGGGATCGAACATGGAGCTCCACGCACTGGTTGCAAGGCCTGCGAGGCCCCCGCAGCCCATAGCTGCACTGACACTGATGGCGGTACCCCGGCGCTCGTGGCGGATGGCTCGATTGCGCGGGCTTGCAAAAGCTCCGCGTGACGCTTGCATCGCGCGCGGAGCTCGATGCAAGGTCGAACGCCAACACCACGATCTACAGGGGGATTGAAGCATGCAAGTTGCACGATGGGTGGTCGCATCCACAGCTCTCACTGCGCTGGTATTCGGCGCTGCGCCTGCGAGCGCGTACAAGGTCGACCGTGACAGCGGCACCGTCACGCTGACGTCGCTCGCCGACTTCGACAAGTGCGCCCGCGAGGTCTACGACGGCGATGCCTGCCTCGAGGGGCTCAAGGCGTACGTCGCGAAGCAGCCGAAGGACGCGTTCGGCGCGGGCAAGCGCGCGCGCCTCCAGTACCAGCACTGGACGGCGATCTCGTTCTTCGCGAAGGCCTTCAGCAAGGCCGCGACGCCGGAGCAGTGTCAGGATGAAGACGTCGGCATGGCTCTCGTGTCGGCGCTCTCGTTACCGAGTGACGACCCGAACGTCGCGCTCGCGCGCAAGGTCGCCGAGCAGTGCTGGGCGCAGACCCAGCCCAAGCTCACGGCGGAGCTGAAGGACGCAGCGTCGTACTACAAGGCGAACATGTGCCCGGTGTTCGCAGAGAAGAAGGTTAGCGCGCCCGAGTGCGCGCCGGCCAAGCCCGAGCCGGCCAAGCCCACCGCCCCGACCGTCGCCGATCTGCTGAAGGGCGTGGACTGGAAGCAACTCGCGACTGATCCCAACAGCGCGCGCGTCTACCGCAGCCGGCACGGAGAAGAAGTCAGCATGATCCGCACCAAGCCGGGCGCGCGCGAGTACGTGCTGCTCAAGTTCAAGAACGTCTCCGGACCCTGGAACGGTCAGGTCATCGTCACGGTCGAGCAGCCGGGTGGCATCGGCAAGAACTACGTCACCATCGCCGATCAGCGCGAGTGGGTGGCGGTGACCGAACGCCAGGGCTACTACGAGGCGTACCCGAAGGGGGTCAAGGAGACCATCGCGCTCTACGAGGTCGCTCTCGATCGCGGGCTCAAGGAACGCCCGACGACCGCGGACGTGAGCGGCGACTTCAAACCTGCGGCCGCTGCGGCGCCCCCCAAGCGTTGATCGCTGGCAGAACGCGGCGGCAACATCAGGCTGCGGTACGGCGAGGGCGCGCGTTTGCGTGCGAGCGCGCGCTTCTCGACCGTATGCCAGGACAAGAACGCCAGGCCGAGGACGACGGGCGTGCCGATCGAAGCGACCCAGAACGGCTCCGGGCTCGCGAGCGTCACGCATTGCGAGACTGGCCAGGCATAGATGTACGTGCCGTACGAGAGGTCACCCAAGCGAGTCGGCGCGGGCACACGTTTCGACATGCCGATCGCCAGGTACAGCACCAGGTACGGAAACAGCGTGCGCTCGGCCGAGCGAAATTCACCGAACGCGACAGATGCGACCAGGAGGGCCAGACATGCGGCGGCCCAGCGTCCCCGCAACGGCACCCGCCACTGGTAGATCAGCGCACCAGCCAGAAACTTCGCGCCCAGGTCCGCCGCGCGATCCGGCCCAGGCAGCTCGGCGCCCGGCGGGAGCGGCAGGTGCTCCACCACGCCGAGATAGGCGATCGCCCCCAGATACAGCAGCAGTGTCACCGGCCGCGTGAGGCAACGCGTGACTCCGAGCGCGAAGACCAGGACGTAACAGGCCACCTCGTAGCGTAGTGTCCACAGCGAGGCATTCACCCACGGCGAGGGGTTGTCGCGAAACACCCCAGGCAGTTCATCGATTTGTCGAGTGAAGGTCGCCTGCCCCAGGAAGTATTTGTAGACCACGCTGGAACGCAGGTAGTCCGACAGCGACCAGCCCGAGAGTGCAGGCCCGAGCACGAAAGCTGTCAGCAGCAACACGATCAGCAGCGCCGGCATGATCCGCAACAGCCGAGCGCGCACGAAGTCCCAGGCGCTGGGGCTGCGCTCGAAGCTGCGCGTGATCAAATAGCCACTGATCACGAAGAACAGCGAAACTGCCACAGCGCCGAAGGTGCTTTGCCCCCCACTGAGCGCATATAGAGGTTCCATGTGCTCGGAGCCATGTGCGACCGGAAACGCGTGGGACCAGAGCACGACCAGCGCCGCCCAGAAGCGCAGCGCATCGAAATTGTTCTCGCGAGAGTGCATGGCTGACAACTGCGACCCGAGGTCGCTCGCCCGCCTGATGTAAACACAGGCTTTACACGTGCATGCCCCGAGCGCGCGTTCGCTGCACTTTGGCGCGAAAGGTCAGCGGCGCGTGGGATCGGCCGTGAGCTCTTGCGCGTAGCGCACTGCGCGGCGGGTCGAGCCGAGGATCTCGCGATCGGCGCGAAACAACGCATCTTCGCCGAGCTCCGGGATCAAGCCGGCGCGCTCGAACGTGCCGTACATGCCGGGCCGGACTCCACACAGCAGCAAGCGCCCCCCGCGCTTACGAGCTTCGCGCGCCACGTGGACGATGGCCTGCGCAGTGGTCACGTCGAGGTTGTAGGCCTCCTGGACGCGCAGCACGATCACGCGTCCGTGCTGATCGAAGCGGCGCAGCAGCTCGGCCTGCAGCTCCTCGGCCGCCGCGAAGAACAGCTCGCCGCCCAGGTTGAGCACGGTGATCGCTCCGGCCGGCGGCTCCGCGCGCTCCGCCGACTCGCGCAGCTGGCCGTCGGCACCCATCGAGAGCACGCGCAGCTTGAAACCTTCGGCGCGGCGCAGCGCGTAGTAGACCGAGACGGCGATACCGATCAGCAGCGCGGTCTCGAGGTGCTCGACGAACAGCACGGCTGCGAACGTGGTCAGCAGCACCGTGCGATCGCCGGTGGTGGTCTCGAACATCACCTTGAGCCTGCCGACATCGACGAGCTTGAGGCCGATGTGCACCAGCGTGCCCGCCAGCGCGGCGATCGGGATCCAGTTGGCGATCGGCGCGAACAGCAGCACGAGGACCAGCACCAGCACCCCGGATGCGATGCACGAGATGCGCGTGACCGCGCCGGCTTCGTAGTTGACTGCAGTGCGGCTGAACGAGCCCGACGACGCGAAGCCCCCGACCAGCGCTGCGCCGAGGTTGCAGAAGCCCTCGCCGACCAGCTGGCGACTGGCATCGAAGCGATGGCCGGCGCGCGCGGCGAGCGTCTTGCCCACCGCGATCGCCTCGACTGCGCCCATCAGGCCGATCGCGAGCGCCGGACCGATCAGGCTGCGCACGCGCTCGAACTCGATATGCGGAAGCTGGATATTCAGCAGATCGCGAGACAGCGGCTGGATGTTGCGGACCACTTTCACCGCCGCGCTGCGGTCGAGCCCCCAGAACCACACGCCGAACGTGACCAGCACGATGGCGATGAAAGGTCCCGGCAGGCGCCGGCCGATGCGCGGCTCGATCCGCTGCACCACGCGCACGATCACCAAGGTGAGCGCCGCCAGGCCGGCGGTCGTCCACTGCAAGCCGTCGAGCGAGCGCAGCACGCGCAGCATATCGAAGACGGCAGCCTTCGGCGGCACGAAGCCCCACAGGTCCTTGACCAGCGCCGAGCGCTCGATGCCCAGGAACGAAGGCAGCTGGTTGATCACGATGTACACGCCAGCGCCCGACGTGAAGCCGATCAGCACCGGCTCGCTGACGAAGCGCGTGAGCGTGCCCAGCTGCACGTAGCCCGCGGCGAGCTGCACGACGCCTATCATCAGCGTGAGCAGCACCACCGCGGCCACCGGGTCGCCTTGTGCGCCGAGCAGCACCGCGTGCGCTGCGAGCATGACCGAGATGGCGTTGGTCGGGCCGTTGACCAGAAACTCGGAGCTGCCGAAGGCTGCACCGAGGATCGAGGCCACGATCGCGGTCGACAGCCCGGCCGCGGGCGGGAAGCCGGCGATCAACGCGTAGGCCATGCCCTGGGGCAGGGTGAACAGCGCGACTGTCAGGCCCGCGATCAAATCCGGCCGCAGGTGGGCGCCCTTGTAGTCGCGCAGGGTGCGCACGAACGGGAAGAGGCGTTCGACCAGGGTCTCCCGAGCCGGCTCCGAGGCGTGACTCGTGAGTGCGGTCGGAAAGAGCGACTCGGGAGGGTCTCGCGGCTGAGAGCTGGTCATCGCGGGGGGCGCGGCAGTGTCGGACACCCCGGCGCGCCCCGCAAGCTACTCGATCACGCCGCAGGCGATGCGCGCGCCGGCGTTCCCGGTATTGGCCGTGAGCTCGGTGGCGGCTGGATCATTCGGTGAATACTCGTTCGCCGCGTCGCCGACCGGGATATTGCCGTAGTTATCGGCGCCCTCGTGGAGGATCACCGCACGTCCGATCAATTCCTCCGCCTGGAACTGGTCCGTCAAAAACCGCATCGACGCTTCACCCGCGTGGCTGAAGAACACCGCCGGCAGGTCGCCCATGTGGTGCCCGTGGTGGCCACCGCCCGGGTTGTAGTGGCCGTCGACCGAGACGAAGTACGTGCTGGCGGGCTGCGTGGGATCGGCGATGCAGCCCTCGCCGTTCTCCGGCTTGTCGTTGGCGTGGATGTGCATGCCGTGGATGCTGGCACCTTGCTCGGGCGGGAGCTGCGCCGACACCGAGACCAGCGTGGTTTCGCCATCCGAGGTGAACGAGACGCGACCGATCAGCGTGCCGTTGGCGTCGTGAAGCGTGGCGCTGGGGCCGGTCTGCTGGCAGTCACCCGAGATTTCCAGCGCGGGCGTCGAGCCCTGCACGGCTTGCGAATCAGTCGGGCCACACGCAGCTAGCGCGAGGAGGCCGAACGAGAGGTGGCGAAAGAAGTCATTGGTCATGCCTTTACAGACGCATTCCGGTGCGCCATCCGGACATCGCCGGATCAGGCGGCGTCATTGTCGCGGCCGTGCACGTCCTTGACCGCGTCCAGGCACTTCAGGTTGACCGTGATGTAGGCACCGCCGATCTCCGGGATGTCACCGCGACAGAAGCTGCGGATGCCGCAGCGCCTGCAGAACAAGTGATGGACGACGCTGCGCGAGTTGAACGTGAAGTCGCACAGCTCGGCTTCGCCAGCGAGCAGCTTGAATGCGTCCGGCTTCACCAGCGCCCCCCAGTAGTTTCGCTCGTTGCCGCCGCTCGGCACGCCGCCGGCGTGCAGGTCCAGCTCGACCGAGTAGCGGACCTGGCCGCACTGGCAGCCGCCTGTATAGGTTTTGAGCTCGCTGTTCATGCCGCCAAACCTACGCCGGCTTGCGGTCAATTCCGGTCCGCGTGTGCACGGGAGCCGCCGCGCAGCGCCGGCGACCGATAATCAGCGGAACGGTCGCGCCCTGAGGCGCGAGCCTTCCAGAGTTTTGCCGCCTTGCGGGGGCTGGGTAGAATCGCCGTCCCATGAGCGTCGATCCGAGCAAGCCCCGCGAGATCCTGGTGGTGCATGGGGTGCAACACGAAACGGACGGCGAGCTCAAGCAGCACGAGTTGGTGCAAGCGCTGTTGACCGCGCACTTGAACGGCGTCCCGGTGCAATTCACGACCGATCTGTATCGGTACGAGGGCCTGAACGACGCGGCGTACAGCGGCCTGGAATCCTTGCTGAGCAAGGTGCTCGAGGCGCTGCTGCGCGAGCTGCCGCTGGCCGAACTGATCATGGACGGCGTGGACAAGGTCATGGACCTGGTCGAAGACGTCGTGATCTCGCTGTCGAACGGCTCGACCGCACACGAGATCTGCGACGCGTTGTGCGAGCGCATCATGCGGACGTATCGCGCGGGCGGCGGACCGCTCTACGTCGTCGCGCACAGCCTGGGCTCGGTGTACGCGCTGGACGCAATCAACCAGCTGATCCGCACGCGACCTGACGGAGTGTTCGATCGCGATCGGCGCAGGACCTGGCCGGTGCAGGGGCTGATCACGCTCGGCTCACCGCTCGGGCTCGACATGTTCGGTGCGCGCCGGCGACTCACTCGATTGGGCCCCGGCCGCAAGTGGTTCCGTTGGTTCAACTACTGGTCCCGCACCGACCCGGTGGTCAGCGGATCGTTCTATGGCCAGCCGCTGACGGGCTACCGGATCGCGGAACGCTTTCGCACTGTCGATCCGAGGCAGGGTTGGATCGTGCACGATCGCGTGGTCGACTCCGGCCACGCCTGGCTCCCGGCTCACTTGAGTTACTGGAACTACGCGCCGCTCGGCGACGACCTGATCACCTTCATCTCGAGTTGATGCCGATGCTCCGAGCACTAGCGATCTCCTTCGTGCTCGCGCAGCTGGCCGGCTGCGCGCAGTACTTCTATTCGGCACGCAAGCCGAACGCCGACGGCCGGGGTCACGAAGCGCTGGCCTCGTGGTCGGTGACCGAACGCGCGCTGTGGTTCGACGAGAGCTCCGAGACCGTGCGCGTCACGCTGCAGTGCGGCAAGACCATCCCGTTTCAGCAGCGCGAGGACGGCATCTACGTGCTCTACGATCCGACGATCTGGTCCGAGCCGCGCACGATAGGCGATGCCCAGTATTGTGGACGAGTCGAGGGCGCAACCGAGCTCAGCAGCCTCGCCGTCGGCCAAGCGCTGCGGGTCGAGCTGTGGTGCCAACCGGTGCAGGACGACGAAGGCTTTACGATCGACGCGCCGAGCTTACCTGCGGGGAGTCACACGTTTGGTGCGGTACAACGCACGGATCGGGCGCCCGCGGTCGCGCCATGCCCGACGACCTCCGAGTCAACGCTCACTCAGGACTGACACAATTGTCCTCGAACATGGGGGACTAACCAAACCGGGCGAGCCCGAGCAACCCAAAGTGGCTGCCCTGCCCATATCAGTCCAGTCGCGACCGAGGTAGCGTGCGCGGGTAGTAGTTGTTCATTGCTTGGGAGCCCATATGAACACGCTCAGTGCCGCCGCTGGTGGCCAACCCGTCGCCGCTCCGGCCAACGTCGATCCTTCCACGCTGCGCAGCGTCATCTTCGCGGCTTCGATCGGTACGCTGTTCGAATGGTACGACTTCTATCTCTACGGAAGCCTGGCGGTGTTCTTCGGCGGCTTGTTCTTCCCGACGGCCAATGAGACCGCACAGTTGCTCGCGAGCTTGGCGACGTTCGGCGCGGGCTTCGGTGTGCGTCCACTCGGCGCGCTGGTGTTCGGTCACCTCGGCGATTTAGTCGGCCGCAAGTACACGTTCTTGATCACGATGGCGACCATGGGTCTCGCCACCGCGCTGATAGGTTTTTTGCCGACCTACGCGAGTTGGGGGTTGGGCGCGACGGCCCTGCTTGTGCTGTTGCGGTTGCTGCAGGGTCTGGCGCTCGGTGGTGAGTACGGCGGTGCCGCGACGTACGTGGCCGAGCACGTGCCGGATGCCAAGCGCGGCTACTACACGGCGTTTATCCAGACGACCGCGACCATCGGCTTCTTCCTCAGCATGCTGGTGATCGGCAGCACGCGCGGCTTGCTCGGCGAAGAGACCTTCAAGGCCTGGGGCTGGCGCGTGCCTTTCCTGCTGTCGTTCGTGTTGCTGGGTATCTCGATCTACATCCGCCTGCGCATGGCGGAGTCGCCGCTGTTCAGCCGCATGAAGCTGGCAGGCAAGGCGGCGTCCAACCCGCTCAAGGAGAGCTTCACGAACCCGGTCAACCTGCGCTACGTGCTGCTGGCGTTGTTCGGTGCGACTGCCGGTCAGGGCGTCGTCTGGTACACGGGTCAGTTCTATGCGCTGACCTTCATGCAAGCGACGTTGAAGATCGGCTGGCAGACCGCGTACGTGCTGATGTCGATCGCGCTGGCCGTCACCACGCCGCTGTTCATCGTCTTCGGCTCGCTGTCGGATCGCATCGGCCGCAAGAAGGTGATGATGGCGGGCTGCGCGCTGGGCGCGGTCACGTACATCCCGATCTACATGGCGATGCGACACTTCAGCGAAGCCGGACACATCGGTTACGTCGCCTTGGTGTTGTTGCTGATCGTGCAGATGGTCTACGTGACCATGGTCTACGGCCCGATCGCCGCGTTCCTGGTCGAGCTGTTCCCCACGCGCATCCGCTACACCTCGATGTCGTTGCCGTACCACCTGGGCAACGGCTGGTTCGGCGGCTTCCTGCCGCTGATAGCGACTGCCGTGACCGCCTCCGAGTGGGCGAAGACGACCTTCGGCGCGGGCTCGATCTACACTGGGTTACTTTACCCGATCGGCGTCTGCATCCTGACCCTGATCATCGGCGGTCTGTTCATACACGAGACGCGCGATCACAAGATCGACGCCGACGTGCACGGTCAGAAATAAGTAAGTGGTGTGACACCACTTAGTCACAATATCCAAACGCCCCGTGGCCGCTCGCGAGGATCGACCCGTCGCGCTGGGCTTGCACCGCACTGTGCAGCTCGAGCGCGCGGCCGGGGCCCTGATCCTCGCTGCGGTAGATCTTGCCGGTGGGCCAGACGCACTGGCCTCGCGTGTAACGCATCAACCAGACCTCCGCTGGGGTGGCGCTGCCGAATGCCAACACTTCGCCGTCCGCGGGCACCTGGACCGCGAACGCTCCGCCCTGCATGCCGATCACTGGCGCCGGCCAGTAGTCGCTGAAGTTCGCGGCGTTCAGCACGTGGACCCAGCCGCGCACCGGTTCGTCGATCGAGCCGACGATCGCCAGCTGGCCCGACGCGCTCACGTCGAGCGCGCGCAGCTGCACGGACACCGGTGCGCGCCAGCTCGCGCGCGCCGACAGCGTCAGATCGTAGCGATCGATGCGGCTGCCGGGCCGGCTCGGCGCGCCGGCGTCCGCGGAGGGGTCGGAAGTGAGCTCGTCCGAGAGCACGAACAGCTGGTCGTCGCCGGCGATCGCGATCGCGATCAGCCGGCCGGGGGCGGGTAGTGCGGTCTGGCGCACGAGCGCTCCTGCGGCGTCGAACAGGCGCAGGTCGAGGCTGGTCTCGGCGGGGACGAGCAGGCCCAGATCCGGCATCGGTGTGGCCGGCTTCATGATGAACGATGCCAGCACCAGCTGTCCGCTCTGCGTGATGGCGATGCGCTGCACGCTGAGGACGCCCTCGGTGGAGAGCCGGGTTTCCAGCACGCGCTCGTTCCACAGCAGCTGGGAGCTGCAGGGCCGCGCTGCGATGCAGCCGATCTGCAGCGCGCGGCTGCCGGCGCGCTCGAGCGCTGCCAGCAGCTCGTAGCGTGCGTCCGCGACTTCGCCCGCGACCTGGCCGATGCGTCGCCGGCACGTCCCGGCGCCGTCGAACGCGAACACCTCGAGCTGCGGCTCGGCGTCCGACGCGTTCGGCAGGAACGCGGCCAGGCCCGCCAGGCCGTCGCCACCGCGGATCACCAGCGGGGAGACCTCGGCCGCGCGAAAGCCCTCGCGGGTCGCGCGCGGGGCAGTCCAGGAGCTCAGGTTGCCGCAGCTGCCAGCTGCGAAGCCGACCCCGCTCGACTTGCGTACGAACTCGGCACAGCTCGGATCTGCGCTGGGCGCGATCCGCCCGGGGCTGCTCGTGCCGGGCGTGCGCGCCATGTCTCCCGCGACGGGCCCGCTACCGCCTTCGCCGGCCGGCGCCGCGATCCGCC
>DATEOF010000008.1:0-23690 GCA_035274465.1 Polyangiales bacterium
GAGCGCAACCTCGGCCGAGCTGAACGCGCTGCGGGATCCCGTGTCGCTGCACGGCCTGTCTGCGCCGGTGGGTGGAACACAGTCGCTGGTGGGCGAGTTCGTGACTGTCGTCGACTCGACGCTTCCCAGCATCGCCGTGCCGACAACCGCGATGCCTTACGTCTTCGGGTACGACGCGCGGAGCGATAACTTCGCCGCCGCCAACACCTACTTCCAGTGCGATCGCTTCTTCCGAATGGTGCGCGATCTCGGCTTCACCATAGCAACCTACTTCGACGGGACCGCCTTCCCGGTTGCGGCGGATCATCGGGGCTTCGGTGGCAACACGATCAACGCGCGTTGCCCTGGCAACGCCGTTGGTAATGGGATCGGCACGCTGGAATTCGCGCTGGCCGATCTGAGCGACGTCGCGAATCCGATCGGGATCGCGGCCGACTGGCGCGTGGTGCTGCACGAGCTAGGCGGCCACGGCATCCTCTGGGATCACGTGAACTCGCCGAACTTCGGGTTCGCCCACAGCGCTGGCGACAGCTTCGCGGCGATCCTGAACGACCCTGGTACGGCTGCTCCGGATCGATTCGTCACGTTCCCGTGGGTCAACATCGGCCGGCGTCATGACCGAACACCCGCTGAAGGCTGGGGCTGGGGCGGCGCCAACGACGTGGGCGGCTACAGCAGCGAGCAGATCCTGTGCACCACGTTGTTCAGGCTCTACCGGTCGATCGGTGGTGACTCTCACTCCGTGCCGCGGAAAGAGTTCGCTGCGCGCACCGCGGCCTACTTGATGTTGCGAGCGGTCGGTCAGCTCACTCCGGGTACGAATCCCTCGAACCCGGACGGCTTCGAAGCCGAGCTCGAGACAGCAGATGCGGGCGTTTGGACATCGATCAACCCAACGGAGACGCACTCGGGCGGTGCCTACTGGAAGGTGATCCGCTGGGCGTTCGAGAAGCAGGGTTTGTTCAAGGCGCCCGGCGCTGCGGATACGGATGAGGGCGCGCCGCCGGCGGTCGACGTCTACATCGACGATGGGCGACACGGCGAATACACGTTCCAGCCCAATCACTGGAGCTGCCTGGACATCTGGAACCGGCGCACTGCGGGCGATGGTGGCGGTGTGCACGAAGAGCCGGTCGTCGGTGCAACCAACTACGCGTACGTTCGGATCAAGAATCGCGGCACGAACGCAGCGGTCGGCATCCGAGTCAAGGGCTTCCATTGCCAACCCGGCATCGGGCTGACGTATCCGGACGACTGGGCGCCCATGACCACGGCCGAGTTGCCTGCACCCGACCTCGCGGCAGGCGATGCTGTGGGCGAGATCGTCGGCCCGTTCGAGTGGAGCCCGGCTCAGGTTGGGCACGAGTGCATGTTCTTCTGCGTGTCGGCGGACGACGACGAGAGCAACCTCGAGAGTCGCATCACCGGGTCCATTCCGGAGTGGCGGCTCGTGCCTCACGACAACAACATCGCGCAGCGCAACGTGCATCCGATCCCGCTCGCGCTGCACCACATCCCTGCGGCGAAGCGCACGTTCATGCTTCGCAATCCAGTCGATCACAAGGTCAGGATGAAGCTGAAGGCCGAGCTGCCGGAGATCCTGCGTCGGCACGGCTGGAAGCTCGAATTCGTATCGGCAGGCGGTAACCGCTTCGAGATGACGGCGGGCGCGAGGAAGGAGATCGTGTTCAAGCTCGCGGGTGGAAGGCCGCTGCACCGCAGAGACCTGCCGCAGGAACGCGCGGAGCGGATGATCGTGATCACCGCGGAAGCCCATGGAATACCGCTCGGCGGCATGAGCTACGAGCTCGACCCCAACTGCAAGATCGGCAATGGCCATGGCGTGGTCGAAGGAATGGCGACGCTCGTGCCTGCCGACAACGGAGCGGGCGCGCCGTTCGACGCGAGCGCGCTGCTGCGGGCGCTGAACCTCGACGGGTCTCGGATCGAAGGCGTGGCGGTGCGGAAGCTGACCGTCGACATCCTGTTCAAGGACCCGGAGTCCAACGAGTAGGAAGCTTCACTCCGAGAGCGGCGATGCTCCGTTCAGCGGAGCTCGCCGAGCTTGGACCTCGGCGTCGAGTGGCACGAGGATGTGCAGCTCCATCTCGCGAGCCGGGATAGGCAGGCTGTCGAACAACATCAGGCACGGGCGCTGCGCGATGGATCGCTCCGAGCTGTCAGCCCAGCGCCCGTAGATGTAGTGCAGCGCGAGGCCGGAGTTGTGCAGGAAGCCTCGAAAACGGAAGCGCGCGTGGGGGCCGCCGGCGAGCTGCGTGGTGCGGGCGCTCGCCGGCGCCAGCAGGCCGGCAGAGAAGCGCACGTGCCCGGCGTGCGGCTCTGCCGATCCGCTGTGAGGGTTGTCGTGCGCGATGCCGACGAACAGCTGCGCGTCATCCTCGGAGATCGCATGCGGCAGCTCACCAGCCAGACGCTGCCAGGCACGTGGCGCACAGTCGTGGTAGCGACCGCTCTCGGTCACGAGCAGCGCATGCAGGGGTTCCACGTCGATCAGGTCTGGTTCTTCGAGGACCACGTGCTCCAGGTCGCGCACGATGTTGTGCCGCTCGCGCGCTTGACGCGGTGCAAAGCCGAAGACCTGACGAAAGCTGCGGCTGAACGCGGAGTGGTCCGAGAAGCCCGCGGACAGCGCCACCTCGAGCACGCTGCGCTCTCGGTCCTGCAGGCTGCGCAAGGCGAGCTCCATGCGCAGCGTGCGGATGAAGCTGCCGGGGCTCCGGCCGGTGAGGTCCCAGAATACACGGTGCAAGCCGGATGACGACGAGCCCACCGCCTCGGCAACCGTGCCGAGCGTCAGAGGCTCGTCGATGTGATCGACGACGTAGCGCAGCGTGGCGCGCAACAGGGCAGCGGCGTCGGGAGATTGTGATTCGTCCATGGGCATGCTGTAGCGCTTCGCGGTGAAACGAGCTGTGCAGATCCTTCCAGCCGGTCCCCAACGCCAGGTCACGCTGCGACCGCGAGCGGCAGAGCGTGGCACAGCCCGCGCAGCCCGGCAGGTTGCTCCTCCCTTGCGGTCTCGTGGCTAGTCGCGTGCGGCGAAGTCGAAGTCGTCGTCGTCCAGCACCCGAGCGCCAGCACAGCATACACGAACCGAACGAGCGCAGACACCTCGGCGGGGGTCTCCGTTGCTTACTTGCCGATGTCTTCGCATGCGCTCGAAGCGGGTGTGACCTCGGTCTCGAAGGAAAAGAATCTCAACGACGAGTTCAGTCGCAAGGTTATCAAGTTGATGCGGTACTGCTATCAGGTCAGCGAGATCGCCTGGACGCTCGTACCCGGGACCGGTAGCTGGAGAGCGTTCGAGGGACAGGAAGGTGTATCGAGCAATGCTGGCTACGGCGAAAGCATTCATGCATACGGCTACGCAGCAGATATCTCGACAAGGGACCTGACGTGGGTGGATTCCAACGCTGAGCTCCACACCTCGGCCATGAGTTTCACCGGCATGTCCGAGACCCACAAGCAGGAATTCTTGAACGCCCGTAACGCGATCGCAAAAACAAGAGAGATGGGTCTCTTTGGCACCATCCTTCCGGGCGATTTTTGGCACCTGCAGAACTACGATGATGCCAAGGTCGGCTCTGTCAGCTTGTTGATGGCCCTGTTGCACCAGTTTGGACCGCGGAAGATGAAATGGGAGCCGGTCTACATGACTCCCACCAACTACCACTGCGATCTCGGTCTCGGCGGTCGCACCTACTTCGTGGGTACGTCCGGCGACATTTGGAAGATGAATCCGGCGAACCGAATCTCGCGGTCCGATCTCGTGGCAGCTCTGACAGCCAAGAAGAAGGTCGACCCGAAATTCTCAGTCGACACGTTCCTCAGCCGACCAGAGCACCAACCACCCGTGGAGTTCAAGGAATCGGATATCGGCGAACGAGAGATCGTGGCCGTTCAGAGGATCCTGAAGGACGAATTCGTCAAAGCATCGGCCCAGTGGAAGAAGTGGAAACCTGTCTACTATCCAGATGAGAAACGACGGCCGTTGAACCCCGCGAACCCCAAGAACAAGAAGAAGGGCTAGGGCCGGCCAGGTAGGGCCCGCCGCCGTACGCGGCCGGCCCTGCTACATCCTAGTCGACCTTGTAGTCGAACTCGCCGTCCTTCACGGTCACCGCGACTCGCTTCACCGGTTGACCTTCGAGCATGCGGGTCAGGATCGACTGGCTGATGTGCGGCAATAGTGTGTTGGTGAGCAGCGCGTCGACCATGCGCGCGCCGCTTTCGAGCTCGGTGCAGCGGCTGGCGATCAGCTCGGGGACCGAGTCGTCGTAGTCGAGCGGCACGCCGTGGCCGTCGAGTAGGCGCTTCTGGATGCGGCCCAGCTGCATGCGCACGATTCCGCCGATCATCGCATCGCTCAGCGGGTAGTACGGGATGGTCACGATGCGGCCCAGCAGCGCTGCGGGGAAGACTTCGAGCAGCGGGCCACGCAGAGCCTTGGCGATCGCCTCGGGCTCGGACTGTGAGGCCTTGCACATGGCCATGATCAGGTCGCTGCCGACGTTCGAGGTGAGCAGGATCAGCGTGTTCTTGAAGTCGATCTTGCGGCCCTCGCCGTCTTCCATCCAGCCCTTGTCGAAGACCTGGAAGAAGATCTCGTGCACGTCGGAGTGCGCCTTCTCGACCTCGTCCAACAGCACCACGCTGTACGGCTTGCGGCGCACGGCTTCGGTGAGCACACCGCCCTCGCCGTAGCCCACGTAGCCTGGAGGCGCACCCTTGAGCGTGGAGACGGTGTGCGCCTCCTGGAACTCGCTCATGTTGATCGTGATCAGGTTTTGCTCGCCGCCGTAGAGCGTCTCGGCGAGCGTGAGCGCAGTTTCTGTCTTGCCGACGCCGGAGGGACCCGCGAGCAAGAACACGCCGATCGGCTTGCTGGGATTCTCGAGGCCGGCACGCGAGGTCTGGATGCGCTTGGCGATCATCTCGAGCGCGTGGCGCTGGCCGATCACGCGGCCGCTCGCCACGTCTGCCAGCTTGAGCACGGTCTCGATCTCGTTCTTGACCATGCGGCCGACCGGGATCCCGGTCCAATCGCCGACGACGCCAGCGACTGCTTGCGTGTCGACCGTGGGCAGGATCAGCGGCGCCTCACCTTGCAGCTGGTGCAGCTCGGACTGCAGGCCTTTTAACTCGAGCAGCAGGCGCGGACGCGCTTCAGCGGCCTCTTGATCTTGCAGCGTCGCAGCGGCTGGCGCCTGCGCTGCTTTGCGATCGGTGCCGGACTCGAGCTCGGTCGCGGTGCCCTCGACCTTGCCGCCCTTCTTGCGCAGCTCGGCGCGGATCTCGAGGATCCGGTCGACCAGCGCCTTCTCGGACTTCCAGCGGCTCTCGAGCTGACCCACGCGCTTCTGTTCGTCGGCCAGCTTCGCGCGCGCCTTGCTCTCGCGATCGCCGATGTCGATGCCGATCGCGGTCTCGCGCGCGATGATGTCGAGCTCGGTGGTGAGCGCCTCGATACGCCGCCGCGAGTCTTCGACCTCGGCCGGTACGGCGTGCTGGCTGATCGCAACGCGCGCGCATGCGGTGTCGAGCAGGCTCACTGCCTTGTCGGGCAGCTGTCGCGCGGGGATGTAGCGGTGCGAGAGCTTGACCGCAGCTTCGAGCGCTTCATCGAGCAGCTGCACGCGGTGGTGCTTCTCGAGCGCGCTGGCGAGGCCACGCATCATCAGCAGGCCCTTCTCTTCGCTGGGCTCCTCGACCTGCACGACCTGGAAGCGCCGCGTGAGCGCGGGGTCTTTCTCGATGTGTTTCTTGTACTCGGCCCAGGTGGTCGCCGCGATCGTGCGCAACGTGCCGCGCGCCAGCGCCGGCTTCAGCAGGTTGGCTGCGTCGCCCGTGCCCTGCGCGCCACCCGCGCCGATCAGCGTGTGTGCCTCGTCGATGAACAGGATGATCGGCTGCGGCGAGGACTGCACCTCTTCGATCACTTGCCGCAGGCGATTCTCGAACTCGCCCTTCATGCTGGCACCGGCCTGCAACAAGCCGATGTCGAGCGTCCGCAGGCTGACGTCTTTGAGCGGCGGCGGCACGTCACCCTTGGCGATGCGCAACGCGAAGCCTTCGACGACCGCGGTCTTACCGACGCCGGCTTCACCTGTCAGGATCGGGTTGTTCTGGCGACGGCGCATCAGGATGTCGATCACCTGGCGCATCTCGTCGTCGCGGCCGACGATGGTGTCGATCTCGCCCTTGCGCGCCTTCTCGGTGAGATCCACCGAGTAGCGGCGCAGCGCTTCGAGCTTGCCCATCTGCGGCGGAGCCATCGCGCCGCTGGCCTCGCCGGGCGCCGCGCTGCCGCCGACGGCGACACTCTCCGCGGGCGTGTTCTCGGGTGACTCCTTGGTGATGCTGGCGAAGCGCTCGGCCAGCTCGTCGGGCTTGATCTTCGACAGCTC
The DNA here is from genome assembly GCA_035274465.1 of Polyangiales bacterium. Taxonomy (GTDB): domain Bacteria; phylum Myxococcota_A; class Polyangia; order Polyangiales; family JAFGIB01; genus JADGRF01. The sequence continues at coordinate 6,429 of DATEOF010000008.1, forward strand.
TCGCGACAGCGCCAGGAACGCATTGCGCAGCCCCGGCGTCTTGACCAGGCCGAGGATCAGGTGGCCCGTGCGCACCTTGGAGTCGTTGTACATCAGCGTGGCGTACACCCAGCCGCGTTCGACCGCGTCTTCGACGTGGCTCGAGAGATCCGAGATCGACGTCGAGCCGCGCGGCAAGCGATCCAGCGCTTCGACGATGTCTCGCGACAAACGTCCGGGGTCGATGTCGAACGCGCGCACGATCCGATGCACGTCGGAGTCTTGCGCCTGCAGCAGCTGATGGATCCAGTGCACGAGCTCCACGTACGGGTTACCCCGCATCTTGCAGAACACGGTGGCGCTCTCGATGGCCTTGTAGCCCGTGGTGTTGAGCTTCCCGAACAACGCTACGCGACTGATCTCAGACATGCGCCACTCCCCCTTCGAGACCCGTGCTCTTCACGGCCGGGTCGCTCGACGAATCGCTACGACTTTCATCTTGTGGATCGAACACGAAGTCTTCCCAGGTCATGAGTCTCGGATCACCCAAGAGCCAGCTCGTGCGACCGAGCTGACCTTCGACGCCGAGCTTGGTCGGCTTGACCGCTTCCTTGAGCAGCGACAACCGCAGATCCCAGTGCAGCTCGCTCCCCACGTAGTTGCGAACGATCGCAACCAAGCGCTCCAGACTGGGCCCGCCGGGCAGCATTCGACGAAATTGGTCGTGACGCAATGGTCCGAGCACGACGCGGAACTTGTGCTGGCGTGACCAGACGCGCGGCCCGAGTAGTGCCGTCGAATTCAGCACGCCCATCGGCGGCATGCCTTTCTGCAGCGGAAAGCCGCCCAGCTTCCAACCGCACTCGGGCGGGATGGTCAGCCACTCGCCGACGAACTCCTCGATCGTGCACGGCATGCGGAAGAAGTCGCTGAGGATCGCGCGCAGGCCGTCGGGGTTCTTGGTCTGACCGCTCAGCCGTCCCGCGTAGTAGAGCTTCGCGCGATCGGGCATCGCGTCGCGATTGCGCAGCGTCGGCATGCCGAGCCCGAACAGGGCGGCCAGGTGGTTGCCGAAGCGGTCTTCGTCGTCGCGATCGTGCTGAACGGTCGGCTTGCTGCTGGACCATGCGCGGTAGAACAACACGAGCATGCGGTGATTGAACAGATCGAGGAACCGCGTAAACGTGGGATCGTTGTTGTGGTAGAGGCGCTGGCGGGCGTACTCCGTCAGATGCAGCGGCAATGGTCCGTTCGGGCCGAGGGCGCCGAAGAAGTGGACCAGCATGCGCGGCACCAGCTGCGGATCGCGCTGGCCGAAGCTGGCGAGCGTGGACGGCGGAAAAGCCAGCGACGGCTCTTGCCCGAAGCGCACCGGCTCTTCCGTCGGACGCGAACCCTGTCCGATGCGCGGCTTGTCGCGATGCGCGCACTCCAGCCGTCGGACCGCCTGGAAGAAGTCGTACTGGTACGGTACCTCGGCGAGCTGCCGGTACAGCGTCAGAGCACTGGACGCTGTCCGCTCTTCATCGGCCATCGCATGACCTCTCCACGCTGCAGCGTCTTCAACGTAGTCTCGGTGAAACTGTTGATCGCGACGTACTTGGTAAAGAAGCGCTCCAACACCGCGCCCAACAAGAACGCCCCGGTGCCTTGAAACGCCGATTCATCGCACTCGAGATTCACCTCGGTTCCGCGCACCAAACACACCGGTCCCGCACCGAACAACGGCCTCACGATCCCCCGCGAATCGACCGACCGCAAGCCGTGCACCTGCTTGCGAGTCGACGGGTCGCCGAGCTCCGCGTACAGCGCCAAGATCTCGCGCATCGCGGCGGCGCCTTGCTTGCTGTCGGTATTGCACAGCGACAGGTAGTTGAGCGACAGGTGGCTGATCAACCGCCAGGCAGTCTCGCCCTGGGCGTGGGATGTGCGCGGGGCGCTGGGCCCGGCGACGCAGCGCGCGCTGTCGATCGGCGCTCCCGACTGCAAGGTGAAGTCCGTATCGCCTTGACCGACGGCCATGTGCAGCGGCAGATCGCGGTTGGTGCACAGCGTCTGCACGCCCAGCTGCCGCAGATCGTGGCTGAAGGGCCCCTCCCGGCCGTCTACCAGTGACACGAACACTTCGCTACCCACGTACGTCGAGCGCGCGCCCTGCTGCTGCTGGCGGGTGGAGAGCATGCGCGGGTGGCGCTGCACCGTGAAGTACGCCGGATGCTCCTCGTGGCGGCCCTGATCCCAGACCGAATACAGCGGCACGAACTCGCGCTCGCTCTCGACGCGCGTGCCGTAGCCGGTCACCGACGTGACGCTGTGCACCTCGAGGTCGAGCGGGCGCGTGCGATCCGGCACCACGTGGTATTCGTGCTCGCGATCGCTCAAGTGAACGCGGTCCGCCTGGCGCGGGAACAAGTTGATCGCCGGCGTGCAGAACGACAGGACGCGCGAGGTGTCGACCACACCTTCGAGCATCTGCTCTTCGCGATCGAACACGACCATCAGCTCGAGCTCGGTCGTGCCGCACTTGCGCACCGCGTGCTCGAGCTCGGTGAGCTCGATGAACATGTAGCGGCTGGCGAAGGCGAAGTACTCGTGCAGCAGCCGGTAGCCCTGGAACGAACGTGGGCCGTAGGGCAGGAGCGCCTCGCTGTCGTCGAAGCCGATCGGCCGTGCACCCTCGCCCGGGATCACGACGTAGTTGGGGTTCGGATAGCCCGAGACGCGCGCGACCACGCCGATGGTCGATGCGCTCATCTGCTCGTACAGCCGCATGGCGGTCGCGTCCGAGCCGGAGAGAAACAGCGGCAACTTCTGCAACGCGAGCTGATCGAAGCGCATGCCGGACGTGGTGTTGAGCAGGATGCGCAGCATCGCGCGCGGCTTGCGCGGCCCAGGCAGCCGGACGTTGTTCAACTCGCCGAGCGCGGTCGAGTACTGCACCTTCTTGATCTCGAACGGCCAGAGCTCGACATCGTGCTTGGTCCAGTACTCGCACGTGGTCTGCTCGCGGCGGCCCAGGCGACTGCGCATCACCGTGTCGCGCGGCACGAGCACGCCATCCGCCAGCGACCCTTCGCGCGAATTGGGCGTGAAGCGCACCACGGCCATCGACGGGGTCGGCGCCAGATAGTGCGGGTAGATCAACTCCAGCATGTGCTGGGTGAACACCGGGAATTCAGAGTCGAGCTTCAGCTGGACGCGCGCGGCGAGGAACGCGAACGACTCCAGCAGGCGCTCCACGTATGGATCGGCGCATTCAAAGCCTTCGAGGCCGAGCCGGCCTGCGATCTTTGGGAACTCGCGCGCGAACTCCGCGCCCATCTCACGAACGTGCTGCAACTCACGTTCGTAGTAGCGCAACATTCGTGGATCCAAGTCACTCCTCCCCGCGGCGATTCGTCAGCTCGCGAACGGTAAAGTCACCGTCCTCGAGGTCCACCTCGGTGCGCAGGTATAGCTGAAGCGGGATGGGTTGTGACCAGAGCTCAGCCTCCACGATGAAACTCATCGCGTTGTGGCTCATCTCGTCTTCGTTGACGATCAGCCGCAGCGATATGGTGTTGCGAAGCAAGCGCGGCTCGAAATCCCAGATGGCCTGCTTGAGCAGGGCCTCGAAGCGCGGGATGTCGATGCCGGAGACGGTGCGACCCGCGAGGTCGGGCAAGCCGTAGTTGAGCACAGACTTGGCCACCTCCGGACACCCGTTCAGGTCCTGGGTCGCGGAGAGCTGGGTGGTGTTGAATAGCCAGCCGAGATCGCGCAGGGCGCTCTCACGCAACCGAACGGGCGACAGAACGCGCTTGTCGCGCGATTCCTGCTGCTCGCCCGGCTCGTCGTCGGTCAACCGGTCGAGGAGCGACGGCTGGAGTCGCTCCTTGTGCACTAGTTCTGGCATTCGAACACTTCGCTACGGGTCGGTTTGACATCAGGAAGTAGGAACCCCTGATCGGGAGGGAAACGATCAGGGTTCTCATCAGCATGCGTGGCGCGCAGACTCGTTCAGGGAACGCTTTCGCTGTTCTTGGCGATGTTCCACTTCGCCGGAACCTTGCCGCTTCCCGTACCGGTCTTGGTCTGCGGATCGTACTCGAGCTCGAAGGCCGCGAAGTTGAGGCCGATCGTCTCGATCATGCTGCCGTCCTGGTCGACTTCGCCCGTGGTGAGCGAGGAGATCAGGCCGTTGTGCAGCTTCATCTTGAAGTACTCGAGGGGCTTGTCACCACCCGCCTTGCGCACGGTCAGCGCCGCGATGGTGAAGTGCTTGCCGTTGCAGCACAGCTTGATCAGGTTCGGGCTCGAACGGTCGACGCGCTTCACGATGGTGATGTCGCGAACGCTGACCTTGCTCGTACCCGAACCGCCGGCGACGTGAGAGCTGCCCGACTGGGTCATACCCCAGCTCCAGGAAAGGACGTCGATCTCGTCCTTGTGACCGTCGACGACCGATTCGCCTTTGATGTCATCGATCTTCAGAAAAATATCAGCCATGTGTTCTCTCCGAGTGAGCGCGCACTGCGCATGGATGTGACTACCGAACTACCTGAAACCCTCATTCACCGACCCGTTAGATAACTACTTCTTCTGGGACGGAAGCCTGGATACCAGCCGCAAAGAGACCGTGAGGCCTTCGAGCTGATAGTGAGGACGCAGCAGGAACTTGGCGCTGTAATAGCCAGGGTTGCCCTCGACGTCCTCGACGATGACCTCGGCGCCCGCGAGCGGACGCTCCGCCTTCTCTTCCTCGCTGGCGTGCGCGGGATCGCCGTGGACGTACTGCGTGATCCACGTCTGCAGCCACATCTGCATGTCGTCGCGCTCTTTGAACGAGCCGATCTTGTCGCGCACGATGGCCTTCAAGTAGTGCGCGAAGCGGCAGGTCGCGAACAGATACGGCAGCCGCGCAGCCAAGTTGGCGTTGGAGGTCGCGTCCGGGTCGTCATACTTCGCCGGCTTCTGCAGCGACTGCGCGCCGATGAAGGCCGCGATGTCGCTGTTCTTCTTGTGCAAGAGCGGCATGAAGCCGTTCTTGGCCAGCTCGGCCTCGCGACGGTCGCTGATGGCGATCTCGGTCGGGCACTTCATGTCGACGCCACCGTCGTCGGTCGGGAAGGTGTGCGTGGGCAAGCCTTCCACCGCGCCGCCCGACTCGATGCCGCGGATGCGCGAGCACCAGCCGTAGAGCTTGAACGAACGGTTGATGTTCACGGCCATCGCGTACGCGGAGTTGGCCCAAGTGAACTTGGTCGAGTCCGCGCCGGCCGTGTCTTCCTCGAAGTCGAACTCGTCGACCGGATCCGACTTCGTGCCGTAGGGCTGGCGGGCCAGGAAGCGCGGCAGCGTCAACCCGATGTAGCGCGACTCCTCCGAGTCGCGCAGCGAACGCCACGCCGCGTGCTCACTGGTCGTGAACAGCGTCGAGAGATCGCGCGGGTTGCTCAGCTCCTGCCACGAATCCATCAGGAACAGGTTGGGTGAGATCGAGCTGATGAACGGCGAGTGCATGGCTGCGCACACCTTCGACAGCTCGCCTAACGTCTCGACGTCGGGCGGGCTGTGATCGAAGTGATAGTCGCCGACCAGACAGCCGTACGGCGAACCGCCGAACGTACCGTACTCTTCCTCGTACAAGCGCTTGAAGATCGGGCTCTGATCCCAGGCCGTGCCCTTGTACCACTTGAGCGTCTTGTGCAGCTCGCGCTTCGAGATGTTCATCACGCGGATCTTGAGCTTCTCGTCCGTCTCGGTATTCGTGACGAGGTGGTGCAAGCCGCGCCACGCGCCTTCCAGCTTCTGGAAGTCTTCGTGGTGCATGATGGCGTTGATCTGATCGGTGAGCTTCTTGTCGATCTCCGCGATCATGCTGCGCACGGTCTTGATCGTGTCGTCGGAGATCAGCTGCGTGTGCTCGAGCGCGTGGGCCGCGAGGGTCTTGACCGCGTTCTGCACCTCGTCGCGGACGTGATCGGACTTGGGCTTGAACTCCTTCTGGAGCAACGACGAGAACTCGTTCTCCTGAAAGGCTGTTCCGCCGAGATCTGTTTGCTCTTGCGCCTTGCTGCTCATGGCTTCTTACCTTTCGTGGGAGCGGGTTCCGGTGCTGCGGCGGCCGGCTCCTCGGGTTTCGGCGCGGCTGCAAGAGACTTGAGCAACGCGGGGTCCTGCAAGACCTTGCGGATCAAGTCCTCGGCGCCAGTCTTGCCGTCCATGAACGTGATCAGGTTGGCGAGCTGGGTGCGCGCCTCGAGCAAGGCTCGCAGCGGTTCGACCGCGCGCGCGACCTGTGCAGGCGAGAAGTCCTCCATGCTCTGGAACGTCATCGCCACGTTCATGGACCCTTCGCCGGTCAGCGTGTTCGGCACCTGCATGGCGACCCGAGGCTTCATCGCCTTCAGACGGTCGTCGAAGTTGTCGACGCTGATCTCGAGGAAGCTGCGGTCCGCGACCGGGGGCAGCGGCTCTTCAGGTTTCCCCGACAGGTCCGCCATCACGCCCATGACGAAGGGAAGCTCTATCTTCTTTTGGGCGCCGTAAACCTCGACGTCGTACTCGATCTGGACGCGAGGGGCGCGATTCCGCCCGATGAATTTCTGGCTATTGCCGGCCACGTTATCCTCCTCCTACTGAATCAGTTCTGACCCTCTTCGGTTCCCCGGATTTTATCGATCTCGGGCACCCCCGAAGGGGCGAGGTCCCGCATGATTTCGATGAAATTCATAGGTACCAGGCGCTGTGCACGCCTAAGCAAAATCGGTACCGGGCTCGAAGGTTCGTGGCGCTCATAGTACCCGCACACCGCGTCCAACGCGCGGATCACCTCGGATCTAGAGTTGATTTCGCCAGCCACGAAGGGCCTCCCCTGTGAAGCACCCGCCGCGTGCGAAACCCCATGTGCAGACTGTACGGTCGACATCGGCCCGGGTTCGCCTTCAGTTGCGGATTCGTAATTCATTCCGTTGCCCCCGCCGCCTGCGGCGGCCACGGCGGAACTACGGCGCGCCATGCGGTCCGAGAGGATACGGAGAATGGGGCGCAGCAGCCCCGTCACGTCGTCCAGGCTGACGCTCTCGGCAGCGCCCACCTTTTCGGCAATGTAACCCTCGATGGCAGTCAGATCCTCGAGTGCGCCAGCCACCGCGGCGGCGGTCGCCTCGAGCGGCTCGAGCGCACAGTTGTCGAAGGCCGTCTCGATCTTGCTCTTCTCGGGCGCGGGGACGCCGTTGAGCGGGGGAAACTCGCCGGTGGCGATGCCGATGTCGCGATAGCTGTAGCTGCCGAGCGCCGGCAGGTTCACCAGCGAGGTGGTCCGCAGCGGGTTCAGGACGCTTATCCGATCGCAGAGATCGCGCAGCGCATTGCTGCGCATGATCGGGCTGAAGTCGTCCTCCTCGAGCATCTGCGGGTGCAGCGTGTCCCAGTAGCGCTCCAGCAGCTCTCGAACCACGCGGGTTCCTTCGCGAAAGCCGGCGAAGCCGCCGGTGTGGAGCAGGGCCTTGGCCAGTAGGATCGCGACCCGGAGGTCTTTGGTACGGCCGAGCAGGGCCACGGCCTGCTTCTCGACGATCCGCCAGTCGGGCCCTTCGGCCGGACCGTCGGGACCGACGATGCGGTCCTGCGGAGCGCCCTGGGAGACCCGCTCCAGCTCCATATAGGCGGGGTCATAGGAGAGGTCGGCGCCGCACGGCGTATCCGGCGCAATCGCCTCGAGTAGAGATTCTGTGTTCACCTGCGGCATCTGCGGATGGTACCGGGACCCCTCGCCCCGCCGTCTGTCGGTTCATCCCGACAGCCGGCCAGGTCCAGCCCCCGGATGTGTTCTAGCCCCCGGCCGTCTGCGCTTCCTGCAGCTCTTGGCCAGCGAATCGGCGCAACGGGTCCGAACATGGCTTAGTCAGCGCGCTGGCAGGAGTCAAGCGTCGCGAGCGGGGCGCTGCCGCCGGTTGTGTCCGACCGCGACGATTGACCGAACGCGACCGGACGCGCGCTGTGAGATCGAGTTGTGCGAAGCAAGCAGTCACGACGTTCGTCCGCCAAGCACGACGGGTAATCGGTTGCTCGCGACGAGCACGCGAGCAACCGAGCACCCAGGAGAATGCTCGTGTGGGCATCGCAGTCTCCCTCCGGACTGCAACGCCCACACTGCTTGGCAACTATGACTGCGCCGCTCGCGCAGTCAACGATCAAACAACTCAAACTACGTGTCCGAACGCGTCCGAACATGCGCGTGTCACGTGAGACAGAACGAAACTTGCGCGAGTGCTGCTGACGGCTGCAATCTGGTGAATAACCGTCCGCCGCCCAGAGCGGCATGCCGCCGCGGGCTGCGGCAGGTTTTCAGCTCTTCGCCGCGCGCTCGAGCGTGGTCTTGATGACCGCGAGTCCCTGCTCGATCATGCCGGCGATCGCGGGCGCGACTTCGTGCGGCAGCAAGTCCGCGATCCAAACGAAGCGAGTGCGCGATGGCCCAGCCTCGAAGACTTGCGCAGACGCGTTGTAGTGCGTCATCTGACCGCCGACCGCCGCCCAAACCAAGCGCCGCGCCTGGTCGTCGAGATCGACGATCAACTCACGCACGACCTGTCCGTTGCCGAACGTGACGACTCGCGCTCGCGCGCCTTCCTCCAGCTTCACGTCGGTCACGAAGCCCGGCGCGAGCCGCTTGTGAATCGCGCCGATGTCGCGCACCGCAGACCACACGAGCTCGGGGCTCGCTTCGATCACGATTTCTCTGTGAATGGACGCCATATGTCTTCTCCTGTGCCAAAAGTCTCCCGCGCGGCTGCGACGGAGACTTGGAGAAACTTGCTGTGGCTGTGCTTTTGTGTGCGCGCCGTTGCCACGCTTGCCAGGGCCCGCGAGCACTGATAGCCATGGCCCTCTATGCCGCAGAAGCTGCTGCCGATCGCTGTGGCCTGGGTCTGTCTCGCGCTCGCGCCGACGGCTCGCGCCAACTGCGACAGCGAGAGCCAGTGCAGCTTCAAGAAGCCCAATATCCTGCTCGTGCTCGACTACTCGAGCTCGATGCGCGGCTTCGAGGACTCCCCGGCCTGGTTCCCGGCCGGCCAAATGGTGACCACCCGCTGGGATGCCGAGCTCGACGCGGCCACCTGGATCTTGCACTACGGCAAGGGGTTTTTCGCCGATAACGCCCGGGTGGGCCTGACCCGTTTCGCCCACGACCCAGACCCCAAGAACCCGGCCACGACCGTGCGCACCGATCGCTCGTTCCCACCGATCGTGGATGGGTACGCGATCGATGTCCCGTTCGATGGCAGCAATGGCAAATACCTGGAGTGCAAGAGCAGCGGCGTCGAGGCCGCGGTCGCAGTCCTGAGGGGAACCCCTCCACCGCCGGTGGTCCAGAGCCCCGATCTGGACACCGTCATGCTGACCTGGACCCGGGGCGCCCTGCGCTCGGCCCACGCGCTGATCGACCGCACCCGCAAGAACCACCAGGCGGAGCCAGGCGAAGACTCGCGCGACTACGAGGTCGTGTTGATGACCGATGGCGACTGGACCTGCCCAGATCGCTTCGGCCAGGGCTGCGACGAGAATCCGGCCCCCGAAGCGGCGCTGCTGCGAGCGGCGGGAATTCCCGTACACGTGATCGCCTTCGGTGACGCCACCATGCAGCCTTCACTGAACGAGGTGGCGCTGCAGGGGGGCACCGTGAAGGCGATCGACGCCACCTCGCCCGAGGGCATCGTCGACGCGTTCAACAAGGTGCTCGACGGCATCCGCGACTCGGTCATCGTACCCACCTGCACGCAAAAGCTGGCACGCATGATGATCACGATGGACGCGTCGACCTCGATGTTGGTCGGCAATGCGCCCGGGGCGACCAAGTGGGACAAGGCGCGCTTTGCGCTGAGCGGCAATCCCGCTGCGCCCAACCCCGGCGACGCCGGCTACGTCGAGCCGGTGTTCACGCGCAAGCTGGACGTCGGCGGCAAGCAAGTCGCCGTCGAGGATGTGGTGCACATCGGCATGGTCGCGTTCGCGGGCGAGAAGGACCAGAAGTTGATGGCGAGCTTCGGTCCGTGCATGCGCGACAACATCGCCTGGGCGATGGATCCGAAGACGTCCTGCGAGAAGCCCGGCTGCAACGACCCGTACGGCGGCTATCCGCTGACGTGGACGTTCAAGAACAGCGATACCGACCGCATGCCGCGCTTCGTGCGCACCACGCACAGCTACATGCCGGCGTGCAACATGACGTCGAACAGCTCGAAGAGCTGTACCGGGACGGTGCCGACTACTTTCACCGGCCAGGGTCTCGAGTTCGCGCACAAGACCATCGTCGACTACAAGCAGAATTCCGCACCGTTCAAGATCGACGACAAGACGCGCTTCGTGAACGTGCTGATCACCGACGGCCAGACCTCGGAGGGCTCGAGCGACGTCCAGGCGATCCTGACCAAGATGGTCGCGGAAGGCATCGACACCTACGTGATCGGCTTCGGCAGCGGGGATGAGATCGACAAGGCGCAACTCGACCGCTACGCCGGCTGGGGCAACACCAAGAGCGCGATCGTGGTCGACCCGATGCAGGCCGGTGGTTCGGCGCCGCTCGCGGATGCGCTGGCGGGCGTGGTGAAGAGCCTCGGCCTCGACTCGTGCTGCGTGCTCAACCAGTGCGGCAGCGAGCCCGAGCCACCCGATCCGCACGCGGTGTGCGGCGACGGCAAGGTCGAAGAAGACGAAGTCTGCGACGACGGCAAGAAGAACGCCACGTACGGGCATTGCGCCGGCGACTGCATGGGCAAGCACCTGTACTGCGGCGACGCGCGCGTCGACGAACCGTTCGAGGAGTGCGACGACGGCAACACGCGCGACGGCGACGGCTGCGACGCCAACTGCAAGGCCGAGCCGCAAGAGGAAGAGGACGCAGGCGCTGCGGGCGCTGCAGGCAGCACGACCACGCTCCCACCCGCGCGCATCACGGGTGCGGCCGGCATGGCGGGTAGCCGCAGCACGGCGCGGCCGACCGGCAGTGCCACGCTGCCGATCGGCACGGAGGATGGCGGCGCAGCTGAGGGCGGCAAGAAGGCCGACGGCTGCGGCTGCCGGCTGCAAAACCGCGGTGAGCCCAAGCGCGCCTGGCTGCTGCTCGCGGGCATGATCGTAGCGATCGCCGCGCGGCGGCGTTCAGCGCGGCGACGTCGACGTTGTTGCTAGTTCCTGTTCCTGTTGCTGCGGACACGGAACGAAAACCGCATCCGCCGCGTGCGAAGATCGCCACGGTCACGGCACGTAGGACTAGGTCAACGTCAGCGATCGCGGGGTTCGCGGCAGACCGCCTGGACCTTGCCTCGCTGGTTCTCCAGCCCGAGTAGCGCGCGGCACTCGCTGTTGCTCTCGCAGCCCACGAACACGCACTTGCCCATCTCGCAGCGCTCGAAGCCGCGCGTCTCCATCGAGCCCATGCATTCGGCGTCGACGTCACACGGCACCTGGCACTCCTTGTTCATGCACACGGCCTGCTGGTTCTTGCTCATGAACGCGCACTCGCGATCGCTCTTGCAGCCGGTCTCGACGCACACGCCGTTCTGACACGAGTGCAGCAGCGGGCAGTTCTCGTCTTGCTTGCAGGCGGCCATGCACACGCCCTGAGAACACTTGGAGCCCGTGCCGGCGCATGCCGCGTCGCCGTCGCACTGGCGGCACTTGCCCTCCACGCAGTACGGAGTCTGCGTCGACGTACACTCGGCGTTGCCCTTGCAGCCGGGAGCGGCGGCCACGCACAGCTCCTCGATGCAATCCTGGCCGCACGTGCACAGGCTGCGGAAGGTGTTGCAGAAGATCGGGTCCATCGCGCAGTTCATCTCGTAGGTCGGACAGTTGGGGTTGGGCACGAAGGCCTGGCAACAGTCGTCCTTGTTGGCGCACTCCACGCGCACGCATTCCTTCGAGACCTTCGGCAGCGAGACGTCGAGCTGGCGGCACATGTCCATCACGCACGACAGGCCGGAGGCACAGTCATTGGTGAGCTTACAACTCTCACCTTTGCCGCTGTAGCGCATGGAAGAGCTCGAGCTGCCGACGCTCATCGTTTGGCAGCTGCCCGAGACACAGGCCAGGCCGGCGACGCAGTCCCGGCGCGCGGAGCAGCTCTCGCCTTCGCCGTGCGTGCCCGTGCTGGCGTTGGTGCTGGTGCCGCCCGCCGCGAGACACATTTGGGCAAAGCAGCCGAGGCCGGATTCGCAATCATCGGTCGACGTGCAGGATTCGCCTGCGCCACCGCGCCGCACCGAACCGCATGCTCCCAGCCCGAGGACCCCGACCAAACTTGCACACACGAAGAGAATTTGCCGCATGGGCCTGCACGCTACGTCGTTCTCGGCTCGCGTTCAAAGGGTGGCCGGGATCGAAAGCGGCCTTTGCGTAATGCACGATCCTGGGAGCAGATCTTGGTGTAGCGTAACCGCATGGGGTCGAACTTTCGCTCGCCGCTCGTGCTGCTGCTGCCGGCTGCGGCGGTTTGGCTGTGCGCCAGCTGCGGGAGTGGCCCATGCGGCGGCGACGCCTGCATCGATGCCGGAAGCTCTCCCGTCAGCCAACCGAGCGGGGATGCATCGGTGCACGTGGTCGGTGCGGACGAAGCGTGCAGCTCGACATCGGTGCACGCCATGCGCGGGCCTCCGCGCCCGGTGGACGTGATCTTCGTGATCGACAACTCCGGCAGCATGGCCGAGGAGATCGCGGCGGTTCGCAGCAACATCAACAAGGACTTCGCGGCCATCATCGAGCAGAGCGGCGTCGATTACCGCGTGATCATGATCTCGAAGTACGGCAACGACAGCCTCGGGGTGTGCGTCGAGCCACCGCTGGCGCAGGCGGGTTGCAACGCCGGGATCCAAGAGACGAACAGCTTGGCCTTCTACCACTACGATCAGGAGATCGGCAGCAACGACGCCCTGTGTCAGATCCTGAACACGTTCGACGTGCCTGGCGCACAAGGTCGCGCACCGGCAGGGTGGCAGGCGTGGTTGCGCCCCAACGCGCAGAAGGCGTTCGTGGTGATCACCGACGACAGCGCGCTCTGCACGTATCGCAGCGGCGAGAGCAGCTACATGTTTGGCAGTCCTGGAGCAGACCCGTTCGAAGACGCACTGCTCTTTCATCAGGCGCTGCTGCAGCGCTCGCCCAGTCAGTTCGGCGTGCCGCCCGACATCAAGTATCAGTTCTTCAGCATCGTGGGTCTGGCCGCCAACACGCTTCCCGGCGAGCCTTACTTCCCACACCAGAGCATCGTGAACGCGACCTGCGACACCGCGCCCGGCTCGGGGCCGACGTACCAGGCGTTGAGCGTCGTCACCGACGCGTTGCGCTACCCCGTGTGCGAGGGTCGCTCGTTCGACGCAGTGTTCCGCGTGCTGGCCAGGAGCGTGATTCAGGCGTCGCAAGCGGACTGCGAATTCGAAGTGCCCCCCGCGCCCTCGGATCAAGCGTTCCTGCTGGATTCGGTCAACCTCGAATACCACCCGGGCGACGGCTCGCCGGCGCAGCGCTTCAAGCAGGTGGCGTCCGCAGCCACGTGCAAGACCGGCCACTCGTTCTACATCGCCGATCGCATCCGGCTTTGCCCGGCCGCGTGCTCGCTGATCAAGAAGGACCCGACCCCCGAGGTCCAGATCCTCTTCGGTTGCACGGGCATTCCGCAGTGATCTGGCTCCAGGCTACGGGCTCCAGACTTCGGGTTCGGATCGGACTTCGGACTTGCAGCCTTCGGACTACAGACTCCGGGTTCAGATCTCTGATCCTGAAGCCCGTAGCCTGTAGTCTGGAGCCTGATCAGAAGCTGCCGTGCAACTTCATGCCGGTCGGCGTTACATCCAACGCCACGCGCTGCTCGGGCTCCGAGGGCCACAACGCCCATGTCAGTCCGGTCGCAAGGCCTGCCACGCCCACGCCGATCATGGCGAAGCCGGCGGCCGAGTACGCGGGCGCGCGTTCGTACGCCCCCTCGACCTCGGACCATGGCGTGCCCTTCATCGCATCTTCCACCGAGCTGATGTCCGACGCCGTCACGGCCAGCATCACGCCGCCGCCGATCGCGAGCGCGCCGGAGATCCCGACCACGACCCACGGCGCCACCGAACCCCCGCCTCCGCTGTCTTCCGCTACCGGTGCGGCAGCTTGTTCGCTGCTGACGGCTGCAGCCGGCGCTGCAGCCACCGGCGGCGGAGGTAGAGCCGCGGCCTGCGACTTGAGTTGCAGCGACAGCTCACTGCGCGCGCCGGCCTCGACATTCCAGCGCCGCGTCTGCGAGTCGTAGCCGGGCGCAGCCGCCACCAGCTCGTGCTGACCCGGGTTGAGCTGGAGCGTGCCGTCCGGCGGGAGCGTGATCGGTGAGTCGTCGAGGCGCAGCGTCGCGGACCTGGGCTCGACGCTCACCTTGACCCGCGCCACGAAGCGCCGGGCTTGGTCGAGATATTCCTTTACTCCAGCCTGCAGCTGAGGCGACAGCGGCTGCACCGGATTGGCCAGCGACTTCTCGAAGTAGTCGATGGCCTGCACGTAGTCGCGCAACGCGTAGGAGGTCAGCGCCAGCCCGCGCAGCGTGCGCGCGTTCGGGAAGATCGCGTGGGCGTCGGAGAAGAACACCTTGGCTTCGCCCCAGTTGCCCAGCTCGTATTCCTGCAAAGCCTTGCGAATCAGCTCTTTGTACTCGGGAGAGCCCCCCGACCCCTCCGCCCGCACGCCGCTGACGCTCAGCAGCACGGCCAGCACCACCAGCCCACGAGGAAGAATCGACCGCAAAACCGTCATGAAGGTCATACGCGCGACTCGTGCTTACCGCATTTGTCGGGCGCGCAAAACCACCTACACAGGCGGCGTCAATCGCCGGCGGCGGCAACGCCGCCGGCCCCACCGACTGGCGACACGAGGTTCGCTTCGCTCACGCCAGACGGGTCGTGCTACAAAGACAGTGGCTCACGCCGGGGACGGGCGCGCAGTCGGAGGCTTTCAATTGGCGGATCGCCTGACACTTCCGCAACCGGGCGAGGTGATCGCGGGGAAATACCGGATCGATCATTCCCTCGGAACCGGCGGGATGGGCGCGGTGTTTCAAGCCACGCACCGCGTGACCGGAAAGCGGTTTGCGGTGAAGTGGTTGCTGCCGGAGGTGTCCGGCCAGGGCGATGCGGCCCAACGCTTCATCCGCGAGGCCCAGGTGGCCGGCCGATTCGAGCACCCACACGTGGTCGAGGTCTACGATCTCGGCAACGACGGCGGCTCCTTCTACATGGTCATGGAGCTGCTCGAGGGCGAGTCGCTGGCCGAGCGCGTGACGCGCACCGGGCCGATGACCGTGGCTGATACGTGCCGGTTGCTCATCCCGGTCATGCACGGGGTGGCCGAAGCCCACGCGGCCGGCATCGTCCACCGCGACCTGAAGCCGGCCAACATCTTCGTGTGTCACGCGACCAAGCAGCGCCGCGAGTGCGCCAAGGTGCTGGACTTTGGAATCTCGAAAATTTCGGGCCTGCCGGGCGGTGATCTCGGCGGGATGACCAAGAGCGGCACGCTGATCGGCACCCCGCACTACATGCCGCTCGAGCAAATGCGCGGCCGGCCCGTAGACCACCGGGCCGACATCTACTCGTTCGGAGTCGTCGTGTACCAGGTGCTGACCGGCAAGCTGCCGTACCCAGCGGAGAGCTTCAGCGACCTGGTGCTCATGCTGGCGCACGAGACGCCGCCCCCGCTCGACCAGGTCGTGCCCCGCCTCCCGCGTGGCGTCGCGCAGATCGTCGCCAAGGCCATGGCGCGCGAGCCCGCCGATCGCTTTCAGAGCCTGGACGAGTTGATCCTCGCGCTCGAGCCGTACGCGGATCCGAGCGCAAACCGAATCTCGGGCGCGCAGTCCGGCAGCCAAGACCTGCACGCGTCGCTGTCGCTGCCGACCCCGCTGTCGACCGAATCGAGCGTGCGTCGCCGATCGGCCCAGGGCACGCCCGTGCTACGCTACGTGATCGCGGGCGCCGCCACGCTGCTGCTCGCCGCGGGCGCCGTGTTCTGGCTGCAGCGCGGGGCCGAACAAGCGCAAGGCGAACAGGCACCACACAGCGTGCACACGGCCACGCCGGCCCCGCAGCCGCCAGCCGCAGCACCCGCAGCGCCCACCCCGGCCGCCGAGCCCCCTCTCGCGAAGCCCGAACAGCCCGAGGCCGTACCCGATCAGGCCCTCGCGCCGCAGCTCCCAGAGCAGCAGCCCGCGGCGGCGCAACCCACACCGCCTGCGGTCACTGCGACGCCGCGCCCGCGCCCGCGCCCCGAGACCAAGCACGCGGTGATCACGCCGGTGCGGCCGACGCTTCCTCCGCCCGAGCCGCCGCTGCCGGCGATCGAACCGGTCAAGCCCAAGGCCACCAAGTCGGCCTCCGGCCGGGTGCCGGCGATCAACGAGAGCGACTTCTACTGAACCCAGTGCAGGTCGCTGTCCGCGTACAGACAGTACTTGCCGTCGGCACCGCTGCCCGTCTTGGTCGGCTCCGCGCCCGTGCTGTTGCCCGTGAAACGGTCGCAGATCTTGGTCTTCATCGCGGTGTCGTGGAGCGTGATGTTCTGGAAGCGGGCGGTGTCGTTGTAGTTGGTGTTGATGCCGGCCAGCGTGCCGCCGCTCTTCACCGTGACGTCGCGGATCTCGACGTGGCGCTCGTGCTGGCTCGAGCAGTTGCCGCACGAACGGTAGAGCTTGCCGAAGTCCTCGGCCTGGAAGTTCTGGATCACCATCGTGCCGGGACCGTTGTGCTGGAACACCTTGTCCGACGCATGGCGGGCGCCACCGCAGCTGATCTTCATCATCTGCGAGCTCGAGCTACCCTTGAGCGTGGCAGCGTCCTCGCCGACGTCCTCCCACCACACGTTCTCGAGCGTGCAGCTGCCGTTGCAGTGGACGCCGTCGGCGGCCGGAGCGCCGAGGATCACGTTCTTCAGCGTGGCCCCGTTGGCGAGATCGAAGATCGGTCCCTGATCTTCGTCCTGGCCGCCACCGCCGAGCGCGCCCGTGCCCGCGAAGCGCTTGAGCTTGCCGTCGTAGGTGCCCGAGACCGCGATGGTCTGGGCGACCATCTGCGTCCCGGTGGCCGTGGGCCAGGTGGCGCAGCTGCCTACCGCCGGGCTCCCGCCGCTGCCAGCAGCAGCACCCGCCGCGCCGCCTGAACCTGCCACCGCGGCTCCGCCGCTACCAGCTGCAGCACCGCTGCTGCCGGCGATCGAAACTGCCATGCCCGCCGCACCCGCCACGCCGCTGCCAGCTGCAGCACCCGCCCCGCCCAT
>DATEOF010000009.1:0-57951 GCA_035274465.1 Polyangiales bacterium
CTGAAGCGCTTCTCTTCGATGGAGACCTTCAGGTCCTGGTTGGTGGCCGCCACGATGCGCACGTCGACATGGATGGGCTTGTTGTCGCCGAGGCGGCGAATCTCGCCCTCTTGAATCGCGCGCAAGAGCTTCGCCTGGAACGCGGGCGTCGTTTCCGCGATTTCGTCGAAAAAGAACGTCCCGCCGTCGGCTTCCTCGAACAGGCCACGCCGGGCGCTGACCGCTCCGGTGAACGCACCCCGGACATGACCGAACAGCTCGCTCTCGAGCAAGGTCTCGCTGATCGCGGCGCAGTTCACGGTCACGAACGGCCGATCTTGGCGCTTGCTATTGGCGTGGATGGCCTTCGCGACCAGCTCCTTGCCGGTGCCGCTCTCGCCGGTGATCAGCACCGTGGCGTCGGTGGGAGCGATGCGCACGATGCGGCCGAGCACGTCGCGGACCGCCGCCGAGCGGCCGATGATGTTCTCGAAGCGGTAGCGCTCGCGGAACTCGGCCGCCAGCACGGTCACCTCACCGGCCAGCCGGCGCTTCTCCAGCGCGCGTTGCACCTTGACCAGCAGCTCCTGCTCGCTGAACGGCTTCTGGATATAGTCGTGTGCGCCCAGACGCATGGCCTCGACCGCGCTCTCGATCGTCCCGAAGGCGGTCATCACGATCACTTCGGTCAGCGGCGACACCTCCTTGGTGTGCCGCAGGACTTGCATGCCGTCCGTGGCACCCATCCGGAGATCGGTCAGCACCAGGTCGCAGCTCTCGGCCCCCACCCGATCGCATGCGACGTCACCGTCGGCGGCATCCTCCACGTCGTAGCCCGCATCGCGGAGCATCAACGAGAGCGTGGTGCGCATGTTGCGCTGGTCATCGACGACAAGAACTCTGGCCATCCCCGAGATCGCCCCCGCAGCGCGCAGTTTAACACAGACCGCTGAGCCACCTCTTGTAGCAAAGCAGGCAACTCTCGCAACTCGCCGGCGCTCGGCCCGCCTGGGTAGTACTACGGCGCGGACGCTGGCGCGTCGATCACGCCCGCGACGGCCGCCAGGACCTTCTCGCGGATCTCGGCCGGGAAGATCAGCCTCGGCCGCTCGACCCGTTTGTTGCGTAGCTCGCCCAGCATGAAGGAGATGCGGCCGAGTCGGGTCATCGGGCGGTGGCGAAGGCTGACCCACAGGCCTTCGGGGGACTCGCCCTCGGGCTCGGTGTAAGGCGCTTCATTCGCCACATCCAACCAGACCACGAGCTCGGGCTGGTAGCCGTGCTGGACCGCGATCTCGCTCACCAGCTCGTGGGCGCGCTGCCAGACGCCGCTGTCGCGGGCCTCGGGTGGCAGCGGCACGGTCTTGGGCAGCTGGCGCAGCTGCAGGCGACGGGTGAGGTCAGCCAGCGCCGGGTCCTTGTCGTGTTCCCAGACCCGAAACGCGTGCAGGAGCGTGATGTCGTCCAGCGCCAGGTACTCGGAGAGGCGCACCGGCTCGCCGCTGACGGCTGCGACGATGGCCGATGGTGTTTCAGCGGGCACCCGGCCGGCACGGATCAGGCTGGCCACGCGCAGGAAGATGCCCCGGATCAGGGCCTCGGCCGCGCGCGTCGCCTTGTGGTGGTAGACCTGCTGGTACATGAACGAGCGCGCGAGGAAGAAGCCTTCGATCGGCGGCAGGCCCTTGCGCCCCTCGATCGCCAACACCCACTCCTCGGCTCGGCGCCCGCCGCGCCCATCAGAACCGCCCACGCAGCCGAACGTCAGCGCGCGCAACAGCCAGTCGAGATCGTAGATGCCGTAGCGCACGCCCGTCATGTGGCTGTCGCGCAGCAGATAGTCGCAGCGATCGACATCCAACATGCCGCTGACGCTGCGCGACAGGTAGCCGAGCCGATGCGTGCCGCGCAGCAGCGAGACCACGCGCTCGGGCATGCCGCGCGCGAAGCCGCGCAGCGCGCAGTGCACGTCGGTGTCCGGGTCGAGCAGGATGTCTGCGGTCCAGTGCTCGTGGTGACGCGCGTCCGGCAGCACCTCTTCGAACAGGTGCGAAAACGGGCCGTGCCCCAGGTCGTGGAGCAACGCCGCCGCCAGGGCGTCGGCCTCGGCTTCGGCGTCGAGGCGCAGCTCGTTGGGCAACAGGTGCTCGACGGCGCGGATGCGCGCGAGCAGGCGTACCATCACGTGCGCGGCCCCAACGCAGTGTGCGAAGCGCGAGTGCTCGGCGCCGGGAAAGGCCAGCGATGTGAAGCCGAGCTGGCGCACGTTGCGCAGGCGCTGGACCTCGCGCGTCGCGAGCAGCGCCGGGATCAAACGCTCCGCGTTGCCCTCGAATGCCACCAGGCCGTGAACGGGGTCGCGCAGGATCATCTGGCTGGACCTTAGCACTACCGCCCAATCCCGTGAGCGTAGCGAAGGAGTGGGGCCCCGACGGCTTTGACCGGTGCCGCGAAGCAAATCCCCTTGGGGGACGGGGCGAGGGAACGGCGACGTTCCCTCGGTAATAAACGACCCTACCTCAGCGAGCGAGCGTCGAAAACCGCCCATCGCGCGGCACGGTCACGTCGCGCGCGTCGGGACCGCGGACCGCCACGACATCTTCGTGCCAGAGCGGGATCACCGGCAGCCCGTCCGCCAGGAGTTGCTGCACGTCGCGGTAGGCTGCGGTGCGCTCGGTGCGATCCACGTGGCTGCGCCCGCGTTCGAGCGCGGCTTCGAGCGTTCGGTCCGTGTAGCGCCAGCGGTTCGCGCCCTCGCGACCGCGGCCCGGGATGCGATCCTCGCCGAACCACCAGTAGAGCACGTGCGGCTCGATCACCTCGGGCATCTGCAGCAAGGTGAGCTCGAACTGCCCGCGATCCAGGTCGGAGATGAGCGTCGCGGTCTCCATCGGCAGCACGTCGACCGCGATGCCGACGTCGGCCAGCATGGCGACGATCGCGCGCGCCACCGAGATGCGAAAGCGATCGCTGCCGCAGCGCATCGCCAGCCGCAAGCGCGGGCCATCTCCGCTGGGCGAGAGGCCCGCCTCGTCCAGCAGCGCGCGCGCGCGCGGCGGATCGAACGCGTAGGCGTGCGTGCCCGCCGCATACGCCCAGTGCCCGGGCGGGATGAAGGAGCTCGCGAGCTCGGCGCGTCCTCCGAGCTTCGCCTTGATCAGCGCCGGCCGATCGATCGCGTAGGCCAGCGCCTGCCGGACCCGCACGTCGCGCAGCGCCGGCGCCTGCGTGTTGATGCCGATGTAGATGGTGTTGATGCCGCGCGCAGCGGCGACCTCGAAGCCTTGCTGGGGTGTGAACAGCGGGATCAATCCCGGGGGCACGGCGCTGATCGCCAGGTCTGCGGCCCCCGCCAGTAGCCGCAGCGCGCGCGTGTTGTCGTCGCGTACGACCAGCATACGGATGTGGTCGTGCTTGACCCGCCCGCCGTACCAGGAGGGGTTGGCGCGCAGCTCGAGCTTGCCCGGCTCGCGCAGCGCCAGCACGTAGGGGCCGGAGCCGACGGGCAGCTTGCCGGGACCGTTGGGCATGCGCCGGTAGGCATCTTCGGCGCGCACGATCGGGATCTCGAGGTCGGTCAAGAAGGTGGCATGCGGACCCACCAGATCGAAGCGCACCGTGCGCGCGTCGAGCGCCTGCACACTGGCGATGCGGGCGTAGCTCGCCGCGTAGCGCGCCTGCAGCTTGGGATCGATCAGGCCGCGGAAGGTGGCGACCACGTCCGCACTGTCGAGCGTGGAGCCGTCGCTGAAGCGCAGGCCCTGGCGCAGCGTGACCTCGTAGCGCGTCGGCGAACGCAGCTCCACGTGCTCTGCGAGATCGGGCACCGTTTCGAGCGAGATCGGGTCGATGCGCATCAGCGAGCCGAAGATCAGCCGCGTGACCTTGAGCCCGTAGGCGTCGCTGACGAAGCGCGGATCGAGCTCGATCACGTCGCGCGGCAGCAGGACGGTCAGCGCGTCGCTCGGCTTCTTGCTCGAGCCCTCACCGCAGCCGGCCAGCCCGAGCGCGAGCGCGCACCCCAAGGCGCGAGTAATGCGATAAGCTCGCCGGCTGGCAGTCATGGGTGACGCTAACTTGGCACGCGCGGTCGTACATCGGAAAGTCTTGTGCATCTGGCTGTGGCTCGCCTGCTGTGCGACAGCAAGCGCGCAAGACCTCAGCCCACTCACCGAGCAGCTGAAGGCGGCAGTCAAAAACACTGCGCTCGGCGATCGCGTGGGCATCTCGATCGTGGACCTGCGCACTCGCACCAGCGTGCTCACGCACCATGCCGAGTTGCCGCTCAATCCGGCCTCCAACATGAAGTTGCTGACGGCTGCGGCCACGATGATCGAGCTCGGTCCGGACTTTCGCATGACCACCGGCCTCTACGGGCGGATGGCCGACGGCCGTGCGGTCGGTGGGCTGTGCCTCAAGGGCCGCGGCGACCCGACCGTGTCGCGCGCCGACCTGATGGCGTTCGCGCAGCGCGCCCTCGAAGAAGGCCTGCGCCAGGTCGACGAGGTGATCGTCGACGGCAGCTACTTCGACGGCGAGGTGCTGCCGCCGCTCTTCGAACAGCAGCCGAACGAGATCGCACCCTTCCGCGCCGCCGTGGGCGCGCTGTCGGTCAAGAACAACGCCTACACGCTGCGCGTCCACCCGGGTACGACCGAAGGCGCACCCGCTTTGGTCAGTGTCGACGCCAGCGGTTACTTCCAGGTCGACAACGGGCTGACCACCAGCGCGAGTGGCGCCCCGAGCGTGATCGCGGAAGACCGGCCGACACCCGAAGGCGTGAGCCTGTCACTGCGCGGTAGCGTCCCGCTCGGGTCGCCCGGTCTGGCCTACGAGCGTCGGGTCCCGGCGCCCCTGCTCTTCGCGGGTTACCTGTTCGTGGACGCGCTGCGCGCCGCCGGCATCCAGGCCGCCAAGAAGGTCAAGCTCGCGGGGTGTCCACCCGAGTTGCCGCTGATTCAACTGCAGTCGTCACCTCCGCTCGGTCAGATGCTCAGCCGACTGGGCAAGGACAGCGACAACTTCGTGGCCGAGATGCTGCTCAAGGTGCTCGGGGCCGAGCGCACGCACACGCCGGGCAAGAGCAGCGACGGCGCAGCTGTCGTGATCGACATCCTCAAACAGCTGGATGTCCCGACCAGCGGCCTGGTGATGCTCAACGGCTCGGGCTTGTTCCAGGGCAACCGCGTGGCGGCCGAACAACTCAGCGCGCTGCTCGCTGCAATGTACGCAAACCCGTCGTTTCGTGACGATTACATCGCCCAGCTCGCAGTCGGTGGGGTGGATGGCACGCTGGCTCGCCGTTTCCGTAAGCTGCCCCGCGCTCGCATCGTGCGCGCCAAGACCGGCACGCTCGACGACGTGATCGCCCTATCTGGCTACGTGCTCGGGCCAACGCCGGAGCGCGCCTTCGCGTTCAGCTATCTGGCCAACGGTGTATCGGGCAAGCACGCCCAGGCACGTGGCCTGATCGATCAGCTGGTCGAGATCCTGGCTGCGCAGCTGTACACCGCACCCACGGCTGGCCGTTAAAAGCAGAAGGCCTCTCGCGAGAGAGGCCTTCCACCACGTATCAGTTCCGCATCAGGCGTATTCGCGGATCTGGCGCCGAATCTTGCCCAGCGCTTGCTCCTGCAGCTGCCGGATGCGCTCGCGCGACAGGTTGTACTTGTCGCCGATCTCCTTCAGCGTCAGCTCGTCCTCGTCATCCAGGCCGAACCGCCAGCGCAGGATGCGCGCCTCCATCGGCGTCAGCGTCGAGAGCAGCCGCTGCACCTCATCCGACCAGGTCTGGCTGACCAGACTCTCGTACGGCGTCGGCGTGTTCTCTTCCTCGATGAAGTCGATGAACTTGCGGCCATCCTCGTCGTTGACCGGACGGTCCAGCGAAAACGGCGTCTCCGCCCAGTAACCGCGGATCTTCTCCAGCTTCTCGGCGGAGATACCTGTCTCCTCCTCGAGTTCGGCAGGCGACGGCTCGTGGCCAGTGCGCGTCGCAATCGCTTGCGTCGCCCGGGCCACGCGGTTGTACGTGTCGAGCATGTGGACCGGAATCCGCACAGCCCGACCCTTGTCCGCCAGCGCGCGGCTGATGGCGTGCCGGATCCACCACGAGGCGTACGTGCTGAAACGATAGCCTCGCGTGTGATCGAAACGCTCCACCGCCTTCATCAGGCCGATGTTGCCTTCCTGGATCAGATCGATGAGCGGCAGGCGGCCGCGGTTGTACCGGCGTGCGATCGACACGACCAGGCGCAGGTTCGCGGCGACGAACCGGTTCTTGGAGTCGTGTTGCGCACGTCGTGCATTCTCGACCTTGGCTAGATACTTTTTGAACGCAGCCGTGATCCGAATGTCATCGCCCTCGATATCACGTTCGGACTCGTACATGCCGGCCAAGCGGTGCACAGCGCGATCCGACTCCATCACGAAGATGCGGTCGGCATCCGCGGCGCGCAGGAACTTGGCGAGCACGCCGGCAGTCTCCGTCCAGCGCGCAGACTCACCCTTCTTCGCGGCAGTCGCACGCTTCGCGACCTTCGCCAGCTTGCGCAACGCCGCGATTTCCGCGGGCTGCGTCTCCAGATGACGCTCGAGCACTGACGCGACTGTCTCGTACGCAGGTGAGTACGAGAACAACGCCTCCCAGTAACCGATCTCGAGGCGCTCGACTTCCTGCGCAGCTTCGACCTCTTCGCGTGGTGTCAGCACGCGATGCTGCGCCATCTCACGGAAGTACTTCGACAGCGTGCTGTCGCCGCCGGCTTCCGTCTTCAGCGCTTTCAGCACAGTCTCGGTATCTGCATCCGTGTCATTCTGGGCCACAGAATCCTGCAACGCGACTTCCATGTCAGACGGTGGCGCCTCCTCGGGTGCCTCCCACTCCTGATCGGGTTTGTCTTCTGACACCGCAGTCGGAGCGGTCGCCACCACGGCGGCCGCCTTGCGTTGTTTCTGCACCTGGCTCATACCTGACTCACTCTCGGCGCTCTTCCCGACGCGCGACTTTCGCGCAGATTGGGTCGCCGACTTGACTTTGGTGCGTGCACGTTTTGTGCCGTGGCTCTGCTTTCGCGCGGCCCGCCGAGACGACCTTCTTACGCCCGAAGATTTCACGACTTTCGCGCGAGACATCTGGAACTCCTCATCACTGGTGTACGGCCCTCTGCTTCCCTGGCTTGACGCAAATCCACACAACGGTTGTTACGAAAAACGACCAAGTTGGGCGACGCCGTTGCACAGCGCGATTTCGCCCACTCAATTCGATTGTTGTTCCTCGGCCCAGCTATTTTCAGGCCAATTTTCGCGCTGGGTAGAGAAGCCCTAGATTCCAACCAGGCTGTACACCTTTCCATACATCTGGTCAATCGAGGTTGGGGACCTTGACGGCGCCCACGAGCTTCGTTGACGTGCCAAGCCACGTCGCGCAGCGGCGACGCTGGTGCGCCCCCGCGCCCCAAATCAGTTCGTGTCAGTAACTCCTCGAATTCCACGCAGCAGCACTTCTAAAGCCGGCGATTTAAACCGCACGTCTTTCGGAACCTCGAATGCATCAGTCCCTACTCCTGCGTTACCTCTGCGGGCTAATTTGGCTCACTATTTCCACAGGCTTCACGCCCGCACCCCCTGCTGCACCGGCGCCTAGCAGCTCCGAGCTGCAGCTGGGCAAACCCTCCGTCACTACTTCCGTGAGTCTGTCGGAAACTACGGACGGCAGCGTGCTTCTGGTCGGTAAAACGCAAGCGGTGCTGCCACTCCGACAGGCGCGCACGCTGCGGACTGAGAGCTTTACGCTCGCCACGGGCCACAGCGTCGGCGTGGTGCGCGCCAGCGACGGCTCACGGGAAGCCGCGGCGCTCGTGGTGCGCAAACCGAATGGCGACGTCGAGATCATCTGGACCGGCGCGTTGTTCCTGAGCGGTGATCCCGGCGAGCGACGCGCCGACGCGATCGAGGTGGCCGACCGGGACGGCGACAAGCACCCGGACCTGATCGTCGGCACCTACGACGAGCGCGTCCGCGTCTGCGGCCAGGAGCGCGCGCTGCTCTCGCCACGCGCGCTGGATCCGAAGACGCTCACGCTGCGATCGGTACTGCTCAATCGCCTTGATCCCAAGCGTCCAGTGCAGAAGACGACTGCCAGTGCGCAGGGTCCGGGCACGCAGGGCCCGCCCGTGCTCCGCGCGCTGCATCCCGTCAGTGCCTCGAGCGCGGCTCAAGGCGCGGCAGGCGCCGATATCCGCGCCGTAGTGGACGGAGATCTCAGCACGTTCTGGTCGGAGGGACGCGGGCTGGGCGGCCGCTTCGAGTTCCTGAGCCTGCGCTGGGCCGCGCCCGACAAGCCCATCACCGCGCTGGCGCTGGTCGTGCCCGCAGCCGCGAGCGGCGCGCAGCCATTCGCGGTGGCGCGGAAGATCTCCATCAGTACCGACCAGGGGCCGCGGCTGGAGGTCAGCCTGCCGCAGGGTGTCGCGCCCGGCCAGCGCTACTGGATCGTACCGCAGACGCCGCTCCGCTCGAGCTGCCTGACCGTGTCGCTGGACGACGTCGCTCAGAGCGGGCCGCAGGTGCACGCGGCCATCGCCGAGCTCGAGGCCTACACCGACCTGGACCAAGGTGGCGGCGTACAGGCGCTTCTGGACGAGGTCATCAAGGATGGGCCGCACGCGGCGGACGCAACCGAGTTGCTGATGCACACCTCCGCCGACGTGGTTCCGCAGCTGTCGGCGGCCTTACCCAGCCTGTCGCCCACCGCACGACGCCGCGCGCTGCGTGTACTGTCCGCCCGGGCGGGCACTGATGACCGGGCACTCGAGCTGATCGCGGTCGCATCTCGCGACACCGACCCCGAGGTAGCGCGCGCTGCGCTGACCACTCTGGTGCAGCAGCTACCGCGCTCGCAGAACTTGCTGCTCACGGCCGCGGCGGTGGCCGGACGCGCGGGCGACGAAGCGGCGCTCGCGCTAGCTCGCAGTGGCGGTGCGAGTAGCTTGCGCGGTCTACTCGATCTGCTGGCTTCCGACGCGCGTGCGCCAGAGCGTACGGCGCTGCGCGACGCGGTCGGTTTGGCGTTTCGACACGGCGGCGCAGAGGCGCCTGCGGTGGTGGATGCCTGGAGGCAACAGCCAACGCTCACGCTACAGGCGCGCGCGGCGGCTAGCTTGGGCTTGGCGGCCGTGGCCGAAGCCAAGCCGGCAGCAGCCAAGCTCCTGGCCGACAGCTTGGGCATCGTGGGCGAGTTTCCGGAGCGCTGGCGCCTGGTGCGAGCCGCGGCGCAGCTACCTTCCGAACCCAAGACTGACGCCTGGCTGGCGGGCGTCGTGACCACGGCCGACGAGTGGATGCTGCGTTCGGCCGCCCTCGAAGCGCTCGAAGCCCGGCGCACCCCGGCTGCGCTGCCCGCGGCGAAGTCGGCGCTGACCGATAGCTACCCGCGCGTCCGCGCTCGCGCGCTGCACGTGCTGTCCAGCGATCACGACAGCATCGCGGTCCTGGCCCAGTACGCGCGCAAGGATGAGTGGTTTCTGGTGCGCGCCGCCGCGCTGACCGCGCTACCCGATGCCGCCGCCGCCCGCAGCGCCATGCTCGAGTCGTTGGCGGACAGTTCACCGGTCGTGCGCGCGGCGGCCATCCACGCACTGCGCCGGGTGCACGCGGCCGACGCCTGGCCCAAGATCGAGCCGCTCGTGGCCAACACCGAGGAGTACCCCGACGTGATCGAGGCCGGAGTCGCGTTCGCGCGGGCACTGTGCCTGGACCGTGCCGCACCCACCCTCCAGGAAGTGGTCAAACGCGGGCTGCGTCCAGAAGCCTGGACGGCGGACCAAGAGCTGGCCCAATCTGCGCTCGAGGCGCTCACGCACCTCGGCGGCGAGCACGCCAAGTGGGCGGTGCAGCGGATGGCGGCGCCCATCGTCCCGCCTTCGGTACGTGCCGCGGCCGAGCGCGCCGCGGCCCAGCCGCAGCGCTGCGTGGTCGAATGAATGCGCGGATTTGTAGGCGGTTGTGATCTATTCGTACAGCATGGTAGCGTCGCCGACGCTCACCCCATCGTCGTGGAGTTGAAAGGGACGCTATGAAGGCGCTGACATGGATTTTGTGTTTGTTCGCGGTCGCGTCGTTCTCGGGCGCACTCACCGCTTGTGAGCAGACGGCTCAAGCCAAGGTTCCGGTCGAGAAGCTACCCGAGGTGCACGCGAGCCTCCCGCCCGTGCCGACCATCCCGCCCGCGCCTTACCCAGTGCAGTACCCTGATCAGAGCTACAGCGTGTACGGCCTGCGCCGCGCCCTGCGCCGCACGATCAACACCGAGGTCAGCGTCACGGCCTACATCGCCAAGGTGTTCCAGCCGCCCGAGTGCGCAGAGGGCGAGAAGTGCCCGCTGCCGCCCGCGCCGCACATCTGGTTGGCCGACACCAAGACCGAGACCGACAACACCAAGATGGTGCTGGTCGGCGGCTACGCCGAAAACCAGAAGGCGATCGACGAAGCGATCAAGGAAGCGACGAAGGGCAAGAAGGGCAAAGCCCCACCGCCCGAAGACACGGGCCTCGTGCCCGTGCCGGTCGACCTGTTCCAGGGCGCCAAGATCAACCTCAAGGGCCGCTTCTCGTTCATGTCCGGCGCCGGCTTCCAGTCGAGCGAAGGCGTGCTCGACTACGGCGGTCACACGATCATCGAGCCGGGCGTCGCGCCGGAGCCGCCACCGGCGACCGCGGGTGGCAAGAAGAAGAAAAAGAAGTGACGGCTACTTCGGCGCAGGCGGGCGCAGGCCATCCAGGCTCGCCCGCGGCACGCTGAATGCGACGTCGAGGTCCGCGCGCCGCGCGTAGACCTCGGCGTTCGCTTCTTCGCCGACCGCATTGCCGAACGACAGCGTGCGCTGCCCACCGGCCTTCAGCTGGATCACGACCCGCAGTTGCGGCTTCTCCATGCCTTCAGCTGCCTGCGGCTTGCCGTAAGCCAGCACGCGTGAGGCCCGCAGCGTGGCGATCGCGCGGGCGAGCGCGGCGTAGCTGGCGTCGTTGGTCGCGACCTTCTGCGGGGCGCCACCCGCCGCGATGATCTCCACATCGCCCATCTCCTCCAGCGGTACCGCCAGCGCGCCTCGCGAGACCAGCGGTCCCTCGATCTGGCGCACCAGTGCCGGCGCGACCAGGAATACCGCCGGGTCGCTGTCGAGTTGTGCGTAGCGCCCACCGTCGGTCGCCGCGCCGATGCGCAGCGTGTGCATTCGGCCACCGGCGTAGTCGACGCCGATCACATAGGCCGGCGTGGTCAACTGATGGTCCGCGCTCGGTCCGTCGGCGATGAAGCGCACGACCTCCAGCTTGGACACCAGCCGCACGATCTCGTCGACGTTGGCGCGCTCGGCCGCGCTGCCTGCCAGCTCGCGCGGCTCGTCGAACACGTAGCGATCGCCCTGCTTGTGGATCACCTCGGCCGGCCGGCCTGCCGCCCGCAGCGTCAGCTTGTTGAAGGTGTTCGAATCCTCGTCGAGCAGCTTCGCCTTGCGGAAGCGCACGCTCGAGATGCCGAGCGCGTCGAGCGCGCGCTTCGGGTACCAGGCCACGAGCTTTTCACCGCCGCGTGTCACCGCCACGCGCTCGCCGTCGACGCGGCCCACCTGGATCACGTACGCCTGCTTGTCCTTGCCGCGCGCGAACGTCGCCGTGAGCACGGGCGTGCCGAGCGCCACCGTGGGGCTCTCCTCGAAGGTCTCCGCCTGTAGGCCGCGGAGCGTCTTGTACCAATCGCGCAGCGCGGTGTCGTCGGCGGTCCCGGTCTCTCGGTCCTTGCCGTCCTGGCTGATGCGGAAGGTGTGACCTTCGTCTTTCTCCTCCACGCTCAGCCGGCGCTTGCCGGCCTGCAGCTCGCAGCTGCGGATCTCGCCATCTTCCAGCACCAACAGGCGCTTCTCGCGCAGCTCCGCGGGCGGCTTCTGCAGCTTGGCGAGGTCGGCGTCGCTCGCGCACATCACGTTGGCCGAGCCGACCTGGATGTACGACTCCGCGGCGTGGCCGGCGCAGGCAGCGCCGACGCGCAGCTCGAGGTGCTCGTTGTGCGACTTGTCTTTGCCGTCGAACACCTTGGAGTCCAGCGCCAGCGTGAAGCGCGGTGCGTCGAGCCCGTACTGCGCCGGCTGATTCGCCTTGTCTGCGATGAAGCGCGTGGCCTTGAGGCCATCGAGCGCGTTCACCACCTCGGTCAGCATCGGTCCAGAGGCGAGGATCGGCTCGGGCCGCTCGATCCAGAACTGGTCAGCGCGTCTTTGGATGAGCAGCTCACCGAGCTTGAGCTTCTCGGTGCTGAACACGCTGACGCCCGAGTGCAGCTCTTTGGTGTGAAAGTAGGTCGGCTCGTGATCGAGCGCCTCGACCAGATCTTTGCCCACCACGTACGCGCGTTTGTCGTCGGGGGTCAGCAGGTACGCGCCCGCGCCGTCACCGCTCGGCGAGCCGATCTGAAACGAACGGCGTTCTCGGCCCACCTGGAAGCTGACGCGGTAGCGCGGCTTGTCCAGGCCGAAGCGCGCCAGATCCTCCTTCGAAGCCTCGCCGAGCGAGCGCCGCGGCGTGACCCACTCCAGCGCGCCGAGCAGGCTCTCGACCGCGTCACGATCAGCCTTGGCCGCGTAGGGCTTCTCGACGTGGAAGCCGGCGTTCTCGACCGCGGCGAGCGAGTCGTCGTTGGCATCGAGTTGCTTGCGCACGAGCACGGTCGTCACGCCCTTGCGCTGGATCTCGATGCGCTCGACGCGGTCGCGCACGAACGACTCGAGGATCTGCCCCTTGCGGCCCTCGCGCTCGCCCGTGCTCACCGTGCCGCGTTCGAAGAACAAGATGAACGCCAGCAGCGCGAGCGCCAGCGCGCCGAGGATGATGCTCGTGCGTCCCATCACGGAGCTCCCGTTCTATTGTCGCCGATTCAGCCAGACCGCGAAGCCGAGCACGAAGGCCGCACCCGGCACGAGCACGCCGACCCGGAACAGTAGCGCCCACAGGTCGTCTTGCGAGAACACGATGCTGCCGGTCTTGACCTTCTTCGGCGGGATCTCGATCAGCGCCTGACGTTCGGTGAGCCAGCCGGTCCACGCGCTAGCCACGTAGAAATTCTGCAGCTCGGGCGACTCGAGCAGCGGGCCCTGGAGAAAGTCGCTGTCGCCGACCACGATCAAGCGGCCGCCGGTCTTCTTGGCCGTCGGATCGTCGCCGCCCTTCGAGACGTGTGCCGCCACGGCGACCGATACGGGGCCCTCGATGTCGCCCGGCCCTCGCTTGGGCTCGGTGTCGCCCTTGACGTCGGCGACCGCCGTTTCCGCGAAGCCCTGGTCGCTGGTGCGCATCAGGATCTCGACCGAGGGATCGTTGCCCGCGGGAGCGACACTCCGCGCCAGGACCATGAACACGCGCCCCGCGTGCTGCAGCGGTCGCGTGGTCGCGTGGTCTCCGAATTCGGTGATCGCGAACTCGGCCGCGTTCGGCGTCAGCAAGCGCTCCTTGTCGAGCTCCAGCACCAGCGCGCGATCGACCCGGATGCCGAGGTCGCGCAGCGGAGCCTCGAAGCCCGTGGGCGAGACCTCGTCGTGCTGGATCACGGGGTCGAGCGCGAGGAGCAGGTTTCCGCCGCCGCGCACGTAGTCCATCAGCAGGTTGGCTTCGGCCTCGCTGAACGCGTGCAAGGGCCCGATCACGAACACCGCGTCGCAGCCTTGCGGCACGCTCTTTTGACCGAAGGTCTCGAACGCTCGCCACTCGAGGTTGTCGTGGCGCAGGCCGGTCTTCAGGCTGGCGAGCGTGCGATCCGCGCCTTCGTCCAGCACCCACTCGCCGTGGCCCTTGGTGGTGCAGAGCTTGGTCGGGCGACCCGAGGTGACTTGCACGATGGCGCCGGTCAACGCCTGCTCGGCCTTGATGCTCACCGCATCGTGCTCGCTCTCCTGCTCGCCGGGCAGAGGCCCGTCCATCGACACCAGGTCGTCGCGGCTCACGTGCCAGTTCTTGTCACCCTGCGCGACCACGGCTGCCACGTCGGCCAGCGCCTGACCGGTCTCGATCACGCTGGCCGCGATGCCGAAGCGCTGCGCCAGCAGCTTGAACTCGCTGGCCTGGCGATCCGGATCGACGTGGTGCACCTTCACGTGCGGCGTGGCGGCGACGTAGCGGTTCAGCAGCTCGTCGGTCGAGTCGTAGCTGGGCTCGCCCTGCGCCATGAACAGGTAGACGTCCAGGTCTTGCGACAGGCCCTTGAGCACGCTCTTGGACTTGGGCGAGAGCGTGAACACGCCCTGCGAGGTCCAGTCGAAGCGCTCGTAGTGGCGGAACGCCAGGTAGTTGAGCATGACCACGATCGCGATCATGAACAGCGTCGAGGCGTTGATCGCGACGTGCTGCATCAAGCGCTCGCGCTCGCTGTTCTGGCGCACCGGCTGGGGTTTGGCTTCGCTCGACATCACACGCCTCGATCGGCTTGCAGGACGCGCACCGACAACACCACCGAAAGCAGCGCGAACGACAGGTCGTAGACCACGAAGCGGGTATCGACCACGCCCTTGGCGAAGGTCGACATCTGCTTCCACAACCCGAGGTACTCGAACACCACGCGCCAGTCGTCGCCGACGTTCGCGTAACCGAACAAGCCGATCACGAACAGTCCGCCGAGCACCAGGAACGTCAGCATGGCCGCGACGATCTGGTTGCGCGCCGCGGCGCTCATGAACAGGCCCACGCCCATGTAGAACATGCCGACCAGGAACAGGCCGAGGTAGGTGGCGCCGATCGCGCCCCAGTCGACCGCGTTGGCCGAGCTGCGCGAGACCAGCCACACGTAGCTGAGCGTCGGCGTCCACAGCACCATCCAGAAGGTGAGCGCGGCGAGATACTTGCCGAGCACCACCGAGACCTCGCTGACCGGTGCAGTGAGCAGCGCCTCGATCGTGCCCGAGGAGCGCTCCTCGGCCAGCAGGCGCATGGTCATGACCGGCGCGAACACCAGGAGCGGCAAATAGAACAGCGTGGTGCCGCCGAAGAACGCCGTGAGCAGGTTCTGCTGGCCGGTAGGCTGCTGCGCGAAGACCAGCGCCAGCACGTAGAACACCACGCCGAAGAACAGCAGCCAGACGGTCATCACCACGTAGGCGATGGGTGAGACGAAGAACGAGAAGATCTCGCGCTTGGCGATGGTGAGCATCGCGCTCATGCGCTCTCTCCCTGCGAAGCGGTCGGTTCGCTCGTGGTGGGTGGCGGCGGCTCGACGGGCACGTCTGCCGCGGCATCGGCCGTGGTCAGGCGCGCAAACACGTCTTCGAGCGAGGTCTGCTCGCGGTGTAGCTCGCGCAGTGTGCCGCCAATGGCTGCGACTGCGGCGAATACGCCTTCGGCCACCGCCGCCGAGCCGACCTCGAGCCGGAAGCGCTGCAACTCCGCGCCGGTCTCGTCGGCGATCGAGGCCCGATCGGCGATGCGCCGCACGCCGGCGACGTCTGCCAGCGCGTTCGCGAGCCGATCCTGTTGCCCGCGCGGCACGCGTGCCTCCACGACCAGCATCTGGCCCCCCTGCCCCGCACCTCGCAGGTCGCCGGGCGCGCCCTCGCCGACCAACTGGCCCTTGTTGATGATCAGCACGCGGCCGCAGGTCGACTCGACCTCGGGCAGGATGTGGGTGGACAACAGCACCGTCTTCTCGCCGGCCATGCCGCGAATCAGATCGCGCACCTGGCGGATCTGGTTCGGATCGAGGCCCGCGGTCGGCTCGTCGAGCACGAGCAGCGGCGGGTCGGCCACGAGTGCATCAGCCAGGCCGACGCGTGAACGGTAGCCCTTGGACAGCTGGCCGATGATGCGGTAGCGCACGTCGGTGATGCTGGCGAGCTCGAGCGAGGCGTTCACGCGCTCGGTCACGCGCGCACGCTTGACACCCTTCAGGCGCGCGCGGTAGCGCAGGTACTCGTCGACCCGCATCTCGCGGTACAGCGGCACCGATTCGGGCATGTAGCCGATGAAGCGGCGCGCCCCGATCGGATCGCGGACGGCGTCGACACCACCGACGCGGATGTTGCCCGCGCTGGGTGTCAGATAACCTGTGAGCATGCGCAGCGTGGTGCTCTTCCCGGCGCCATTCGGCCCCAGGAAGCCGATGACTTCGCCCTTCTTCACGGCGAAATTGATCGCGCTCACGGCCGTGCGGTCGCCGTACTTCTTGGTCAGGTTCTCGACTTCGATCACGTGCCGGACCTCCAGAGGCCCCTAAGAATATGAGCGGCCACGCCACGTAGCCGATGGTTGTGCACAGTGCAAGCTCAACACGCGACCCCGCAAGATGCTTCCAAACCCCGGCTCGGGACGTGGATACGGCCGTGAATGTCCCTGCGCCTACCTGCAACCCATCTGCAGTGCAACTCGTGTTACCATCCCCCCTCGCCGCCCGCCACGCGCGGAGCTCCGGCGCCTTCATGGTGGACGCGATCGATCCTCTCGTACGCCTCGTGCAGCGCGGCGACGAACAAGCGAAGAACGAGCTGTTCAAGCGCTACCAGAAGGAGGTCGCGCGCATCGCTGCACGCACGCTCGGGCCGGATGCGGATCTCGAGGACGTGGTCCAAGAGGCATTCATCCAGATCTTTCGTTCGATCGACAGCTTTCGAGGCAGCGCCAAGTTCAGCACCTGGTTGTACCGGCTGGTGACCAACGTCACGCGAATGCACCTGCGCAAGCGGCGCGTACGGCCGCAGATCGCGGACGGTGTTCCGCCCGAGCTGGCGATGCGCCACGACGACGGCAGCTCGCCCGAGCAGGCTGCCGAGCGCAGCTTTCGCGTGCGCCGTCTGTATCAGCACCTGGATCGCCTGAGTGAGAAGAAGCGCATGGTGCTGGTGCTGCACGACTTCGAGGGCCTCTTGCCGGTGGAGATCGCGGAGATCGTCGAGGCGCCGGTGCTCACGGTGCGCACGCGCTTGTTCTACGCCCGCCGTGAGCTGTACGCCGCGCTGGCGACCGATCCGGAGCTCTCCGCGCTCGCCGCCGAGCTGAGCGCCGCCAGTGGCCCGACTGGCAATGACAAGGGGCGGCGATGAGCGTGCACGAGCCCAAGCTCCGCGCCCTGCGCGCGCTGCATGGCCAGCAACTCTCGGCTGCGGGTGCGGCGCGCTTGCGACGCCACCTGGATGGCTGTCAGTCGTGCAGCGACTCGCTGCGCGGGCTGCGCCTGGCGGAGCGCCTGATCGGCGAGGTGCAGGCGAGCGAGCCGCAGCTGGACTTCGCGCGCGTGCAGGCGGGTCTCCACGCACGCGAGTCTCGCGAACGGCGCGTGCGCGTCTTGCGGCTGGCAGCGGCCTTGCCGCCAGCAGCTGCAGCGGCGGCGCTGCTCGCGATCTGGCTTAGGCCCCAGCCGGAGGTCGCACCCCCTGCCCCGCCCGCGCCCCAGGTCGCGCAGCGCGCGGCTCCGGCACCCGAGCCAGCTGCGCCGGAGTTCGCGGCCAGCGTCACGGCGCTCGCTGGCAGTGGACAGCTGCAGCCCGCGTCTGGCGCGGCCACTGCGCTTCGGGTCGACGCGTCGCTGCACGACGGCGACAGGATCACGCTGGCGAGCGAATCCCTCGCGCACCTGCGCCTCGACCGAGCGACCGGCTGCGTGCTCGGCCCGGACAGTGAGCTGCTCCTGACGCGCGTGCACGCCGGCGAGACCGAGCTCGCGCTCGAGCGCGGGCGGCTGACCAGCCAGGTCCAGCCGCTGACGGCGGCGCAGTTCTACCGCATCCGCGCGGCAGGTTACGCGCTCTCGGTGCTCGGCACGCACTTCGAGGTGGTCGCCGCCGCGGACAAGCTCGAGGTCATGGTCGCCGAGGGCCATGTGCTGGTGCAGGACGGCGAGGGGCGCGTGGTCGCGGACCTGCACGCGCGCGAACACTTCGCGATCGATCGCGAGTTCGGCGCACGACTGGCGACGCGCGATGCTTCCCATCCAGCGCTGCAGCTCGAGCGTCCGCGCGGGTTGGACGTGGAGCTCGGCGAGTGGGCGCTGGTCACGTTGCTGGACGCGCGCGCGCTCGAGCGCTTCGGCGTGACCGGGCTCAGCCTCGATGGCAGCCGATTCCCGATGAGCGGCGAGATTGCGGTACGCGTGCCGCGCGGCGACGTCGAGTTGGTGGTGGAGCGTTTGACCGCGCTGCCGCAGAAGGCCGTGTTGCACGTGCCGGCCGAGGGCCTGTCACTGGCGCCCGAGGCGCTGCGCAAGCTGCTGCGGCTATCGCGGCCCGACGAGGGGCGCGCCAAGCCGATCGACTTCGAGCAGGTGCTGAGCGTGGTGCGCTCCGGTACCGGGAACCTACAGCGTTGCTATGAGCGCGCGCTCAAACAGCGTCCGGAACTCGACGGCCGCGTGACGCTGCGCATCTCCATCGACGCCGCCGGCCGCGTGACGCAGACGCAACCGCTCAGCTCGACTGCCGCACTGCCGGCCGACTTGGTGGAGTGTCTGCGCAATGTATCCGAACGCTGGCACTTCCCCGCCTCTTCTGCGCCACTGGCGTTCGATATCCCACTGCGCCTGCAACCGCGTTGAATACTGGCGCTGATGGCGGCGGGTTGCCTAGCATATCGAGATGGGTTCGCGCCGCTTCTCCCGCGGCACGCTGTACGCCGCGGCCCTCACGCTCGGTGTAGCGTCGGCCGAGTTGCGCGCGCGAGTACCTGCCGAGCTCGCGTTGAGCACCGGACATGCGATGAATGTGGTTTCACCGCTCGAGGTCGCGCGTGCCAGCGCGCCCGAGGTGCAGCCGCTCCACGAGCCGAGCCCGAAGGCGCGCAGCGCGCCGCTGGCT
Organism: Polyangiales bacterium; assembly: GCA_035274465.1. GTDB lineage: Bacteria > Myxococcota_A > Polyangia > Polyangiales > JAFGIB01 > JADGRF01. Next base: position 18,797 of record DATEOF010000009.1, read on the forward strand.
GAGCTCTCCACCAGCTACGCGCACGGCCGGATCATCGAAGGCGGCACGCCGCGGCGCTTGATCCTGTTCAGCTTCGACGACGGACCCGACCGCCGCACCACGCCGTTGTTGCTCGATCGGTTGGATGCAGTGGGCATCAAGGCGGTGTTCTTCCTGACCGCAGGCCGCATCGCCTCCCGCACGCCTGCCGAGCGCGAGCAAGCAGAGCTGGCGCGCGAGATCGTGGCGCGTGGACACCTGGTCGGCAGCCACACCGTCGATCACCTGCAGCTGCCGCTGCTGACCGACGCGTCTGCGATCGCTCAGGTCGACGGCGCGGAGCAGATCTTCCAGCGTGTGCTCGGCTTCCGGCCTTCGCTGATCCGTCCGCCCGGTGGCGCGCGCTCACCGCGCATCGACACGTTGCTCGCCGAGCGTGGTTACACGACCGTGCTCTGGAACCTGGGTGCGGGCGACTTCCAGGTGAAGACGGCCGGCGAAGTCCTCGAGACGTTTCGCCGCGTGCTCGAGCGTCGCGAACGCGAGCACGCCGAGCACGGAGGCATCGTGCTGTTGCACGACACCTACGCCTGGAGCGTGGACGCGTTTCAGCTGATCTACGCCGAGCTCTGGGCGCGCAACTGCAAGCTGCTCGAGCAGGGCGAAGAGCTGTACGACATCGTGAATGACCCCTCGTTCTTCTTCGAGCCGCGCGAAGGAGCCGCACCGGGCACGCTGGCCACCCCGGCGCAGCTGCCGCAGGCCGTATTCGAGGAGCGCCAGGCGCGCCTCCGCTCGGAAACGGCGCAGCGCTGCAGCTCGACTGACGGCTTTTAGCCAGGGACTCCAGGCTCCAGGCTACCGACTTCGGAAGAACGAGAGTCTCGACCCGAAGCCCGGAGTCCGAAGCCCGGAGCCCGCATTGACGAGTGTCGGAATCTGCCCTACATCGGCTCCCTAAGGGGCCTGTGACTACTTGTCAGGAATGTGGGTTCGGTAACCCACGCCGTTGGATCGGCTGCGCCCGCTGCGGGCAGCTGCTCGGGCCGCGTTTTTCTGCGCCCGACGCGCGCACCGGCACCCTCGATACGCGCACCACGCGGCGTAGCCCGTGGCCGAGCTGGATCGACGATCAGGAAGCTGCGACTTCGGCGCGCGCGACACCCGAGGCGGAGTCGCTCGAGCTGATCCAGGCGCCGACGTTGTCCGATGCGCGGCCGCTGCTCGGCCAGACCGCCCTGCTCGACACGCTGCGCGCGAACATCGCGCTCGCGTTCGGCGAGCGACGCTCGAGCCTGACGCTGATCACCGGCCCGGCAGGCTCGGGCCGCACGCGTGTGCTGGAGCGCGCCAGCGAGTTTGCCGCCAAGCACTACATGGCCGTGCGCGTGTTCTACGCCGCCTGTCGCAACACCGAGGAAGGTCCGTACGCGCCCTTCTCGTGGCTGCTGCTCGAACGCTTCGCGATCACTCCCGCTTCCTCGCCCGCCAGCGTGCGCGAACAGCTGATGATCACGGCGTGCGAGATCCTCGGTGGCGCTGCGCCCGCGGAGCAGAGCATGGAGCTCGCGCACCTGCTCGGCCACGTCGCGGGCGTGCCGTTTCCGGGTAGCCCGGCACTCGAGCGTCTGGCGGCTTCACCCCGGGAGTTGCGCGAACGTGCGGCGCTTGCCGTGCGCAGCTTGCTCCAGAGCGACTGTGGCGGCGGGCGACTGCTGATCCTGCTCGACGACATGCACCGCGCCGAGCCGGATGCCTGGCAGATGCTCGAGGCGCTGGTGCAGGTGCAGGCGCCGATCGCCTTCGTGATCTCGGGCGACGCCAGCGTCGCGGCTCACCTGCCGCCGTTGGCTGCAGTTGCGCAGTGTTCGATGGCGCAGCTCGCTCCGCTCGGCGACACCGAGGTGATCGAGTTGCTCAAGGCGCTCCTTCCCAGCCTGCGCGAGGCGCCCGAGCCGTTCGTGTCTGCGCTGCGTCACCGCTCGCGCGGCAACCCCCTGGCGCTGACCGAGTTGCTGCGCGCGCTCGAGGAGCGTGGGTTGTTCAGGCCAGGCGCGAGCGGGCTCGAGGTCGACCTGGACAAGCTCGCGCGCGGCGAGTTGCCGCTGACCATGGGCGACGCGATCCGTGCGCGGCTCGCGGCGTTGGACGCGGCAGAGCTCGCGGTGTTGCAGCACGCCTCGGTGGTCGGCGAGTTGTTTTGGGACGGAGCGCTGTCGGCGATCGCCCGGTCGGAGCTGCCCGAGCTCGTGGCCGCGGATCCGCTCTCGCTCTGGAACGACGCAGCCGAGCAGGACCAGCTCGAGGATGCGCTGGCGGTGCTCGAGACCAAGCGCTTCGTGGTGCGGTTGAGCGTGGCGCACATCCCGGGCCTGTCCGAGTACGCGTTCTCCTTCGCCGGCGCGCGCGCGCTGATCTACGCCGATCTGCCCGAGTCCACGCGCGAGCGCTGGCACGCCACCGTCGCACACTGGATGACGCTCGCGGCCGGGTTGCCTCAAGAAGGCCTGTCGGCGGCGCTGGCGCGGCACCTCGAGCGCGCGCGCCGCCACAGCCACTCGGCCGAGGCCTATCTCCAGGCGGCGGCGGAGGAGCGCGCGCGCCTGCGCACGTCGATGGCGCTGCGCCACATCGAGCGTGCCTTGCCGCTGGCGGCTGCAGCCGAGGCTCCGCTGCGCATCCGCGTGCTACACGAGCACGGCTCCCTGCTCACCACGCTCGGCCGCTATGACGAGGCGCACGCCGCCTTCACCGAGATCGTCCAGCTGTCGTTTCGCATCGGCGCGCGCGGTACTGGTGCGGCGGCGCTCAGCCGCATCGCGCGCGTGCACCGGCAGCGCGGCGCGCACATCCTGGCGCGCGTCCACTTCGAGGAGGCGCTCGAGCTGTTTCAGGCCGCGGATGATCAGCGCGGCGTGGCTGCGACGCACGACGATCTGGCACAGGTGCAGCGCTTGCTCGGCAGCCTGGAGCAAGCCCTGCGCTCGGCCCAGCAAGCGCTGGCCATCCGCAGCCAGAGCCACGACCTGCGCGGGCAGGCCGTGTCGCGCAACACCCTGGGCTTCATCGAGATCGATCGCGGCAACTTCAACGAAGCCAAGGCGCAGCTGGAAGCGGCGCTGGCGATCCGCCTGTCGATCGCGGATCACGAAGGCGCGGTGCAGACGCGCATCGGCCTGGGCAAGCTCGCCTACCACCAGGGCCGCGCGCGCGACGCGCTGCACATCTACGCGGTGGCCCTCGACAGTGCGCGCGAGCTCGGCAGCCGGCGCTTTCAGGCCTACTTGCTCAACCACCTGGCCGAGGCACACCTGGCCAGCGGCAGCGCCGAGACCGGCCAGGGGTTGTTGCTCGAGGCCAAGCGCATGGCTGGTGCACTTCGGGATCAGGGCGCGCTGTCCGAGATCCAGCGCAACCTGGGCCTGACCGCGCTCGCGCTGCGGGATCCGCAGGCAGGCCAGCAGCTGACGGCGGCGCTCGACTTGGCCCGCGACTACGGTACGCGCCACGCGCTCGCGCTCGCGCACCGCAGCCTGGCGCGCTGGCAGGCGCTGGCCGGCGGCGAGCACGGCCTGTGCCCGCCCGAGGCCGCGCAGAACAGCTTCGGCGAGTCGCTGCGCATCTTCGAGGAGTGCGGCAGCCTGCACGAGCTCGCGCGCACCCAGGCCGAGCTCGGCTTTCACCTCGCCGAACTGGGCCAGTCGAACCCCGCGCGCGAGCTGCTGCGCCAGGCGTACGTGACCATGAAGCGCTTGAGCCTGCCGGAGTTGGCGCAGGTCGGCGAGACCCTCGCGCAGCTCTGACCGCCACTCTATGCTACGCGCGTGCTGTCGGGACGTGCCCGCCTCGGTCTTGGGACGCTGCTGGCGTTGAGCGCGGCCGGCCTCGCCGCCCATAGCTTCGGGGCGGTGGCGCGTGAGCTCGAGACGCCGCGCTCGCTGCGCGCGACCGAGTACGTCGGATCCAACGCGTGCAGGAGCTGCCACCCCGACCACAGCGCGAGCTTTCGCCGCACGTTTCACCGCACGATGACGCAGGAGGCCGGGCCGCACAGCGTGCTCGGCGACTTCGACTCGGGCCAGCAGCTCGACTACTTCGGCGTGCGCGCGCGCATGAGCCGCGGCGACGACGGCGAGTTCCTGATGAGCTTCAGCGCGGGCACGGAGCGCTGGCAGGCGCGCGTCGAACGCAGCGTCGGCTCGCACCGCTACCAGCAGTACCTGGCGCGCGACCGAGACGTGTTCTTTCGCTTGCCGGTGGCCTGGGACATCGCCGAGCGCCGCTTCATCCACATGAACGGAGCATTCCTCACGCCCGATCCCGAGCTTCCCGCGGACGGCATATCGATCTCACGCGCGGACTACGATCGCCACGTCACGCGCTGGAACGACAACTGCGTGTTCTGTCACAACGTGCACCCGAACCCCGGGCTCGACCTCGCCACCGGCCGCTTCAGCACGCAGGTGGCGGAGCTCGGCATCGCCTGCGAGGCGTGCCACGGGCCCGCGGGCGAGCACGTCGCACGCAACTGGAATCCACTCCGCCGATATACGCTGCAGGTTGGCGATCGGCCGGATCCGTCGATCCGCAACCCGGCGCGCATGTCCGGCGCGCGGAGCGCCGAGGTCTGCGGCCGCTGCCACGGCCAGCGCCTGAGCTCGAACATCGACGAGGTGTTGCGCGAGGGCGACACGTTCGTGCCTGGCGAGCCGCTCGCGCACTGGTCGAAGCCGCTCTGGCAAGACACCACGCAGAATGGCGAGGCAGGCCTGTTCGCCGCGCGGTTTTGGGCGGATGGCACCGCACGCCTGACTGCGTACGAGTTTCAGGGCTACCTGCAGTCACCGTGCACTGAGCAAGCGAGCTTCTCGTGTGAGAGCTGCCACGCCATGCACCAGGGAGATCCGCGCGGTCAGATCCACCCGGAGCGCGGCGGCGACAAGGCCTGCACGCAGTGCCATGCCGAGCTCGCGCAGCCCACGGCGCTGCGCGCTCACAGCCACCACGATCCAGCGGGTGCGGGCGCGCGCTGCCAGGCCTGTCACATGCCCGAGATCGTGTACGGCCTGGTGGGCGTGCACCTCAGCCATCGCATCGAGTCTCCCGACCCGGCGCGCGCCGCACGCGAGCTGCGACCCGATGCCTGCACGCTCTGCCACGTGGAGCGCAGCCGCGGCTGGGCGGTGCAGGCGAGCTCGCCCTGGTACGGCGCACCGGAGCAGGCAGGCGTGGAGCCCGAGCCGCCCGAGGCGACGCGCATGCTGTTCGCGGGCGATCCGATCGAGCGCGCGATCGCGGCACACGCGCTGGGCAAGCCGACCGCGCAGCTGTCCGCGACAGCGCAGCCGCGCGTGCTCGGCATGCTGCTGGACGTGCTCGAGCTCGACGCCTACCCGGCCGTGCGGCGCATCGCCGAGCGCTCGCTGCGCGCGCGGTTGCCGGCGGAGCAACTGCCGTTGCTGGCTGCGTACTCCGCCACGCTTCCACAGGCAGCTCGCAGCCAGGCCCTCGGTCCGCTGCGAGCCGCACTGCCTCCCGGGGCGCTCGACCACCCCGGGGCGCAGTTGCGGGCCGGGCTGCGCCCCGAGGACGCGATCGAAATCGGAGAGTGAGGGGCGATTCCAGTCACACGCGCTTTCGCGTGCGCTGGAATTTTCACGCCGTCAATCCGGTAAAAAGTAAACTAATACTGAAAATTTTAGCTTGACCTGGCTAGAGCAACTTGGAAAGCCTGGTTTGAATCCTCCTAAGACGAATCGGCCCATATTTCTTTCTGCCAGTTTCACGGTATTATTTTATGAATACAGCAATCACCCACGCGGGAGGATGCAACCAATGTTTGGGAAGAAGTCCAAAACGAGCGCTGCCACGGAGCCGACGATCATCGGCCGCGGCACCGTGATCGAAGGCAATGTCCGCGTGGCTGGTCGGGTCCAGGTCGACGGCCAGATCGATGGCAGCCTGTTCGCCGAGGGCCACGTGTCGGTCGGCCCGAGCGGCGTGATCCTGGGCGAGGTGGTGGCGCACGAGCTGGTGGTCGGCGGGCGCGTCGAGGGCAAGGTGAGCGTGACCGAGCTGCTGCACATCGCCCCCAACGGCGTGGCGCGCGGCGAGATGCGCTACGGCGCGCTGTGTGTCGATCGCGGCGGCGTGTTGGACGGCAGCACCGCGCACGGCGAAGACACGAACACGCTGCAAACTGCGGAAGGCGACGCGGCATCGTCGGCTCCTCCACTGCCCACGCGGGCTGCTAGCGCGGCGGGCTGAGCGTGCAGCTGCGAGTCGTCATATTCGGTAACGACGGGCGCGGATCGCGCAACTTGAATTTGAGCACGGGCACGATCGTACTCGGGGCTGTGGTCATGGTGGCCGCACTCTCGAGCATTCTTTGGCTGGGCTGGAAGATAGGAGAGCTCACCGCGCGCCTGTAAGCGGTGCTAGGCACACGATGCACAAGAAGCTGACTCGATCGTGGACTATCTTGGTATTGCGGGATTCGGGGCTCACTCCTTTTCAGATCACCTTTCCGAACTGGCTCTTGGCGTGCGGACAACTGAGCGCGCTGCTGATGTTCGGTTACGTCGGCTTCATGGGTTGGCAGCTGCAGGCGCGCTACGGCCTACAGGGTCAGCAAGTGGCGTCGCTCGGCTTGGATGCCGGTGCCGAGCGCTGGACGATCTACGAGCACATGGCGCCGGAGACACTCGGCCCCACGCGCGGTGAGCTGCGCGCGATGATCGCGCAGACGCGCGCGGAGAAGCTCGGCCTGGGCAACCGCAAGGCCGCATCGTTGCTGCTGACCGGCATGGTCAGCCCCGAGTGGATCACGGAAGCCAACGCCGGCCCGAAGGGCGACGGACAACTCACCTGGCCGGTGAAGGACGGTTGGTTCGGCCGCGGTTATGGCTCCGGCGAAGGCGGCTACCACCTGGCCATCGACATCGAAGGCGAATTTGGCTCGGACGTACTCGCCGCCGCTCCGGGCGTCGTCGGCTACGTCGGCAACGAGCTGCGCGGCTACGGCAACGTGGTGTTGGTCGTGCACCCCGGCGGCTGGGTCACGCTGTACGGGCACAACCAGCGCATCTTGGTCCGCGCCGGTGAGCGCGTCGGACAGGGTCAGCCGCTGGCCGAGCTCGGCAGCACGGGACGCAGCATGGGCCCCCACGTGCACTTCGAGCTGATCTACCAGGGCCGCAACTGCGATCCGATTCCGTTCGTTCCGCGCGAGCCCTTCAGCCACCGGCAGTACTCGGAAGACAAGCCGATCGTTCCTTTCCTGCCCATGGCAGCGAAGCCGAGCGCGGTGCGCTGCAAGAAGCGCATGATGCACCCGACGCACGAAGACGGAGACGACGAGACTCTGTTGGGTGCGAATCAGGGCGCGGGCGGCCCTCACTCGGGCTGAGCCTTACCTGCGAAGAGCGGAGATCCGGTACACCGGCAATCCATCTGCGATCGCTCGCTTCTCGCGATTGCTCCGTGCCCCAAATGCGTGATCCGCGATGTAGGGATCATCCGGCAGCTCGAACGCGTCGTGCGCGCGGATCGCCGTCACGAAATCCTGCGCGCGTTCTTCCACGTCCGTCTGGATGAACAGCTCGCCGCCCACCGCCAGTAGCCTCGCAATGGGATCGAGCGTCTCCCTCCCACCCAACCTGCGCTTGGCGTGACGCTTCTTCCACCACGGATCGGGAAAGTGCATGAACACCCGCGCCACACTGTGCGCAGGCTGAAGGCGCGGCAGGAAGTCGCGGGCATCTGCAGCGAACACCCTGACCCTCGGCAAATCCGCCGCTCGTTGTGAGACCAGGTACGCCCACTTGCTCTTGATCTCGATCCCCAGCAGTCGCGCCCCGGGCGCCGAGCGGGCGCGCTCGAGCAGGAACATGCCCCGGCCGAAGCCGATCTCGAGCTCGATCTCCCCATCGTGCTCCGGCCAGAGCGTCGAAAGCTCGATCGGGCCCTCGGGCGGGCGTGGTGCGAGTGTCAGATAGCGATACGGCGAGGGCTCGCCGGGCGAATTCGGATCTACGGGCATGTGGACGCGCGACTTAGGCCAGCTCTGATGGTGGCGCAACCACCTGCATCGACTGCGTTGATAGTGGCCGCAGGATCAGCTGTAGGTCATCGGATTCCTTGACCAAAACCCGACGCTTGTGGTTCCCTTGGCACTCAGCTGAGAGAGTCGTGCCTGGACTATCGCCCAAAGGAGGGCCGCGTGTCCGTGAACATTCTGGTTGCGGATGACAGTGTGACCATGCGCCGCATCTTGGAGTTGACCTTCCAAGGCGAAGACGCGCAGGTGACCACGGTAGACAACGGAGAAGCCGCGCTCCGTAAAGCCTCCGAGCTCGCCCCCGATGTGGTGTTCGCAGACCTCTCGCTGAGCGGCATGGATGGCTACTCGATCGCGAGCGCGATCAAGACCTCGCCGGGTCTGGAGCGAACGGCCGTCGTGGTGATGGCGAGCCAGAAGCATCCGTACGACGAAGACAAGGGCAAGGCTGCCGGCGTCGACGATCACATCTTGAAGCCGTTCGATACGCAGCACGTGATCGATCGCGTCAAGCAGGTGCTCGCTCGCCCGCGCGCGCAACCATCCGCCGCAAGAGCCGCGGCACCTGCTGCGGCTCCCGCCGCGGTGGCGCCCGCAGCGGCCGCCAATCAACAGACGCGCATCGGTGGCAAGACCATCGCGTTCGGCAAGCCGGCCGCTGCTCCGCCGCCGCCCGCGCCCAAGGTGCAGCCAGCAGCTGCAGTCGCAGCGCGTGCACCCGCCGGCGTCTCGAGCGCGATCGCCAACGCCGTCGCGGCCGCGCCGCCGATGGCGGTGGTCTCTGCCGGTGCCGAGACCGAGCTCCAGCAGCGCCTGGGGGGCCTCGGGTTGTCGCCCGACCAGGTGACCGCGGTGCTCGCCCTCTCGCGCGAGGTCATCGAGCGGGTGGTCTGGGAAGTCGTGCCGGAGCTGGCCGAGACTCTGATCAAAGAAGAGATCCGCCGGCTGACCGCGGGCTGACCTGAGCTGATAACCATCGGTCGCCGGCGCTACGCGGCGGCTCCCAGGCCGGTACTTGCCAGGCGGGCGGTTTCACGGCCGCCTGCTACGCTAGCCGGTCCGGCGACATCGTGTGGGGTGGTGCGTGCTTGAGTGCCGGGCAGGAATGCGGCATACCGCCCGCCGCACGAGGTTTGAATGAGCTCCGAGCCCAGCCACGACCCCAAAGCCGCGGACGAAGCGTTGTCACTGCCCAAGGCCTACGACCCGCGCGAGACAGAACCGCGCTGGTACCGCTTCTGGGAAGAAAACGGCTTCTTCACGGCCAGCGCGGCGCCGGAGGACACGCGCGAACCGTACACGGTCGCGATTCCACCGCCGAACGTCACGGGCTCGCTGCACATGGGCCACGCCTGCCGCACGGCGTTCGAAGACGTGCTCGTGCGCTACCACCGCATGCTCGGGCGCAACACGCTCTGGGTGCCCGGCATCGATCACGCCGGCATCGCCACGCAGGTCGCGGTCGAGCGCCAACTCGCGCGCGAGGGCAAGAACCGCCACGAGCTCGGCCGGGCCAAGTTCATCGAGCGCGTCTGGCAGTGGAAGGCCGAGTCGGGCGGGCGCATCCTGCAGCAGCTGCGCGTGCTCGGCGCGTCCTGCGACTGGACGCGCGAGCGCTTCACCATGGACGAAGGCCTGTCGCGCGCGGTGCGCCACGCCTTCGTGACGCTCTACGAGCAGAAGCTGATCTACCGCGCCACGCGCCTGGTGAACTGGGACGTGCAGGCGCAGACCGTGCTCTCGGATCTCGAGGTCGAGAACGAAGAGAACGCGCAGGGTGAGCTGTTCGACTTCGCGTATCCGCTGGAGGGCGGCGGTGAGATCGTGGTCTCCACGACACGCCCCGAGACGATGCTGGGCGATACCGCGGTGGCGGTGCACCCGGACGACCCGCGCTACACGCACCTGCACGGCAAGTTCGCGCTGCACCCGTTCGTGTCGCGCAAGGTGAAGATCATCACCGACGCCGAGCTGGTGGACATGAAGTTCGGCAGCGGGGCGGTGAAGGTCACGCCCGCGCACGACTGGAACGACTTCGCCACGGGCAAGCGCCACCAGCTGGAAGAGATCAACATCCTGCACAAGGACGGCAAGCTGAACGACAACGCCGGTCCGTTCGCCGGGCTCGATCGCTTCGTCGCGCGCAAGGCCGTGAAGAAGAAGCTGGAAGAGCTGGGCCTCGCTCGCGGGACCAGGAGCCACACGCTCACCCTGCCCCGCTCTCAGCGCTCGGGCACGGTCGTCGAGCCGATCATCTCGACCCAGTGGTTCATGAACATGAAGCCGCTCGCCGAGCCCGCGATCGCCGCGGTCGAGCGCGGCCAGACGCGGCTGATCCCCGAGCACTGGGAGAAGACTTACTTTCACTGGATGCGCAACATTCAGGACTGGTGCATCTCGCGCCAGCTCTGGTGGGGCCACCCGATCCCGGCCTGGTACTGCCAGAAGTGCGAGCACGCGCACGTGGCGATGCAGGAGCCCTCGCGCTGCGAGCGCTGCGGCGGCGCCCTGACGGCGGACGAGGATGTGCTGGATACCTGGTTCAGCTCGGGCTTGTGGCCGTTCTCTACGCTGGGCTGGCCCGAGCAGACGCCGGATCTCACGCGCTTCTACCCGACCAGCGACATGGAGACGGGCTACGACATCCTGTTCTTCTGGGTCGCGCGCATGATGATGATGGGTCTGCACTTCACCGGGCAGGTGCCGTTCCGTCGCGTGCTGTTGTCGGGCCTGGTCACCGACGAGCGCGGCGAGAAGATGTCGAAGCTCAAGGGCAACGTCGTCGATCCGCTGGACGTGATCTCGGGCGCGACGCTCGATCACCTGCTGAAGACTGCCGAGAAGAACGGCGCCAAGGACAGCGGGCTCGACTACCTGCGCAAGACGTACCCGGAAGGCTTCGCCGCCTACGGCGCGGACGCGCTGCGCATGACACTGCTGAGCTACTCGCCGCAGACCACCAAGATCGCGCTCTCGATCAAGCGCATCGAGGGCTACCGCAACTTCGCCAACAAGCTGTGGAACGCGGCGCGCTACGTGCTGATGAACCTGCAGAACAGCTCCGACGCGGAGGCCGGACAGGCGCGGCCGGTGGCGCAGCAATTTGCCAACCGCTGGATCCTGTCGCGCTTGCACGTGGCGATCGACGCCATGCACGACGCGGTGCGCGAGTACCGCATGGACGAGGCCACCAGCGCGCTCTACCACTTCGTCTGGCAGGACTTCTGCGACTGGTACCTCGAGCTGTCCAAGCCGCTGTTGGCGGCGAACGATGCCCAGCTGCAGCGCGAGACGCGCTCGGTGCTGGTGCACGTGCTCGAGACTTCGCTGCGCGTGCTTCACCCGATGATGCCGTTCATCACCGAGGAGATCTGGCAGCGCGTGCCCAAGCGCTCGGGGTTGACCCGCACGCTGGTGCTGGCGCGCTACCCGGACGCGGCGCGCGACGCGCTGCGCGACGAGCAGATCGAGCGCGAGATGAACCTGCTGCAAGCGGTGATCGTGGCGGCGCGCGCGTTGCGCTCGGAGCGAGACATCCACCCGCGCCTGGCCTTGCCCCTGCACCTGCGCAGCGACGACGCCGAGGCCCGGCGCGTGCTGGAGCGCGAGCGCACGGCCATCGCCAGCCTGTGCAACGCCACCGTCAGCGTCGAAGCCCTGAGCGGTGCGGCGGACCTCGAGAACAGCGCGACCGCGCTGGCCGAGGGCGTCACACTGCTCGTGCCGCTGGCGGGCCTGGTCGATGACAGTCGCGAGAAGGAACGCATCGAGCGCCAGCTGCAGAAGCTCGAGAAGGACCTTTTGGCGATCAGCAAGAAGCTCGACAACGCGGGCTTCGTGGAGCGCGCTCCGGCCGATGTCGTGCAGAAAGAGCGCGAGCGTCGGGCCGAGCTCGAAGAGGCGCGCGAGCAGCTGCGCGCCGCCTTGAAGAAGCTCGGCTGACCGCCGAGGTCTCGATCATGGCGATGCTCGGACACGTGGCGCTCGGCTTGGCAGTGGCGCGCGCGTACCAGGTGCGCGTCCCCGAGGCGCCGTTGTTCCAGGCGGGCGTGCTTGGAGTCGCGCTCGCCGCGCTACCCGATCTGGATCTGCTCGGCGGACGCTTCGGCGCGCAGTACGGCACGGATTGGGGCCATCGCGGCTTCACGCACTCGCTCTTCGCCGCCTGCGTGGTGGGTGTGCTGGTCGGGCTGTGGTCGGGTCGGTTCGGCCTACCACGCGCCCTGACCGCCCTGTTCGCCAGCCTGGCGATGGCCAGCCACGGCCTGGCCGACACCCTGACCGACGGCGTAAACGGGCCTGCGCTGCTCTGGCCGTTCAGCTCCGCCCGCTTCCTCGCGCCGGTTCACCCGGTACTGCCCGCGCCGCTCGGCTTCGCGTTCTTCGGCGACGCGGGCATGCGGGCCGTCGTGCGCGAGGTCGTGCTGTTCTGGCCGCTCCTGCTCTACGCGCTCTATCCGCGCACTCAGCGCTCGAGCGAGCTCAGCACCGAGTCGGACTAGACCTACTCGGCTTCGGAGATGTTCGTGACGGGTTCTGCCGGCGGCTGACTGTGACGCACGCGGGCGGGTTCGGCGGGGCGGAAGCCTCGACCGACCCAGCCTGCGAAGCGCGACATGCCGATGCGCGTGTCGTCGAACAGCGAGTACGCGACCGGCGTGGCGAGCAGCGTGAGCAACAGCGACAGCAGCTGGCCTCCGACCACCACGCCTGCGGTCGCGCGGCTCTGCCCGGCACCGATGCCCTTCGAGAGCAACAGCGGCACCATGCCGGCGACGAAGGCGATGGTGGTCATCAGGATCGGTCGCAACCGATCGCGGTTGGCCTGCAGGATGGCCTGCTCGCGCGGCATGCCTGCCTCGCGCAGCTGGTTGGTGTGGTCGATCTGCAGAATGCCGTTCTTCTTTACGACACCGAACAGCACGAGCACGCCCAGCGCGGAGAACATGTTGAGCGATTGTCCGGTCAGCGCGAGCGAGAGCAGCGCGAACGGCAGCGTGAGCGGCAGCGACAGCAAGATGGTCACCGGGTGCAGCCAGGACTCGAACTGCGCCGCCAGGATCAGGTACATGAACACGAACGACAGCGCGAAGGCGATGCCGAAGTTGGACGCAGCGCGCCCGAGCTCACGCGAGCGACCTTGCGGCAGCGCGGTATAGCCGACCGGCATGTGCAGATCCGCGATGGCCTTTTCCAGCTCGGCCAACACCTGACTCTCGCCCACGCCTTGCGCGACGTTGGCCAGGATCGTGACCTGCCGCTTGCGGTTGTAGCGGTTGATCTGCGACGGGCCTTCCTCGTGGCTGAGCTTGACCACGTCGATCAGCGGGACCTGGCCGAGCTTGCTCGAGGGCACCGCGACCGTCGCCAGGCCCTCTTCGTGCGTGCGGAAGCGCGACTCGGCACGCGCGTAGACGTCGTATTGCTCGCCGTGCTGCTCGAAGGTGCTGACCTCGTCGCCGCCCACCAGCAAGCGCAGGGTCGACGCCACGTCCGCCACGGTCACGCCCAGATCGCCGGCCTTGGCGCGATCCACGTCGGCGACGATCTCGGGTTTGCCGAGGACCAGCGTGCTGTCCACGTCGACCGCGCCCTTCACCTGGCGAAGTCGGTCGACGAGCTTCCCGGTGTACTCGCTCAACTTGTCGAGGTCCGGGCCGCTCACCACGTACTGCACCGACGCGGTCGAGCCGCCGCCGCCGCTCAACGCCGGCACTTCACCGACGCTGATGCGCAGCTCCTTCGGCTGCTGGCTGACGATCTCGCTGCGGATCTTCGCGATCATGTCGGCCTGCGTCTGCACGCGTTTCACGGGGTCGGTCAGACGTGCGTAGATCGTCGCGAGGTTCGGCGTCTTCTGCTCGTTGTCGCCGATGGTGACCAGCGTGAAGGTCACGCCGTCCAGCTTGCGCACCTGGCGCGCGATGCGCTCTGCGATCAGGTCGGTGGCCTCGAGGCTGGTGCCTTCGGGCGCGCGCACGCTGAGCATCAGCTGCGCCTCGTCGTTGATCGGCAGGAACGACTTGGGTACGGCCTTGAACAGCGGCACGCACGAGCCGAGCGTGGCGAACGACAGGATCACGATCAAGAACCGCCAGCGCATGGCGAAGCCCAGCACGCGCACGTAGCCGCGCTCGATCGGGCGGTAGCCGAGGTCGACGATGCGCTCGAGCAGCGGCTTCTTGCCGTGACCGTTCTCCTCGTGCGGCTTGAGCATACGCGCAGCGAGGCTCGGCGTGAGCGTGAAGCTGACCAGCAGCGAGACCGCGATCGAGAATGCCATGGTCACGCCGAAGCTGCTCAGGAAGCGACCCGGGATGCCGCCCATGAACACGACCGGCGCGAAGATGGCGATCAAGGACAGCGTGGTCGCGAGCACCGCCAGGCCGATCTCCTTGGTGGCCTCGATGGCGGCCTCGAACGGCCGGCGCTTCTTCTCCTCGATGAAGCGGAAGATGTTCTCGAGCACGACGATCGCGTCGTCGATCACGATGCCGACCGCCAGTGCCAGCGCGAGCAGCGTGATCGCGTTGAGCGTGAAGCCCTTGGCCCACATCAGGCCGAACGTGGAGATGATCGACGTCGGGATGGCCAGCGCGGCGATGATCGTCGCGCGGAAGTTGCCGAGGAAGAACAGCACCACCAGCGCCGCCAGGAAGGAGCCCTCGATCAGGTGCGACTTGACCGCGTCGGCGCTGGTCTTGATCACCGTCGAGTTGTCGCGGACGTTCTCGATCTTGTAGCCGGCCGGCAGCAGCTTGCGGACGTTCTCGAGGCGCGCCTGCACGTTCTCGGCCACGGCCAGCGTGTTCTCGCCGGACTGCTTGCGCACCGTCAGCACGACAGAGGCAACGCCGTCCCGGCGCGCCACCGTCTGTGCTTCGGCCTCGCCGTCCTCGACGCGAGCAATGTCGCTGATGCGTACGATACGCCCGTCGATCTCGCGCACGATCAGCTGGTTGAACTCCTCGACCTTGCCCACGCGGCCGCGGATACGCAGCGTGAGATCGCGCGGCCCGGTCTCGACCGAACCGCCCGGGATCTGCGAGTTTTGCATGGCGATCGCGCGCTGCACCTCGGTCGCCGTGATGCCGAGCGAGCGCATCTTGAGCGGGTCCAACCAGATGTTCACCTGGCGCTTGCGGCCGCCGATGATCGTGACCTGGCCGACACCCTGCGCGTTCTCGATCTGGCGCCGCACGAGCTTGTCTGCCAGCTCGGTGATCTCGCGGATCGGTTTGTCTGCGGTCAGCGACAGATAGAGGATCGGCGTCGCGTCGGGGTCGATCTTCGTGACCGTCGGCAGCTCGATCGAGTCGGGTAGCTGACGGATCACCGCGTTGACGCGGTCGCGAACCTCTTGCGCGGCGACGTCCGGATCCTTCTCCAGCACGAACGTGATGAACACCTGCGAGACACCCTCGCTCGAGGCGGAGCGAAGCTCGTCGATGCCGCTGCAGGTGCCGACCGCTTCTTCGATCAGGTCGGTGACCTCGGACTCGATCTCGTTCGGACCGGCGCCCGGCAGGAGCGTGGTGACGGTGATGACCGGGAAGTCGACCTTCGGGAAGCGATCGACGCCGAGCTTCAGATAACCGGCGACGCCCACCACGCACAGGATGAGGATCAGGACGCTGGCGAAGACCGGCCGTTTGACACAAATGGAGGCGAGCCACTGCATGTGAGTTCGGGACTAGCGCGCAGCGATGCGCGCCCCGTCCTTCGCCTCCTTGGGAAAGGGTGAGACGACCGACTCACCCGCGGAAACGCCCTTGCGGACCTCCACCAGGTCGCCCTCGCGCGCGCCGAGCTCGACGATGCGCTCCTCGAGCGTGCCGTTGTGGTCGACGAACAGCCGCGAGAGATCGCCGTCGATGCGCGCAGCTGCCAGCGGCACGACGAGTGAATCGGCCTTGGGCAGCGGCAGCCGCGCCAGCGCGAACATGCCGGGCCGGAGCTTTTGCTCGGGGTTGGGCACGAGCGCTTCCACCAGCAGGTCGCGTGAACGCTCGCGCAGCGCTGCGCTGAAGTAGCGCAGCGTGCCGCCCCACCACTGGTCGGGGAACGCGGAGACCTGCAGCTCGACGGGGGCACCCGGGCTGACGTTGCCGAGCAACGCCTCGGGCACGTTGAGCTGCAAGCGGATCGGGTCGCTCTTGACCAGGCGCACCACCTGCGTCTGCGACTGCACGTATTCGCCCACGTTCACGAGCTTCTCGGTGACGACGCCGCCGAACGGCGCCTTGATCACCGCATCACCCAGGGTCTGCAGGGCCGCCTCCTGGCGCGCCTGCGCAGCTTCGACCGACTGCGTGGAGGTCTGGCACTGGGCCTTCACGCGGTCGTAGTCCGCTTTGCCAAGTGCACCAGACGCGAGCAGGCCGTCGGCGCGCGCGCATTCCTGCCGCGCGAGATCCGCCTGCGAGCGCGCCAGCTCGACGTTGGCCGAAGCTTCGCGCGAGCGGATCGTGGCGGAGCGCTTGTCGAGCACGACCAGCACCGCGCCGGCCTTGACCACGCTGCCGCGGTCGACGAGCACCGAGAGCACTTTACCAGTGACGTCTGCGGCTACCGACGACGTGCTGTCCGCGACCAGGCTGCCGGTGAGCGTGACGTAGCGCGGCATGGGCTTGGTCTCGACCTTGACCGTGCTGGCAGCGATCGGCTTCTCGTCGGCGACGGCCGCGGGCTTGTCCGCAGGCGGCGGCTGGCGCTTGCAGCCGACGGCGGCTGCCGCCAGCAGCAGCGTCAGCCAAAGGGGTGTGCATCGGATCACGTTCCGGCTCCTTCGAAAAACATTCGAGTCAACAGATCGGCGCGCTGGCGCGGGGAGACGCGGTCGCGGGCTTCCAGGTCGTGGATCATCACTTCGCGCAGCAGCCCACTCAGCATGGCCGGATAGAGCTCGCTGCCTGCAGCGCGCAATGCGCCTTGCTTCACTCCGCGCTGGATCAGCTCGCGGTACAGCTTGCGCAGCTCGAGCAGCGTGTGCTTGGAGCTGCGCGTACGCGGGCCGAGCTTGCCGCCCCCGGCGGCGCGCTCCGCCTCCATCACCAGGCGGAAGAACCGCCAGTGCTCGCCGAAGTACTCGAACATGGTCAGCAGCACCGCGTGCACCTGCTCGCGGTAGGGCTTGTCCTCGTGCTGTCTGAGCGCATCGGCAAGGCGCGTTAAGACTTCTTCATGACGTGCGCGCAAGATCTCCGTGACCAGCGCCTCGCGATCGCCGACCAGGTTGTAGATCGTGCCGACCGCGACGCGCGCGCGTTGCGCGACCTCTTCGATGCGGCCCGCGTGCAGTCCCTCTTCAGCGAGGACCTCTTCGCCCGCGGTCAGGATCGCCGCGCGCGCGAAGCTGCGAAAGTCTTCGCGCAGGCGCGCTTTCGTGGAGCGTTGCGGCGTGGAATCCGCCTGGGTCTTGCGGCGGGCGACGGCGGACTTCCGTGGCATGTGAGGCTGGGGTCAGACTGTGAATCGAGATTCATGAGACGTCAACAGCCGTTTCCCTGCCGCTCGCAGCGGCATGCAGTGCACGCTTGGGACAGCGCGTATTGCGGCACTCGCGCTCAGATGAGCGTCAGCTGCCCCGGTCGCACGACATCGCCCACGACGTCCACACCCTCCAGGCTCAGCAGGAAACGTTTCAGCGGCAGGCCCGAGCTGTAGCCACCGATGCTGAAGTCCTTCTCCACCACCCGATGACATGGGATCACCACCGCGATGGGGTTGCGCCCGTTTGCCATGCCGACTGCACGCATCGCGCGGGGCTGCTGGATGTCGGCGGCGATGCCGGCATAGCTCCGCACGTGGCCGCGCCTCACGCCGCGCAGCGCCTGCCAAACCCGCAGCTGAAACGGACTACCCGCGGGCGCTACCGGCAGGCTGACGGGGTCGACGGGCGCGCCGGCGAAGTAGGCGGCCAGCAGCTCGGCCACCTGCGCTGGCGGCTCGGCGTGCGGCAGCTCGGCCCGGAGCTCGTCGGGCCGCACGCCCGCTGGCGTCCACAGCGCGTGCGTCAGGCGGCCGTCCGCGGCCCAAGCCAACCACAGATCTGACTGGGCGGCCGGTACGGGCCACGGAGCACACGCGACGGTTCGTACGATCTCGTTCACGGTCGCCTCGGGCGGCCACTGTAGCGCGCAGGCGTTTGCCTCGCGCGAGGCTGCGATGTAATAGTCGCCGCGTTCGCCATGTTCTCTGCCCCCGTTTCGATCTGTTTGGCGCTGACCGCGGTGGCGTTGTTCCTCCATCGCATGGCGTACTGGGCGACGCTGCGCCAGACCGCTCCGCCGCGTGAGCCGTGGCCGCACCGCCCGCTGCCGCTCACGGTCTTGAAGCCGATCAAGGGGCTCGAGGAAGAGCTCGAGCAGAACCTGCGCTCGTTCTTCGAGCAGGACTACCCGGCGCCCCTGCAGCTGGTGTTCGCCAGTACCGAGCCCGGCGATCCGGGCATCGCGCTGGCGCGGCGGATCGCCGAGCAGTACCCCGCGGTCGAGAGCAAATTCGTGCTGTCGGACCCGAGCTTCGGAACCAACCCGAAGGTCTCGAACCTCGCCGGTGCCCTGCGCGCTGCGGCGCACGACCTGGTGCTGCAGACCGACGCCAACGTGCGCGTGCGGCCCGGCTACTTGCGTGCGTTGGTCGACGAGTGGCAGGCGAGCGGCGCGTCGATGCTGGGCGCACTGATCGCCGCGCGCGGCGAGCGCTCGCTCGGAGCGGTGCTCGACAACATCCAGATCACCAGCTTCACCACGCCCGGGATCTGCCTGGCCGAGCGCCTGGCCGGCATCACCTGCGTGCTCGGCAAGTCCATGCTCTTCCGTCGCTCCGAGCTCGAGAGCCTGGGCGGCCTCGCGCTGGTGAAGGACGTGCTGGCCGAAGACTACGTGCTCGGACAGACCTATGCCGCCGCGGGCAAGCGCGTCGCGCTCTCCAGCCTGGCGGTCGACAACATCAACGTCGCCGCGCCCGTCTCGCGCTTCCTGTCGCGGCACTCGCGCTGGTTGAAGATGCGCGTGGTGGTGCACCTGGGCGGCTTCATCGCGGATCTGATCTCGAACGCGACGTTCTTCAGCTTCCTGGCGTTCGTGTTGAGCGGCTTCGAGCTGCAGCTCGGCGCATTGTACGCGGCGGTGGTCGTGTACAAGGTGTGGCTCGACCGGCGCTTGATGCTGCGTCTGCGCAGTGAACCGCTGGCGCTGAGCTACGCGCTCTGCATGCCACTTCGCGACCTCGTCCTGCCCTGCATCTGGCTCTACGCCTCGGTCTCGCGCACCACCGAATGGCGTGGCGAACGCTTCCGTCTTAGCCGCGGCAGCCTGCTCACGCCCATTGCGCGCCACCAGCCCGAGGTCGCGGTGAGCGAAGACAGCACGACGTAGCTATCGGCGCGATCGCACGCCGCGCTGTTGCCTCTGATCCCCGAGACGTTGAGCTAGTGCGCGGCGCCCCAGCTGTCGCCCCATCCTCGGTCCACTTTCAGCGGCACATCCAGCTTGAGCGCGCTCTCCATGCACTCCACCACCAGCGCCTCGAGCGCTTGCTCCTCGTCCTTCGGCGCCTCGAACACCAGCTCGTCGTGGACCGTGAGCAGCATGCGGCTCTTGAGCTTTTCGCGCCGCATGCGCTCGCCGATCGAGACCATCGCGAGCTTGATGATGTCGGCCGCCGAGCCCTGGATCGGCGTGTTGCGCGCGATGCGCTCCGCCGCTTCGCGCTGCATGCGGTTGCGGCTGAGCATGTCGGCGACGCGGCGCACGCGACCGAGCAGCGTGCGCGTCTGGCCGCTGCGCCGGGCGTTTTCGACGACCTCGTCCATGTAACGCCGCACGCCGGCATATTGCTCGAAGAAGGCCTTGATGTAGCGCGCTGCCTCGGCGCGCTCGATGCGGAGATTGCGCGCCAGCGCGAACTGGGTCTGGCCGTAGATCACGGCGAAGTTGACCGTCTTGCTCTGGGCGCGCATCTCGCGCGTGACTTCGGCCTCCGGCACGCCGAAGATCGCGCGCGCCGTGCGCACGTGCACGTCGGTGTCGCTCGAGAAGGCAGCGACCAGCTCCGGGTCGTGGCTGAGGTGTGCGAGCACGCGCAGCTCGATCTGCGAGTAGTCGGCGGAGAGCACGCGAAAGCCTTCGCGCGCCACGAAGGCGTCGCGGATCTTGCGGCCGACCTCGCTGCGGATGGGGATGTTCTGCAGGTTGGGTTCGCTCGAGCTCAGCCTGCCGGTCGCGGCGACGGTCTGGCGAAAGTCGGTGTGGATGCGTCCGGTGCGCGGGTTGATCTCGCGCGGCAACGCGTCGAGGTAGGTGCTCTTGAGCTTGGCGAGCATGCGGTGCTCGAGGATCGCCGCCGGCAGCTCGTGCTGGATGGCGAGCTCTTCGAGCACGTCGGCGTCGGTCGAGCGCGCGGTCTTGGTGCGCTTGATGACCGGCAGCTTCAGCTGGTCGAACAGGATGGCCTCGAGTTGGCGCGGTGAGCCGACGTTGAACTCGTGGCCCACGAGCTCGGTGCAGCGCCGCTCGAGCTCGCCGAGCTGCACGGCGAGCTCGCCCGACAGCCGCACCAGCCGCGGCACGTCGACCAGCACCCCGGTGCGCTCGATCTCGCAGAGCACGCGCGCCAGCGGTAGCTCCATGTCGTGCAGCAGCGGCTCGCACTCGAGCTCGCCCAGCTTGCCGCGCAGGCGCGGCACGATGCGCTGCATGGCCTGCGCGGCCTCGCCCGACAGGCCCGCCGCGCGTTCGATCTCGAGCAGCGCCGAGCCTTCCTTCGAGCCGGCTGCGAGCCACGCGCTGGCCGTGGTCAGATCACCCAGGCCGAACTCCGCCGCGAGCTCGCGCAGGCTGTGGCCGTGGCGTTCGGCATCGGCGAGATAGCTCGCCAGCTTGACGTCGAACTCGATGCCTTGCAGATCGATGCCGTGCTGTGCGAGCGCGATCAGATCGCGCTTGGCGTCCACGCAGACCTTGCGCGGCCGCTCGCTGCGCAACGCGGGTCCGACGGCCTCGAGCACATGATCCAGCGGCAGCTGCTCGGGATGACCCAGGTACGTGTGCCCGAGCGGGATGTACGCGGGGACTTCGTCGTCGATGCCCAGGAGCAGACCCACGAGGCCTGCGCGCACGGTGTGCGCGTCGTCGGTCACGGCAGCGAGCAACAGGCGCTCCGAGCGGGCGAGCCGCGTTCTCAGGGCGCGCAGCTGCTCGGCGCTGGTGATCAGCTGTGCGGGCGCGGCGGGCTCGATCGGCGGCTCTGCAGCCGAAGGCGGCGGGGGCTTGCTGGCAGGCAGCTCCTCGATCAGGCGTACGAAGCCGAGCTCGCGGTACAGCGCCTGCAGCCGCTGCGTGTCGGGTGGACGACGCGCCAGCGCATCGAGCTCCACGCCGAGCGCGAGGTCCTCACGCAATGTGACTAGATCCCGCGACAGGTACGCCTGCTCGCGATGTTGCTCGAGCTTCTCCTTCAACGCCTTCTTGGTCACCTGCGCGAGGCCCGCGTAGATGCCGTCGATCGAGCCGAACTGCGTGAGCAGCTGCACCGCCGTCTTCGGCCCCACCGAGGGCACGCCCGGCACGTTGTCCGAGGTGTCGCCCACCAGCGCCAGGTAGTCGCGTACGAGCCTGGGCGGCACGCCCAGCTTGGCTTCGGTCTCCGTGACGCCGTAGACCACGTTGCGACTGGTGTCGTACATGATGATGCCGTCGCCGACGAGCTGCAGCATGTCCTTGTCGGCGCTGACGATGACCAGCGTCTGGCCGCGTTCGCGCGCCTTGTGCGCCAGCGTGGCGATCAGGTCGTCGGCCTCCACGCCTTCCTCGTGCAGCACGGGGATGGCGAAGGCATCGATGATCTCGCGCAGGCGCGCGACCTGCTGGCCCAGGTCAGGCGGGGCGGCCGGCCGCGTGGCCTTGTATGCCGTGTAGAGCTCGTGGCGAAACGAGCGCGACTTCGAGTCCATCGCCACGGCGAGGAACTGCGGTCGCTGATCCGCGATCAGCTTCTGCACCATCGTCGTCACGCCCAGGACGGCGTGCGAGGGCTCACCCTGGGGCGATTGCAGCGGCGGCAGCGCGTGATACGCGCGAAACACGTATCCGCTGATGTCGATGACGTACAGCGCCTGGGGGTCTCCAGGCGGCGGCAATTTCGCGGCGACACTCATGAGGGCCGGGGCGCTTCATAGCACAGAGTGCTCCGTAGCGTGCCCATCGGCGCCAAGCCGCCCGTCGTAGAGGCGGGAAAAACTAGCGGCTAGGAACATGAACAGGAACAAGAACTAGCAATCGCGCCACGCAGCGCCCGGCGGTTTCCATTTCGTGCTCGCGTTGCTGTTCCTAGTTGCTAGTTCCGCTCGGCTTGCCGCTGATGGCTGCTAGCTTTACTGCGGAATCGCCGTCGCGCAGCCCAGCAATACCTCGAGCTTCGCCTGCGGCTCCGCCTCGATGCGATCGCACAGCGCCGGGCAGGCCAGGATCCGCGTCGGCGCTGAGGGGTCGTCGAAGCGCCAGGCGTCGGCGCGGCAGGCACCCTCCGAGCCCACGCGCACGAAGGTGGTCTTCTTGTCGCCGCTGGTCAGCCGCACGTTGACCTTGTCGCGGTCGAAGATCTGGCCTTCGGGCTGCGCGGGGATCGCCCACTCGCACGGCAACTGGCTCTCTTCGACGTGGGTCTCGACCACCGTCTTGATCTCGGTCTTGACGACCGTGTCGCGGATCGAGGTCAGCGCGTCGGCGAGCTTGTCAGCGCCCGAGGACACGTTGCAGGCGTACGCGGACGAATTCGGGTCGCAGTCCGGCGCTCCACCCTGCTTCGCGATCTTGTCGAGCAGCGCGAAGTCCGCCCCCTGCAGGCCCACCGCGAACGTGGTCACGCCTGCGTCGTGCGCGGACTTGGCGATGGCTGCCAGCGTGTCGGAGCTCTTCTCGCAGCCGTCGTACTCGGGCTTGCCGTCGGTGACGAGCACCGCGACGCACTGCTCCTCCGGGTGATCCTTCTGGTACTGCTTGCAGAACTCGGTCGATCCGCGCAGCGCGCCTTCGATCGGCGTGCCGATGTTGCCGGTCGGATCGTGGGCGTCGAGCGATTGGGCGATCTTGCTCGCCTGTTCGGGCAAGGCGCCGACGCTGACCGCGGGCGCCTTGTAGCCGTTGCCGTTGCAGGCCCCGCCGCTGATCGGGAAGAACTGCAGCCCGACGCCGAGGCCCTTGGAGTCTTCGTCGCTCGTGAACGACTTGATCGCGGCGACGGCCGGATCCCAGAGGTTCGCGCCGCCCATCTTCATGCTCCACGACTGGTCGAACATGATGTAGAGGGCGACCGGCTTGACGACGGTCACCTGCGACTCGACCTGCACTTCGCGCTGCACGACCACCTGCTGGGCTTCGAACGAGCTCGCGCCACACTCACCTTCGCGCGGCACTTCTTCGATCGGATGCTCGGGGGCGACTGACCCGGCGTCGGGCAGAGGAGCGGGGTTGTCATCGAACGGACCGGGGCCGCTGCCGGGCCCGGGGGAGCCGCCATCCCAGCGCTGGCCGGTCCGATCGACGTTCACGTTGCTCTCCGGCGAACCACAGCCGGCCAGGAGTCCACAGAGCACGATCGTCATCCAATGCTTCTTGCCCACCACTCGACCTCCTAATTTGAGGACAGTGAGCCGAAAACATGACCTGCGTTGGCCAGCCGCGCATTGTGAGTTTTTGCGTCGGCCGGCCTACAGGGGCGGGCTTGCGTGAGCATCTAGGGCAACGTCAGAAGGTGTGAACGTGGAACGCGCGACGTTGCACCCCGCGCTGCGGGCGTGCTACTCGCCGCGTTCGCCAGGGAGCCGCCGCGAAGCGCCGGCGACCGATAATCACGAGGAAGGGTCGCGCCCGTCGGCGCGAGCCTTCCTGCCTCGGGGTCCCACCACCAGCCATGTTCGAAGCGCTCAGCAAAGGCTTCCGCGCCGCCAAAAACCGTTTGTCCGGGGTCACGGAGCTGACCGAGGAGAACATCGAGCAGGCGCTGCGCGACGTGCGCCTCTCCCTCCTGGAAGCCGACGTCGAGTTCAACGTCGTCAAACGCTTCCTGGCGCGGGTGAAGGAGCAAGCGGTCGGCGACATCGTCCAGCGCAGCGCCGAGATTCGCGGCAAGAAGGTCACGATCGGGCCGAGCGAGCGCTTCATCAAGATCTGCCAGGACGAGCTGGTGGCGCTGATGAAAGCGGACGGCGATCCGCTGACGTTCGCGGAGAAGCCCGCGCTCACCGGCATCATGATGGTCGGCCTGCAGGGCTCCGGTAAGACCACGAGCGCGGGCAAGCTCGCGCGCCTGCTCGAGAAGGACGGCAAGCGTCCGCTGCTGGTGGCTGCAGACGTGCAGCGGCCCGGCGCCATCGAACAACTCAAGGTGCTGGGCGAGCGCCTGAGCTTGCCGGTGTTCAACATCCCCGGCGCGACGCCGGTGGAGATCTGCCAGAAGGCGGCGAACTACGCGCGCACGTTGAAGTGCGACACGATCATCTACGACACCGCCGGCCGCCTCGCGATCGACGAAGCCTTGATGCAGGAGATCGCCGACATCAAGCACAAGACCCGGTCGGAGAACATCCTACTGGTGGTCGACGCGATGATCGGTCAGGACGCGGTCAAGACCGCCGCGTCGTTCCACGAGCGCGTGGGCATCACGGGCGTGGTGCTCACCAAGCTGGATGGCGATGCGCGCGGTGGCGCCGCGCTGTCGGTACGGGACGTCACGGGCGCCCCGGTGCGCTACGTCGGCCTCGGCGAAGGCATGGACAAGCTGGAGGCCTTCCGGCCCGAGGGCATGGCCAGCCGCATCCTGGGCTTCGGCGACATCGTCGGCCTGATGCAGGACTTCGAGCAGGTCGTCGACGAAGACAAGGCCGAGCGCGACGCCAAGAAGCTGCTCGAGGGCAAGTTCACGCTGGACGACTTCCTCGAGCAGATCTCGATGCTGCAGCAGATGGGTCCGCTGCAGGACATGTTCGAGAAGCTGCCGTTCTTCGCCGACAGCGTGCCCGAGGGCTTTCAGGTCGACGACAAGGAGCTGGTGCGCATCAAGGCCATGGTCAGCTCGATGACCCGCGCCGAACGCAAGCGCCCGCAGCTGTTCGCCGAGCAGCCGTCGCGCATCCGGCGCGTGTCGCGCGGCTCGGGTCGCACCGACAAGGACGTGGCCGAGCTGCTGCAGCGCTTCGCCTTCATGCAGAAGATGATGGGCTCGATCGGCCAGCAGGCGAGCTTCCTGCAGCGGATGCCCGGCATGAAGCAGCTGGCGATGGCCAAGCGCCTGCGCGATGCAGTGTCGACCGGCGGGCTCGAGAACCCGATGATGGCGAACCTGGCGACCGAGTTGCTCGAAGCCGCGGTGGCCGAGGGTGGCCCAGGTGCGGCGGGGTTGTTCCCCGGCATGGCAGGGCCCGGCGGAATTCCAGGCGTGCGCAAGAAGCCGCTCGATCCCAGCAAGCGCAAGCAGCTGCGGAAGCTGCAGAAGAAGGCGCGCAAGAAGTCGCGGCGCTGACCATGCGGCGCACACTCTTGTTAGTGCTGGTGCTGGCAATCCTCGCAGCCGTCGGCTGCGGCGAGCGCGACGCGCGGACACGGGCTCGCACCGCGGGCCTGCTGCTGCAAGCGGCAGCCAAGCCGGCACATCCGCTCGACATCGCCTTCGACGACAAGGTCGAGCTCCTCGGCTACGACCTGGACAGCGCGCAGCTCTCGCCGGACAAGCCGTTCGAGATCACCTGGTACTGGCGCGTACGCGCGCCGCTGGGCGACGGCGTGCAGCTGTTCACGCACCTGGTGGACGGCCAGGGTACGACCCGCCTCAACCTCGACGGCGAGCGATCGCTGCGCGACATCTATCCCGAGGCGCGGTGGCAGGCCGGCGATCTGATCCGCGACAAGCAGATCGTGCGGCTGCCCGCCGACTGGAGCTCGCCGGTCGCGGCCTTCTACCTGGGGTTCTACAAGGGCGAGCAACGCTTCGAGGTCAAACGCGGTGAGCACGACGCCGAGCGGCGCGCCATCGGAGCGCGCGTCCCCGTCGGCCTCGCGGCGCCGCCTGTGCCCGAGCTCAAGGTTCCACGCGCGCGCGGCAAGATCGCGCTCGACGGCAAGCTCGACGAGGCGGACTGGCTGGCCGCGCCGAGCACCGGACCGCTCGTGCAGACCTTCAGCGGTGCACCCGGCGAGTTCAAGGTGAACGTGCGCATGCTGTACGACGCCGAGCGCGTGTACATCGCGTTCGAAGTCGACGACGACTACTTGAAGAGCACCTTCCAGAACACCGACGATCACCTGTGGGAACAGGACACGGTCGAGGTGATGTTCGACCCCGACGGCGACGCCAAGAACTACTTCGAGCTGCAGGTCTCGCCGCGCGGTATGCACTTCGACACGCGCTACGACTCGCGCCGCAAGCCGCGGCCCTTCGGGCACGTGGACTGGGACAGCCAGGTACAAGCCGGCGTGACCGTGCGCGGCACACTCGACGACGCTTCCGCTGACGGCGGCTACACCGTCGAGCTGGCCGTGCCCTTCACCGCCTTCGCAGCGGGCGAGACGCCGGCGAGCCCGCCTCAGCCAGGCAGCAACTGGCGCGTGAATTTCTTCGTGATGGACGCGCGAGAGCAAGGCCAGCGCGCCGTCGCCTGGTCACCGCCGCGAGTCGGCGACTTCCACATCCTCGACCGCTTCGGCCGTGTCCAGTTCGAGCCTTGAGTGCCGCGGGCCCTGTTTCGTGCTGCTAGTTCGAGTTCCTGTTCCTAGTTGCTAGTTTTCTGCCTCGGTGAGCGAGCCCGAATCGAACTAGCAACTAGCTTGGAACAGGAACAGGAACCGGAACTAGCAACCGCGCTCGCCCGGTCCTGTCTTCTCGTTGATTAGCTCTCGCAGGGCGCCGCCGTCGTGAGCCGTGCCGGGTCGATGCCTAGCGTGCGCAGCGCCGACGCCCAGCGTTCTTCGTAGGGCGTCTCGAACACGATGCGTTCCTCGAGGTCGACCGGGATCCATGCCCCCTGCGCGATCTCGGCGTCGAGCTGTGACGGGCCCCAGCCGGCGTATCCGAGCACGAGCATCACGCGCTCGGGCCCTTGTCCCTGGACGGTCTGCTCCAGTAGCTCGCGCGACGCGCTGACCGCCAGGCGATCCGAGACGCGCACGACTTCGTCTCCGAATTTGCGCTCGGGAGTCTGCTCGAACACCAGCCAGCCGGTGTCAGGCGCCACGGGCCCGCCGACCAACACGGGCGCATCGGGCGGAGCCACGCGCGGCCCATGCAGGCCGAGCGCCTCGAGCATGCCGGGTAAACGCACGCGGGCCGGCCGATTGACCACGAAGCCCAGCGAGCCTTCGGGCTTGTGATCGACCAGGAGCACCACCGTTCGCCGGAAATTGGCGTCGAGCAGGATCGGCGCTGCCACCAAAAAACCAGGGGCTAGTTCCGAAGACATTGCGGAAGCGTGCCACCGATCCCCCGCGGGGTGCAACGGAGCCGCCGCGAAGCGCCGGCGACCGATAGTTCTCGGAAGGGGCGCGCCCATCAGGCGCGAGCCTTCCGGCCTGGGATCCGTGGTTTCAGCGCCGCAGCATCAACACGTAGTGATAGTGCGGCGCATAGGCCTGCGTGAATGCCACACGGAACTGGGCGCGGGTCCACGCCCAGCTCGCAACCCGCTGCTCGACCGGGTAGCCGCTCAATTCACGCAAACCACCGTCTGCCGCTAGCAGCGGCGGACGCGAGCTGTGCAGAAGAAGTGCATCGGGTGCCTGCTCGGCCAACCAGTCCTCGCGCACACGCTTGTCGAGATGTGCACCCGGCAGCCGCGCGATCGCGGGCTCGGTGATGCCGCCGAGATCGATCACGTCCACCCCACTCTGGTACGCGAGGAAGCCGATATCGACCAAGGCGACCCGGCGTGCGGAGCTGCGCAGCCGCTCGGCCAGCGCAGCGCCGTTGCGCTCACGGCTGAGTCCCGCCGCCTGCCAGTCCGGAATGCGCGTCGCGAGATCGATCGCCAGCACCAGTGCGGTCAATGAAAGCAGCGCGATGCGGGCATACGAGCACTTTTGTGCGGGCTGCATTGCGCCGCTGGCGCACAAGCCGAGCGCCAGCGGCAGGAGCGGCGCAAACAGTCGAAATCCCGGCATCCAATCGCCGCCCGCGAGCCAGATCGCAGCCAGGTGTGCGAGCAACAGCCAGCCCAGGAACAGATCGTCGCGGCGCCCGTGGCGCGCGCCGCGTATCAGCAACGGCAACCCGAATACCCCCGGCACGATCAGCGTGCCGCGTGCCACGTAGTCGGCGCCGTGCGCGAGGGAGCCTTGTTTGGCGTAATAGGCGAGCGGCAGCAGCGTCCCGAACAGGCTCGCGCGGAACAGTGCGAGGGTCCCCAAGCTCGCGCCGAGCAGCGCCCAGATCGGCCCAACCCGTGGCCAACCGAGCTTCCAGCCGGCCCCCAGCGCCAGCAGGGCCGCCACGAGCGTCAACTCGGGGCGCAGCCACGGCAGTACCGCAAGCGCCGCTGCGAGCGTCCAACGCTGCACGCGAGGTCGCGCGCTGAGCGCGAGCCAGGCGATCGTCACGGCCAGCGTGGCAGCGCCGGTTTCGAGCCCCGCGACGCCCCACGCGCCCAGCGTGGGCTGACAGGCCAGCAGCAGCGCCGCTGCGCAAGCATAGCGTGTGCCGTACCTCCGGCGAGTCAGCCGCTGTACCAGCAAGGCGCCCGCCAGCGCCGTACAGACCAGCCCTGCGAGCTTGGCAGCCCGTACCGCGTCCAGCCCCACGAGGCTCGCGAGCCAGCCAGGCAGCAGCCACAGCGGCCCCGTCACGCCGTCGGTGGGCGGCCCTGGGTTGAACGTATAACCCTGCCCCAGCGCCAGGCGCCGCGCGTAGCGCGCCACGATGAACGCGTCGTCGACCGTGTAGGGCCACGCACACAGCCCCACAGCCAGAATCGCGATGATCGTGACGACGACAGCGGCGCGTTGCCAAGACTTGGGGTAGAGGGGGATCATCGTCAGGTGGGTTTGCTACCATCCCGCGCGGCGCACAGGGCCAAGTCCTCGCACCCTTAGTCATGCTTCGTACCCGACTCGTGGCCGGAGTTACATCCGGTGTAGTGCTCAGCGCAGTGTTCGCGTCCGCGCTCACCGTGGCCGCGTTCATCGAAGCGTTCGTCGAGCCGTGGCGCGTCGAGCCGGGCACACCGGCGCCGGTCACGCTGCGTCTGCCACGGACCACGCTGCGCGCGTACGATCGCGAGACGGGTGCCTCGCGCTTGATCGCGGCGAGCAGCACCGTCGCGCGCGGGGAATCGGTCACCGATCCCACGTTGGCAGGGTTGGTGAAGGCCTACGAGAAGGGCCGGCGACCGCCGCGCGCCACGCACGTCGCGGCGCAGTGGGTCGTGTACTTCGTGCTGAGCGTGGTCGCGGCCGCGTACATGCGCCGCATCAGCGCCAAGAACGGCGCGCTGTTGCGCACGCAGGTCGCGCTGTTCGGGCTGTCGTTCGCGTTCCTGGCGCTCTCCAAGATCTTCCTGCTCACCACCGCCCTACCCGCGCTGCTGTTCCCGGTGGCGATGGTGCCGCTATGGGCGTCGCTCTACGTCGACCGGCGCACCGGCTCGATGTGGGCGGTGTTGCTCAGCCTGTTTACGTCTTCGCTGATCGTCTACGACCCGATCATCAGCGTCGTGTACCTGATCAGCAGCTGTGTGGCCGCGCTGTCGTTCAAGATAGCCACGCGCAAGCGCAACGTGTTCCTGGTCGTGTCGGGTTTCCTCTCCGGCCTGGTGGGCGCCGCAGTCTACGTGGCCACCAAGGAGATCTTCGACGGCTTCGATCTGTCGCGCGAGCTCGATCAGGGCTGGCGTTCGGGGCCGATCGCTGCGCTCGGCTCGGGCGTGCTGTCGGGCATCTGTGCCTTCTTTCTGCAGCCGGCGGCGGCCCGCGTGGTCGGTTCGGTGTCGCGTGCGCAACTGCTCTTGCTCACGGATCTGGAACAGCCGCTGCTCAAGAAGATGGCGTCACAAGCGCCCGGCTCCTGGGAGCACTCGCGCGCCATGGCCAACCTGGCCGAGGCTTCGGCGGCCGCGATCGGCGCGGATGCGCTGCTGACGCGCGTCGGCGCCTACTATCACGACCTCGGCAAGACCTGTCAGTCCAAGTACTTCATCGAGAACCTGGAGCGCGGCGAGCGCTCGCCACACGAAGACCTCGAGCCCGACGTCAGCGCCGACGCGATCATGGCGCACGTGGTGGAAGGCACGCGCATCCTGCGCGAAGGCCGCGTGCCCGAGGCGGTGGTGGAGTTTTCGTATACCCACCACGGCACGAGCATCATCGAGTACTTCTGGCACAAGTGTCTGGCGCAGGGGAATCCGAAGGGCTTGACCGAAGAGTCGTTCCGCTATCCGGGTGTGCGTCCGCGCACGCGCGAGACCGCGATCTTGATGTTGATCGACTCGATCGAGGCCGGCGCGCGCACCGTCGATCCACCCACGCGCGAGAAGTTCCTGGAGATGGTGCAGCGCGTGATCTTCGTGAAGATGCACCAGGGCCAGCTCGATGAATCGGGTCTGAGCATCGAAGACATCCGCATGCTCGCGATGCACATCACCGATGCACTCGTAAACGCGTACCACAAGCGTATTCGCTACCCGTGGCAAGATGCCCACGATCGGGGTGAGGCGCCTTTGCCGGTCCCCGCCGGTGCCGAGGTGCGCTCGCCGCCGCCGCCTCCACCGCCGCCGCCGACCGTCGAGCCCCAGGTGCAAGAGACCGGGCGCTTTCACGCGCTGCGCGAGGAAGGCAACGACGTCAGCGACACGGGCAAATTTCGCCGGCAAGCGGCGCTCGACGCGACTGCAGATCGCGCGCACGACGAGTCCAAGGAGTGATCACTCCGGGACGTTCTCGTGCTTTTCCTTGCGCTCGTGCCGGTACGCCTCGATCGCCTCGCTGAACTCGCCGGCCACGTCCGGATCGAACTGGCTGCCGGCGCAGCTCTGGATCTCGGTCATCGTGACCGAGTGTGGCAGCGCGCGCCGGTACGCGCGATCGCTCGTCATGGCGTCGTAGGCGTCGGCCACCGAGATGATGCGCGCGATCAACGGGATGCCGGTGGCACGCAGCCCCAGTGGATAGCCGCGGCCATCCCAGCGCTCGTGGTGCAGGTGCACGCCGGGGATCAGCGGTGACAGGAATTCGATCGGCTCGAGGATGTCGCGGCCGTAGCCCGGGTGGTGCTTGAACACCTCGTACTCGCGATCGGTCAGGATGCCGGGCTTGTTGAGGTTCATCACGCAGCCGATCTTGCCGATGTCGTGCATCAGCGCCGCCTGGCGCACGATCTCGACCTGTTCGGCCGGCAAGCCGAGCTTGATCGCCAGCACCTGCGAGTAGGCTGCGACGCGCGTCGAGTGGCCGGCGGTGTAGCGGTCCATCTTGTCGATGGCGCTCGCCAGGCCCTTGATCGTCTGGGAGAACGTGGCCTTGAGATCTTCGTACAGCTTGGCGTTCTCGATCGCCGCTGCCGCGCGATCGGAGACGATGCTCAGCAGCTTGCGCTGGCCTTCGTCGAAGATGCGGTTGGTCGTGAAGCTGAGAGCGGCCAGGAAGCCGATCGGGCGGCCGCTCATCGTGAGCTGGGTGGCGAGCATCGACGATACCGGGATCTCGGGCACCGTCGAGAAGAACGGCAGGCAGCGCTCGCCGTGCACCCGCAAGCGCTTGTCGTCGGCGAAGTGCTCGACCAGCTGCGGACACGAGAGCACCCCGGTGGCACCTGCGGGCGTGAAGCGCGGGCTTTGCACGCGCGCGCGCTCGAAGAACGCGCCGGTGCCGTCCTGCAGCCAGACGCTGACCAGATCGGCGTCGACCTCGTGGATGGCAGCGTCGGTTACGTTGCGCATCACCTCGTCGAGCGACAGACTTGCGGCGATGGCCTCGCTCACCTTGTAGAGCGATAGCGCCTCCTTGAGGCGCATGTTCTCCGCGGTCAACTTGCGGCGCTCCAGCCCGCGCCGGACCGTGTGTACGACCTCCTCCATCTTGAATGGCTTCATGATGTAGTCGTACGCGCCACGCTTCATGGCATCGATCGCGGTCTCGACCGTGCCGAAGCCCGTCATGATGATGGTGACCAGCTGCGGCCATTCGCGCGAGATCACGTCGAGCAGCTCGATGCCGCCCATGTTCGGCATCTTGAGATCGCTCAGCACGATGTCGCAGTGGCCGCGCGTGAGCTCGCGCAGGGCGGCGTTGCCGTCTGCAGCAGTACGTACCTCGAACCCCTCCATCGACAGAAAGTCGGCGAGGATGTCGCGAATCACCTCCTCGTCGTCTACGACCAGGATACGCGGCGACTCGTCGTGGGTGCTCTCGTACATTCGCCGGGAGGGAAACCGGAGCGGCTGGGCGGCCGGAAATTCGGCCCTTCACGCTCGAGTTCGCCGAACGATTCTCGATGTAGCTTGCGTAGTTACTGCGCGGCGCGCGCGTATGTCAAATGCGTGCCGATGTATGCATGCCTGGTCACACGTAAGCGCTTTGCCACAGCGCGTCCATTCTCGCATCGCAACTAAGCGCACGCGCAGCTTTACTAAGAACGCTGGAATTCGTAGGCTAGTTGGCAGTACTTTCGCGCGCGTCGAACTCGCGCCTCGTTGAATTCGCGCAGTGGACTCCGACCACGACATCAAGACCCGCGTAACCACGCTGGAGGAACTGAAAGTCCCACGAAAGGGGGACGACTGCCTCGTCGTGATCTACGCGCCAGTCGCCTCTGAGTTGGGGCGCCGCCACGTGCTGGATCGCGAGACCATCACGGTGGGCCGCGACCGAGAGAACGACATCGTGCTGGACAGCGACAGTGTGTCGCGGCGCCACGCCCGGGTGGAGCATCGCGAGGGGCACCTGTACCTGACCGACCTCGACTCGACCAACGGCACCTACGTCAACGACGAGCCCGACCCTGTCACCGACTGCCAGCTGCGGCGCGGTGACCAGGTCAAGATCGGCGACACGATCTTCAAGTACCTGTCAGGTTCGGACGTCGAGGCGCAGTACCACGAGACGATTTTCAACATGACCATCACCGATGGTCTGACCGACGTCGGCAACAAGAAGCGCCTCGACCAGGTCGTTCAGAAAGAAATTCCGCGCGCCATTCGCCACAACCGCGATCTGGCGCTGCTGATGGTCGACATCGACCACTTCAAGGAAGTCAACGACACCTACGGGCACCTCGCGGGCGACTCGGTGCTGCGCGATCTCGCCAGCATCATCTCCAAGCGCTTGCGCCCGGACGACGAGCTCGGTCGCTACGGCGGCGAAGAATTCGCGGCGGTGCTGCCCGAGACCTCGCTGATCGGCGCGATCAAGATCGCCGAGGATCTGCGCAAGCTGATCGAGAGCCATCCGTTCGTGGTCGAGGGCGAGCAGATCAAGGTCACAGTCTCGATCGGCGCCGCCGCCCTCAAGGCCGGCATGGACTCGAAGCAGTTCTTCCGCTCGGCGGACGAGATGCTCTACCGAGCCAAGAACAACGGCCGCAACCGCGTTTGCCCCGGCCTTACTGAGTAACGATTTCGCTTCGGCTTTCACGCTCAGGGCGGCTTACGTCCTCGGCCCGGACGCTGCGGAATACAGGAGTATTCCTCGGTCCGGTCCTCCGGGCGCGCTCGTCCTGAGCGCGAAATCCTCGGAAATCTCGCTGCTGAGGTCTAGTCGTGTGCTGCGTTTAGAAGCCGCGGCGTACGCGGAGCACTTCTGCGAGGATGAAGCGCTTGCGGGCCGAGGTGTACGCGGGATCGAGCAGCAGATCTTCCTCGCGTACCGCGCCTTGTTGATAGGCCTTCTTGAGCGCGGCCATCCACTGCGCCTGATCTCCCGCGGGCGGGATCGAGCTGATGCGCGGTGAGGCGGGCGTGGGCGGTTCTTCGTCGGCGAACAGAGCCTTTCGCACCGCGACGATGTGCTGTTTGTCCTTGTCCGAATCGGACTGCTCGGCCAGCTGATCGTAGATGCGTAGCAGTTGCTCGCGGCGGGGCACGAGGCGCGGGGCGAGGACCGCTAGCACGTCGGCCACCTGGGTGGGGGAGGTCTCGCGCTGACCCCAGCGACCGCGCGGCGCGCGCGCCGAGACGCGTGCTGCGGCTTCGAGGCCGGAGCGCGAATCACCCAGCAGCGCGGAGATCTTGAGCGCCTCCCAGTCGCACCAGGGCTGCGCCGGCACGCAGCGCGCCGCGCGCAGGTAGGCTTGCAGCGCGTCTTCAGGCCGGCCTGCGCGGCGCAGCGCGTGTGCCACGGTAGCGTGCGCGATCGACACGTCCGGCTCGATCGCCACGTGCCGCTCTCCGCTGCGCAGGTAGCTGTCGAGTGTGAACTCGGCTCCGAAGTCCGACGACGTCCATTCGGCGACGCGCAGGCGGCAGAAGCCGTCGAAGGTGCGATGCACCAGGCGCTGCTCTCCGCTTTCCATGTAGTAGTCGATAATGGGCCACGTGTCGGACACCGGTCCGGCGCTGCGATCGAAGGCCAAGATTCCGCCGTCATCGGTTCGGTAGAACGGAAACAGCAGCTCCGGATCGCGCACGGGTTTTTCCAGCCGCGCGGCCAGCAGCCCGAGCACGGTGAGCACGCTGTCGGGACCTTCCACGCCGACGTGCAGCAGCGCGCCGCTCGGCAGCGGCCCGCCGTTGTGGCGCGTCAGCATCAGCTTCAGATCCGCGGGCAGCGGCGAGGCGATCCGCTCTTCGATCAGCCCAATATCCGTGGCCGCCGCGGGCGCATTTTTGATCACCCCGGCGACGTCCGGGTGCTGCTCGATCCAAGCGATGAACTCGTGAACGCCGCGGTGCATGGACGGGTTGGGTGCTCGCCCGAGGCAGAGCCGATCCCCGACCGCAATGGTATCACGCGCCGGCGGGGTCTCCACAAACCGACATCCCCGACTGCGCCTCCGGGCCACAGCTTTCTGGCCTGCAGGGCGCCAGGGTCGCTACCCTTGACCCCATGTGGAGTCACGCTGTCCCGGGCCGGCTTGGGTTCTCTCTGGCGCTGCTGCTGAGCGTGCCGCGCGTGGCTGCGGCCGACCCGCCGTCGAGCACTGCGCCGAAGGCGGCCGTGGATCCCGAGGTCGAGATCGAGCTGCAGGCCGCCCGCAAGGAGCTGTTGGCCCTGGTCGCGCGCGAAGCGCAGGCCACGCGCGATGCACCGGGTAACCCCGAGCCGCGGCCGTTGAGTCAGGGCGTTCCCCCACGCAGCATGACCTCGGCTGCGCCCGCCCCGAAGACATCTGCGGCGCAGCCCAAGCGCACGCGGCTCGATTGGCTCGAGGCGCTGAAGCTGCCCGATCTGCCGGTGCGTTGGGATGACCGGCTGGTGCGTACGCTCGAGTACTACCGCAACGATCCGCGCGGCCGCTCGACCATGCGCGGATTGCTCGCGCGCAAGGGTCGCTACGAGAACCTGCTGCGCGCCAAGCTGCGAGCCGCGCAGCTGCCGGAAGATCTGATCTATCTGGCGATGGTCGAGAGCGCCTACGATCCGAAGGCCAAGTCGGATGCAGGCGCCGTGGGCATGTGGCAGCTGATGGCTGCACCCGCAGGCGACTACGGGCTCGACATCTCGCGCTGGGTGGACGAACGCATGAACGTGGCGCGCGCGACCGACGCCGCCACCCAGTACCTGCGCGACCTGTACGCGGACCTCGGCTCCTGGCCGCTGTCGATGGCTGCGTTCAACATGGGATCGGGCGCGCTGCTGCGTGCGGTCCAGAAGTACAACACCAACGACTTCTGGCTGCTCTCGAACCTCGAGGCCGGCCTGCCCTACGAGACCGTCAACTACGTGACCAAGGTCTCGGCCTTCGCGATCATCGGCAAGAACCCGGCGCGCTTCGGCCTCGCCGACGTCGTGGCCGATCCTGCGGTCGAGGTCGCCGATGTGGCGCTGCCGGGCGGCACCAGCTTGCAACGCGTGGCCCGTGCGGCCGGCATCGAGATGCAACAAGCCGAGGCGCTCAACCCCGAGCTCAAGCGCGGCCGCCTGCCGCCCGACGCGAAGACCTGGGACGTGCACATCCCGAAGGATCGCCTGGCGCGCTTCCGCGAACGCTGGGCGAGCACCGGCAACGGTCTACCGGCGCATCGCACGTACGTGCTGCGCCTCGGCGAACGCCTCGCCGACGTGGCCGAGGCCTACGGCACGACGGTCGCGAAGCTGTACAAGCTGAATGACCTGAGCGAAGGCGCGAGTGTGCGCGCCGGAGCGAAGCTGCGCGTACCCGACGTCGACCCCACGCCGCGTGCGCCCGTGGAGCCGCCGACCGTCGGCGTGCTCGGAGACCGCTTCGTGTACGCCGACCGCAAGCGCGTCTTCTACCGCGTGGCCGAAGGCGATCAGCTGGGCGAGATCGCGCAATTCTTCAGGGTCAGCACCGACGAGATCCTGATGTGGAACCGCGTCGCGCATGACTGCAAGCTGCAGCGCGGCATGTTCTTGCAGCTGTACGTGCCGCCCGACGCGGACCTCACGCAGACGCTGGTCCTGGCGCCCAACGAGGTCCGGACCCTGGTCGTCGGCAGCGAAGAGTTCTTCAACTTCCACGAGACCCAACAAAACCGCCAGCGCATCCGCTACCGCGTCAAGCCCGGGGACACGCTCAAGTCGCTCGCGGACCGCTTCGACCTGTCGATCGGCTCGCTCGCGCGCATCAATCGTTTCGGCCGGGACACCAAGCTCGCGCCCAACTCGGAGATCATCGTCTACGTGTCGGACGCCACGGCCAAGAAGCTCAAGGTGAAGTAGCTAGTGCTGTGACCGAGGGGTTTTGACCCGTTCTCGCTCGTTCCGAACGCGCAGGGCTGCGTTGCTCCTCCTCGAAATAGTCCCCGCTA
This sequence comes from Polyangiales bacterium, assembly GCA_035274465.1. Classification (GTDB taxonomy): domain Bacteria; phylum Myxococcota_A; class Polyangia; order Polyangiales; family JAFGIB01; genus JADGRF01. The sequence goes on from DATEOF010000009.1 coordinate 55,744, forward strand.
TTCCTCGTCGTCGCGCCTTGCCCTGCACGCTCGGCCCTTCGCGATAACGAATCAAAACCCCTCGGTCACAGCACCAGCAGGCCCGACAGGATGTACAGGCCCAGCGCGACCAGGACGTACGGGGTGGCGGGAGCGGCGTAGCGGCGGATCGGCGCGCCGAGCTTGGGGTGGTGGACGAGCGCGTGGCCGAGCCCGCACCACACGCCCGTCAGGATCAGGAACGTGGCGCTGAGCACGAGCTGATCGGTGCGACTGTGGTTGGCGTACACCGGGACGTAGATGGCCAGGTTGTCGCCGCCGTTGGCGACCGTGATGCTGGTGACAGCCAGGATCTTGCCCGCCGCCCGCAGGTTCGGTGCTTCGCCGTCGGGCTGGTCGCGGCGCCCAACGATCTGCGCGATGCCGATGCCCAGCGGGGCGAGGCCGAGCAAGCCGACGTGCTTGCTGGCGAGCGCGACGGCCAACGCCGAGCCCGCGACGCTGGCGACGATGAGCAGCGTCATGCCGAGCAGTTGGCCGGTGACGATCTGGCGCCCGCGCAGCCGCGGGTCGGCGAACAGCGCGAGTAACAGGAAGATGTCGTCGATGTTGGTGGCCACGAACAGGGCGCTGCCGAGGCCGAGGCTGGTCCAGAGGTGATTCACCGGGCGGCCGCACGCTACCACCGTCTCAGGTTCGTGGTAGAGCAAGCTGTATGCTCCGCGTTCGAGAGGCCATCGAGCAGCTGTTGCCGCACTTCGCGCCGCTGGGCGCCGAGACCCTGCCGCTGATGGCTGCGGCTGGCCGCGTGCTGGCCGAGGACGTGGTGGCGGATGCCGATTTGCCTGCCTTCGATCACAGCGCGATGGATGGCTACGCCGTGCGGCACGCGGAGCTCAGCACGGGTGTCTTGCTGCCGGTGAACGGCGAGGCGCGCGCGCAGAGCGCGGCGGCCGCTCGGCTCTCGCCGGGTAGCGCGATGAGGATCTTCACCGGGGGCAGCCTGCCTTCGGGTGCGGACACGGTGGTGATCCAGGAAGACACGCAGGCCGAGCCCGCCGGCGTGCGCATCCAACGCGTACCGGCAGCCGGTGCCAACGTGCGGCGCGCCGGCTCGGATCTGCGCGCCGGGAGCCCCGCCCTGGCGCTCGGCAGCGAGCTCGGGCCGGGCGAGATCGGGCTGTTGGCGGCGCTGAATCGGGCGGAGGTCCGCGTGCACAGGCGGCCCCGGGTGGCGATCTTGCCGACCGGGGACGAGCTGCGCGAGCTGGGTAGCCCCGCCCTGCCCGGCAGTGTCGTGAACTCGAACGCCTACGGGCTGGCGGCCGCGATCGCCGCCGCTGGCTGCGAGCCGCAGCAGCTGCCGATCGCGCGCGATCGGCTGGAAGACATCCGCGCGCGTGTGCGCGAGGCGGCAGGGGCCGAGCTGCTGCTGACCGTCGGGGGCGTGTCGGTGGGCGACTACGATCTGGTGGGCGAGGCGCTGCGCGCAGAAGGGTTCGAGATCGAGTTCCACAAGGTCGCGATCAAGCCGGGCAAGCCGCTGCTGTTCGGGCGTTCGCCTTCGCTGCCCGTGATCGGGCTGCCGGGCAATCCGGTGAGCTCGTTCGTGACCTTCGAGGTGTTCGTGCGGCCGTGCCTGAACAAGTTGCGAGGTCTCGCGCGCCCATTCACCGAGCTCGTCCCCGTGAAGCTCGCGGCACCGCTGCGACATAGCCAGGGCAGGCTCGAGTTCGCTCGCGCCCGGCTCGAGCGCGAGGACGGAGACTTCATCGCGCGCCTGCATCCACTCCAGGGCTCGGGTTCGCTACCCTCGATCTGTGATATCGACGCGCTGGTCCTGTTGCCGGGCGAACAGCGCGAGTTCGCGGCCGGCGAGTCGTTGTGGGCGCTGCCGCTGGGGCGGACAGCGTGCGAAACGCCCCCCTACGCGCCGTGAGTGCGCGCGGCGCGGGTGCCGTGGCAGACTGCAGTGTCGATGAGCCCGATGCCCACGCTCGACGCGCGCCTGCGCAGTGCGGCCTTGCGGCTGCGGCTCGGGCGCGCGCTGGACTCCGCAGTCCTCGGCGCCAGCTTGGGCCTCTTGTCGCTCGCGCTGAGCTGGCTCGGCCATGCCGGCCTGCCTATCTACCTGCCGCTCGCATTGGCTGCTCTCGCGGCTGCGATCGCCAGTTTACTTCGGGTACCCGAGCTGCCGATCTTGAGCCGGCTCGATCGCGCGCACGAGCT
>DATEOF010000010.1:0-12649 GCA_035274465.1 Polyangiales bacterium
CCGGCGATCTCCGGCCGGCCGCCCGATCCAGCACTCGCCTTACCGCTCGAGCCGGCTCCGCCTCCGGAGCTCGCACTGCTGCCGAGCCCAGCCATTCCAGCACGGCCGCCTGCGACCTGCCCGCCGGATGAACCCGCGGAAGGGGAAGGAGCGCCGCCGATGGGTGACTGCTGGCCCGCCGTGCCAGGGCCGCTTGCGCCTGCGACCGGCGATTCAGCGGCGCCTTCGGCATTCTTGGAGGTCGCTCCACCGCACGCAGCTGCAATCACGGCCAGCAAGGCTGCTGCCGATAAGGGACTCGCCTGACGTCTCGAGGGCATTTCCTGGAGATGTAGTAAGCCTCCGCGCAGCGATCGGGTCAGCGCGCTCATTCGATATTACAGCCATTGACCGGATGCGCATCCCGACGTAATAAAAGGTGGTGGCGAGCCCGGTCACACCGCGCAGCGTGGCCTTGAATGTCGTGCGCACCGCGACTGCGCCGTCTCTGTCGATCGCGCACCTGATCGCGGTCGGAGAGTTGTTCGGCCTGACTGCCAACTCCATGCGCGTCGCGATCGCGCGTTTGGTCGCCGACCGACTGCTCGAGAGCGACGAGCGCGGCTTCTACCGACTGGCTCCGAAGGCTGGGCCCGTGCGCGCCCACGTCGAGGACTGGCGCCGAGGCGAGGGCCGCATGCGCCCGTGGAAAGGCGAGTGGCTCGCGGTCTCGCTCGGCGGGAAGGTCGCGCGCGCTGTGCGCCGCGGTTCGCTCCGCGCGCTGGCTCGATGCGGGCTGCGCGAAGCGCTTCCCGGGCTCTGGTTGCGTCCCGACAACCTGGCGCAGAGCTGGGAGGAGATGCTGGAGCGGCTGCGCGCGCTCGGGCTCGAGGACAGCGCCGAGCCGTTTCGCGCGCGCGACTTCGCTGCGCCGCTGCAGCGCCGCCTGCATGCACTCTGGCCGACGCGCGCGCTCCAGCTGGCCTACGAGCGCGCCTTGCGTGACCTTCAGCGCAGCCAGCGCGAGCTGGACGGCATGCCGCATGAAACCGCGCTGGTGGAGAGCTACCTGCTCGGCGGCGAAGCGATCCGCGTGCTCGCGACCGACCCGCTGTTGCCCGACGCGATCATGAGCGGCGATACGCGCCGCGAGCTGAGCGAGGCCATGCTGCGTTACGACCGCATCGGTCGCCGGATCTGGCGCGGCTTCAGCCTGCACTCTCCGCGCTCACTCACCGTGTTGGCGGGAGGTCGCGATGCTGGTTGATGCCGAAGGCTACCTGCCGCGCGAACAGCTCGTGGAACTGCGGCGCATCTCGGCGCTGCGCAGCCTCGGTGCAGTCGCCTTCACGTGGGCGTGCATCGTCGCGTGCTTCTGGGCGTACCAGCTGTTCGGTCCAGTCAGCTTGATCGTCAGCTGGTTCGTGATGAGCGGCCGACATCTCGCGCTCGCCATCCTGATGCACGACGCCGCGCACGGCTTGCTGTTGCGCAACAAGCCCTGGAACGACCGCATCGGGCAGTGGCTCACGGCCTACCCGACGATGGCCGACACGTTGCTCTATCGCCGAGTGCACTTTCAGCATCACCGGCACACCTGGACCGAGCTCGATCCAGATCTCGGCCTCGCGACTGCGCTGCCGGTCACGCGCGCCAGCTTCAAGCGCAAGATGCTGCGCGACCTGAGCGGCCAGACGGCGTACGCGCGGCACCGGATCATCGTGCGCTATGCCGCCGGCCTCGACCCGCGCGGTCGCGGGCTCGAAGGAAAGAGCTTCGCTGCAGTCGCGCGCGCGTACCTCGCGAACCAGCGCGGGTTCTTGATCACGAACGCGCTGCTGCTAGGCGCGCTCACGGCGGCGGGCATTCCGGCTGCCTATCTGTTGGTATGGTGGCTCCCCGCGTGGACGGGCTATTCAGTCGTGCTGCGCCTGCGCAGCATCGCCGAGCACTCCTGCGTCTCGGATCCGCGCGATCCGCTGCGTCAGACACGCACGACGCTCGCGCCCGGGTGGTTGCGCTTCTTCATCGCGCCGCACCACGTGAACTACCACCTCGAGCATCACCTCTTCATGACCGTGCCTCACTACAACCTGCCGCGAGCGCACCGGCTGCTGCGAGAGGCGGGCAAGCTCGAGGGCGCCGAGATCGCGCCGGGATACCTCGCGGTGTTGCGGCTGGCGACGTCGAAGCTCTCCGGCTGACTAACTGTTTCCAGTTCCGAACTGGGTACACGGAATGCTCCCGAAGCAGCCACGCTCACGCACACTCTTAGCTCACAGCGGCTTCGCGCGCGCGCAACCGCTCCAGGAGCCACTCCTCAGTGGATCTATCGAGAGCCTTCGTGTCGACTGCGATCACGCAGCGTTCGACCGGTGTACGGCCCAGGACGATATAGATCCGTGATTGCGTCTCGTCCTGCCACCAGTTGTTCACGAAGCCGAAGGACTCGCGACGCAACGGTTGAGTCGGATACTCGACGTCGAACCCAGTCTCCGTCAGCTGGACCTGCACGTTGGCGGGTAGGGTCCCGTACTGGCGCCGCGCCTGCCGCCGAACGATCGCTGCGACGATGGCCAGCAGGATCCAATAGGCGGCGACGAACGCCAGCACGGCCACGATGGAGGCAGTGGCTTTGTCTACGGTCGGTACGTACAGACGTATGGCGTACGCCCAGATCAGGATCACGAGCCCGAACATGATCGTACGGCTGAGCCAGCTCTGCGAGACGTTCGAGAGCGTGCCGCGAAGCACGGGTATGAATCGGAGATCGATCGTGGTCGTGTAGCGTGCGCGCGACAAGTCCATGGGGGCCTACGCGTAGCCCAAACGTGTAGGTGGGTGCAAGCGGACCTGTGACTACCTTCGGCCGGGAGTTGCGATCTGGTAACGTTGTTCGACAAATCATGGGGTTGCGCAGCCAAAAATATTTCGACGACGCTTCGAAGCTCGGTGGACTCGTCGCCAAGATGCGCCTGGCTTCGCTCGCGCAAGTCACGTCGACCGAGGCCAGCACTCAGACCGATACGCCGGAGCTCCTGGCCAGGTTGGACACCGCGTTCGATCGCATCCGCGAGGAGTTTGGGCAGCCCGAGCCGAACGCCAAGGGTGCCTCGGCCGTGGCTCAGCCCGCAGCCGAGCGGAACGTCGTTCGCGCCAGCGGCAACCCCGAGCTTCCCCGTCGCTGCTTGACCACGGTCGCGGAGTTGATCGCGCAGCGGAGCCTGTTCATCGGTGACCTCGCGGCCACCGTGCGACGCGTGACCGAAGCGGCAGCGTCCGTGCTGAACATCGAGCGGGTCAGCGTCTGGCTGCTCGATGCCCAGCGCACGCAGATCACGTGCGCGGACCTGTTCGAGCGCAGCGCCGCTCGACACAGCGCGGGCACCGTGCTGAAGGCCGCCGATTTCGGGGTGTATTTCCAAGCACTCGCGGGAGAGCGCACGATCGCGGCCGAGGACGCGAACACCGACCCGCGCACGAGTTGCTTCTCCGAGGTCTACCTCAAGCCGCTGAACATCGGCGCCATGCTCGACGTGCCCATCTGGGCCTCCAACTCGATGGTCGGCGTGATCTGTCACGAGCACGTCGGGTCGACCCGTCGCTGGTCCACCGACGACGAAACGCTCGCCTACATCCTCGCGAGCTTGGTCGCGCTGACGCTGGAGCAGCGCAGCCGAAACCGCGCCGGCGCCGCCGCTTGAACGTCGTCGATCGTGGGTGCCCCGTTCACGACCAAGACGGGTGCTGCTACTCACACTCACCTGATCGACCCGCGTCTCGCCAGCGCGCACGGAAGCTTGCATACGGCAAGAACACCGTGAGACGCTGTTCTTCGCCCGTGCAGCTGTTGGCGGCGATTGTCGTAAGACATTCTCAGCTGTATTTCGTAGGTGACGAATGCTTGGAAGAAGCTGGGCTGTTGCCCATCGCGTCCGACGACGTAACTCCGCCGCTGTATTGTTTCTGGGCATTGGGCTGAGCCTCGCTTCGAGCCAATGCATCACCGAGGATGGTCGGTGTTCGAAGAACCAGGTGCCGAGCGAAGGTGAGCTCGCGTCGTGCGAGTGTGCCCCCGGCTATGTGCTCGACAAGGACGGCGTTCACTGCGTCGCCTGCGGCGCGCACTCGAAACCCGAGGGGGGCAAGTGTGTGTGCGAGCCCGGGTACGATCGCGAAGACGATGACGCGCCCTGCGAGAAGGTCGAGGGCAGCGCCGCGGGGAGTGCCTGCAGCGAAGCCCATCCGTGCACGGATCCGAACCCCTACTGTGCAGGCGCCGATGGCGAGGGCTATTGCACGCAGAGCGGCTGCGAGCGCAACGGCGACTGCCCGGAGAAGTGGCTGTGCGCCGCTGACGGCGACGAGAGCTACTGCCGCAAGCCGCCCACCGGGCTGGGTGACACCTGTATGTCCAGCGCAGACTGCGCGGGCAACGAGGCCAAGTACTGTGAGTCCTTCATGCTCAAGCAGTGCATGGTCAACGAGTGTGCGGAAGACGCGAGCATTTGCCCGAGTGGATTCGTGTGCTGTGACCTGAGGGCGGTCATCAACGAATCCCTGTGTTTGTCGATGGCCTTCCTTACCAGCGGCATGTGTCCCGGTGGTGGAAAGCTGGTCTTGCCATGACGGCGCTCCGTTTCGTCGTGGTGATGATCGGCCTCGCGCTCGTCGGCCAGGTGCGTGCGCAGGACGCCGAGCCGACTCCAGCCGGCACGCCCGCGCCCGAGCCGGAACCCGCGCCGCCGGCTGCCAGTGACGCGCCGCCAGCAGCTGCAACGCCTCCTCCCGCCACGCCCGAAGCGCCCGAGCCGGCCGCGCAGCCGACTGGACCCGCTGCCCCGGAAGTGATGGGCGCGGACGAGCTCGCGGCCCTGGGCCTCGACAGCACGACCCCGTCGATCGACACGAGTGTGCGGCTCGGCGGCTTCATGGACGCGGGCTTTTCGACCATCTTCGCCCCCGAAGACTCGTACTGGCGAGCGACCGGCGTCGTGCCAGCGCGCCCGACGTTCCTCGTCGGCAACGTGAACCTCTACCTCAACAAGGACATCGTGGAGGTCTTGCGGACCGCTCTCGAGGTTCGATTCACCTACCTGCCCAACGGCTCGTCGGTGTTCGGCACGAGCGATCCGATCAGCACGGCTGCCAACGACTACACGCGGCTCGGCAGCGAGGTTCGCTGGGCGGCGATCATCTTTCAGCGCGCCTACCTCGAGTGGGATTTCCTGCCGTTCTTGTCCGTGCGTGTCGGCCAGTTCTTGTCACCGTACGGCGTGTGGAACGTGGATCACGGCTCGCCCGTGCTCATCCCCGTGCGGCAGCCCTGGTCGATCGCCGGCGGCTGGATCCCGGAGCGGCAGACCGGGCTCGAGTTCCTCGGCCGCACCGAGCTGTCGGGGGACATGACGCTCGGCTATCACCTCACGCTGAGCAACGGCACCGGCCCGATCTCCGAGTACCGCGACCTCGACAACAACAAGGCGATCGGCGGGCGTGTGTTCCTGGAGATGCGCCAGCTCGGCCGGCTGCAGTTCGGGGCGTCCGGCTACTACGGCAGAGATACCAACGCCCAGTACGAGGTGAAGTTCGAGGGAGATCTCGCGTCCACCGGCAGCACGGAGAGCATCATCTCGCAGTACGACTCGCTGACCTGGGCAGCCGACCTGACCTGGGAGATCGGCGACTTCCGCTTTCAGACCGAGTGGCTCGTGAACCAGCGCAAGTTCACGGAGGACGGGCGCGTCTTCAGCGAGTTTACAGCCGGCCAGTTCATCCCGGCCGACGCTGTGTCGTGGGGTGGCTACGGGTTGATCGGCTACCGCCTGCCATGGCTCGGCATCATGCCGTTCGTCCTCGCCGAGCGCGCCGAAACCGCCCGGCAATTCATCAAGATCGAGCCTTACAGCTTTCAGTTCGGCCTGAACGTGCGTCCGCACGAGGACGTCGTGCTAAAAGCGTCGTTCGAGTACATGGGTTTCGGTCGCGGTTTGCAGTCAGTCAATGTCCTGAACACACAGGTCGCATGGGCATTCTGATCCATCGTCGGAGCTGGCTGATCGGTAGCGCGGCGTTGCTGCTCGCCGCGCTGCTCGCACCTGCTGTCGCCCCTGCGCAGCCACGCGCAGCACCTCTGCTCCTGGTGCTGATGGCGGCGAGCGCTGGTGTGAGCGACATCCCGCGCAGCACCTTGCGGCGCGCGTTCGAGGGCTATCCCGCGGAACTCGAGCGCTTCCGGCTAATCCCGTTCAACTACAACGTGGGCGTGGCTGCGCGCATCTCGATGGACCGCAGCTTGTTGGGCCTGGAACCGAGCCAGGTCGGCAGGTACTGGACGGATCGCAAGATCCGGCAGATGTTGCTGCCGCCGCGCACCATCACTTCGGTCGAGCTGATGCTGCGTGTGCTCGTCTCCCTGAACGGCGCGATCGGCTACGCGGAGATGGAGCCGAGCGCAGTGCCCCCCGGCGTGCGCGCGCTGGCAGTCGACGGCAGGAAGCCGAGCGATCCAGCGTATCCACTCCGGCGCTGACTGCTATCGCGAGCCGGCCACGTAGAAGACACCGCGCAGGTCTTCGGATGCGGAGATCGGTGCAGCGGCCTTGCCACCGGGGCTGCGCCACGAGGTCACGCGGAACTGGTAGTACATGCCGACTTCCATCGGGCCCGCGTAGCGCAGCGAGACGTTGCCGCCACCGCTTTGCCCAGGCACCTTCAGGTCGCGCCAGACCTCGGCCCCGAATGCGTCGTACACGCGCACCTCGTACCAGTCCTCGCTGCTGTCGTCCTTCCACTGCAGCATCGGCGCACTGTTCACGGCCTCGGGCTGCATCGCCCCGGGGCTGACGATGGCGAGCGCACCGGTCACCTTGAACGACTCCGCCATGTCCACATTGCCGCCCTGGACGGTGATGTGCAGCGTGTTCGTGCCGCTGATGTTCGTGTCGGGGTCGCGCACCAGCGCGTCGTTCTCGAAGCCCGCGAGCACCACGTAGCGACCGTCCGGTACATCGGTGATGGAGAACGCGCCGGTGATGCTGGGTGCGCCGGTGCGCTGGGCGCGCAGACCGCGCGGCGCATCACCGCGCGCGAACGTCGGCTCGAAGGTGGACTCCACCACGAGGATCACGCTCGTCGCCTTGCCGTCGCCGGGATTGACGAGCTGGACGTTGCCGGACACCTTGGCCAACGAGCCGAGCTTGGCTTGCAGCTCGACGCCCTGCATGTCGGCGCTCGAGACCGAGATCGACTTGCCCACGACGTCGACGCCGGCCGCGTAGCCGTCGAGCTGGAACGCGCCGTCTCGCAGGTTGAAGATCGTGAAGCCGCCGCGCTTGTCCGTGACGGTCGTACGCGTCTCGCTGCCCTCGGCGACGATCAGCACGCCGGACAGCTTGGCCTGGGTCTCGGGCGTCTGCGAACCCGCAAGGTCGCTGAGCTGACCGGACGCCATGTGACGCTTGACCCCATCGTCCGGCAGCTGGATCAGATTCAGCTCGGTCACGCTGCTCTCGATCACGAGGGCGCCGTCGCGCGACACCGCGTCTTGCGTGCTGAATGGGATCGCGGTTCGCAGGCCACCGGGGAAGGTCTGATACGTCTGCGCATCGGCACGCAGGGTGTAGCTCGCGAGGAGCGGCTTGCCGTCGGCGGCGCGCACGGCAGGCAGTACGAGCTCGTAGCTGCCGTCGGCCGCGCTCACCGCGACATCCGTCACGGCGACCGACTCTCCATCGAGTCCGATCACGTGTGCGCCCGCGACGGGCGAGTGATCGGCGAGCTCGCGCACGCTGCCGCGTACCAGGAGCGGCGCGTGACATTGAAAGCTGCCGTCCTCCAGCTCTGCACAAGTCAGGTCGGCGTCGCAAAAGGCTGCGAGCGGATCGCAGCTACCAGCTTTGCCCACGAGACACATGAATGCGGGAGGTTCGGTGGATCCGGCGGAGCGATCCTTACACTCGCTGCCGGCCTGACAGTTTGGATTCTCCGCGTTCGGATCACAGGCCGCGCCAGGCGGCAACGGCTCCCCGAGCTCCTCGTCCTCCTTCGTATCTCCGCAAGCTGTGGTCGAGATGAGCAGCCAGAGCGCGACGTGTGCGACGTGAGAGTAAGGAGACAATTTGATCGCCAACGAACACCTCCAGCAGCAAGATTCAAGCTGCCTGTCTTACGGTGGGCCGGGGCCGGCGCTCGGTTGAAGCAAAGTGATGTGCACGGAGTGCGTGAAGGTGTGCTGTCAACGCAAGGTTCACAGCAAGCGCGGCAACCCGCCGAGCAGGAAGTGCGTGTAGCGCGTGGGGTTCGCGACCTGTGAACGCGTGAAGGCTTCCGCTTCGCGCAGCATGCTCGCGCCGGCTGTTCGCCCACCACACATAGGCGGTGGCGATCAACGCCCTGTCTCCGGAGCGCAGCGCGGCCCATGCAAAGCGGAGTCGAAGCTGTGCGCCACGCCATGGGCGGTGGAGGGGGACGACTTCGGATGCGGAGCGCAGCGCTTTCAGTTGCTCGCAGCTCATCCCGCTCCTGGGAAGTCGCGTGAGCAGCGGCGCAGATCTCGAGTTGGACTTGAGCAGCGGCCGCCTGACGCGCAACGGTCGCCAGGTCGAGCTCACGCGGCGCTCGCTGCAGGTCCTCGTGTACCTGGTGCACAACCAGCGGCGCGTGGTCGATCGCGATGAGCTGTTTCGCGCGCTCTGGTCGAACGTGATGGTGGCCGAAGGTTCGTTGACGCACGCGATCGTCGTCACGGCTTGCTGGCAGGCAGCTCCCGCAGCCTCACCAGTGCCGACTCGACCTGTTGTCGGGTCTCGCCGGGGGTGCGCGAGTTGCTCGGCTTGTCGACCAGACGTTGGATCCGACCCAGCAACGTGAAGGCTTCGGCGCGAATCTGTGAGTCGCCGGGCGACGCTGGACGCTTGCCGAGTTCGCTCTCGAAGTCGCTGACGGCTGCACTGACCTCGCGCGGCGGGCAGCTCTGAAAGTCGACACGGCTGCCGCCCGGGCCGATGTTGAAGGATCGTTTGCACATACATCCCGCCGTCATGCCGAGTGCGAGGATCAGTGCACCGTGGATCGGCTTGAGATCTGACATGGGTCGTGTCCCCCGGCGCGCTAGCGTGCCGCAGGATCCTCAGCCTGGGAATGTAGCCATGTGTGTCGCAGATCGAGGAGACCCATTCGGTCAGTTCATACCATTGGAACGGCTATGGCTCGAAGCATTCGGTTCGTGCAGGTGATGAGGTACCATTGAATTGTTATGCCAACACCGGCGAGTGGAGAGATGTGGTTTGGGTGGGCCAATGAACGGGTTTTGCTGGTGTGTCACAGCAGGAAGAGCCCCGAGGCTAACACCTGGAGTGACCAGTGCGGCTTGATCGCCGAAGGGGTGCGCCGAGACAACTTCGGCATCCTGGTCTTGACCGATGGAGGCGGCCCGTCGTCCGCTCAGCGCGAGGAACTGGCGCAGGCGACCGAACCAAGGCGATATCCGATCAGCGTCGTCTCGAGCGCCTCGGTCGTGCGCTTCATCGTGAGTTCGATCGCGCTCTTCAATCCCGCGATCCATTCGTTCGTTCCGGCGGACTGGCGCAAGGCGCTCTCGCACCTCGGCGCAAACCCCAGAGAAGTGATCGAGGTCGAACGCGTGCTCCGCGACTACTCGCAGCGTCCTCACGCCGAGCGCTTCTCGGTGCTGAAGAGCGTGGCGTCGTCGATCCGTCCTGGAAAAGGAGAGGCGACGCTATGACCGATCACTTCGCGCAGTCGCCGTCCGGAACCCCTGCCACGCGCGTCCAGCGATAGCCGCTCACAGCTGCACCCCGTGGCAGGTAGCTGATCTCCTTGGCTTCAGTGCCGCGGCGCACCTTCAGCGTCAGCTGCGCGGTCGGGTTCGTGAGCACGTCGTCGAGCACGATCGGCGAGGTGATCTCGTCACCCGTGCGCAGGCCTGCCTGCTCGGCGGTCGAGCCTGCCACCACGGTGGTGACCGTGCGCGGCACCTTCGCCAGCACGGCGGGATCGAAGCCGAGCTCGAACTGCGGATAGGTCGTCGCTTCGTTGCGGAAGCACGGGCCGAATGCATCACTCGGCGGCGCCAGCAATTCGCCGGCTACCATCGCCTCGTACTGCGTGCGGCCGTCTGCCCCGAGCTCGCGATTCACGAGTTGGACCCACGCGGCGCTGTCGTAGGACTGGCCGCCCTGGAGGCGATCGAGCATGGCGAAGGTCAGATCGTCGAGCTTGCGTGCGCCCGAGGAGCGGGCCCGCACGGCGGCATCGACGCTCGCGAGATAGAGCGCGCCGCGGTCGTAGGGGATCTTGCGCACGCGCGTGTCGCTCCAGAAGCGATCGGCGATCTCCGTGGCCGGCAGCTGACGCAACGGATTGGCGTAGTAGCTGAGAGCCTGCGCGTTCAAGCCCGCGAGAAATTCGTCAGGCGTGATCAGGCCCGCACGCAGCGTGATCGCCGCGCTGTAGTGCTCGGCCATGCCTTCGCCGAACCACTCGGACGCCGTGTCGTGCAGGGGGGTCGGCCAGTTGTGGACGATTTCATGCGCGAACATGGCTCGCAGTCGCTCGGGCACCGGTGCCGGTGCGTCGCCGTAGCCGACCATGAACGAGCCCGACAGCGCCGCACCACCGATGGCGCCCGCCTCGTTGTGCCGAAAGAACACGCGGTACTGCTTGTCGGGGTCCCGAAAGAACGTCGAGATCTCGCGGTAGGCACGCTCGGTCCACTGCGCGACCGACTGGACATCGAACGGCGGTTGACTCAACCAAAACGCCTGGAACGGGCCCTTGGCACAATCCGGATAGCTGCTCACGGGACCTGCGAGGTAGAACGCATACGCCAACAGATCGACCGGACCCGTGACCGCGACATCGCCCTCGCCGCGACTGAACACGCCTCGCGCGTTTGCCGGCATACCCGCGAGATCCCAGCGCAGACCGATCCGATACACGCTCGAGGTGTCAGGCAACGCGAGGAAGCTCACGCCCGCACCCGCGAGGCCGCCCCCCTCGGATCGCAGGTCGAACGGAGGTCCTGAGCCGAGGACTGGAATGAACGCGCGTGTCGGAGCGCGATATCGGACAGTCAGATCCCCCTTCGTGGCGCGATCTGCGCGCCAGCGCCGGTAGTACTGGAAGTTCGTCGGATCGACGGCATCGTCGACCTGCGAGAGCGGAAGCGTGCCCATCGCATCTTCGACACGCAGGTCCGCGCTTTGATAGCGGGCGCTCTCCACGCCGGCAAAGACCATCGGCAAGCGAAGCAGCGGCGCACTCGCGCGGGCGTTCGGCGCCTCGATCGTCAGGCTCACGTCGACGTAGTCGACGGTCTCGCCGCTGCGATGCGGCGCGAGTACCACATCCAGACGCGGGCCGCTCCCTTGTGCGGTTCCCGTGCCCGCCGGTTCACACTTTGTGCCGGCGCCAGCGGCTCCACCCGACGCGCCCGCCGCGGGGCTGCCGCTCTGGGCGGCAGGGACGCTCGTCCCGGCCGTGCCGCTCGAGCCGGCCGTCACCGTGGCCGTGGCTCCGCTTCCCCCGTTCTTCGGGGCAGCGCCTCCCGCGCCTCCCGCGGAGATCCCAGCGGATGCGCCGCTCGTGCCCTCGGCCGCGCGGCCGCCGCTGCTCATGTCCGGGCTCATCTCGGAGCTCGGCGTTCTTGCGCTGCAGCCGACGAAACCCGCTGCGCACAACAACGCGGCATACGTCGCGAGCGCGCGCGACGGCCGAGTTGAGCTCAACATCGCTTTTCCTCCACTCGTCTAGATAGAGTGGGAGAAGTCGGCGACGCGGGTCATTTTTTCATGCGGCGCTCAGCGGCCGGTCGCACGACCGGTGGTGAAGGTCCACTCGACGTTAATCGGCCCGCCCTGGCCCATGCCGACGACCCGCACGCGATACTTCGTGTTCGGTTCGTACGGCGCGCCGTACATCATCGCGGTCGACGTGAAGTAGCCGCGCAGTCCGGCGCTGACTTCAGGAGCCTTCGCGTCGAGCCACATGTGTTCGAGCGGCGTGGGATCGCCGTCCTTCGTGATCACGTGTTCGCTGACCGTCAGCTTCTTGGCGTAGATGCTGACCGGATACGCGCTCGGCCATCCGCTGGCCGGTTTGGGTGGAGCCGGCGATTCGAGCCCGTTGAAGGAAACCGGCACGTCGGTTTGACCGTCGTACGGATAGACGACGACTGCGTTGTCAGGCGCCGGCGTCATGCCGCGGCCGATGTCGATGATGTCGCAACCGGGGCCGCCGCCCCAGCCCATGTCCGTCGTCCACGGATCGAGCAGCGGAATGCGGTGAAACGGCGTGTTGATCCAACCCGGGATCGCCCTGGCCGGCATGTTGCCGATGTTGAACAGCACCTCGGTGTACGCGAGGTTCCGCGGATAGCCGGCGGCGATCTCGCGTGCCTGAGCCGTGGCTCCCGTGAAGCCCATGCAGCTCTCGACTTCATCGTGTCCACTGCCGCAGGCTGAATTCCCCTTGTTCATCGCGATGTAGTCGCAATGCTTCTGAGCCGATGCACTCAGCGCCGGAACCAAAGTCATGCAGCTGCCTCCGGAGGCGAGCCGGATTTGATTGACGAGTGTCCACGCTTCCATCGCCGTCGCCGGAGATCCCGCGGGCGGCTGGGGGCATGCGGCGAGGTCCTTGCTCCCCA
>DATEOF010000011.1:0-2430 GCA_035274465.1 Polyangiales bacterium
TCGGCGATCGTCTGCAGCTCGACCTGGCGCTGAGCAACGACGAAGCGCGGCTGCTGCGCGGCCGCGCGCAGTTTTCCGACTTCGCACTTGCCAGCCTCCTGCCGCCGTCAGCGACAGGCGCGCGCGTGCCGGGCCGGCTGACCGCTCAGCTCGAGTTCTCCGGTGGCGGACTCGGTCAGCCGGAGCGCATGTCCGGCCGGCTGCACGTCGATACGCTCGAGCTCGGTGCGGGCCCGTCCGCGCTGCGCAGCAAGAGCGGCTTCGAGCTGCGCGTGTCCGAGGGTCAGCTGCAGCTGCAAGGCGCCGTGGTCGAGGGTTGGGGGCAGAGCTACCGCTTGAGCACCACGGGTTCGCTCGGCCAGGCACCGCGTTTGATCGCCGACGGTAGCATCGACGCCGGCATGTTCACGCGCGACAGCCAGCCGCTGCTAGCGGCATTCGGCGAGCTCGGCGTCCATCTCGAGTGGAGCCCCGGCGAGAGTCCCGCGCTGCGCGGTCGCGGTGAGCTGCGCGAGCTGGCCGTGCGCGCGGCCGATACGGACGTGCGCAAGCTGCGCGGACAGCTGGTGCTGCACGGCGATCAGCTGCGGCTCGAGCGACTCACGGCCGAGCTCGGTGGGGGGCAGGTCACACTGGCCGGAGCGATGAAGCTCGATGGCCTGCGCGTGGCGAGCTACCAGATCGACATCCAGGCTGCGGGCGTGGCGCTCGAGCCGCAACCGCTCGTTCAAGTCACGCTCGACGCGGACACGCGCCTGGGCTGGAGCGGATCGGACACGCCCAAGCTCACCGGCCGCATCAAGCTCAAGCGCGCGCTCTACGGCAAGCAGCTGCACCTCGACGCCCTCGCGGGCCTCGGCAGCTTGAAGGGCGGGCGGCCGGGCCGCGATCGCGTGCTGTTCGATCTGCTGGTCGAGCACGAAGGCCCGCTGCGCGTGCGCAACAGCGCCATCGACGGCGAGCTCGCGCTGGTCGGGCCCGAGCGCGCGCTGCACGTGCTCGGCAGCGATCAACGCCTGGGCATGCTGGGCGAGCTCGCGGTCACGCGCGGACGGCTGTCATTCCAGGGCGACCAATACAACGTCACGCAGGGCCACGTCGCGTTCGGCGATCCGCAGCGCATCGCGCCCAAGTTCGAGCTTCGCGCGGTCGCCGATCGACGCAAGCGTCCGGACGCGCAGATCGTCTTCTCGGCCCGCGGGACTCGCGACGCCTTCGCCATCGATGTCCGCTGCGACGCGGGCCCGAGCAAGACCACACCTGCCCCGTTCAAGTGCGCGTACGCGGGCGACCAGCTGCGCTGCGACGACTGGAACCACCTGGTCGCCACCTACGTCTGCCGCACGCCCTGAGTCACTTGCAGGTCGGAGTCAGCATCGGCACGAGCGCCTTCACCGTGGCCACGTAGTTGCTCGAGGGCATGGTTACGTTCGCGGCGATCACGCCGTCGGCGATGCGCGAGTTCAGATCGGCGGGGCTCGCGCCCGACCACGAATCCGACGTGCCCGACAACCCGAAGCTGGTGTCGACGAAGATCTTGCGGCCCGTGAACTCGTGCACGAACTTATACGTAGCTGTGTCCTTGTTGTACGAGCCGGAGTTCGTGCCCTTCTCGAAGAACCCCATGTTGTTCGGCACGCCCGTGGTCCAGACCAGGTCGTAGTTGGAATCCTTGAGCGCCGTCCAGAAGTCCTTCGTGACCTGGTCGGAGTTCCAGGTCGACTGGTTCACCGCGACCAAGGCATTGGGCATGTTGCTCTTGATCGCGCAGGTGATGTCTCGGCTGAGTGCGCCCAGCTCGGTGAGGTTGAGCCGGTTCTTCTGACTCTCTGCCGTGTACTGCACGAAGTCCCCTTCGAGCAGCCAGATCAGCGGCTTGTCCTTCCACACGGCCGCCGTCTGCTTGGCGTAGTTGGCGTAGACGCCGATCAGCTGCTCGCGGTGGTCGCGGATCAGCTGTGCCGCATCGGTGGTCAGGTTTGGCCCGTTGGGGTTTTCGTTGCCATCGGGCAGGCCGTTGGCCTTGCCGAAGAAGCCGATGAAGTAGGCGTAGTAGACGGGGATCAGCGGCGTCGACGCCACGTTCATGGTCAGCCAGCTGCAGCCGTCGCAGCGAGGCAAACCGCCCGACTTGTCGAGCTCGTAGCCGACCCACTTGGACACGAAGCCGAGCTCCGAAATGCCGGCGAGCGAGCCACCGGGATCGTTGGTGCCGAAGGCGAACTTGCAGCCGAAGGGCTTGGCGTCGAGGGAAGGCGCGGGACAACTGCCGCTGGGGGCGGCGCCAGCGCTGCCCCCACTCATCCCCGCGCCCGAGCCCGAACCTCCTGCAGCGCCACCAGCTGCACCGCCCACGCCGCTGCCGGCCGCAGGGCTCCCGCTGCCACCAGCCGCAGGCGCTGCGCCACCACTACCAGCCGCCCGCGCCCC
>DATEOF010000012.1:0-9437 GCA_035274465.1 Polyangiales bacterium
GGGCCTCGGCGCGAGCGGTGCAGGTGCGGGCGGAGCAGGACGCGGCACGAGCGCCGGCGGTGGTTCCGGCATGGGCGCGAGCGGCATGAGTGGTGGACCAGGCACCGGCGGCGCCGGTGGCTACATGATCCCTCCCAAGACCACGATGGACTGCGCGATGGCAGAAGATCTGCTGAGCGGCAAGGAGTTCATCATGGACTGCCAGACGCACCACATCGAGCTGGAAGGCATGTGGCGCCAAACCAACGCTGGCTACGGCGACATGCTCGCGAGCTACTTCGCGCAATACAACATGTGCATGGAGCCGGACCTCAAGAACTGCATCGACGCGCAGTCGTATCTCGAGAAGATCTTCCTGGAGAGCGACACCACGCTGGCGGTCTTGTCCGGCTTTCCGGCGCCGCTTTGCACCGACGGTCGCACGACCGGTTGCGGCAACCCGCTCGACAACGACGCCATGTGGAAGTCGCGCGACCGCTTCAACGCGCTCGCGAACAGCCAGCGCGTCATCAACCACTGTCAGGTCAACCCGACTGACAACCTCCAGCTGCAGCTGCAGATCATGGAGAAGGTCAAGACCGAGCACAATTGCTGGGGCTTCAAGTCGTATCCCGAGTGGGGTCCGAACGGCGTCGGCTGGATGCTCGACGATCCGAAGTCCGGCATTCCGTTCATCGAGCAGGCGCGCAAGCTCGACTCGAAGATCATCTGCGTCCACAAGGGCATCGTCTTTCCGTTCTGGGATGCTGCGTGCAGCCACCCGAAGGACGCGGGCGTGGTCGCGAAGATGTACCCCGACACGAACTTCGTCGTGTACCACTCGGCGATCGAGATCGATGCCACGGGCGAAGGCCCCTACGACCCGAACAACACGCGCGGTACCGATCGCCTGTGTCGTGTCGCCGAGATGAACGATCTGAAGAACAAGAACCTGTACGCCGAGCTCGGCAGCGTCTGGGCACAGGTGTTCACCGCCCCGGAGAAGGCGCAGCACGTCATCGGCAAGCTGCTCAAGTACGTCGGCGAGGACAACGTGGTGTGGGGCTCGGAGTGCATCTGGCTCGGTTCGCCGCAGATGCAGATCGAGGCGTTCCGCACGTTCCAGATCTCGAAGCAGTTCCAGGACATGTACGGCTATCCGGAGCTCACGCCCGAGATCAAGGCGAAGATCTTCGGCCTGAACGCGGCCAAGATCTACAAGATCAATCCCGAGGATGTCCGCTGCAAGATCCGTCAGACCAAGCTGACCGCCATCAAGGAACAGATGGATGGCGAGCTGGGCACGCGTCGCTGGGCGTTCCGTGGGCCGAGTGGTCCGCGTACGCGTCGCGAGTTCTGGACCCTTGCGCAGCTGCAACGCAACCGGGCGCCAGGCTACTGATGCGCGCGACTGCGCGAGCGCTGCTCTCGAGTGCGGCGCTCGCGCTGCTCGGCACAGTTGCGTGCGGAGGTGGGTCGCCGGCGGGGAGCTCCTCACCGGCTGTCACCACGCCGGTACCGGGTGCAGCTGCCGGCGGCGCGGGCGCGAGCGGAACGCCCGCTGCCGGTGGCGCAGGTGCGAGCGGGACGGCAGCCATTGGCGGCGCGAGTGCAGGCACAGGCGGAACGCAGGACGGCGGCGTCGCTGGCGCCCCCCGTGCCGGAGCGGATGCCGGACCGGTCGTGTGCCGCGTGTCGGACGATCCGATGCTCCTCGACGAAGACGCTGACGGCGGCATCGCACCCGATTGCCACGACATCCATCGCACGATCATCCTCGAGAACTGCATCGGCTACTGCCACCACAATCGTGGAGCGCCCTCGGCTGGGTTAAATCTCCAGTCGCCGTGCGTGGCCGATCGATTGCTCGACGCCCCATCGCACTGCGAAGGCTTGCCCATCATCGACAGCAAGGATCCGGACCGCAGCTTCCTGCTCGACAAGCTGGAGCACATGATGCCGCGCTGCGGCAAGAGCATGCCGGAAGGTTGGCACCTGCCGCCCAATCAAGTGGCGTGTATGAGCGCGTGGGTGCACGCCGTCGTTCGATCGCTCCACAAACCCTGAGCAGAATCGCTGCGTTGGCCGCTGTAGGCAGCCTTCGTACGTCGGTCCTTGAGTCATGTCCGCCGGGGTTGGCAGCATGAAATCGTGGGCGACACGCGTGTGAGTCGTATTCCGGATACCGAGCTGCTGGATGACGAGCTGGAGCGTCTGAGCGAAGGTCGCCGAGCCCGCGCCGAGCAACGTGCGAGCCTGCGTGTGCTCGAGACCGAGCGCGCGAAGCTCGAGCGTGTCCTCGACGAGGCGAGTTGCGAGCCCGATCGAGGCGTCTGGGATCGCCTGCGAAACTGGCTCAGCGAGCCGCCGCCGCCGCCCGAGAACGACGCGGATCTCGATCGCTATCTGGTGCGGCTTGGCGAGATCGAGCGGGAGAGCTCCTTGTTCGTCGAGTCGCTCGCCGCGAGCAACGACGTCGATCAGCGCTTCACGTCCGCGATCGAGCGCAAGCACGCCTGGATCGCCAGCGTCCCGAACCATCCCGCTGCTGCCGAGCTCGAGCGACTGTCCGACGAGCGTCGTGGGCTTCAGCAGGAGTTGCGCGAGCTCGATCACCAGCTGTATCGCACGGCAGATGCGCTGGGACACGTGCGGCGTTTGGTCGACACGCTGGACGATGCAGACACGCTCGCCCTTCTCGACGGATCGGTCGACGAGCAGCCCGCTCGCGTGGCGCGTGCCCGCGAGCTCGCCGAGCAAACCGTACGAAGCTTGAAGGCTCTCTCCGACGGCTTCGCGGATGCCGCGAAGCGCCACGACTCCGAGGCCGCATCCGTCGCCTGGCTCGACGCAGCCACCAGCGGCGTGATCAACGACTTCGTCGGCGTGTACTCGAGCTCGAAGGCGCATCGCTGGCTCGACGCCGCTCGCGATTGCCTCGACCGCCTCGAGAGCGTCGAGGCAGGCTTGAAGTCGCGTCGCAGGCCCCTCGAGCGGCGAACGGCCGAGCTCACCGAGCTGTATCAGACGCTCGTGCTCCAGGCCTGAAAGCAAACTGCCCGAAGCGCTCTCACGCCCGGGCAGCTCACACGCTTCGACTGTGGCTCAGTCGTTCAGCAGCTCGTAGTTCGTGCCGTTGAACTTGGACAGCATCAACTTGTCGAACAGGAAGAAGTCGTCCGCCCCGGTGTTGATCGAGATCCCGGGCTGCAGCAAGGGCGGCGCGAAGTTCTTCAAGCTCGCCGCCTGCTTCATGACGTTGGCGCGCGTCAGGTCATCGCCGCACTGCTTGAGTACCTGCTCGAGCGTCTGCGCGGCCACGTAGCCGTACAGGTTGCCGGCATCGATCTTCTTGCCCTCGGGGTAGTACTTGTCGAGGAACGCGAAGTACTCCTTCATCGCGGGGTCGTTGTCCCACTGCTTGTCCGTGGGATCCTTGAGATAGCCCGTCGTGATCACGCCGACCGACTTATCGAGGCCCGCGGGCGTGAGCACCGCGCCGACCGAAGCCGAGACGTTGGACAGGTACTGGACCGGCTTCCAACCCGAATCGAACGCCTTGCGGATCGCCTGGGCGGCGAACTTCGGCGTGGCGATGTTGAAGAACACGTCCGCGCCCGCGGCTTGCAGCGTGGCCATCTGCGAGTCGATCGTGGCGTCGGTGACTTCGTACGAGACTTCCTTCACGATCATGCTGGCCTTGGCACCGAGCGTGTCCTTCAGGCCCTTCAGGTAGTCCTTGCCGAAGTCGTCGTTCTGGAAGAGCACCGCCACCTTGGAGGTCGGGTGCTTCTTCAGCAGGTGCTCGGCATAGGTCTTGGCTTCGAGCTGGTAGCTCGGGTTGAAGCCGATCGTCCACGGGTTGCCCGTCGGATCGCCCCACTTCGTTGCACCGCTGGACACGAACAACTGCGGCACCTTCTTGGTGTTCAGATACTTCTGAATCGCAGTGTTCGACGGGGTGCCGAGCGGCTGGAAGATCGCGAGCACCTGGTCTTCCTCGACCAGCTTGCGGACCTGCTCCACCGCCTTGGGTGGGCTGTAGGCGTCGTCGACGCTGACGAAATTGATCTTGCGGTTGTTGATGCCGCCGGTCTCGTTGAGACGCTTGAAGTACGCCGCCTGTACGCGACCGATCGTCCCGTAGGCCGACGCCGGACCGCTGTAGGGCATGGTCTGACCGATCTTGATCTCGGTATCGGTGACGCCCGGGTCGTACTTGGTCTCTTTGGGCTTGGAACAAGCCAGGACCGTGCAAGCCAAGACAGGTGTCAGAACGGATCGCGTGAACGCCGTAAGTTGGTACCGCCGCATGATTGCTCCTTTGCTGGGACGCCTAGGAAGGTTTGGCTGCGCGGCGAGCTTGAATCTGAAGCTGGAGCTTCTTGATCGAACCCGCGATCCCGAAGGGCAACGTGTAGACGAACGCTATCAACAGCAGACCGAAGATCGCGGACGGCGCAGCCTTGGAGATGTTCTCAGCCAAATGAGGGACAAACTGAATGAAGATGGCACCATAAATGGCGCCCGAAATCGAGGCAAGGCCGCCCACGACGATGCCGACCAGAAAGCCGATGGACAGCGCCTGGAAGCTGTCCGGGGCCACGAACTGAATCGCCAGGCTGCTGAGCGACCCCGCGATGCCCGTGTACATGGCGCTGATGCCGAACGCCGTGGTCTTGTAGCGCGCGGTGTCGATGCCCATCGCCGATGCGGCGATGGCGTTGTCGCGGATAGCTACCAGCGCCTTGCCAGAATGCCCCGATAGCAGGTTCTTCGCGGCCACGAACAAGCCGACCATGATGGCCAGCGTGAACAGGAACAACCAGTGGTCCGGGGTCAGTGGCAGGCCAAATGGCGCATCCGGCTTCATCAGCGTGATGCCCTGCACGCCACCGGTGAAGTGCTCGAAGTGCTTGTACTTCAACACTTGCGGCACACAGATGCCCATCGCGAACGTGACCAACGCCAGGTACAGGCCTTCGAGCCGCAGCGCTGGATAACCGATGGCGACCCCGAAGCCGTAGCAAACAACCCCAGAGACCGGGATGGTCATCCAGTAGGGCACGCCGAACTTGTCCATCAAGATCGCGGTCGTGTACGAGCCCGCGGCGTAGAACGCGCCGTGCCCGAGTGAGATCTGCCCGTTGTAGCCGGTCAACAGGTTGAGCCCCAACAGCGCGATCGAGTTCGCGAGGATCAAGGTGATTTGAAACACCTGATAATCGCTGAGCGCGAAGGGGATGAACGCGAACAGCGCGACGCCGAGCGCCATCACCGGAGAGATCCCCCAACGCGATTCGTTCGACTTGCTGAGTACGTTGCCGAGCATGCTCAAAGAAGTATTCTGCATCTCAAACTCACTCAAACGCGAGTCACGACTGTTTTACCGAGCAAACCCGAAGGTTTGACCAGCAGGGTGAGCACCATGATCCCGAGGGCGACGGTGAGCTTGAGCTCCGTGCCGATGACGAACGCGCCGATCACGTTCTCGAGCACACCCAGGATGAAGCCGCCCAACACGGCCCCGAGCGGGTTGTCGATGCCGCCCAGCAGCGCAGCGGCCGACGCGTAGAGCAGCACACCGCCCATCATGTTCGGATCCAGGAACACGATCGGCGCGATCATCATGCCGGCGATGGCACCGATGGTCGCGGCCAGGCCCCAGCCGAGCGCCAGCATGGCGGACACGTTGATGCCCACCAGGTGGCTCGACACCGGATTGCAGGCGGCGGCGCGCATCGCCAGACCGAGCGGGGTCAAGCGGAAGAACGCGAACAGCAGGCCGACCACCACGAACGTCACGCCGATCACGCCGATCTCGTGGCTGCTCAGGTAGGTGTTGCCGAACAGCGGCGCCTCGGGGAACGGACTCGGGAACGAGTTGATCGTGTAGCCGAAGATCCAGCCGACCACGCTGTTCAAGATCACCAGCACGCCGATGAACACGATCACGACGCTCAGTACGGGCGCCTTCTCGACCGGCTTGATCACGAAGCGCTGGATCACGACACCGAGCAGGAACGACACGATCAGCGTGATGAAGAACGCCAGCCAGTACGAGAGGCCGGCGCTGATCAGCGCGAAGCTCAGATAGGTGGAGGTCATCGCCATCTCACCCTGAGCGAAATTGATGTGATGCGTGGCCTGGTAGATCATCACCAGGGCCAGCGCCAACGCCGCGTAGACACCGCCAGTGGCGAGACCCGAGAAGACTTGATGGATGAACTCGTTCATTGCGCCGATCTTCTCAGTAGCCGAGGTACGCCCGCCGGACGTCTTCGTTGTTGCTCAACTCTTCCGGGGTACCGCTCGTAACCACGTTTCCGGTCTCGAGCACGCAGGCAGCGTCGGCGAACTCGAGTGCGAGGTTGGCGTTCTGCTCGACCAGCAGCACGCTCACCTGCCGCTCCTCGTTGATCTTGCGCATGATGCGGAAGATCTCCTGCACGATCAGCGGCGCCAGACCGAACGAGGGTTCGTCCAGCACCAAGAGCTTGGGGCGCAACATCAGCGCGCGGCCGATCGCCAGCATCTGTTGCTCACCGCCGGAGAGCGTGCCCGCCTGCTGATTGCGGCGCTCGCGCAGCCGCGGGAAGTACGTGTAGATGAGCTCGAAATCCTGGGCGACGTCCTTGTCTTTGCGCGTGTACGCGCCGAGCCGCAGGTTCTCCTCGGTGGTCAACGGCGCGAACGTGCCGCGGCCCTCGGGCACGTGGGCGATACCCGCGCGCGCGATGTCGGGCGTGCTCATGCCGTCGATGCGCTTGCCGTCGAACGTCACCTGGCCCTGGCGCGAGACCATGCCGCAGATGGCGCGCAAGAGCGTGGTCTTGCCCGCACCGTTGGCACCCAGCACCGTGGTCACTCCGCCGAGCGTCACGTCGAGGTTGACGCCGTGCAGTACTCGGATCGAACCGTATGAAGCGTGGAGGTCGCGAACGCTCAACAGATTATTCACGCGGACCCTCCGAGATAGGCGCGAATGACTTCGGGGTGTTGCTGGATCTCGGCGGGAGTGCCCTGCGCGATCTTGCGACCGAAATCGAGTGCAACCACGTGATCGCAGAGCTTCATGACGAAGGCCATGTGATGCTCCACGAGCAATACCGTCAGCTCGAAGGTGTCCCGCAGCGCGCCGATCAGCTCTCGCAGCTCGTCGACGTCGCCGTGGTTCAGACCACCCGCCGGCTCGTCGAGCATCAGCAGCTTGGGATCGCTCGCGAGCGCACGCGCCAGCTCCACGCGCTTGCGCGTGCCGAACGGCAAGTCGCGCACCATGCGGTGGGCGTCGTTCTGCAGACCGAGCGCGTCCAGCAGCTCGTCCACGCGCTCCGACGGAGCCGTGCTCTGGCTCGCCGCCAGACGCAGCGCGTCGCCGGTGAACGTGCAGCCGGAACGGCAGTGCGTGCCGACGAGCGCGTTCTCCCGCACGGTCATGGACTCGAACAGCGCCACGTTCTGAAACGTGCGCGCGATGCCCAGGCCTGCGATGCGGTGGCGCGGCGCACTCAGCAGCGGCTGCTGATCAAACGTGATCTCACCACTCTCGACCGAGTACAGGCGACTGATGACGTTGAAGAGCGTGGTCTTGCCGGCGCCGTTGGGGCCGATGATGCCGACGATCTGTCCGCGCGGGACTTCGAGACTGACACCATCCAATGCCACGATTCCGCCGAAGCGGACTCGGATATTGGCACACGTCAACAATGGTTCTGGCCGATGCGCCTGGACCGTCATGAGCTCCTACTTGCAGCGTTGCTACTGACCCCGTCCGCTGCCCGACTTGGCGGTGCCAACAATAGATGTGCGGCTCAGCAAAGCAAAGCGAGAAAGTCACCTTTACGCACAGCCCAACATGGTCACGCTCAATGTGCGTATGCCTGATCCAGACGCGTGGCGAACTGCGGGCGCCAGCCGTCCCAGAAGGGCAATAGGGTCAGGCCTTGCTACAGATGCCAGTTAGACCGCGGAAGCAATAGGACACAACTCCGCGGGTGCCTCGACTGCGACCAGCTGTTTCGAGATCGGGTGCGTAAACTCCAAGCGTTTCGCCACCAGCGCGATGCCCGGGCCATTCCAGCTGCGCGTCGCCCGATACTGAAAATCGCCGAGTATCGGGTGCCCGACTGCAGCCAACTGCGCACGGATCTGGTGCTTGCGACCGGTTTCGAGCATCAGCTCGACTGCGCTCGTCTCGCCGCGTACATCGAGCGTTCGATATTGCAGCCGTGCCTCTTGGCGGCCCGCGCCGGCCACTGCGTACGCGACCACGCCGGGACGTTCCGGTTGCGGATCGATGAAATGTGTCAGGCGCCCCGCGGCGGGTGAAAGGCGTCCCTGGATCAACGCCCAATAAATCTTCTGGACATGACGCGTTCGAAACTGTTCGGACAAACGGCTCGCCGCCTTCGACGTGCGCGCGAACAACACCACGCCCGCGACCTGCCGATCCAGCCGGTGCAGCAGGCCCACGAACACGTTGCCGGGCTTGTCGTATTTGCGCGCCAGCCAGGCCTTGACCTCGTCGAGCAGGTTCGGATCGCCGCTGCGATCGCCCTGCGTGAGCAGCCCCGCGGGCTTCCAGACCGCGATCAGGTGGTTGTCGAGAAGCAGAACCGTCAGTTCCATGCCGCGTTTGCTATACCGCGCCCGTGAGAAAGCGTCGTCCCGTCCGCGCCGGCCGCCCTGTGCGCGCCGGTCAAAGGCCGCGCCCTGACCCGCGGCGTCCGCCGAGCACGCAGCCGAGCTTGGCGAACATGCGCGCCCTCCTGGAGCGCGCCGGCATTCAGCTGCGCCCCGAGCCGCTCGAGCAGCTCTGGCGCTTTCATCAGCTGCTGCGCGAGCGCAACCACGACCGTGACCTAACACGGCTGATCGAGTTCGAGAGCGTGGTGGTCAAGCATTACGTGGACAGCATGTATATCGGGAAGCTGATCAAGCTGCCCTCCCCGCTGGTCGACGTCGGTACCGGCGCCGGCTTCCCCGGTATCCCGCTCAAGATCCGCTACCCGGAGATCGAGCTCACGCTCGCAGAGCAACGCCCGCGCCGCATCGCGTTCCTCGAGGAAGCCATCCGCACGCTCGGCCTGCGCAAGGTCAAGACGTTCGATCATCGCGTGGTCAGCGCCAGCTTCAACCAGCCCATGGCCGGCGTCATCACGCGCGCGGTCGAGCCGATCGGCAAGACCTTGCTGCGCACCTCCGGCTGCACGCGGGCAGGCAGTCAGATCATCTTCATGAAGGGCCCGGCCGTCGACGACGAGCTCGAGCCGGCGCTGAAAGAATTCGGGCGCGATTACCGCCTGATCCGCGACGAGCCGTACAGCCTGCCGCATAGCCCGCACGCGCGGCGCCTGTTGGTGTTCGAGCGGCTGCGCGATCCGGGTCCGGAGCCGCCGCGCAGCGCCGGCGACTGATTATCATCGGAAGGGTCGCGCCATGAGGCGCGAGCCTTC
>DATEOF010000013.1:0-5217 GCA_035274465.1 Polyangiales bacterium
ACACCGCCGCCATCAGCTGCAGCACCGCAGCCACCAGCTGCAGCGCCTGCCGCTCCGACGGCGCAGCCCGCGCAGGCCAACCCGCAGGTGGCCACCGGCGAGGTCGAGGAAGCGCCGCCCGCCGAAAACGCGCATCCGCAGCCGCCGGCTGCTGAGCCCAAGCCTGCTGCGAAGCCCACTCCGGCGGCGCGCCCAGCGGCACCGAAGGAGCCCGTGGTGCGGCGCCCCCCGGTACGCCGCGAGCCGGTACTGAAGATCCAGCCGCTCGGCGACGTGCTCAACTCCGCGCCACCCGATCCCTCGGGCCGCGAAGTCTTGCCGCCCCCCGATCCGCCCGCGCCCGACTGAAGCGCGAGCGGGCGGTGCAGGATATTATCGGTCGCCGGCGCTGCGCGGCGGCTCCCCCGCTCAGATCCAGAAGTCGTTCTCGGGCATGTCCATCAGGTTTGCCGCGCCCGAGAGCATGCTGACCAGCAAGCCGCGCGTGCGCGGGAGCAGGCGCTGGAAGAAGAAGCGCGCCGTGTGGATCTTGGCCTTGTAGAAGTCGGGATCGGGCACCCCGGCCTTGAGCTTGGCGTACGAGACGTCGGCCATGCGCGCGAACAGATACGCGTAGGTGACGTAACCCGAGTAGCTCAAGAAGTCGTACGACGCGGCGCCCGCCTCGTCCGGGTTCTTGATCGCCAGCTGCAAGATGTCGTTCACGAGGCCGCGCCACTCCTTGGTCAGCGGCGCGAGCGCCTTCACGAACTCCTCGAGCTCGACGCTGTCTTCGTGCATCGCGCAGAAGGCATCGATGTCGTCGGTGAACTGGCGCAAGCTGGCGCCGCCCGTGGCCAGCACCTTGCGCCCGAGCAGATCCAGCGCCTGAATGCCGTTCGTGCCCTCGTACTGCTGCAGGATGCGTCCGTCGCGGACCAGCTGCTCCATGCCGTGCTCGCGGATGTAGCCGTGACCGCCGAACACCTGCATGCCGAGGTTCGAGGCCTCGTACCCGGTGTCGGTCATGAACGCCTTACAGATCGGCGTCAGCAGCTCCAGCATCGACTCTGCGCGCTCCGCCTCGTCGCTCTCCGGCAGTCGCAGCACGATGTCGGCCAGCGTGCCGCAATAGAACGCCAGCGCGCGCGAGCCCTCGGAGAAGGCCTTCTGCGTGAGCAGCATGCGCCGCACGTCGGGGTGCACGATGATCGGGTCGGCCGGCTTGTCGGGCGCCTTGGGCCCCGTCAGCGCGCGCATCTGCAAGCGCTCGCGGGCGTACTCGACCGCGCCCTGAAACGACGCTGCACCCTGCGACATGCCCTGCATGCCGGTGCCCAGGCGCGCGACGTTCATCATCGTGAACATGGCCTTGAGGCCCTTGTGCGGCTGGCCGATCAAGAAGCCCTTCGCCTCTTCGAACACGATCACGCACGTGGCCGAGGCCTTGATGCCCATCTTGTGCTCGATCGACGCGCACTTGACCGGGTTGCGCTCGCCCACTCCCTCGCCCTTCGCGTTCGGCAGGAACTTGGGGACGATGAACAGGCTGATGCCTTTGGTGCCGGCCGGCGCATCGGGCAGGCGCGCCAGCACCAGGTGCACGATGTTGTCGGTCATGTCGTGCTCACCAGCCGAGATGAAGATCTTCTCGCCGGTGATGCTGAACGACCCGTCGCGGTTCGGGGCGGCCTTGGTGCGCAAAAGACCCAGGTCGGTGCCACAGTGCGCCTCGGTCAGGCACATCGTGCCCGACCAATCGCCCGCGACCATGTGGGGCAGATAAGTCTGCTTTTGCTCCGCCGTGCCGTGCTCGCGGATGCAGGCGATCGCACCGTTGGTCAGGCCTGGATACATACAGAACGAGTTGTTGGCAGATGCGACCATCTCGGAGCACACGAGCTGCAGCGAGACGGGCAGGCCTTGCCCGCCGTACTCGGTATCGCCCGTCATGCAGCCGAGGCCCGCCTCGTAGTACTGCTTGTACGCCTCCTTGAAGCCCTTGGGCACGCGCACGCCGGCTTCGGACCAGTGGCAACCTTCCGCGTCACCCGATGCGTTCAGCGGCGCCACGACAGTCTCGATCAGCTTTGCGGCCTCGCCGAGCATCGAGTCGATCACCTCGCGGCTCAGGTCGGTTCCGCCCGGAATGCGCGCGTAGTGTTGCTCGATCTCGAGCAGGTCGTACAAGACGAAGCGCATATCGCGCAGTGGGGCTTTGTATTGAGGCATGTTCTTGGCTACTCCAGCAAAGTCGAGGGCCGGCGCGGCACCTTACGAGCTTCATTTCACGTAAGGCCAGCGCAAAGCGCAACCCCGAAAGCTCTGGCGTACGCCTCGGAATTGGCTGGTGCTCGCGCGATGTCCCGCACGCGGACGCGGCTAAACCCGGTATCATGTGCTCGAAGCATCCGTGGAACCGCCCAAGAACATGCCGGAAACGGCAGCGACCGAGCGCCCCCCCGAGCCCGCAGGATCGGCCGCGGTGAGCGTCGGCGCAGCCACCGAGCTTCAATCCAGTGGGCCATCCAAGGCCAGTGATCCGTGGCTAGGCCGCGAGCTGGATGGTCGCTATCGCATCACCGAGCGGCTCGGCGAAGGTGGCATGGGTGCGGTGTTCGTGGCCGAGCACCTGAAGCTGCACAAGCCGGTGGCATTGAAAGTCATCCGCGCCGAGCTCGCGGGCAATGGCGAGGTTGCGGCGCGCTTCGCGCGCGAGGCGATGGCGACCGCGCAGTTCGAGCATCCGCACGTGGCGAGCGCGATCGACTACGGCACGCTGGAAGAAGGCGGCGCCTACCTGGTGATGCAGCTCGTGCGCGGCCAGAGCCTGCGCGACGTGCTCGACAAGCAGGGCAAGCTGCCGTGGCCGCTGGCGTGCGAGCTGCTCGCACAGGTCGCCGACGCGCTCTCCGCGGCGCGCGGCGCGGGCATCGTGCACCGCGACCTGAAGCCCGAGAACATCCTGGTCGAGACGCGCGAAGATGGCTCGCGGTTGGCGAAGATCTTGGACTTCGGCATCGCGCACGTGGCGCCGCACAAAGGTGGGGGCGAGCTCGGAGGACTCGGGTTGACGCGCGTCGGCACGGTGATGGGCACGCCCGGCTACATGGCGCCGGAACAGGCCGTCGGTGACCGGGTCGATCACCGCACTGATCTGTACGCGCTCGGCGTCGTGCTCTGGGAGTGCATCGCGGGCCGCATCCTGTGGGATGGGCCGGACATCACCACCATCATCGCGCGCCAGATGCGCGACGACGTGCCGCGCCTGCGCCAGCTGCCCCAGCTGCACGTGCCGCGCGCGCTGGACGACCTGGTCCAGCGGCTGTGCGCGCGGGCGGCCGACGATCGGCCCGACCATGCGGGCGCGGTACGCGACGAGCTGCGCGCACTGGCGCACGCACCGCGCTTGCCCGAACGTCCGTTCACGCTCGCGCGCGAGGGCTTCCTGCACCTTCGACAGTTCGTGCTCGGGCTGACGCCGCGCACGCGTGCGCTCGCGGGCCTCGGGGTGGCGGTCGCGCTGATCGGCCTGATCGCGCTGAATTCGGGCAACCCGCAGCCGACAGCTGCGAGCAACCAGCTCACGCCTGCGCCGGAGCAAGGCTCGCCGCCGTCCCCTGCAGGCGGACAGACGCTCGTGCAGCGCGCGGTCGATGCTGCACGCAAGGCCATCGGCGACAAGCCGGCTGCGCTCGGCGAGAGCGTGCCGGCCGAGCTCGAGGCCGACGTGAAGACCATGCAGGAATCGTCGCGCAGCAGCGAGCGGCGCAAGGCTGCCCTGAAGGTGCTCGGCTACAAGGGCCCTGCCCGCCTACCTCAGCACCTGCGCGCGATCGCAAAGCTCGAAGAGGCCCGCAGCTGCCGCGATCGCAAGCAAGCCATCGCGGCGATGGTCGCGCTCAAGGACACGCGCTGTCTGGACGCGCTGCGCCGCTACGCGGATGCCGGCAAGACGGGCTGCGGGTTCCTGAGCCTCGAGGACTGCTACAGCTGCATCCGCGGCGACCTGCGCAAGGCAGTCTCTGCGCTGGAAGGTCACCCCGAGAGCGAGTAGTCAGGCGGTTGAACGGGCCCTTTGGTCGCGCTTGCGCGAGCAAAGGAGCAGCTCGTTCTAACCGCCTGGTATGACAATCATCTAGAGAGGCGGACCGCGTTTAGCGGTTCGGCTCTCTAGCTTACTTGGCGATGACGCAGCAGTTCTTGCCTGCGCGCTTGGCCTCGAGCAGCGCGTCGTCGGCGCGCTTGAGCCACTCGAGCTTGCCCTCGGGGAACTGCAGCGTGGCCACGCCGATGCTGACGCTGAGCGCGATCTCCGTGTGCTCCTCGATCTTCAGCGAGCTGATCGCGGTGCGCGCGCGCTCGGCCATGCGCCGCGCTTCGATCGAGTTGGTGTCGCGCACGATGACCGCGAACTCTTCACCGCCGAAGCGCGAGACGAAGTCGCACTTGCGCAGGAACGCCCGCGCCAGTGCCTTGCCGATCCCGCTCAGCGCGAGGTCGCCGACCAGGTGTCCGAGCGTGTCGTTCAGCTGCTTGAAGTTGTCGACGTCGATCATCAGCAGCGAGACGGGCGCGCCGGTCATGCCGTCGAACTCGACCACGCGCTCCAGGAACGCCTCGAACGCGCGCCGGTTGTGCACGCCAGTGAGTGGATCAGTCTCGGCGCTGCGCCGCGTCTCCTCGAGCCGCCCGTGCAACTGGCGCAGCTCGGCTCCCAGGTCCGCGAGCTCCTGGTTGCGACGCTTCTCGCGCGCGCCGATCAGGCTGGACAGCTCGCCACTCACGCTCTGCACCTCGCGCCGTAGCTCCTCGAGCGTGGCGCGCTGCGCGGTCTCGCGCAGGCGTGCGATCGAGACGCGCATCTGCTTGTCGGCCTCGCCGTCCGCCAGCAGCGCGCGCTCGATGTTCACGAACACCGACGAGATCAGGTTGCGGAAGTCACTCAGCGCCGAGCGCACGAAGGCCAGCTCGTTGGCGCGCAGCTCGCGCACGAAGCGCCTGACGCCCACGAAGTCGCGCTCGCTCACCTTGCCGTTGTCGGGGTGCGGCGCCCCCATGACCAGGTGACGCAGCCAGCCCTCGGCCCGTTTGCGAACATCGTCGGCCTTGTGAGCGTGCGTGTCGAACGCGTGATCCGCACACGCCCGGAGCATGTCGGCCACGGTGTCGAGAGCTACGTACTGGTGGTCGGAGTCGAGACGACTTTGCGGCGCAGCTTTCGCCATGTGGCAGAGA
>DATEOF010000014.1:0-6742 GCA_035274465.1 Polyangiales bacterium
GCGCTCGGCGGCCCGGGATCAACCCGCTGACGGCCACCGCGAACATGCCCAGCACACCGATCGCCGGCAGCGGCACGCCCAGCGGATAGGCGAACGCGGTTTGCCGAACTAACCCGCAGCCACCGTCCGGCGCGCAGAACACCGGCGCGGGCCGCACGTAGTCCACGAACAGCATCGCGCTGGCAGCCAGCGCCAGGGCGGAGAAGGCGACCGTGGCCCAAAACAACCAGGGTCTGCGAGCGGTGTCGGTCACTGAGCCTCGGAAGCTAAAAACCGCAGCCGGCTGGAATATTCCCGAGATCAATCCACGTGGAAGGTCGCCTCAGCGAGATCGAGCGGCGCGCCCAGTCGATAGTAGTCGACCGAGGAGTCAGACCTCGCTATCGGCTCACACGCACCGTCACGCAGATCGAAGACCTCAGCCGGCGCCGGAGTCACGCGCGAACCCAAGCTGCGCACCGCGACGGTCCCGACGGACAGCTCTACCAGCCTGACCGCACTCGCTGGCACGTCGCACTCATCGCCCCCGCGATGGACGGCGACGACGGCGTCCGTGCATCCGGCATCGAGGTAGGGTCCATCGCTCCAGTGAGCTTGCGCATCGCTTGGCACGCAGCGGAATGTGCCATCGGCGAAGCTGCGGATCTCGCAGGAGGTTCCAAGCACTGCGTCGTAGATCCCGCGCTGGCTCCGATCATAGGAGAGCGGACGCCCGGATGCGCCGTAGTAGTAATCGATCCGGAGCCGTCCACTTCCGGCTTGGGCGCGCCTGAGTAACGGCAACGCGCTTGGATGGAATGCTGCGCTCAGCTCGTACACGCCCAAGTTCGTGGTCGGAACCATCTCGCACGTGCCCTCGTTTTCCACGAAGTACCCCGGGCCCGACGCGGGCGGGCCGAGCTCGAAGAGCTTGGGTGCATTCCTGCAGCTGCCCGGTATCAGTGCTATCCCCGTGCCACCATCCGCGCAGCTCGTGACGACGGCAGGAGTCGCACAGCCCTCATCCGCGAAGTACGACGTGGCGTAGACGTCCGCCTCATCCGGCACACAGCGGTCCCGCAGACCGTCGATGCTCCCGCAACGCAGGTCGCGCGTCGTGTCGCGCATGCCCAGCACTGCGCTAGCACCATCTGCGTAGTCCACCCAATCGACCGCCAGCTCCGAATCAGCTCGCTCGCTGCGCGCCTCGCCACGAACGAAGCGCGACGGCTCGATGTGCTCGAGCTGAAACAGACAGTCGGGCTGAGGCTGTTGGACGCACCCGTCCGGCGAGCGCGCGTAGATCGGCCTCGGTGGGGTGCCCTGCACCACCCGATACGCGCGAACGGTCTTGGATCCGCACGAAGCCCACTCGGCGACGGTGATCGAGAGCGTCGAGGAGAGACACTGGGCGCCGGACCCGCGCCAGGCCGCCAGCACCGGATCGCTGCAGTTCGCGTCGGCGTACTGGACCAAGGGCTCCGACCTGAACGTACCGCCCCCGTTCGGCATGCAGCGCATCTCGCCGTCTTCGGCTCGCTCGAAGCTGCACGTGGCACCCAACAACTCGTCCTCGAACCCGAGGAAGTACTGCACACCATCACCGAGCTCATAGAGCCGCGCGCGCAAGCGCGTTCCGCTCGCGAACAACACCGCCTTGCTCCAGGCGGTTGCGAGCGCATCGGGCGTCAGTTCCGTCTTCGGAAGTCGCGCAGGCCTGGCATCCGTCTCCGCCACCTCACAGGCGATCAGCGCGCAGCACGACACGAGCACCCCGATGACTCTCTTCGACATGCGCGTCCCCCGGCCTAGCCGCAGCAAGACGATACCATCGTTCGCCCGCCCCGCAGCCATACGCGGCGGGTGCGCTTGGCACGCACCCGTGCGCACGCGATCTTACGCTACTTGGACTCGGGCTCGAAGCCATCGAAGCCTTCGAGGGATCGCTGGCGAGCACCGTTCAGCTTGAGCCGCACCACGTCGGGCCGCGCGTAGTGACCCGCGGTATCGACGATCGACTTGAGCTTGTCGATGAGCTCGAAGTCGAGCTCGGCATAGACCAGCTGTTCGCCCTCACGCACAGGTCCGGCGAGGTAGCCACCGCGCGGGGAGATGATCGCCGAATGGCCTCCGCCAGGAGTGAGCTTGTCGCGCAGCTCGTCCGGCAGCCCCGCGAGCGCTGCCGGCGTCAAGACGCTGGTCACATTCACGACGAAGGCCTGCGCCTCGAACGCGTAGTGGCGCGCGGCCGCGTCGATGATCGGATCGATGCTGGACATGCCGCCGGGCCAGGTCGCGATGTGGATCTGCTCGCGCTGTGCCTGCAGTGCGTAGCGAAACAGCGCGTTCGCATGCTCGTAGCAGATCAGGCCCCCGAGCACGCCGATGTCGGTCGAGTAGACCTTCAAGTCGCTGCCGTCGCCGCGACCCCAGACCAGGCGCTCGTGGCTGGTCGGTACGAGCTTGCGACGGCAACCCAGGACAGTGCCATCCGGGCCGATGAAGAGCTGGCTGTTGTAGAGCGTGCCGCCCTCGCGCTCGTGCAGCCCCATCACGACGTACGTCCCCGCACGGCGCGCCGCGCCGCACAGCTGCTCCACGGCCGGACTCGGGAGCTGCACTGCCTCGCGGTACAGCATGCGCATGTAGTCGTTGATCGCCGTCGGGGCGCACAGCATCGCGAAGTAGGGGTAGCCGGGGATGAACGACTCGGGGAACGCCACCAGGCGCGCGCCGTGACCACCCGCCTCCTCGATCGCCGCACATGCCTTCTGCACGGTCCTGTCCCGGTCGAAAAACACCGGGGCGAGCTGCGCGGCCGCGACCTTGAGGTTCCCCATGCCCGAAGGATCTAGCAACCCGGGCGCGAGTCAAGACGCCAGGATGTACTCGCTCATCAGCGTCGCGGAGATCTGGGCGCGGTCGAGGAACGCATCCACGTCCGCGATTCCCTTGCGGATGTTGTCCAGCGAGCCGCGGAACAGGCGCATCATGTCGGTGGCATCCTCGAGCTCGGCCACGCGTTCCTCGACGATGCCACGGTACGCGGTCGCTTCCGGTGTCAGCCGGCGCGCGACCGAGTTGCGGATGTACTGGCGGAACGGGTGAATCTCGGCGGTGAGCACCGAGTGCGAGCCGTGCCAGTGTCCGTAGAACTGCTCGTCGCTGAGCCGATCGGGCTTGGGGAACGCGGTCACCAGCGTAGCGCCCGGACTGCGCTGCCGATCGGGCCAGTCGCGACCGACCCAGCGCTGGGGAGCAGACTCGGTCACGAGGTAGGCCGCGACCCGCGAGGAGGAGTGCAAGATCGCGCGCTCGATCGAGCCGCGCGTGTCGATACAGTCGATCCAGAGCGAGACGCACGCCGACCACTCTGCACCGTCGCCGATCACCAGCGGGCAGCGCGCGATGCTGTCGCCGAGGTCCGCGACGTTCAGCGTGAGCGAGCGTGCTCCAGCCGCGAGCACCGCATCGGCGGTCTGCTCCAGCCAGCGCGAGCGAAAGGCCTCGATCGACAGCTCGGGCCGCTTCCAGCACAGGTAGACGAGCTTCTCCATCTCACGACCCCTGGGCGATGATCGAGTCGCCGTAGCGCTTCAGCGCGTCGAGCTTGGTCTGCAGCGGCTCGGTGTCCGGCCCGCGCACGTACGGCTGGCGAAAGCCGACCACGAGATCGGTGATGCCTCGATCTCGGAGCCGCTTCACCCCGTCGAGCGTGTAGGCGTCGCGCGAGCTCGCGTAGATCGCGAACGGCCCCGTGCGCCCGTACTCCGCGCGCAGCTCGCTCAGGCGCGCCAGGCACTGATCGAGCTCGCGCCCGCTGCCGCCCGCGAACATGAAGCCGTCGCCGCTGCGAGCGGCACGGCGAAGCGCCGGATCCGCGTGGCCGCCGACCAGGATGGGCACCGGCCGTTCGGGCACCGGGCACAGCTTGATGCGCGGGATCTGGTAGTGCTTCCCGTGAAACTCGAAGTACTCGCCGCTGCCCAGGCCGCGGATGATCTCGATCATTTCGTCGGTGCGCGCGCCGCGGCTCGGCCAGTCCTCGCCGGTGGCCTCGAAGTCCTCGGGCCAGGGGCTCGTGCCGATGCCCAGGCTGATGCGCCCGCCGCTGAGGGCTGCAAGCGAGGTGACCGCCTTGGCGACGAGGACCGGGGAGCGGATCGGCAGCTTGAGCACGAAGGTCGCGAAGTGCAGGCGGGTCGTGACCGCCGTCAGCGCACCCATCAGCACGAAGGGCTCGATGAACGGCTTGCCCTCGAGGAACTCGCGCGTGCCGTCCGGGGTGTACGGGTAGCGAGCGGACGACTGCTCGGGGTACATGATGCTGTCGGGAATGAGGTAAGTGGTGAAGCCTGCAGCTTCGGCCGCGCGCGCCAGCGGCACGTAGAACGTCGGGTCACACATCGCTTCGGCGTACGAAAAACGCATCTTCCTCACCCGGCTGACAGAAACGGCGCGAACGTGCGCGCGTAGTCCTGGAAATGTTCGCTTACCTGCTCGGCGCGCAGGCCGTAGCGTTCGAGGTCGTAGCGGTGCTGGCCTGCGGGCGGCT
Organism: Polyangiales bacterium; assembly: GCA_035274465.1. Classification (GTDB taxonomy): domain Bacteria; phylum Myxococcota_A; class Polyangia; order Polyangiales; family JAFGIB01; genus JADGRF01. The sequence continues at coordinate 4,535 of DATEOF010000014.1, forward strand.
CGGCGCGCGCGGCGTCGTACGCGCGCATGCGCGCCAGATCCTCGGCGCTCGAATCGAGGCCGTAGTGGTCGTACACACGCTCGACGACGGCGAGCGGCGAACGCAGCGCTTCGCCGTGGGCGACATCGATGAAGCGCTTCGGGTCGTGCGCGCCGCGCTCGCGCATGGCGCGCGCGACGCTGGCCGTCAGGTACGCGAGGACTGCTGCACCCAGCTCGCGCGGATCCACGCCCTCGCGCAGGGTGGAGAGCGCCTCGATCATGCTGCAATACGATCCGACCACCGCGATCGGGTCGCGATGGGTCCAGACGATGCACGCATCCGGCAGCTGCTCCACGAGCGGGCCGAGCGCCCACAAGTGCGCGGGCGACTTCAGCAGCCAACGGCGGCCCGGTCGCTGCGAGTCGAGCAAGCGCAAGAGGTCGAGGTAGTAGCGGTAGTTGCCGCGCTGGTCCTGACGCTCGAAGTACTCGCGGTAGGGCGAGATCATCGGCTCGATACCCATCTGCACGCTGCCCAGCGTGTGCGCGAGCAGCGCCACGCACTCTTCCGGGCCGTCCGCGCGCACGTGGTGCACCGCGCGAAACTCGGGGTTTTTGGCGTAAGCGCGCTCGAGATCCTGCCGGGTCTGCACGAGCCTCGGATCGGTGTCACCGGGCGCGACCGAAGGTCCCGGCTCCGGGTGCAGGCCTTCCCAGTACAGGAGCGGGCGGCTCGCGGTGTCACAGGCGAGCAGGTTGAACAGAGCCGAGGTGCCCGTGCGCGGCAGCCCCACGATGTACATCGGCCGCTCGAGCTTGCGCGCGCGGATCTCGGGCGCTCGCTCGAAGGCGCGCGCGATCTGCAGGCGCTTGTTCAACAAGCCCAAAAGGCGCCGCCGCGTGCTCTTGCGGCCGCCAGCGGACAGCCGCGCGTTGCCGCGGTACATCTCGAGCAGGGCGTCGAGATTCTCGCGATAGCCCGAGCCGAAGTCGCTGAGCCCGGCGCTCTGCTCGACCGCGTCGGCCAGTAACCGCTCGGCGTCGAGCTCGAGGTCGCTCACCCGAACCATTCTCCGCAGTTGACGTCGAGCGTCTGGCCGGTGACCGCCGAAGACAGCTCGGACGCGAAGAACAACGCAGCCTGCGCGACCTCACGCGGCGTGGCGATGCGCGAGAGCGCGCTGAGACCTGCGATGCGTTCACGCGCCGTGCGTTCGTCGCACGCCTGTTTGGCGGCCTCCATCTGCACGTAGACCGCGAGCCCCGGTCCGTCGATGTAGCCCGGGACGATGCTGTTCACGCGCACGCCTCGCGGTCCGAGCTCGCTCGCCAGCGATTGACTGGCCGCGAGCAGCGCAGCCTTCGCGGCGCCGTACGCGGCGAGACCCAGCTGCGGCTTGCGGGCCGCCATGCTGTTCACCATCACGATCGAGCCGCCCGGCTTCATCTGCGCCGCTACCAGCTGCGAGAGCTGCAGGGTGCCGAACACGTTGACCTTGAACGCCGGCCGCCAGGCCTTCATGACGCGATCCGCCTGGATCGGCTCGGCCGGCCCGGTCGCGAAGGCGTTGTTCACCAGCACGTCGACGCGCCCGAAGCGGGCGAGGATGCTCTCGAGCGCGGCCTGGCAGCTCGGAAGATCGGTGACGTCCGCGCGCACGCACAGCGGCGGGCGTTCCGGCGACAGCTCGCGCGCGACTTCGGCAGCGTGCTCCGGGTTGCGGCCGAGCAGCGCGAGCTGAGCGCCCTGCCCTGCGAGCTCGAGCGCGAGCGCGCGGCCGAGCCCGGGTCCGACGCCCGACACGATGCACACCTTGTCACGGAGCAGCATCGTCACCTCGCGCCAGCCGATCGAGCGCGACCACGCGCGTACGCGGCAGCGGTCGCTCGCGCGCGCGGACCCAGCGCAGGCACATCGTGCCGCGGCGATGCCCGCAGGTGTCGATCCAGTTGCCGAGGCCCGGGTCGCGGTGCGCGACGATCAGGCGCACCAAGCCGTCCGGAGCAGCAACCGCGCTGTGTTTGTTCAACGCGATCGTGTAGTAGCGGTAGTCGAGCGACTCCATCCAGTGGTTGTTCAGCTGGAAGTTCCAGTAGTCGCAGTCCGGCGGCTGCAGATCGATCACCAGCGCCTCGTGCTCGGCGAGCAGCCAGTAGCCGTGGTAGTAGGTGATGTCCTCGGCGCCGCCCGCAGCGGCAGCGAGCGCCGGCTCGAACAGCGGCAGCT
>DATEOF010000015.1:0-13807 GCA_035274465.1 Polyangiales bacterium
GAGCGCACGGGGGCGTGCACCGCCAGCGGCAGCTCGAGCGAGCGCAGCGCGAGCGGCAGGCCGGCGGGCCGCTCGGCAGGCAGCGGCGCCTGGACGATCTCACCCTTCCAAACCTTCGGAGTCAGCGCCCAGCGCGCCCATTCGGCGATCGCGTCGTCTGCCCGCGCAATCGTACTGCCGAAGAGCAGCACTGCCGCCGACATGTAAGTCAGAACGCGCGTCATGCCCTCACACCAACATCGTGGGAGATTTGACACGAAGAGCGCTATGCTCGTAAACGGTTGAAAGCGCCCATGAACGATTCCCATTTTGACCCGGGTGGCTTCTTTCAGTTCGATTTGGCACATGGTCGCGTGCGGACGCGAGGCGGCGCGCGCGTGCTCGTGCTCGCCGAAAACGTGCTGGCGCCCCTGATCGTCACTGCCGTCCAGAGCGGCGACCTGACTGCGATCCGTCAGTTGGGTTCGCAGCTAGGTAGCATCGTCGCTCAGTCTCTGCCCGCACCCGCGAGCTCGCTCCCGCCGCAGGTCGTGATCTCTCACGCCGGTGGCGTGATGTCGCTCTACGGTTGGGGAAGGCTGAAGCTCGAGCAGTGGGGCGGCGCGCTGGTGTTGGTGGTGGAGGGTCTGCCGCCGCTCGACGAGGACAACCTCGCGGTCGCGGCGCTGCTCGGCGGCATCTTCTCGACCTTGTGCTCGGCCGAGGTGGCGTGCGTGCCGATGGCGCGTACGACCAAGTACATCATGGTGGATCCGCGGATCGCCGAGCAGGTTTGGACCTGGTCCAAGAGTGGCGATAACCTCGCCACCATCGCCTCGAAGTTGAGCTCGCCGGAGGCTGCATGAGCCAGGAGCGCGTCGAGCGTTTGGAAGCGTTGTTGTCGCGCGTGCAGGACAATCGCAAGCGCACGCGCACGCCCGCGGGATTGGGCACGAGCATGCCCGGTCCGCAGATCGCGAAGGCGGCACCGATACCGGAACCTGCCAAACCCGCACCCGTCGCCGAGGTCGCCAAGCCCGCGCCGGTTGCGCGGCCTGCACCCGCTGCACCCGCCGTGCGCACCATGCCGCCCGCGCCCCCTGCCCCGCCCGCCGCGGTCCCCAAGCCGCAGCCGATCGCGCGGCCGGCGATCGCCGAAGCACCTGCACCGACGCCCCGCGCCGAAGTGCAGCCGCCGCGCTCACCCGAAGCGCAGCCCGTGCGTCGCGGCCAAGATCGCAGCGCGACGCCTCTCGAGATGGCGGTGGCCGAGCTCGATCTGGCCAGCGCTACCGCGCAGAACAAAGCCGAAGCGCGCCGCGAACCCGTGGCCGCCGCACCCGCACCCGCACCAGTACCAGTAGCCGCGCCCGTCCCGATCGCCCCGGCGATCGCCCCAGAGGAAGCCTTTGAGCCGCGCGTGATCGAGCCCGAGCCGATGCGCGAACCCGCCCGACCGATCGCGCAAGTGGTGAGTCGTCACGCCCCACAAGTCGATGCTACGTTCGGCGCGATGCTCAAACGTTCTCTCTCGCTCCGGCCCCACTGAGCCTGAGCCGCGGACGGTCCCATGCTGCTCGTAGTCGACGTAGGCAATACGCATACGGTCCTCGGTCTTTACGAGGGCAAGAAGCTCATCCACCACTTCCGCATCCAGTCCGAGCGCGGGCGCACCGAGGACGAGTACCACGTCACGTTCGCGACGCTGGTGCAGCTGGCCGGCGTCTCGATCAAGGAGATCGGGCACAGCATCCTGGCCTCGGTCGTGCCGCAGCTGACCGAGTCGATCGTGCGCGCGGTGCGCCGAGCGTTCGGCCACGAGATCATCGTCGTCGGCCCGGGCATCAAGACCGGCATGCCGATCCTGTACGAGAACCCGCGCGAAGTCGGCGCGGATCGGATCGTCAACGCCATCGCTGCCTACGATCGGGTGCACGCCGGCGTGATCGTCGTCGACTTCAGCACGGCCACCACGTTCGACTGCATCTCCAACCGCGGTGAATACCTGGGCGGCGCGATCGCCCCCGGCATCTCACTCAGCGCCGACGCGTTGTTCGCGCGCGCAGCGCGCTTGCCCAAGACCGAGATCACGCGGCCGCCGCACGTGCTCGGACGCAACACGGTGCACTCGATGCAGTCGGGGTTGGTGTTCGGCTACGCAGGCCTGGTGGACGGGATGATAGAGCGCTTGCGCGGCGAGATGGGCTACCCGTGCACCGTGCTGGCGACCGGCAGCGAGGCGATGCTGATCCGCGGCGAGTCCAAGACGATCGACGAGATCGATCCGCACTTGACGCTGGATGGATTGCGGATCTTGTACGAGCGCCAGAAGTAGGGCTTCACGGAGTCGGGCGAGAAGACGAAATCCTCGTCCTCATCCGCTGCTGACGGACCGGGACCCGTCCCCTTCCTCATCTCCATCCCGCTGCTGACTCGCGGGAGCAGGACGAGCACTACGACTACGACAAGGATTTAGTGGGAGATGAAGACGAGGATTGCGATGAGGATTTGGACACGGTAGCAGAGCTGGCACCCGCAACGGCTAACACGTTCGGCACGGCTCGCAGAAGCCGCAGCGAACCCACCTGCCTTTGCACAATTCCACGCACGGGCAGAAGCAGGCGGCCGTCGTACCGTCGTCGCACTGCCGCGGCTCGCTGCAGACTCCGGAGCAGCAGCTCGAGCCTGCTGCGCACTGGTTGCCGCACGCGCCGCAGTTGTTGGGATCGGTCTGGAGGTTGAAGGTCTCGTCGGTCTTCGTGTCGCAGTCGTCGTCGCTGCCGTTGCAAGCTTCGGCGATCGAGCCGGGAGCTGGCGTGACGCAGGTGAGCGCGCCGCCTTGGCACTGTTGGCTGCCGACGGCGCAGATGCCGATTCCGGAGCGGTTCGCCGCCCGCGGTTCCGCCGGTGAATAACCCGCTGCGCAGACTTGCTTCACAACCGCAGAGCGCGACAGCAGCCATCAGCAGCAAGCAAGCTCGGATCATCAGGCCGGCAGTCTAGAACGACCTGCCACGGCGCCGCGAGTAGGCCGAAGTCCTACCCCGAGCTCGCCGGCATGGCCGCGCAAGTCCGCCCATCGCCCGTGAAGCCGGGGTTGCAACTGCAACCGAAGCTGCCCGCGCTGTTGGTGCAGGTCGCGTCCGCGCTGCAATCATCCATGTCCAGCTTGCACTCGTCCACGTCCGTGCACTTCACGCCATCACCCGCGTAGCCGCGCTTGCAGCGGCAAGTGAAGCTGCCGTCGGTGTTCGTGCAGCGCGCGTTGACGTCGCATGCCTGCGCGACCAAGCTGCACTCGTCGATGTCCGTGCAGGTCGTGCCGTTGCCACTGTAGCCCGGCTTGCACGCACAGCTGAAGCTACCGGGCTTGTTCACGCAGCTGCCGTTGGCGGCGCAGTTGTGGGCACCGCTGGTGCACTCGTCGATGTCGCTGCAACCAGCGCTCCCCACGCCCGTGCCCTGATAGCCGGCCGGGCACACGCACTTGAAGCCGCCGGGCTCGTTGACGCACGCCTCGGGGTCGCCGTCGCAGTCATCGCTGCCCATCGCGCACTCATCGAGGTCGACACACGCGCCGTCCTTGAACAGGTAACCCTGGTTGCACGCGCAGCTGAACGAGCCCTCGCTGTTCACGCAGTGCGCGTTCTGCGTGCAGCGGCCGCCGCCGCGACCGCACTCGTCGATGTCCGTGCAGTGCGCCCCGTCGCCTTCGTACCCGGGCCCACACACGCAGAGGCGCTTGCCGCCCCAGTCGATGCAGCTGGCGAGCGTGTCGCAGACCGCCGGGTCGTCCATGCATGGCACATTGCGCGTGCACTCGCGGCCGTCGCCGAAGTAGCCCGTCTCGCAGGCGCAGTCGTGGCCCCCGAGCCGATTGGTGCACGTGGCGTGCTGGGAATCGCAGCCGCCGTTGTCACTCAGGCACTCGTCGATGTCCGTGCAGCGGGTTCCGTCTCCGTGCTGGTCCCAGAAGCCGCTCGGGCACTGCCCGCAGCGCACGCCAGCTTCCCCATCCGCGCAGGTCACGAGCGGATCGCAGCCCCCGTGGTCGACCTCGCAGCGGGCGGGCGCGGGCCCGGAGTCGTGACCGCCATCCGTCGCGGAATCCTGCGCCTCCGCATCCGTGAGCGACGCATCCACAGCAGCATCCGGAGCTTCGGCGGCGTCCGCGGGTTCGGCCGCATCGGCGATCGCAGCGTCCGGCGCGGGCTCGGGTGGCTCCGGGCGATCCTTGCGCGAGCCCAACAATGGCAAGTCGCGCGGCTCGCGCCACGCCTCTGCGCAGACGCCGGCCCGGCAACTTTGCGAGTCCCCGCACGAAACACCCGCGCAGCTGGCCGCGAGACGGGCACGCAGGTGCCGAACCTGGTGCTCGACGTAGCCCGACATCACACGCACCTGGGTCAGCTCTTGTCCGTCTGCGCCAACCGACGTGGCGAGAAACTCGAAGGCGCGGCGCGCGTCACCCTGCTTGGGCGTCAGCACGATGCGCATCGGAAACAACGGCACCTCGATGTCACCGGCTGTCGGTCGCGGGTAGACGCGCTGCCAGACCTGGACGCGTTCGTCGAGACGGTCGCGGTGCGAAGCCGAGCTGACGCGGATGCGCAATTCCTGGGTGCGCTCGCGGACCGCCGAATCCGCGTCGAGATCGACCACCACTTGCGTGCTGGGAACGACCCCGGTTTCGAACTTGCAACCAGCCGCAGTCGCGAGCGCTAGCAACAATGTCACGCCGCCGACACAGCAGACACTCTTGCCACCATCGCGAACAAAGTCAGGCCAAATACTTCGGGCGTGCTGCCACATAACCCCGAGCAGACCTCTAACGCATGAACCTCACGCGCGCACGCCCAGAGTGGACAAAACGTACTGCCGCGCACTCGCCACATGAACCTCGAGGAGCCTCCCGAAGAGAACGCTCAACCGCCGGGCGAAGCGCCATCCGAGGAGGAGGAGAGTTTTTAACCGCAAGGCGCCCAAGAACGCCAAACTACGAGAATCAGATTGAAGCTCCGCGCGTGCGCTAATACGTCTGCGCGAGTCCGCGGAGTTTGGATCTCGCTCTCTTGGCGTTCTTGGGCGCCTTGGCGGCTAAAGACTCTCGTCTCGTCTCGCGTCTCGTTCCGCGAGCGAGGAGTTCTGCAGCCATCAGCTGCATGATCTCAGGGGTCTCGCGCTGCCAGGACGATTCCGCTGTGTCGCGGGTCGCTCGGTTGGAAGAGCTCGCGCCACTGGTGTTCGGCTTCTTCGAGCAGCTTGGGCGAGGGTTCTTCGATCGCGAGGATGGGGCCGGTGACGATGCGGCGCGCGGAGGAGCGCAGGCAGAGTTGCTCGCCGACACGGACAGGGCTGGCGACGAGCGGCGTGGTGGTCAGCGAGTCGACTGGACCGAGCACGTGGGCGCACGCGGCGGCGTGCAGCGGCAGCCAGACGCTCGCGCGCCGGTCGCGGACACCGACGCACAGGTCACGCAGCACGAGATATTCGCTGCGATACGTGAGGTAAAGCTTGCAGCCATGCAGCACGTGAGACCTCCCGGGACAGCGCGAGACGCGGACCCTAGCTGATCGTACGTTCAGTGTCAATCCAGGCGCTGCTCGCACGCTGGTTTGATGCAGCTGCCACTCGCCGCATCGCACGCCCATGCGCTCGGACACTCGCGAGCCGCGCTGCAGCCGAGCACACAGCGATTGCTCTGCGGGTGACAAAACAGCTTGCCCGACCCGTGGTCTCCGCTCGCGTTCCCACACAGCGCATCCGAACCCTGCAGCGTCTCCCACTGCAGACACGTGTCGCCGATCGCCGGGACACCGCGCAGCTTCGCTCCGACGCGCTGCGTTTCGTCGACGCACTCCATGGCCACCGTCACCCCACTCGGCGGCATTTCAACCGGAGAGAAGCCGATCTTCAGACTGCCTGCACCAGGGCAGTAGCTCTTCTTCGGTGCACCGAAGAACCCGACCCCCTGCGGCGTGATCGAGCCATCGGCTCCGAGCCGCACCGGCGCTTGCCGCACCTCGCACAGCACTCGCCCGCGCTCACTGCGCTGCGGAAAGCCGGGCCCTGGGTCAGAGAGCAGCTCCGGCCGGTCCGCGCAGCTGACCGGCGTCAGTGGCTCCTCCGGATCGGCATCCTTCGGCAACTCCCAGGTGATCCGGCACGGCAATAACCCCTGACTGTCAGGCACCAGCGGTATGCGCGAGCAGATCCCGGCCTCGCGGTTCTTCACGCCCTCGACGTCGAGCATGTCGCTGAACATACGCGCGAGGTCGTAGTCGCAGATGGATTGCACGTACGTGCCGCGGCCCAGGTCGCGAGCAAACTGCATCAAGCGGCGTGGCGCCGTCGCCGTGGCAGTGGCGCTGCTGCAGGACGGCATCACGTTGTCGGTGTCGGGCTGCATGCGCGGATCGCTGAGCAATCCGTCGAACGCGCTGCGCAGCAGCATCGCATGCTCGAACCCCCGACGCGCCGGTTCGAGCACGGTCTCGACGTACTCCGGCGGAACACCGGCGATGATGCCGAACATCAGCAACTGTTCGTCATCGGGCCGGAGCGCGCGCAAGCCGCTGACATAGGTCTGCACCGCGCGCAGCTTGTCCGGATTGGCCAGGCAACCCAGCCCAGCGTTCGCACCCGCCGTGAAAGTCGTCGGGTCGTGCGTCGAGCAATCGTCTTGATCGGTGACGATGATGACGACGACCAGCGAGAGCGCGCCTCGAGAGCGCAGGAAGCGCGCATTCGCGTCGAGACCGTGACCCTGACTGTCACCTCGGAAGGTGTAATCCGTGCTGGGTACTGGCATGTCGGTGACCGAGCTCGCACTGCCGGCAGGCCACAACGCTTTGAGCGCCGCCTCCAGCGGCTGGCTCACGCGGCAGCCCGCGCTGCCCACGTCGCCGAGGCACTGGATCGCTGCCTCAGTGGCGTCCAGGTCGTGAAAGCCCTGGTAGTACCAGGAGAACGCGGGCTCCGAGGCCTGACACTTGGCGGCGTTCAACAAGAGCCCGTCGTCGCCGGACGCCGAACAGCCGCTCACGATGCCATCGGCACCCACGCCCATGTCCGCGCTGACCACGCCCACGTGCACGTTTTGCGGCGGACGCATGATCAGCTTTCGATCGGGAGTCTGGCCGCGCAAGAGCAAGCTGGTCGCACGCGGCAATTGCTGCTCCAGAAAGTGCTCGCGCTCTTGCGCCATCGACGGCGAATCATCCAGCACGAACAAGACGTCGACTCGGTCGTAGTACAGGACAGCGACCTCGGAGTGGGTGACGTGCGCGTCGCAGACCGCCGAGTCTGCGAAGAGGGCCTCGGCGCATCCGCCCGCAGCCATCAGCAGCGGCCACAGAATCCCGAGCCATCGCCCGCGTGTAGACGTGTGCATGCCCCTGCCGGTGATCACGCAAGAACGGTACCACGCACCCAACACCGCTCAGGCGCCTGCCGCCTCACGCAGCCGTAAACAGAGTTGTCGAATTGCCAACCAACCTTCCAGCTGCTGAGCTACCACGAGACGGAGTGAAGTCCGATGTCGCACAGCCTGGCTCGACGGTGACCGGCAACGTCGAGTTGTCGATCGCAGGCAAGCGCTTGCGACTCGAGCTGAGCGTGCCGAGCGGACCCACGCGACCGGTGCGGTTGCTGCCGCACTTTCGCGCGCTGGCCGACGCGGTCGTGGACATCGCCTGCGAGGGCAAGTCGATCTCGTGCACCAAGGGTTGCGGCGCGTGCTGCAGGCAGCTGGTGCCGATCTCCGCGCTCGAAGCACGCCGGCTGCGTGAATTGTTGGACGAGCTGCCGGAGCCACGCGCGACCGAGATCCGTGCGCGCTTCGCCAGCGCGCGCGAGCGACTGGCCGAGGCGGGCCTACTCGAACAGCTGCTCGAGCCGCAGCGCGTCGGCGACGAACAAGTGCAGGCGTTCGGCCTGGCGTACTTCGCGCGCGGCATCGCCTGTCCATTTCTCGAAGACGAGAGCTGCTCGATCCACGCCGAGCGCCCGGTCGCCTGTCGCGAGTACCTGGTCACCTCACCCGCGGCCCACTGCGCGCAACCCACGGCCGACACGGTCGAGCGCGTGGCCATGCCCGCGAAGGTAGCCAGCGCCATCCGCAAACTTCAGCCACCCGCCTGGGTGCCGCTGATCGTCGCCCCGGAGTGGGCGGACGCGCACCCGGACGACGCCGCGCCGCGAACAGGGCCGGAGATCGTGGGCGAGTTCTTCGGCGCGCTGAGCGGCAAACAGCTGAAGTGAGCTCAGCGCTCGATGCGCCAGCTCGCGTCGACGAACACGAAGTCGGTGGGCGAAGCCTTGTGGCAGCCGCCACACGAGCTCGCGATCTCGGCGCCGGCCATCAAGCCAGGAGTCTCCTCCCAGTAGCCAAACTCCCAGTCGCCGTGATCGGGATCGAAGCCAGCCTGCCGCTTCACCATCAAGCCCAAGGCGACGACCTTCGCCTGGTCGCCTCCGCCCAGCAGCTTCTGCTTCACGATCGCCGAACCGACCTCGAAGGCAGGCTTCCCGCCCGCGGCGAGCCCACGCGCCGCCGCCGGGTTCACCCAATCGAGCAGCGCGAGGTTCTTCCCGTGCACACTCTCGGCAAACTTCATCTCTGCGAGCGAAGGCGCCCGACACAGCGAAAAGATCTCGGCCGAGATCGCCCGCGGCGCATCCTGCCGCTTCTTCCAACCCAGATACGAATCCATCACGTCACGCAACGGAGGTCCCGCGGGCACCTGCGTCACTCCACCATCGTCCGCCCCAGCATCCTCGCCGCCACTAGCTGCAGCGCCGCGGCCTCCGCCGCCACCAGCAGCAGCGCTGCGCCCGCCGCCTGCAGCGGCACCACTGCGCCCGGCGTCACCAGCAGCAGCAACGCGCCCAGCGCCGCCAGTGCCCGCCTCTCCCTCTCCACTCGTGCCCGCGCCCGTGCCCGAGCCCGTGCCCGCTCTCACTCCGGCTTCCCCCGCAGGCGGCGCCGACGACGAAGCAGGTCCCTTGCAGCCCCCAGCTGCAACAATCCCCACCAAAACGACAGCCCAAGCCCAACCCACGCGTGCACCCTAGCACTCAAACCCGCAGCAACAAACTGGTCACGGGCATCCCCCGCGCCCGCTCCAACGCCTGCGCATACACCGCCAGCTGCCGCGCGTAGCGGCTACCGTCTCCGAGCTCGGCATCGGTCTTGAAGTCCACCAGACACAACCGAGCCCCCGCCGCGTCCCGTTCCACGAACACCAGGTCGACTACACCGTCCAGGATCTCGCCGCTCTCGGTCTTCATCACCACCGGCGCCTCGCGCTCGAGCTCGCCGCTCGCCGCGGCACGCCGCACCCGCTCGAAGAACGGATGCTCGAGCGCGCTACGCACGTCCGCCGCCGCACGCTGCCACTCCGCCTCGCTCGCGCCGACCGAACGCGCCAGAAACCGCGCCAGCCCGGGCAGCTCCGCGGCCGGATCGGGCAGCGAGAAGTCGACGTTCGCCAGCAGCGCGTGCACGAGCGTTCCAAAGCGCGCCCCACCCGGCCGGTCCCCGCGCGATGCTTGCGAGTCCAAGATCTCGGGCGGAGCCAGCGCGGGCTCGGCCTCGACCGCCAGCGAGGTCATCGCGCGCGTGATCGCGCTCGGCCGCGCCGCCCGCCCCAGCAGCTGTTGGCGGCGCTCGCACCAGGCCGCGTAGGCCGAGATGCCGGCCTCGTCGCGGCGCGACACCGAGTCGGCCCGCAGCAGATCGTCCTGCGCCACACCACCGGCGCTCGCCCGCTCGAGGTCGAGCAAGTTCGGATCCCACCACACCACGCGCTGCTCGCCGCACTCGGGCCGATGCTCGCCGGGCGCGACCGATTCGCCCGGGATGTGATCCGCGCGATCGACCACACTGTCGGGCCCGAACTCGGGCAGGCGCGAGCTCGGGGGCTCGGGTGTGCGCCGGCGTTCGAGCGGTGGATACAGCGCGGGAGTCAGCACCGAGAGCCAGCCGTCGATCGGCTGATCCCCACACACCGGCACCACCAGCATGTCCTGCGCGCGCGTGGCCGCGACGTACGCCAGCCGCACGATCTCGGACGCATCGTGCTCGCAGACCTCGTCGCGACGTTCGTACAGCTCCACCGGCTCGGCGTCGCACAGGCTCTGTGCCCAGAGCCTGCGTTCGGCATCGATGTAGCGCGAGGCGTACTCCGGCCGGCGCGGCGCCGTGGGATCGCACAGCACCACCACGGGAAACTCCAGGCCCTTGGCCGCGTGCACGGTCATCAAGCGCACGCCTTCGCTGCTCTCCTCGACCACGCCGCCATCCGGCGTGCCAGGAGTCTCGGCTTGATCTTGCAGCCACTCGACGAAGCCGCGGAAGGAGCTCGCGTCGGGACTGCGCTCGTAGGCGCGCGCAAAGTCGAGCACGCGCAGCACGTTGCCGAGTGCCTGCTCCCCGGTCGGCCAGATGGCGATGCCCGCGTGCGCGCGCAGCGACGACAACAGCTCGGAGAGCGTATCGGCGATCGGGCGGCGGTTGCGCGTGCGATGCAGCGCCGCCAACAGCCGCAAGGCATCCAGCACCTCCTGCTCCTCGGGCGGGAGCTCTACCCCCTCGCAGGGACCGAACGGGTGCAGGTGTCCGAGCCGGCTCTTGAAGCTGAACAACACCTCGTCGCTGAGCGCGACCAGCGGTCCGCGCAGCGTCGCGTACACGTGCAGCGCATCGTCGGGCCACTCGATCGCGGTCAGCGCGCTGCGCATGGCCACGACCTCCTCGCGCTGGTGGAACGAGCGCCCGCCGGAGAGCACGTGCGGCAAGCGCCGGGCCTCGAGCGCGCGGATGTAGTCGCGGGTCAGGTCGCCGGAGAAGTTGCGGAAGCGCCGGAACAACAGGCACACGTGGCGCGCGGCCACCGGCACCTCGCGACCGTGCTCGCGCACGTGGTAGCCACTGTCGCGCAGCAGCCACTCGAGCCAGGCCGCGACCGCCGCCGGCAAGGAGGCGTTGATCGCCGTCTTGGTGACGCCGCGCTTGCCGAACGGCTTGGGCGCCGGCAGCGCCACCACGCTGGGTTGGCCCGCGCGCTCCGGGCGAAACGCGTGCAGGGGCACGTACGCGGCCTGGCCGAGCGCCGCCTCACCCTGCATGACGGGCTCGAAGGCTGCATTGACGCAGGCCTGGATGCCCGGCAGCGAACGAAAGCTGGTGGACAGCGTGAGCACGCGCGCACCGGAGTCGAGCAGCAAGGTCTTCACGCGCTCGTAGAGCGAGACGTCCGCGCGGCGGAACCGGTAGATGCTCTGCTTGGGGTCGCCGACCACGAACAACTTGCCCGGCACGAGACCCTCGCCGCTCTCGGCGGCACAGATCATCAGCATGATCTCGCTCTGCACGGGATCGGTGTCCTGGAACTCGTCGACGAACACGTGTGTGAACGCGGCTTGCAGGCTGCGGCGCGTGGCGTCGCTGCGCCGCAGCAGCTCGCGCGTGGTCAGCAGCAGATCGAAGAAGTCGAGCAGACCCGCCTCGGCCTTGGCGTCTTCGTAGGCGCGCACGGCCCCGGCCAGCTCACGCGACAGGCAAGCCGCGAGATCGGCCTGGCAAGCGCGGACCGCAACCTCCAGCTGCTCCTTGACGCGCTCGCGCATGGCCAGCACGTCGGCGCGCGCCAGCTCCGCTGCGTACATCTGGCCGCGCCCGTTGCGTCCCTTCCAGAAGTCTCGATCGCGCGACACCTGGCGCAGGAACTCCTCGAAGCCGTCGTCGTCGAGCTCGGCCACCTGCTCGAGCTTCTTGGCCAGCTCATGCAGGGCGCCCTGCAGCGGGTCGCCATGACGCCCGTGCTGCGCTAGCGCCGCGAGCGCGTGCAGCTCCGCGCGCTGGCCATCCAGCAGCGCCGCGCGATCCAGCGGGTCGCGCCGATAAGGCGCGTCAAAGTCGCGCGTCTCGACCATGCGCGACACCGCAGCCAACAGCTGCTGGCCCGGCGAGGCACCGTGTGCGTCGAGCAGCCGCCGCTGCACGATGCGCCGCACGCCCTCCGGCGGATCCTCGAGCACGCGCGCGAACCAGCGCTCGAACACGCGCTCGAGCAGGCGGCGCTGGCGCTCGGCGTCTGCCACCTCGAAGGCAGGGTCGACGCCCGCCTCCACCGGATACTCGCGCAGCAGCTCGGCGCAGAAGCCGTGGATCGTCCCGACGCGTGCAGTCTCGAGCTCGCTCAAGGCCTCGCGCACACGCGCGCGCGCCTCGGCGGAGAGCGCCGGATCGAAGAGCGCGCGATCGAGCTCGGTGCGGATGCGCAGCTTCATCTCGCCGGCGGCCTTCTCGGTGAAGGTGACGGCGGCGATCGACGACAGCTTGCCGCGGCCGCTGACGATCACGCGCACGATGCGCTGCACCAGCTCGGTCGTCTTGCCGGTGCCGGCGGCAGCCTCGACCACCCAGGTCTGATCGAGCTGCTCGCGAATGGCGCTGCGCGCTGCTGCGTCGGCCAACTCGGCGCTCATGGCAAGCTCCGCAGCTCGACCAGCGGCAACAACCGTGCCCCGTCGCGCGCCTTCACCTGGGCCACGCGATCCTCCTCGTACGGGCCGCAGATCACGCGGAACTTGCACGACTCGCACGCGCCACGCTGCGGAGCGGCCGGCAAGAAGCCGCGTTCGAGCATGCCGCCGATGGCCGCGACGATGCGTTGCGCGACCTGCCGCGCCTGATCGTCGAGCACCACCTCCTGTACCTCGTAGCGGCCGCGCTTGGTGCAGAAGTGCAGGCGGCCGCCGCGCACGGCTGCCGTGGGGAACAGCTGCTCCAGCGCGAGCGCGTAGAGCAGCGGCTGCAACACCGCGCCACCCTGGCTGACGAACAGCTTGCCCTGCGCGACGCCGGTCTTGTGATCGGTCGCGCGCAGCACGCGCCGGCCGTCGGGCGCCGGAGTCGCTTGCTGCTCGACCAGGTCGATCGCGCCTGACAACAAGAGCCCCTGTGCCACGCGTACCTGCTCGCGCAACCCGCCTTCGTCCTGGGCGCTGCGCAGGCGCTCGAAGCCGAACTCGAGCTCGGCGTGCAGCGGCTGCCAGTCGCGATCCGCGAACAGGCGTGACAGCCAGCCCGACAGATCCGCGCGCAGACTGGCGAGCGCCGCGTCGAACACGCGCTCGATGGCCGGCGCATACACCTCGCGCGCCTGGGCCAGCGCGCGCTCCAGGCACAGCGCCAGCAGCTCGCGAGCGCGCTCGTGGCCCGCCTCCGTCAGCGGCACGAGCCCAGCAGCCTGCAGCTCCTGCAGCACGTCGCGCTGCACCGCGTGGAACAGCACGCCGCGTTGCCGGGCGTCCAGCTCGTCCACCTCGGCGATGCGCTCGGGCTCGGACAGCCGCGCCAGCGCGGAGAGGTAGAACTTGTACGGACAGCTGGCGAACTGCGCCAGTGCGCTGGCGGAGTAGGACCGCTGCGACAGCGCGTGCAGCGGCAGCAGGCGCTCGGCGCTGGGCGTGCTGACCACGAAGCCGTCGGCGGCATGAAAGCGTTGCAGCTGCCAGCGGCGCGCGCGGAAGCGTAGCGCGCGGGCCAGGTAGGGGTTCGATTGCAACAAGTAGCGGGCGGCACCCACGCTCGGCTCGCTCGCGCTGCGGAAGCGCTCCAGGATCGCCACGTCGTACTCGGCGTCGTCGATCGCCTGCTCCGGATCGCTCGGTGCGGGCCAGCCGAGGCGCGGCGCCGCGCCCGGATGCGCGCGCCGCGTCAGCTCGTCGAACGCCGGCAGCTCGCCGCAGATCGCCTGCAGCGCCTCGAGCCCATAGAACGACGGCACGCGCGGCCGGCCGTGCTCGAGGTCGAACCGCG
>DATEOF010000016.1:0-13102 GCA_035274465.1 Polyangiales bacterium
GCCTCGCGCAACTCGGCAAGACGCGTTCCCACAAGGACAGCCGGAGCTACGGCATCCTCGAGGCCGTGATCGCGTGCGCACGCCGGGCGCAGCACGATCGCGACCGCGCCTGGTTCGATCACGGCGCGACACTCGCGACGCGGCTGCACAGCGAACACCTGAAGCTGGCTGCGCGGTTCTGGCTGGCGAACGCGGCCGAGGCGATCGGCGGGGACCTCGCCGAGCAAGCCAGTGGGTACTTTCTCACGCAGGGCGTGCCCCCGGAGGCGCTTCGCGGCGAGGCGGTGAGCGCCCTGGCGGACGCCAGCTTCGCCGAACGGGAGGCCGTGCTCGCGTGCTTCGAGGCCAGCGGCGAGGCGCAGGCCGTGCTCTCCGGAATCCGCGTGCGGGCACGCTGGGGTCAAGACGTCGCACCGCTGCTGCGCACGCTGGAAGCGCGCATGGAACCGTCCAAGCACCGGAGCGTGCTGGAATACGCCAACGGCACCCGCTCGGTGGATGACATCCAAACGCACCAGGACGCGGATGCTGCACGCGACGCGCGCGAGCTGCTGTGCGAGCTCGGCGAGCTTCCGCGCGCACTCGCACTCGCCAGCGGCTGGGGCGACGTCGTACCGATCGCCCGACACGGCAGGACCGACGACGACGCCCGCACGATCTTCCGGCGACTCGGCGAGCTCGTGCCCCTGGCCTGGGCCTATTCCGAGGCCATGTTCATCATCGAGCCGCTGGCGGAGCATGGAGCGAGCATCGAAGCGCTCGACCTCGGGTACAACCAGGCCTTGCGCGTGCGGCCCTCGGAGCGAGCGTTGTCCTTGAGCGCACTGGCTGCCGCCTTCGCCGCGCGCGGGGACGAGACACGAGCGCTACGCTGCATCGACCGCGCGCTGGAGCGACCGGCCGAAGTGCTGTGGACTGACGACGAGCGGCGCTCCGAGCGGGTCATGGCGCTCGCCGCGGCGGGCCTGATCGACCGCGCGTGGACCGAGTGGCTGCAGATACTCGATGCCCCGATGCAGCGGAGCACGCCGGCCATGGCCGCGCTCGAGTGCATCCTCGCGCGCGTGGGACGAGAGCGCGCGGACGAGGTCGTGGCCCAGATCATCGAACGCTTGCTGGCCGCCGACCACAAGCTGCTGAAGGGCGAATCCCGCATACGAGGCGTGCCCACGAACGCCGGACTGATGGCCCGAGGCTTGGGCCACGCGTCGCCCGAGCTCGCAACGCAGCTCGAAGATCGCTTGATCGATCACTGGGTCGCAAAGCGAGACGAGCCCGCGCTCGGCAGGTTCCTCGAAGAGCGCGTGCCGGTATTGGCCCGGGACCGCCGCGACGCGCTGCTCGCACGAGCCTTCCCCGAACACTTCCTGAACCGCGAGCAATATCTCGTCGCATGCCACGCCGCAGTGCGCATCGACACGGCCTGGCCACTCGAACAGATCGTCGATCACCTGCAGAACAGCAGCGACGACGCGCGCATCGCCGCCGTCGACACGCTGGCCCGCGCTGGCCGTGAACGCGACGCTCTGGCGCTGGGCGAGACGTGCGCGCACGTGGGCTCGCAGGCACGCGCGCTGCTCGGCGTCGCACGCTACGGTGCTGCCCCCGAGCTTCGGCCCGAGATCGAGAAGCGCGCCAAGAAGCTGCCCAAGGGCAAGCTGACGGTGCCGCTTCAGGCGTCGCTCCACGAGAACCGTGCCGCACTGGCGCTCCACTTCGGCGGGGTCGAAGCCCCAGCCTTCGACCTTGCGCTCAAGAGCGTGCTCGCCTCCCAAAAGGATATGCATGGCCGGCGCGGCCCCAACCTTCCGGGCATGGTGCGCCTGTCGGAGCTGGTGGAACGCCATCCCGGCGCATTCCGCGACGAACAGCTGATCTCGCTGACGAGGGGCTTCGTCGGGCTGCAACCCGAGCAGTATTTCCTCCAGGCACTGCCGGCCATCTTTCACGGCGTGCGAGAGTCGGCGCGGCCAGAGCTGGAGCGTGCCGTCGCGGAGCATACCGAGAAACGACCCAAGGGGTATCGTACGGAGGCCGCGCTCGGCCTGGCTCTCGGGCTCGCCCGCATCGCCGAGATGAAAGAGCGAGCGACGGAGGCCATGAGCCAGGCGCTCGAATTTGCCAGGGAGGACGCGCGCTGGACCGTCGCTCCATGGCTCGAGGCGATCGCGCGAAATCTCCCGAAGGAGGAGGCATCCGACCTCATGCAGCGCCTGGCGTCGATTGCAGCGAGCACGGACGGAGGCAGCCTCGGCGCGATCTACGAACAGCTGCTCGCGCGCGGACGTGGGCGAGCGATGATCGATTTCATGCGTACGGCCCGCATGCCTCGCACCGTCCAGCAGAAGGTGGTCTGGGACTGCGTGCAGACCGCGCTCCACGCCGCGCCCGATCCCGTCGACGAGATCCTCGCCTGGTTCGACATCCTGCCGGAAGACCCGTCGCTCACGAACGCGCGCGTCGAATGGCTTTGGCTCGCGCTGCTCCACGCCGGCCGAGTCGAGGAGGCTGAACAGATCGCGACGCTGTCGCCCGCCGGGTGAGACGCACGCGATCACTGCGGGAAGTTGAAATGCACGCACTCCCCGACGGTTCCGAGCTTGGGTGTCGCGTAGACCGTCCATTCGCGCTCCGGACGATCCAGGAACATGTGAAAGCCTACGCTGATCGAGAACGTTCGAGCCCAGCGTTCGTGACAATCACCCCCCTGCAGCGATACGCCGCCGAGCCACGCGCCGAGCACCGGAGCGACGCTGCCGCGCTCATCGATCGCGACGCCACCGGTACCACCGCTACTCGCGAAGTATTCGGTGCGCGTCGATGAATTCTCGTGGACCGGCACGGCGAATCCCGGTTCAAACGCGAGGTAGAACTTCGTCAGCGCCTCGCCGAAGGGACGAACCTCGGCGCCCAGCGCGGCGCCCGCGAAACCTGCGCCCGCACCGCCTTCCCAGCCGACCAT
The DNA here is from genome assembly GCA_035274465.1 of Polyangiales bacterium. Taxonomy (GTDB): domain Bacteria; phylum Myxococcota_A; class Polyangia; order Polyangiales; family JAFGIB01; genus JADGRF01. The sequence goes on from DATEOF010000016.1 coordinate 2,963, forward strand.
CACGCCCTGCCCGGGCGTGTAACCGATGAGCGGCCCTGTTTGCGCGTGCAAACAGCCGCTGCTGCCAATCGCACACGCCGCGAGGGCGAAGCGAAGACCGATCGACTTGGGGTCCAGGCGATGGATCTTACAGGTTCGTGTGGCCCTTCACAGGAGGCCTTGGGCACGCTTCTCCGTGCAAAATGGCGAGGGTGCGACACCGTGGGCGATCAAGGCCTCGAGGCACCGCCGCGCCCCGCGGCTCACGCCGTCGAACAGAGGCGAGAGCAGGCGATCGAACGCCTCCACTCCCTCGCGAACCTCGTCCGGGATGCAGCCTTCCGGCAACTCACGTTGCAGCCGTTCGAGGTGGCGCGAGAAGCCGCTCCGAACCTGCTCCATCAGCAACAGATTCGGCTCTGCGTCCTGCGCCCAGACGTCGGGATCGAACTCCTCGGTGTATGACAAGACACGTGCGGCCTTCGCGACCAAGAGCGACCACAGCGCGAGGGTCTCGTCTGCTGCATCGGCCAGCGCCTCGGACGCAAGATCTACAGGCACGCGCAACTGCGTGAGCGCGCGCGCCACTTGCAGCCCGGCACGGTGAGCACGCACCGCATCGAGCGCGACCGGCGGCTGCGGCAGTTGCTCGTGAACGTCGACCCCTGCTTCGCAGGCCGCCTGCTGCAGCGTGCGGACCGCGCTCTCGAGACTCTGCAGTATGTCTTGAACCATCGCCTCGGAGCTGTCGGGATCTTCGCCGCGCGCCTCGTGCTCCGCGCGACGCCGCGAACACGCCAGGTGTACCGCGCAACCCGAGGCGATCGGGCAGCGCTCGCAACGTCGATCGCACCAGTTGTGAGGCGCGCTCCACGCGCCGTACGTGGATCTGCGGGCCGTTGCGGAGGTGAATGGGTCAGTTCTCATGTTCATGCACTCCGCATCGGACACGGAGCGCGCTGGTTTCCGCATTCACGTCGAAGCGCGCGCGATTCATTGTAGGTGGCCCAGTTAACGTGAGCTCCAGCACACGATAACCGCTGCAAGCTATACCGATTTGATTTCCCGTCGCGCCCAGGTCCCGTACCATAGACGACGGCCACGCTGGGCGTTCGTCGGTCGATCCTGCTCGACGAGCGCGGTCATGAACCCACTTCTCAGGGGAGAACTCACGAAAATGCGCCCATGCGAGAACGAGTGTGAGGGTTGTGCAGGATGTTGTGAGAATTGCGCCGAAGCCACGGGGGGTTGGTGCGCCGAGCACTGGCAACCGAAGTGCACGTGCACGGAGTTGAACGGCGGCCACATGGCCGGCTGCGACTTCAGTGCCGCAAGTAACCGAGTAGTGCCGCCGCAAGCGCAGTGGGAACGCGGGATCGACTGAGAAGCGACCCAACTAAGCGCGATCGAAGCTCAAGCTTAAACAGTCCGACGTGCGCGGGCCCGCCCACGCCTCCCGGTCGAGCGAGATGGGCGGGCCCCGCCGTCACCCGGGGTGTCGGTTCGAGTCCGACCTCGGCGTCGATTTCACCAGTCTTCCCGTGCAACGGGACGGTCCCGGACGCCAATGGCTGCGGCGGCTTGCTCGACCAGTGGCTGCACCGTACGTTTTCGCCGCATGTCCGACGTCCGTAGGCGCTCGCCCGCCGGTCTTTTTCTTCTCGCCGGGCTGCTGCTCTCGGCTGCATGCGGCGGCGGCGACACGAGCAACCCTTCGAAGTCAGGCGGGCGGTCGCACCGAGATCACGACGCTGCCGTGAGCGTCGACGGGCAGGCCGGCGATGCAGCACCGGTACCGGATGCTGGGGCGGACGCGCACTCGAGCGACCCCGACGCATCGCTGCATGACTCGGGCCCTCCGCCCGCAGCCGACGCTGCGGCGCCCAAGGATGCCGAGCCGCCAGCGGAGCACAAGGATGCCGAGCCGCCGGCGCAGCGCGAGGATGCCGCGGCACAGGACAGCGCGGTTGAGCCCAACCCCGATCCCGATCCCGATCCGCCCGCGAGCCAGCCACGTGCGTGCGCTGCGTTGCACGCGAGTGGAAATGTCCTGCTCGAGCTCGGTCACGGCACCCAGGTCAATCGCCTGCGGCAGTCCACGTCGCGCATCGCCAGCCAGGATCTCACGGGCCACTGGGTGCTGTGGAACGCGCAGACACACGAAATGATCACGAGCGGCCAGGTCGGGTGTCCGGCCGAGGAGCCGTCGTGTGGCACCTCGCACGGAATCGAGCTCGAAGGCGATGTCTTGGCCGTTCCGCTGGGGCACTCGATCGAGCTGCGTTCTGCCGGCACCGGTCAACTGCTCACCACCGTCACGACCGACTCAGTGTGGTTCGGTCTCGCGGTCGATGGCAGCTACCTGTGGGCTGCCACCACCTCGGCATTGAGCGCGTGGTCCGTGAACGGCGTGCCGCTCTTCACGCGCGCGGGCAACTATGCGAGCGCGCAGATATTCGCTGCGCCGACTGAGCTGCGCGTCGGGGGCGGTCCTGTCGGCTCCGAGTACATCGAGCGGGTCTCGCTGAACGGAACGCCGAGCACGCCGCCGGCGTTCGCCGGTGTTTTCCGCGCATGGTTCTCGGACGGCGAACGCTTCATCACGCGCGCAGACACCGTGGCGCGGATCTATTCCAAGACCTCCGAGCAGCTGGCGATCCTCGCCATGCCTACCGCCCAGAATTCTGTCGGCGGGAGCGGCGAGTACTTCTGGTTCTCCAGTAGCAGCAAATTGTCGATGTATCGCCTGGGCCAATCCACCCCGGTCCTCGATCACTCGCCTGAGCAAAGCAACGTCTGGCTCGACGTGTTTGCCATGCGTTCTGTCGTCTTGATGAGAGAAGGTCCCGCCGTGACCTTGATCGATCTCGCCGGCTCCACACCGGACACGCGCGAGCTGGCGAGCCCGAGCCCCAACGCCATCGAAGCGTTTGCCGCTGCGGACGCCGTGCATTGGTCGCTCTCCGCAGGATTCGGCGTACTGTTCGACGGGGCGCAGCCAGACTCCGATGACAAGCCGAGCGTGATGAACTGCGGTGCCGTGCAAAGTGTCGCAGGTGCTGCGAATGGCCGGGTCTCCGTGGCGGTCGGAGCGGGGCAAATCCTCCACATCGCACTGGCAGCGCGCACGATCGAGCGGGTGCTCCCGTTCTCGAGCTCGCGGGTCGCACTTACGCAGGACGGCAGCCTACTCGCAGCCGAAGGCTACGCCTCGGACGGTCGCTTACGGGTGTACGACATGCCGGCAGGAACCGAACACGGTGTGTTCCCCGGGACGAGCCCAAGCCTGCCTACTGCATGGGAGCTGGCTCGCGGTGGCCAGCGCATCGCGGGCATCGTGGGCAACTCCAGCACTGGGACCAAGCACATCATCGTCAGCGATTCACGAGGGAAAAACCTGTACGACGTCGACACCGGGAGCAACGCGGTTGTCATAGCGAGGCTCTCCCCCGACGGAACCCGCATGGCGTACGCCGTACAGTTCCAGACCACGGCTCAGATCCTTCACGATGGCGTACTGGAAGGAGCAGCCACCGGAGTACCGATCGGTTGGCTCGACGACACGCAGCTGCTGCTGCAGAAGCACAATATCCAGAATCCGCTGCGACCGACGTTCCTCGGCAGCGTGATCGTGGATCGGCTCGGCAATACCACCGCGACGCCGGCGTTGCCTGAGATCGCGGGTCTGCCGCTCGGCGCGCTCCCCGACGCAAGCACGAAAGATGCCGCGACGATAGTGAACGCGTCAGAGCTCTACATCGCGGGCACGAATGCCATTTACGACGCGCACACGGGCGACGTGTCGTGGCAAGGTCCGGCTTCACCAACGGGAGTGAAGATGGGCGCAGTCGCGGACAACTTCGTGACCTATTACCAAGGTGCCGCCGTCTACGTCGAAGCGCGCTAGTACGTGCACACGAGCGTGTGCTCGCTGCACCTTCGAACCGCAGCGCAAGCTGCCCTGCCCCTCCAACGCCGCAGTAGCCGAAGTCGGACTCGAACCGACACACTGTTCGCCGGTTGGGCAGGTTGTTAGGCAGTGCCATCCGCAGCTGTCAACCGACAATGCTGTCGCAACGATTCACCTTTGGCTGACAGAAGGCCTGAGGCATTTTCAGCGACTCGGACGCTGCGGTAGCCGTCCGGGATACCGGCGAACGTCACTAGATTGTGCCGGACGCCAATGGCTGCGGCAGCTTGCTCGATGAGCGGCAGCAACGTACGTTTTCACCGCATGCCCACTTGCTTCACACGCTCGCCCGCGGGTCTTTTTCTTCTGGTCGGGCTGCTGCTGTCGGCTGCATGCGATGGAGGCGGCGACAAGCGCAACCCTTCGATGGCAGGCGGGCGGTCGCACGGTGATCGCGACGCAGCGGTGAGCGTCGACGGGGAGGCTGGCGATGCAGCACCGGCAGCCGATGCCGGGCCGGACGAGCCGTCGAACACTTCCGACGCATCGCCGCGTGACCCGGACCCTCCGCCCGCCGCCGATGCTGCGGCGCGCAAGGATGCCGAGCCGCCAGCGCAGCACGAGGATGCCGCGGCGCCGGACAACCACGTTACGGAGCCTGAAGCAGAACCCAATCACGATCCGGCGGTGCCCTCGAGCCAGGCGCAGCCGTGCGCTGCCTTGAACGCGAGTGGGAATGTCCTGCTCGAGCTCGGTCACGGCAGCGGGGTCGGGTGGCTGCGACAGTCCGCGTCGCGCATCGCCAGCCGGGATAGCACGGGCCATTGGCTGCTGTGGAACTCGCAGACGCACGAAAAGATCGCGAGCGGCGGGATCGCATGTCCAGCCGAGACGCCGCAGTGCCGCTGGGATAGACTCGGAATGGAGCTCGACGGCGATATCCTGGCCGTTGCGCAGCCGGAATCGATCGAGCTGCGCTCCGCGAGCAGCGGTCAACTGCTCACCACAATCACGACGGACTTCGCACTTGGGGGTGACTCGGGCACGCCGAGGCTCGGTCTGTCGGTGGAAGGCGGCTACGTGTGGACCGCTACCGAGCGGGCATTGAGCGCGTGGACTTTGAGCGGCGAGCTGCTCTTCAGGCGCGCAGGCTACTACGGGCCCGCGGAGATCTTCGCTGCACCCAATGGGTTTCGCATCGCGAACAGTCCTATGGGCGCCGACCGCGTCGAGTTGGTCGCGCTGAACGGAACGACGAGCGCGACGCCGGCGTTCTCGGGCCGTTTCTACGCCTGGTTCTCGGATGGCGAACGCTTCATCACGCACGTAGACAGCGTGGCGCGGATCTATTCCAAGGCAGCGGAGCAGCTACAAGTCGTCGCCATGCCTGCCACCCCGGCTTCTGCCGGCGGCACGGGTGACTACTTCTGGATCGCCAGCAACAACGGGGGCCCAGTGTCGATGTATCGCTTGGGCCAGTCCACCCCGTTCCTCACTGAGCAACCCGAGGGCTACTTTCGGCTGTATTCCGCGCGTTCCTTGGTCTTGATGGTGAATGGATCCGTCATGACTCTGATCGACCTCGCCGGCACCACACCGCACACACGCGAGCTGCCCAGCCCAGGGGTGAGCGCATTTGGAGCGGCCGACGCCGAGCATTGGTCGGTCGCCAACGGATCCGTGCTCTTGGATGGTGCGCAACCAGACTCCGCTGGCAACCTACACCCGATGAACTGCGGGGCGGTGAATAGCGTCGCAGGTGCTGCGAACGGTCGGATCTCCGTGGCGCTCGCAGTGGGGCAAATCCTGCACATCGCACTGGCGACGCGCACCCTCGAGCGGGTCATCCCAATGTCCAGCTCGCGGGTCGCGCTCTCGCAGGATGGCAGCGTGCTCGTCGCGCAACGCATTCCGCCCTACTCCCCGGTCTTCCTGGACCACGAGTTGGTGGCGTACGACATGCCGGCAGGAACCGAACGCAGCACGTTGCGGTGGCCTGGCAACGGCTCCGCCGCTCAATGGGAACTGGCTCGCGGTGGACAGCGCATCGCGCGCGTCCCCTACCCCGGCGAGCATCCTGAGACCCAGCACATCATCGTCGGCGATTTACAGGGGCAAGATGCGTACGACGTCGACACCGGAAACAGCGACACCCGAATGAGTCTCTCACCCGACGGGACTCGCCTGGCGTTCATCGTACGTGGCCAGTCGACGACTCGGATCTTTCACGATGGCGTACTGGAAGGAGCAGCCGAGGGAATACCGATCGGTTGGCTCGACGAGACGCAGCTGCTGCTGCAGAAGTACCAGAGGCAGGGTTCGACGGCACAGGTGTACCTCAGCAGCGTGATCGTGAATCCACTTGGCAATGTCACCGCTACCCCAGCGTTGCCAGCAGTCGAACCCTGGCTGCCACTCCCCTACTGGGCCGACGCCCCCGTAGGTGCTTCGGCGATCGTCGACTCTTCAGCGCTCTACATCGCGCGCACGAACGCCGTTTACGACGTACACACAGGCGACGCGTCGTGGCAAGGTCCCATGCCTGCGCCGAACGAGTGGCCGCCGGGTGCTGTCGCGGACGACTTCGTGGCCTTTGCCCGCGGCTCCGCCTTGTACGTCGAACCGCGCTAGGTCACGTCTGGTCCAACACAGCGCGCACCTTCGCGCTGAATGCTGGCATCGAGAACGGCTTCTGGATGAAGTTGATGCCCTCGTCCAAGAGTCCGTGGTGGGCGATGACTTCATCCATGTAGCCGGGTCTCACCGATGGCGTCACGCGCGTTCACGCACAGGTTTGCGAGGATTTGTCAACTTCGCGGTTGCAATGCACCCTCCTCCGCAGTCCACTGCGTGTGACTCGCGGAAACCGGAGGAGAAGGCCATGCTCAAGGGCTCCTGCGACTGCGGCGCGCTCCATATCGAATTGGACCAGCCGCCTGAGGACGTCACCGACTGCAACTGTGGGATCTGCCGCCGCTACGGCGCGCGCTGGTCGTACTTCAACCCGGCGCAGGTGCGGATCCTCCCACCGGAGGGCGCCACGACCATCCACCTGCGTGCCAAGCGCGGACTCGAATTCCACTTCTGCACGAAGTGCGGCTGCGTCACTCACTGGGCCGCTCGCTATACAGGCTATCCGCGGATGGGCGTGAACATGCGCATGTTCGCGCCCGAGATCCTGGCAGCGCTCAAGGTCGAACTGTGCGACGCCGCCTCGTGGTGACGCGAGATCCCACGATTTCGGCGAAGGGCCCCGGATGGTGACCAGCCGAGGCCGAGCACACGAGCTATGCTCCACGAATGACGACCGGACGATGGGTGCTTGGCATGTTGCTGTGCTGCAGCGTCTCGTCCGCGTGCGGCGGTGATGACGGCGGAAGCTCGAGCGGCGCATCCGTGGCCAGCTGCAACGCCACGTGCGAGGCGCAGGACGACGTGCGGGGCAGCGGCTGCGAGCCGTCGATCAAGCTCAAGACCTGCAAACAACTGTGCGCGCAGCTGGTCGACGGCATCCAAGGTTGTGGCAAGCAGTTCAACACGTATTACGACTGCACGGCAGCGGACGGCTTCACGTGCGACGGCGCGCTGGTGACGAGCAAGACAGACGAGTGCGACGACGAGCGCGCTGCACTCGAGAGCTGCCGCAAAGGCCTGGCGGACGCTGCTAAGAGCGGCTCCCCGGGTCGCTGAGCCCCCGCGTTGGGGCAAAGCCCGAACGGCCACCATCCGAGCTGCCCTTGCCGTTCGGCCCCAGCCGTGGGGCTCTGGCTGTCGCGCCGCCGCGGCGCTAATCTTCCCCTCATGCGAGCCTTGACCACATGGGCGGCTGCGGTGCTGATCGCGCTCGCGGCTTGCGGCGACGATGCGTCCACGGAGGCCGCGATCAAGAACGGCAGCAAAGCCGACATCGACGCGATCATCACCGACGGCCAGACGGAGCTCCTCTTCCAGGGTGTCGCGCCAGGCACCACTTCGACCTTCAAGACGGTGAGCTTCAGCACGCTCACTGCGCTCACGGTCAAGGTGGGTAGCACGACGAGCATGGCCAGCCTCACCGACGGCATGATGAACGTCGTCACCATCGGCGAAGACGGCACGGTCAAGAGCGTGGTCGCCACGATGCCATCCGGCGAAGGCGCCTGGTAGCCGCCGCTCACAACGCGAGCAGGAACGCCTCGAGCGCGTCGATCTGTTCGGGGCGGTAGGCACCGTGCCCTGTGCCCGCGTGCACGGCTGGACGATCGCGCGTGAAGCCCTCGACCACGTCGCGCAGCGTGCTCGCGCCGCCAGACGAGAAGTAGGGACCACCGCGCGACAAACCCATCAAAGGCGAGATGCGGTTGCCGTGCGGGGTGAAGCTGGGACCCGGCCCGGACTCTGCGAATCCGGTCGCGCCGAGCAAGAGCGGCCGCCGCCGCAGCGCGTCGAGGAGCGCCGCCGGCCCGCCGGCCACGCGCCCGCGCTCGTCCTTCGGGACGTGGCAGTCGGCGCAGTCGTCGAGAAACAGCTGCGCGCCGCGCTCGAGCGACGTCCGCATCTCCGGCAACTCGCTTCTCAAGTAGGGACCCGGGCTCACCGGCAGCGCGGCGAGAAACTCCCGGAGCGCACGCCGCTTTTCGGCAGGCGCGATCCGACGTAGCTCGCCACCCTTGACGCGCAGCTCGATCGGCTCTTCTTCGAACGCACGGTTGCGCCAGTATCGATCATCGAGGATGCGCACGAAGCCCTCGACTGCGTCCGCCAGCGTGTGCGCCTGACCGGGCGTGAAGATGGGAGCGAACGCACCCACGCCGCCCAGCGGCCGCGTCTGCTCGTAGCGCGTCTCCAGGAACCCCGGATGCTTGCGCCGATCGCTCTCCGCGTCCCAGTGGCAGCTGTTGCAGCTGAACGGCCGCTCGCGCGACTGACTCCACAACAGCGCTCCGTAGAACAAGCGCTCTCCGAGAGAGCGCGGCGTCACCCGCGGCCTTCCGTCCACGACGATCACCTGGGTCACCGTCGCATGCAGGTCGTACACGTAGACCCGATCGTCGAGTCGAGCCGCCACCGCGAGCAACCCGGCTGTGCCCGCGAGCCCCGCCGGTCCCAAGCCCGTGGTCGTCAGTCGAAGCTCCCAGCGCTCCCCCTCCCGCGACACCCAGGCGAGCCGGTCGCTTCCCGTGAGCGACACGACGAGCAACCCCGCGACGCTCTCGAGCCGCGTGGGATCCGCAACGCCGTGCGCTTCCAGCTCGAATTTCGCGGCCACGTGAAGCTCACCCCGCGCGAGCGCGGCCCCATCGAGCCCGAGCAACTCCGCCCCCAGGTGCTCGATCGGCCCCGCTGCCCTGCGCACCGCGCGATCCTCCGGCCCCGCCGCCCACAGCAGTCCATTGGCGTCGTCGTAGACCGCGTCGCGCAGCGGTGCCGCCCGCTCCCAGTGTGCGAGCACGACCACCGTCCCATCGCCGGAGACGCGGAGCACGCGAAGCTGCGGCTCGCTGCCAGCCAACACGAACACCCGATCCTCGCCGGCCCAGCCGACGCGATAGCTCGAAGCCCCGAGCGCTTGCTGGGCCACGATCGCGCCATGCCGATCCAACCACCACAACCGATCGGTCGCCGCATCGAGCACCCCGACCAGCCCGAGCTGGTGCATCAGGACGATGTCGCGAAACCCTGCACGCGCCGGGAGCGCACCGAACGCGCGAGCGGTGTTCGAGCCGCCGTCGAACACCACCACGCCCGCGCTTTGGTAACGCCCCACGCAGAACGTACTGCCCTGCAGCTCGGCGCGGCCGACCAGACAGCGCTCGGTGCCGGACGGGCCCTCTCGCAACGGCCCTGGCTGCCAGCCTTGCGGACCGTGCTCGTAGCTGTGCTGCACGCTGTGGTCGTTCGACCAGGCCCAGAGCCGCTCGCCTTCCCAGTACAGCCCGGTCGGGTTCGCCGGGGACGCCTGCCGATCCGCGTAGCTCGGAGGCACGAAGCGCGGCTCCGGCGCAGCGCCGCGATCACGGCAGCTCGCGACGAGCAGCAGCATCGCGACCACGCGCGCGGTCGTTGGAGCGAGGGCGTTCAAGTGCTCGTTGCAGAGCGTACTACCGATTTCTACGGACGCCGTCGCTACCGCCCCGGACGCGAACGGCGTCGGCGCAAGCAGGTGACGATCGCGACGAGCGCCCACGCCCCGCGCGAGCCGCTCGACCCGCGGCCTGCACTACAGCCGCCTGTGCTCTTGCCGCTCGGAGCGCTCGCACCGGCTGCGCTCG
>DATEOF010000017.1:0-28408 GCA_035274465.1 Polyangiales bacterium
AAGGCGCGCTTCTCTGCGCTATCCAGCCCGGCCGCAGCGCCGCCATCTCCTCCGTCCACGGCTGCCTGCTCGTCGCGATTCGCCACCACGTCCCACTGCTCGCCGTGATTCCAGGGCCCGCTCGCGTTGCCGTCGCCCTGCGACATGTCGAAGTACTTGTCGGCCCAGCGCGGATCTGCCGGCAGCTTGCCCGGAGGGAAGTTCGGCTCGATCGAGTAGAGCGCCTTCTCGAACGACTTCTGGTGTGCGACCTCGCGAGTCATCAGGAACCCGAGCGCCTCGCGAACGCCCGGATCTGGCGTCAGCGCCATCAAACGTTCGTAGATGATCTTCGCGCGCGCCTCTGCGGCGATGTTCGAGCGCAGATCACAGGTGGGGTCGCCGATGCTGTCGATGTACGCGGCGGTCCAGGGCACGCCGCCCGAGTTCGTGAGCGCAGGTCCGCCACCATAGAGCACCTGTGTGACGTGACTGTCGTTTCCCGCGCCCGTGATCGAGCGGTACATCTCGGCCTGATCCTGTGTCGATTCGGCGAGTGTGCCTTTCGCCCCTTTGTTCAACATCGCCACGATCGTGCCGATCACTTCGAGGTGACTCAGCTCCTCCGTGGCGATATCGAGCAGCATGTCCTTACGGCCGGGGTCGTCTTCAGCCAACGCTTGCGTGAAGTACCGCATCGCTGCCGCAAGCTCGCCCTGCGGACCGCCGAATTGCTCCAGCATCAGGTTCGCCAGTGCGGGATCGGTCTCGCTGACCCGCACCGTGTATTGCAGTCGTTTGTTGTGCATGAACATGGGTCGTTGCCTCCGAATTCGATGGCGTGCAAGACGCGGTCCACGTGCGCTGCCACCAACTCGGATAGCCGAGCACTGTTCTTGCAGCTGAGTCGCATGCTCATCCGAGTGAAGAAAGGCTAGTGAGTATGACGACGACTCAGCGCTTCGGTCGCATAGGTTTGTCCATTGCACTAATCGGTACGCTGTTGGGGGCGTGCGACGATAATGATGACGATACTGGTAGTGACACGAATGCACAGAGACGCGACGCTGGTGAAAATCCGGACGCGAGCGTCCGTACCACTGGGCGCGCAGGGCGTGGTGGCAGCGGTGGGGCGACTGCGCGCGCGGGAACGGGCGGCACCGGCGGCTCGACCACCGCGACGACGGGTGGGACCGGCGGCACGAGTGCCAGTGGCGGTCGAGGCGGCGCAGGCGGCACGTCTGCCACGGGCGGAACGGGCGGTACGGCTGGCAATGGCGGCATCGGCGGAACCACCAACGTTCAATTGAGCGACGCTCAAATCGCAGCGTTCACGAGCACTGCGAATCTGGGCGAGGTCAGCTTGGGTATGCTGGCGCTCACGCGCGTAATGCTGCCGGCCGTGCGCGATTTCGCGCAGATGATGATCAGCATGCACACTGCCGCTCAAACGCGTCAGAACGCCGTGCTGAACACGCTCGGTCTCACCATCGCGGCAAGTCCACTCAGCACACAGCTCGAAAATGACGCGATGCAGGTGACTGCGCAGCTCAACGCCGCGGCGGCCAACCAGTTCGATCTCGCTTACATCCGTTCGCAGGTCGACATCCACGCCAAGGTGTTGACCATCGTCGACGACCAGCTGCTGCCGAACGTGAGTGCCACGGCGCTGCGTGCCGATCTGACGCTGACCCGCAGCGAAGTAGTCTCACACCTGGCCGCTGCGCGCGTCTTGCTCGAACAGCTCGAGAACGCCTCGGACGCAGGCGTGCCCTGAACCGCGAATCCGCCGCTCGCCTGGAGTACTCGCGGGCGAGCGGCGGCCTGTTACTCCGGTACGCGGGGCAAGAGTGAGATGTCCGGGCACTCCATCGCGAGCGTGAGGCCGAGCTCGGGAGCACCTTCGACGATGCAACCCAGTGGGTTCGTGTCACAGTCGAGGCGCGCGTCCACGTCGCAGGCCGTCATCGCGATGCAGTCCGTGTATTTCTCGAGGCGCTCGCTGTAGCAGCGCACGACCTCGCGATTCTTGGCGCTGTCGTGCTTCGCGAGCACCGCGCTGGCACAACCCGTCCAATCCGGGCCCGACATCTGCCACATCGTGCACTCTTCGAGCGACGGGTAGGCTCCCATCTCGACCAGGCATGGACAGTTGGTCGTGACTGCGCGGTCGTGTTGGTCGACGACGGCGCCGATGATCCGCACGCGCTCGCGTTCAGCCTTGTCCTCGCGGCTACCCGCATCGGCCGACATTGGCTCGGGGTCGTGATCCGAGCCGCACGCCGAACAGCTCAGGAACACTACGAGCCAGCCGGCACATCGGAGTCGTTGTCTGCTTGACATTGCTCACCCCTTCCAGGCTGAGTGCCTCGCGTGCGAGCGATCCATGTGAAAAACGTACTCGTTAGACTCGAGGTGTGCGCGTGAGCGAGGTCATGATCGTCACGGGTGGAGGTCGCGGCATCGGCGCGGCCACGGCGTTACTCGCCGCAAGGCGCGGCTACGCGGTGGTGGTCAACTATCTGCGCGACGAGGCAACTGCGACGGCGCTGGTGGAGCGCATCTCACCCGCCGAGCCGTGTTTGACCGCGGCCGATGAGACGTTGACGATGCTGCCGCCGCGCCCGCCATGCCTGGTCGACATGCGCCGCAGCGCCTCGCGCCCGGTGGTGCCGATGCAGCGCCCGGGAAGGGCCGAGGAAGTGGCGAACGCGATCCTCTGGCTGTGCTCGGCCGAGGCGAGCTACTGCACGGGCTCGATCCTGGAAGTCACGGGAGGTCGCTGAGCCCGTCACTCGCGCGCCAGCGCGCCGAGGCCCTTGCTGCCGCGCTCGAGTCGCAGGCGCGCGGCATCGATCTCAAACATCAGCGTGCCGTCGCGCAGGACCGCCTGGATGTGGGTCTCCACGGATCCGGAAGCTCCGCTGCAGGCCACCTCCGTGTAGCTCACGTCTTCGAGGGTGATGCGCGCGCCGTCGACCTGGTAGCGGCCGCTGCCCGTGTTGCAGGTGGTATCGACGTGCAGCTTGTCGTCGTCATCGAACTGGATTGTCGGCTCTTTCGTCAGCGGCAGGTTGCTGGCGCTGTCGCCGTCGATCAGTGTGTCGACTGCCCAGAGCGTACCCACGAGCGGGCGATCGGGGTCCGCGACCTCGCGATCCAGGAAGACCAACTCGATCTTCGCCTGCGTCAGCGTGAGCCGCTCGTCGTCCAAGTCCAGTTGCGGCTCGGACGTCAAGAACTCCACGAGCTGCTCGTCCTGTTTCTGCAACGCCGGCTCGCAGCCGATCTCGGTCGAGCCAACGTTCTCGAAGATCAGCACGCCATCGCGTACTGCATACTCGCCCGCATGCGTGTTGCAGTCGGCCTGAAGGCTGAGTTGACCGTCGTGGAACCGCAGGCGAACGGTAGTGTTCTCCACCGGCTCGAAGCCTTTCGAGGAATCCAGCAAGAACGTGCGTCCATCCAGACTCTCGCTGGCAGCATCGTCACCGCAGCTCGCCGCCCAGCACAGCACGAGCCACGACCAGTTCATTCGCCGCATCCGCATACCCGCAGGATAGGGCAGGCGCGGCCGCAGGCGTCGACCAGCATGGCCAAACGCGAGTCGCTGCTCTGGCATGCGCCGAACATGCCTCGGTCGGCCTGGCTTCGCCACGCGCTTCGGCACAACTCGACACACCCGCCTGCCGCTGCAAGCCGCACGGGCTGGTCCAAACCTTGCGTATCAGCTCTCTGGGAGGTCTCCATGTGGGTACCCAGAGCGTCGCTTCGCTGGTTTGCGGTCGGAGTCGTACTCGTGGCCATCGGTTGCGGCGAAGACGACGCGCAGCCCGAACCGCGGTCGGTCGACCCGAAGAGCCCGGCGATTCACGCCGCCGTGCAGTCGAACGAGGCGGTGGCGCTGAAGCTCCATTCGGTGCTGCGGCAGCAGCCCGGCAACCTGTTCTACTCGCCGATCAGCATCGAGGCCGTGCTGGGCATGTTGTACGCAGGTGCGGACGGGGAGACGGCGACGCAGATCGGCGCGGTGCTCGACGTGGGTGACGATCCGCGCGCGCTCCACGAGGGCCTGGGAGCGTTGCTCGGAGATCTCGCCGGAGATTACAGCGGCCGCGGCTACACGCTCTCGGTCGCCAATCGACTGTGGGCGCGGCCCGGTCTCGACTCGAGCCCCGACTTCCTCGACACCACGCGCGAGCTCTACGCCGCGCCGATGCAAGCCGCGGACTTTGGCGACTCCGAGCGCGTGCGCGCCGAGATCAATCGCTGGGTCGATGACCAGACCCACGGCAAGATCCCGGAGCTGCTGATGAAGGGTCAGATCACGCGCGACACGGTGATGACCGTGGTGAACGCCATCTACTTCAAGGCGGAGTGGGCCAAGGCGTTCGATCCCGATCTGACGCGTAGCGACACGTTCGTGCGCGCGGACAAGACCAAGGTCACGGTCGACATGATGTCGACCAACAAGGTCGCGTTGCGAGCGGCGTCGACCGAGAACGCACGCTGGATCGAGCTGCCGTACCGCGGCGGCGATGTCTCGTTCCTCGCCTGTCTGCCCACTTCTTTCAATTGGGGTGCTCCTCCGGAGGACGCTCCGAGCCTCGACGCGATCGAGGCGGCGCTCACCCGCGACGCGCTCTCGGACGTGGTGTCCCAGCTGGGCGAGTCCCGGGAGCAGATCGTCCAGATGCCGCGCTTCTCGCTGCGCTCGCGGCTCGACTTGATCCCCACCTTCCGAGCGTTGGGCGTCGTCGACCTGTTCGACGATTCGCGCGCGAATCTGAGCAAGATCTCCGCCAGCCAGCAACTCTACGTGAACCCGTTCGCGCACGAGGCGACTGTGCAAGTGGACGAGGAAGGCACCGTGGCCGCGGCGGCGACTGCAGCGGGTGTCCAGCGTACGAGCGCCGCGCTGCCGATCCGCTTCGATCACCCGTTCCTGTTCTTCATCCGCGACAACCTCACCGGCGCGATCTTGTTCACAGGCCGCGTGGAGGATCCGAGCGCGAAGAATTGACACCTCGCGATACGGGACCGATCCAGCGATCGTGAATTTCTGCGATCGGCATGACGTCGAGGTGATTCCTTCGCGCCGCGAAGATGATCAATCCCGCACGTTCGAGTACACCGGCGTGCTGGAGGTCCACGATGCAACCGACATTCCAGGTGCAGTTGAAGATCCAGAAGCCCGTCGCGCAGTGCTTCGACGCGGTGGTGAATCCCAAGCAACTGAGCGGCTACTTCACGCGCGCTGCGAGCGGTCCGCTCGCCGAGGGGGCGACGGTGATGTGGTCGTTTCCGGAATTCGAGGGTGAGTTGCCGGTGAAGGTGCGCCAGGTCGTCGCGAACGAACGCATCGTGCTCGAGTGGCAGGCCGAGGAGCAGGGCGGCAAGGCGACGCAGGTCGAGATGCTGTTCAAGCCGCTGGATGCGGCTTCGGCGATGCTCCAGATCAGCGAGTCGGGCTTTCGCGAGACACCGCAGGGCATCGAGAATTCGTACGGCAACTGCGGTGGCTGGATGCACATGTTGTGCTGTCTCAAGGCGTACCTCGAGTACGGCATCAACCTGCGCGCGGGCGGCGCGAGATAGCGCGCCAGGCCGCCGACGGCAGCTGTGTGCGCAACCAGTCGGGATCGAGGTCTGCACCGGCCAGCAGCCGGCGGCAGGCCTCGTGCGCCGCTCCGAGCAGCACGATATCGAGCAGCTCGGGAGACCACGCCGGTAAATCGCCGGCTTCGATGAAGCCCGCGAAGTGCACGAGCAGCGGCGCCAGCGAGGCGTGCTTGCTGGCGATCAGCCGAGCCTGGACGCGCTCGGGAAACTTGAGTCCGACCGCTTCGTACATGACGCGCGCCTTGTCGGGCTGTGCGAGCACCCAGTCGACGTGACCGCGCACGAGCGCCCGCACGGCCGTGCGCGCACTCGTCCGTGTGCCGACGCGCGCGTGCAGCTCGGCGAATAGCTCGGCGAAGATGCGCTCCAGAAGTGCACCAGCCACGTCGGCCAGTCCATCGGGGAAGAGGTGGTACACGCTGGAGGGGCTGGCGCCGGCATGGAGGCGTATGGCTTCGATGCCGGTGCTCCACACACCTCCGCGCGCGAAGCAGCTGAGGGCGGCATCGAGCAAGGCCTCGCGTCGTGCGCTGCCATCCTGCCTGGTCCTGGTCCTGGTCATGGGCGAACTCAATTGGAAGTTTATTCCAAGTCGCGCTATGCTGTCTCGGACGATGCGAGAGATCATCCTGAGCGGAGCCTCGCGCGGCATCGGCCGCGCCCTGGCGCTCGAGCTGGGCCGGCGCGCGGATACGCGGCTGTACTTGATCGCGCGGGACGCCGCGCAGCTGCAGGAAGTCGCGAGCCAGTGTCGCGACGCCCAGGTGCTGTGCGCCGACCTCTCACTCGCGCAACGTGCGGGCTCGCTCGGCGAGCAGCTCGCGGAGCGGGTGCAGCCCGGCGCGGTGCTCGTGCACAACGCCGGACTCTGGCCCTCGCGGCGCGAGCTCACGGTCGAGGGCTACGAGCGCGCGTACGCCATCAACCACGCCGGGCCGCTGGCATTGCAGGCGCCGCTGTTGGCGGCGGGCAAGCTCGGGCGCGTGCTGGTGGTCAGCGCCGGGCTGATCGTGATCGGTCGCTTCGACGCGGAGCGCACGCCGCAGGGTAGGGACTTCTCGGCGCTCCGCAGCTACGCCAACACCAAGCGCGCCTTCGCTGAATCGACCCGCGCGGTCGCCGCGCAGCACCCGGAAGTCGACTTCCTGGTCTTGCACCCCGGCGTGGTGCGCACGGACCTGGGCGCGCGCACCGGGTTGTTCGGCAAATTACTCACGACGCTCAAGCGCGGCTGGGAGAGGCCCGAGACCTGCGCCGCGCGGCTCGCCGCCACGTTGGATATCCCGCTCTGGTCATCACCCGGACAGGCGAGCTGGTACTTCGAAAACCAACCCCGCCCCTGGCCTATCTGATTGTTTGCTTCAATCCAGATACGACTGCACTGAGCGCGCGAAGCTCGTTAGGACCGCAGGCCCGACAATGCGGTCGGTCCGTCGGACCCGCGCGATAGCGCGCATAGCAACGGCCTGTGAATTGATTCACACCGAGCTCGAAGGGGTCGTCTGTCATCGATACAGCGGGCACCTCGCCACCGCGCACGAGTACTACCGTCAGGCGGAGGTCAAGGCGACGCTCGAAAACGACAGCAAGCGGCGCGACTTCGCACACGAAGAGGCCGCTTCGCTCTCGACGCTACGCGCCAGCCTGACGCTGCGCATCTCGGGCAATCCGGACGCGACCCTCGCGGTTCGTATCGACGATGTCGTGCAACCGCGGGAAGTCTGGGAGCGCCCGATGTTCATCGATGCCGGCGAACACCGCATCTCGGTCGATGCCGGTGCCAATCAGAGCTGGCAAGGCTCGGTGCAAGTCGTCGACGGCAACGCACACCTGGTGGTGATCCCGGAGTTCAAGCCGCAAGGCGCGCCGCCGTCGGTCGCACCCGAGCCGAGGAGACCCACGGCCCTGCCGGCCCCGATCCCCGCGCCAGCTCCACCCCAGGAGGTTGCGAGCGGGCCGAGCGCGC
This sequence comes from Polyangiales bacterium, assembly GCA_035274465.1. GTDB lineage: Bacteria > Myxococcota_A > Polyangia > Polyangiales > JAFGIB01 > JADGRF01. The sequence goes on from DATEOF010000017.1 coordinate 7,568, forward strand.
TGCGCGTGGTCGCCGTCTCCACCGCGGGTGCGGGCCTTGCCGCTCTCGGCGTCAGCTTGGTGTACACGATCTTCGCCAGCAATACCTACGAAGACTCGAACGACCTGTGCAACCGCGACAACGTCTGCACCCCGATGGGCGTGGATTTGCGCGAGAAAGCCCACGCGCACGCGACGCGCGCGACGGTCTTCGGGATCTCCGGCGCGGTGGCGTTGGCGGGAGGCGTCGCCATGTGGTTTTTATCGGCGCCTGCGAAGCGCCCGGAGTCGGCAAGTACCGTTTCGTTCGCCGTGAGCCCCGACTCGATCCAAACGGTCTGGACGCGATCGCTTTGATCCCGGCTCAAGGCATCGGGTGGGCCTGGAAGAACGCGACCACTTCTTTGCCCCAATCGTAGTCCACCGGCGCTGCGCAGCTGACGAAGGTGTCGCCGCCCATCATGGGCAAGCAGTGACCTGCGAGGATTCCGCCGACGCCCGTGGACGTGTAGTTCTGCGAGATGAACTCGAGCACGTTGCCTGTCGAGCTGGTCCAGCGCTGGCGCCAGTAGTTCTTGTTCTCGGCTCCGGCGGTGGTCTCCGGGCCCATCATCTTGGAGGCAGTGGCGAAGTCGCTCGCGAGCTTTTGTGCTGCTGCGTAGCCGCCACCGATCGAGTCGCGCTTGCCGTAGGCGAACAGCACCGGGATCTCGCGCGCAGGTAGCTTGCTGGGTTTCCAGCAGTCGGTGACGCGGTTGATCTCTTCGGCCGGAGCGATGCTGGCGACGACGTCCGAGTGTTCGCACGCGAGCGCCCAGGAGAGTTGTCCGCCCTGCGAGTAGCCGGTGGAGTGGACGCGCTTGCGGTCGACGTCGAAGGCTTCGATGGCCTGTTGCATGAAGCCGAACACGGCGCTGCGATCACCCGACACGTTCCAGGTGCCCTTGTGCGGGTGGACGACGATGTAGCCCGCGTCTCCGCCCAGTTTGATCATGTTGGTCGCTTGATCCATCGTGGCGTGATCGGTCATGCCGCCGCCATGGATGTTGAAGATCAGCCCGCAAGGTCGGGTCTGACAGCTGGGCGCAACGCTGACCCAGATGTCCACGCCCTCGCAGGGGAAGTTGGTCTCCTTGCCCGGCTGGAGCTTGCTCGGGTCGATGCAGGCGGTCTTGGTGAATTTGGGAACCCGCGCACCCGTCATGTCGCCATCGCCGTGCCCGGCGGCCGCCCCAGCCTCGCCGCCACCAGCTGCACCCGAGCTTCCAGCGGTTGCCCCACTCATCCCCGCGCCCGAGCCCGCGCCCGAGCCCGCGCCCGAACCAGCACTCTCACCCGCACTCGGCGGCTTGGCCGGCGCTCCGGTACCAGCACCACCCGAACCACTCTTCCCGGCGCCTTCGGCACCAGCGCCACCCGCTTGCGCTGCCCCCGCCGTACCACCAGCACCAGCACCAGCACCAGCACCAGCTTCAGCGCCAGCAGCTCCTGGCGGCATCATCCCAACCCCCTGCGCGGGCATGTTCACCGAGCTCTTCGGCTCCGCCCCGCAGGCCACGCACAGCGCCATGAGCAGAAGTATTCGTTTCATCGCGAGTGAAGGTATAAGCCAATCCCGCGCGGATAACAGCGTTAGAAACGGGCCAAACCAGTGAGCGCGCTGAGTCAGATCCCGTGCTTCTTCAGCTTTTCGTACAGAGTCGCCCGCGCGATCCCGAGCAGCTTGGCGGCCTCGCTGCGGTTGCCATCCGCGGCATCGATCGCTTCGACCAACAGACCGCGCTCGTAGGCTGCCAGGCGGGTGTCCAGGCTGGCGCGCGCGGCGGGCGCGGCATCTTCGCCTGCGCCCGGTAGTAGCTGCGCGTCGAGCTCTCCGGCGGGCGAGAGCGCCACCAGGCTCTCGATGGCATTCGCCAGCTCGCGCACGTTGCCTGGCCAGCGATACGCCGCGAGTCGCGCGCGCACCTCGTCGCTGAGCACGTAGGGCCCGGAGCCGTAGCGCTGGCCGAACTCGCGCAGGAAGTGGGCGGCCAGCACGTCGATGTCCTGCGGGCGTTCGCGCAGCGGCGGCAGGTTGAGCTGCACGACCTTGAGCCTGTACAAGAGGTCCTCGCGGAAGCTGCCGTCGCGTACGCACTGTTCGAGGTTGCGGTGCGTGGCCGCGATGATGCGCACGTCGATCGCCACCGGCCGATCTTCGCCCACGGGTCGCAGCTCGCCGTCTTGCAGCACGCGCAGCAGCTTGGCTTGCGTGCGCAGGTCGAGCTCGGCCACCTCGTCGAGGAAGAGCGTGCCGGTATGCGCTTCGCGGAACAGTCCCGCGCGCGTCTTGACCGCACCCGTGAACGCGCCCTTGCTGTGACCGAACAGCTCGGCTTCGGCGAGCTCGGGCGTGATGGCCGCGCAGTTGAAGCGCACGAAAGGTCGCTCGGCGCGAGTGCTGCCGCGCACGAGCGCGTCGGCCAGGCGTTCCTTGCCGGTGCCGCTCTCGCCCGTGATCAGCACCGTCACGTCCTTGCTCGCGACGCGCTGGGCCAACAGCGCGAGCTGCTTCATCGCCGGTGCAGCGAACACCATCGAGCGCGACAGCAAGAGCTCGGCCTCGAGCCGCTCGTTGTCGGCATTCAGGCGCACCGACTCGACGGCGCGCTCGATCACCGCCAGCAGCTCGTCGGTCTCGAACGGCTTGCGGAAGTAGTCGTAGGCGCCGCGCTTCATCGCTTCCACCGCGGTGCGTTCCGAGCCGTGGGCCGTGATGACGATCACGCGCGGTGGGTTCGGACGCTCGCGCAGCTTGTCCAGCAGCGCGAGGCCGTCGAGCTTCGGCATGCGCAGGTCGCTCAGCACCAGGTGATAGTTGCCGCCCGCGTCGATCTTGGACAGCGCGACCTGGCCATCGGCGGCTTCGTCGACCACGTGGCCTTGATCTTCGAGGATGCCGCGCAGGGTGAAGCGCAGCGCCGCGTCGTCGTCGACCACCAGCGTACGTGGCATCATCGCGCCGCCTCCACGTTGCGCGGCAGCTGCAGGCTCGCGATCAGGCCTCCGCTCGCGCCGCTCTCGAGCGCGATCTCGCCGCCGTGCTGTCGCGCGAGCCCACGGGCCACGAGCAATCCCATGCCCGAACCATGCTCCTTGCCGGTGACGCCCGCCTCGAACACGCGCTCGCCGAGCTCCGGAGACAGGCCCGGACCCTGATCCGCCACGGCCACGCGCACAACGGTGGCCGTGCTCTCGACGCGCAGCGCGATGCTACCTCCGCGCGGGCTGGCCTCGAGCGCGTTCTGCACCAGGTTGATCAACACCTGACGGATCTTGCGCGCATCACAGGCGAGCTGCGCGCTGGCGTCCGAGGTGACTTCGATGCCCACGCCGCGCTCGGCTGCGTTGCCTTCGTGCAGGCGCGCCACGTCGCGCGCGAGCGCGCCGAGGTCGGTCGGCGCCAGGCTGAGCGGCACGAGCGGCCGCGAGAAATTCAGGAACTCGTCCAGGATGGTCTGCATGCGGTCGACCTCGCCGCGCAGTACTTGCGTGCGTTCGGCTGCCCGGCCTTGCACGTCCTTGGCCACCAGCGCGGCCAGGCCCTTGATGCTGGCCAGCGGGTTCTTGAGCTCGTGCGCGATCTCGCTGCTGAGCAAGGTCAAGGTTCGGTTCTGTTCGGCGTGCAGCGCCAGCGAGCGATCGCGCTCGTCGACCGCCTCGTTGAACACCTCCTCGAAGACCTGCTGGATCGCCTTTCCCACGCGCGCCACGGCCAACATCATCAGCGTGTACAGCGTCGCGGCCACGTACGGCGCGATGCTGTGCTCCAGCGCTTGCGCGCCTCCGTAGATCTGGGGCATCAGGCTGTCCACCGGCGTGCCGCTCGCGTGCACGAAGACCAGCAGCCAGAGGTACGGCACGGCGATCGCCAGCAGGGCGAGCAGGGTGCCGAGCTCCGCCAGCCAGGCCGTGAGCATCGCCATCACCAACACCGCGGGAACCACCGGGCTGAACAGGCCGCCGCTGGCCGTCAGGAGCGCGAGCTGGGCCACCACCGTCAGCAGCACGTTGACCGGTACCAGCACCGAGCGCAGGCCGTACCGCAAGTAGCGCACCCACTCGACGAACGACAGACTGATCAACACGCCGACGCTGGCCACCAACAGCATCTTGCGCCAGGGCGTGGGTTCGAAGAAGGCGAAGGTCAGCGCGAGCGAGCTCAGTAGCGGCGCAATGATCAGGCGCACGCGGATCGCCTTGGTCAGCATGCGATCCAGCGTGCTGCGCGCGAACGGTCGGGTGCGTGAGGCGGTGGACAACGCTCGGCTCCTCGCGAGCTCAGTCTAGCAGTCAGGTGTCGTCCGGGAGTGTCTGACCTTCCGGAAGCGAGTGTCTGGAGATCCAGACAGTCCCCGCGGGGCTCGGGCGGCGAGCGCAGCCCAGGGCGGCGCTCCCACTTGGCACACACATCGCATTCGGGGCCCCGAGGCAGGAGCTACCGCATGAAACGTGTACTCGTGGTGATCGTGGTGCTTTCCGCGGCGCTGATCGGGCTCATCACCTGGCGCATCCGCGCGCAGCAGCGGGCCGAGACCGCGCCGCCTTCGGGTTCGGGGGTGGTCGAAGCCGAGGGGGTCGACGTGTCCGCCCGGCTCTCCGCGCGCGTGGCTCGCGTGCTGGTGGCCGAAGGGCAGGCGGTGAAGAGCGGCGCGACCCTGATCGAGCTCGAGTGCGACGAGCCGCGCACGCGGTTGCTCGAGGCGAACGCGCGCCTGGAGAGCGCGCGGGCGCAGGTGCTCGCCGCGGAGTCTTCCGCCAGGGCTTCCAAGGGCCAGAGCGCGGCGGCCATGCTCTCCGCCTCCGCGCTGAGCGCGCAGCTGAGCGCACTCGACACGCAGCAGCAGCTGGCCGATCGCGACGCCGCGCGGCTCGAGGGGATGGGTGATCAGGCTGCGGCGGCCGCACGCGATCGGGCGCGCGCCACTGCGCTGAACCTCGCCGAGCAGAAGAAGGCCGCGCTGGCTTCCCAGAGCGCGGGCAAGAACCAGGCGCTGGCATCGACCGCGCAGGCCTCCGCCGCAGGCGTGCAGATCGAGGTGGCGCGCGCCAACGCGCGGGCGCTCGAGCAGATGGTGCAGAGCGCAGAGCTGGTGGTCAAGGAGTGCACGATCGTCGCGCCGCGTTCGGGCGTCCTGGAACGCGTGTACTACGATCCGGGCGAGTTGGTCATGCTGGGCGCGCAGGTAGCGCGCGTGGTGGACCCGGATCTGATCAGCGTCACGTTCTACCTGGCGAACGCCGATGTGGATCAGGCACGCGTGGGCATGAAGGCGTTCGTCAATGCCGACGCGTATCCCGATCGCAGGTTCGATGGCACCATCCATCGCATCGGCCTGACAGCCGAGTTCACGCCGCGCAACGTGCAGACGCGCAGCGATCGGGATCGTCTCGTGTATCCGGTCGAGGTGCGCGTGACCACTCCCGAGCATCAACTGCGCACGGGCATGCAAGCCACGGTCAGCCTCGGAGCCGCGCCATGACCGAGCCGGTGATCAGCGCGCGCGGCCTCGTGCGAGACTACGGCGAGGTGCACGCAGTGCGGGGCATCGACCTCGAGATCGTGCCTGGCGAGCTGTACGGCCTGGTCGGTCCGGACGGCGCCGGCAAGAGCACGACCATCTCGTGTCTGGCGGGCCTGCTCGCGCCGACTCGCGGCGAGGTGCGCATCCTGGGCGAAAATCCGCTTTCGCGTCGCTCGCGAGCGCGCGAGCAGCTCGGATTGATGCCGCAGCAGTACAGCCTGTACGGCGACCTGTCGATCGCCGAGAACCTGAGCTTCTTCGGCCGGCTGTTCGGCTTGTCTTCGCCCACGTTCAGGCAGCGCAGCGAGCGGCTGCTCGGCATCACCCGCCTCACGCGCTTCGTGGACCGCCGCGCGGACGCGCTGAGCGGCGGCATGTACAAGAAGCTCGCGCTGGCCTGCGCGCTCTTGCACCAGCCGCGCGTGCTGCTGATGGACGAGCCGACCAACGGCGTGGATCCGGTCAGCCGGCGCGAGCTGTGGGAGCTGATCTACGAGCTGCTCGCCGACGGCATGGCGGTGCTGGTCTCGACGCCTTACATGGACGAAGCCGCGCGCTGTCACCGGGTCGGCTTACTGCACGAGGGGCAGATCATCGCCGAGGGTGTGCCGAGCGCGCTGTCCGATCAACTCGAGTACGAGGTGCTGGAGCTGAGCGGCGGTGAGCGCGAGCGATTGCACGCGCTGCTCGTAGACAGCCCGCTGGTGGTGGCCGCGTCGCCCGCGGGGCGGCGCATGCGCGTGGTGGTGGCGCCGGGCGGGCAGGCCGAGCTGTCGCGGCTGATCGCATCTGCCGGTGCCAGCGCCGCGCGCGTGGCGCCGAGCTTCGAGGATCTGTTCCTGGCGCGGGTCGCGGCTCACAAGACGAAGGAGGCCGCGTGATGCACCCGATCGAGGTCGAGGGCCTGCGCCGCAACTTCGGCGAATTCGTGGCCGTGCGCGACGTGAGCTTCCACGTCGAGCGCGGCGAGATCTTCGGCTACCTGGGCGCGAACGGCGCGGGCAAGTCGACCACCATCCGCATGCTGTGCGGGCTCTTGGCGCCCAGCGCCGGACGGGCCACGGTGGCAGGCCACGACATCGCGCGCTCGCCACAGAAGGTCAAAGCTTCCATCGGCTACATGTCGCAGCGCTTCAGCCTGTATTTGGACCTCGACGCGCAAGACAACCTGGAGTTCTTCGGCGGTATCTACGGCCTGTACGGCAAGCAGCTACGAGCGGCGATCGACGAGGTGGTCGAGCGCACCGCGCTGACCGAGTTTCGGCACGCGCTGACCTCGTCGTTGCCCGGCGGCATTCGCCAGCGGCTGGCGCTGGCCTGCGCGATCATGCACAAGCCGGAGATTATCTTCCTGGACGAGCCCACCGCAGGTGTCGATCCGATCTCGCGACGGCACTTCTGGCGCCTGATCCGCGATGCCGCCGCGGGCGGCACGACGATCTTCGTCACCACGCACTACATGGACGAGGCCGAGTACTGCGCCCGAATCGGCCTGATGGTCGACGGCGCGCTGGTAGCGTTGGACGCGCCGGACGCGCTCAAGCGCAGCTACGTGCCGGGCACCACGGTGGCCTTCGAGGGTCCTGATATGCACCGCGTGCTGCCGCTCGCGCGCGATCTGCCGTACGTGCGCGCCGCGGATCTGTTCGGCGCGAGCTTGCACGTGCGCTTCGACGAGCGCGGCACCAGCGCCGACGCGATCGAGCAGAAGCTGCGCGAGCACGGCGCAGTGCCCACGCGGCGCGAGCCGGTCGAGGCTTCGCTCGAAGACGTGTTCCTGGCCGTGGTCGGCGGCGCGAACAAACAGGCGGCAGCATGACCGCGCGCTTCTGGCTGACGCTGCGGCGCGTGCTCGCGCTGTCGGACAAGGAAGTGCGGCACGTGCTGCGCGACCCGCGCACGCTGTACCTGGCGCTGGGCATGCCCGCGGTGTTGCTGCTGTTGTTCGGCTTCGGCGTGAGCTTCGACCTGGAGCACATGGCGATCGGCTTCGTCGACTTCGATCGCACCGAGGTCAGCCGCAACCTGCGCGCACGTCTCTCCTCCGGCGATCTGTTCGACGACACGGCGGACTTCGCGGACGGTGCTGCGGCCGAGCGCGCGCTGGTGTCTGGCGAGCTGCTGATGGTGGTCGTGATCGAGCGCGGCTTCGCCGAGAACCTGGCCACCGGGCGCGGCGCGGCGGTGCAGCTGCTGATCGACGGCTCCGACAACTCGAGCGCGGTGCAGGCGCGCAGCCGTGCCGAGACCGCACTGCGCACGCTCGGCGTGAGCGTCAACGGCAGGCCTGCGCCGCGCATGGCCAGCGCGATGCCGTACTCGGCACGCAGCTTCACGCGCTTCAACCCCGAGGCGCGCAGCGCGGTGTTCCTGGTGCCCGGCATCACCGCCTACGTGCTGGCCATCGTCGCGGTGTTGCTGACCGCGCTCACCGTCGCGCGCGAGTGGGAGCGCGGCTCGATGGCGCAGCTGTTCGCCACGCCGGTCGGGCGACTCGAGATCATCCTGGGCAAGTTGCTGCCGTACCTGGTGCTCGGCGCGCTTGCGGTGCTGCTCGTGACCGCGGTCGGAGGCTACGTGTTCGACGTGCCGTTCCGTGGCTCGGCGGCGACGTTGACCTTGCTCTCGCTGTTGTTCCTGATCGGCATGCTCGGCCAGGGCCTGTTGATCAGCGTGGTCACGCAGAACCAGATGGTCGCGACGCAGGTGGCCACGATGAGCTCGATGCTGCCGTCGATGCTGCTGTCGGGCTTCGTCTTTCCGATCGAGAACATGCCGACGGTGCTGCAGTGGCTGAGCCGCGTGGTGCCGGCTCGCTACTACGTCACCGGGCTGCGCGGCGTGCTGCTGCGCGGCAACGGCATCGCCGAGCTCTGGCAGGAGGCGCTGCTGCTGGCTGCGTTCGGCGTGTTGATGCTCGGCATGGCGACCGCCCGCTTCAAGAGGACGCTGGCATGACCCGCTACCTCTTCATGCTCCTGGCGGTGATGCGCAAGGAGCTACGTCAGACGGTGCGCGACAAGCGCATGATGGTGCTGCTGATCGCCGTGCCTGCGATCCAGCTCATCATCTTCGGCAACGCCGTGCAGTTCGACGTGGATCGTGTGCCGACTGCGGTGGTCGATCTGGATCAGACGCAGCTCAGCCGCACGCACCTGCGGCGTGTGCTGGCAGACGGCACGTTGCGCAAGGTGCAAGAGACCGAGAGCACCAGCCAGGCGCTGCGCATGCTCGAGACGGGGCAGGCAGCGGCCGTGCTCGTGGTGCCCTACGGCTTCGCCAAGGACGCGGTGCGCGGGCGCGGCGCCACCGTGCAGATGGTGCTCGACGGCAGCGACCCCAACCGCGCCAACGTGGCGGCTGCCGCGGTGGCGGGTTACTTCGCCGAACGCAGCGAGGAGAGCTTGCGGTTGCGCGCGACGCAGCAGGCCAACGCGCAGGGCAGGGTGAGCGAGCTGCCCAACGTGTCGGTGCGCTCGCGCGTGCTGTTCAACCCCGCGCTCAAGACCGCGATCTACATGGTGCCGGGTATCTCCTCGATGCTGCTGCTGTTGATCACCACGATCGTCAGCTCGATGGGTCTGGCGCGCGAGCGTGAGCGCGGCACGCTGGAGCAGATCCAGGTCACGCCGTTGCCCAGCGGCTTGCTCATCCTGGGCAAGATCCTGCCGTTCGCGGTGATCGGCTTGTTCGACTTCCTGCTCGCGCTGGTCGTGGGATCGTACGGGTTCGGCATGCCGGTGCGCGGATCGATGGTGTTCTTGTTCGGCGGCACGGCGCTGTATCTGATCAACACGCTGGGCATGGGTCTGTTGATCTCGACGATCAGCAGCAGCCAGCAGCAGGCCTTCATGGGCGGGTTCCTGTTCATGCTGCCGGCCGCCCTGCTGAGCGGCATCATGACGCCTGTGCGCTCGATGCCTGGGTGGCTCGCGCCGTGGACCCTGCTCAATCCGCTGCGTCACTACGCCGAGATCGTGCGCGGTGTGCTGCTGCGGGGTGCCAGCGCCGCCGATCTCTCGCAGCAGCTGCTGGCGCTCACAGCGATGGGTCTCGTGATCTGCACCGTGGCCGCGCTGCGGTTTCGAAAGAAGCAAGGGTGACTTCGATGCGTACTCGTCTCCGTGGTTGTGGAGTGCTCGCGGCGTGCGCGCTGCTGTCGAGTCGGGTGCTGGCGCAAGCGGCGCCCGAGGCGTTCGACCTGGTGGCGGAGATCAGCCAGGGCACGCCGATGACGGCCGATCAGGCCGCGCAGCGCGCGCAGCAAGTTGCGCCCAGCATCGAGCGCGCCGAGGCGTTGACGCAAGCCGCACTCGCGAGTGAGGCGCGCGCACGCACGCTGCTCTGGCCGCGCCTGGAGGTGTCCGCGCGGGTGGCGCACATCGATGGCTTTCCGGATGGAGTCATCGGAGGCATGGATCCCGACGCGCTCGCGGCTGCCGAGGATCTGGCCGGGATGATCCAGGATCCCGCCTCGCGCCAGCTGTGGACGAGCTACCTCGAGCAGCAGGGCGCCGGCGGCGTGTTCAAGATCCCGCGCAATCAGGTGGGCTTCTCCGGGCGGCTGACCTGGCCAGTCAGCGACATCTTCCTGGCCGTCATGCCGACGATCGACGCCGCCGAGTCGAACGTGCGCGCCAACGAGGCCGAACGCGATGCGCGCAACGGACGCGTGCGGCTGCTCGCGCGCGAGAGCTTCTTCCAGCTGGCGCGCGCGCGCGGCAACCTGGCCGTCGCGCAGCGCGCGGTGGTGCAGACGAAGGCCCAGCAGGAATTGATCGATGCCGGTGTGCGCGTGGGTATTCGGCCGCCTTCCGAGGCTGCCAGTGCCGCGTCGCGCGTCGCTCTTGCGGAGCAAGCGCTCTCGGCTTCGGAGACGAACGTCGATGTCGCAGATGCCACGCTGCGCAGCTTGCTCGAAGACAACGAGGGCCCGGTCTACGCGATCAGCCAGCCGCTGATCACTTCGGGCGGCGAGCCAGCGTCGCTCAAGCAGCTGCTGGACAAGGCGCGAGCGCAGCGCCCCGAGGTGCGTGGCCTGCGCGCCGCGGTCGAGGCCCGCAAGCGGCAGAGCAAGGCCGACCGAGCTGCCGCCTATCCGCACCTCGGTGTGTACGCCGGCGCGGACTACGCCATGCCCAACCGCTACCAGCTGCCACCGCGCTCGGAGTTCCAGCCCAGCTGGGAGATCGGCGCCTCGCTCACCTACGCTCCGAACGACACGCTCACCGCGGATCGACGTTCCACCGAGAACAACGCGCAGATCGCAGCCATCGAAGCCGAGCTCGGCGAGCTGTTGCGCTCACTCGACCTCGAAGTCCGCAGATCGCGCGTCACGCTGGCCCACTCGCAGCGCAACATCGACGCCGCGCAGACAGCGGTCACCGCCGCCGAAGCGGCCTACACCCGGCGCATGGCAGAGCTGCACGCGGGCCAAGTCGTGCTCGCGGACGTGGTCGCATCGGAGCAAGAGCTCAACGCAGCCCGCTTGCGCATGCTGGACGCGGGGATCGACCAGCAGCTGGCACGCGTGCGGCTAGCGTACGCACTGGGTGAGTGAGTGAAGCCTCGCCACGCGCTCGCGCAACGCCTCGGCGTTGGCCCGAAATCCCTCCTGCATCGCGTTGCGGAACAGGCCGTAGAAGAGCGGCACGCTGAGGCCGCGGAAGGATTCCTGGCAGACGTAGCGGGTGGAGCCTTCGCCTGCGTCCTCGAGCTCCTGGATGCGCGTGCAGTCGAGGAGCGCGCCGCCGAGCAGGTGCAGGCCCCAACCGATGCGACGCTCCGGTTCGTGTACGCGCATGCGTTCCCGCATCTTCAGGCGCCGGCCGCCGAGCATGACGTCGAGCAGTACGGGGTCGCCGATGTGGCCCCTGGTCGTGACGCCGATCGTGAAGGGATTCCACTCGGGGTAGCGCGCGAAGTCCACGAGCACGTCCCAGACCGCGGGGCGCGGAGCAGGGATGATGGTTTCGACACGCACGGTCGGCAGCGACTTCATGCGCGCACTTTAGGATCTGTCTCTGACTTTTCAAACCCGCCCTTCGCGCCGCTTTTTCGCCAGCTCGCCCGCGAGGACTCGTGCGACCGAGTCCTGCGCCGAAACGGATAGGCCAACTGTCCCAGCAGGGTCTGCGGCATGTTCGGATCCTCGACGCCCACCTTTTCCGGAGCTTCCTTCGGAAAATCGAACGTGCCGAACAGCACGTCGAACATCGGGAAGTAGCCGGCGAAGTTGCTGCCGTTACCGCTGTACTTCCGAGAGTGATGCCAGTGATGATAGGCGGGGCTGTTGATGAAGTAGCAGAAACGTCGGGGATTGAACCGTAGTTGGCTGTGGATCAACATCCCATACACGATCGTGAACGGCGCGAGCGGGAGCAACATGTCCACCGGAAAGCCCAGCGCAAACAGTGGGAGCGTGTTCAGCACGAGCGCGTAGGACTCGACCGGGTGGGCACGCGCGGCAGCGGCGAAGCTCATGTGCTCGCTCGAGTGATGGACCGAGTGGAACTTCCACAGGACCGGCACGGTGTGCGCCAGGCGATGTGTCCAGTAGTAGGCGACGTCGCTCAGTAAGACAATTTCGATCCAAATCAGCCAGCGCGGTTGCCGGATGACCGGACCGAAACCACGCAGTAGCGCCGAGTCTACGCGCAGGCCCACACAGATCGCGACCAGCACGATCGAGCCAGTCGTCAGTACGCGCCCGATAATCTCCGTGACACCACTGAGGTAGACGTAGCGCATGTTCGCGATGAAGGTCTGCCGCTCACTGGCCGACTCCGGCCAGGCCTCGGGAGACAGCCGCTCGAGCGCGGGCGTCGAGAGCAGCAGGGTCACGAACAGCACGACTCCGCCGAGCGCGATGAGCGGCAAGTTCCCCAATCGCTCGCGCAGCAACACGAGGTATGACTCGAATACGTTTGTATTCATTGTGTTCAGGGGTCGATGACCCGCGCGGCCGCAACTCTGCGGCTCCAGGCGCTGGCGGTGACCCGCCGAGCGATGAGTTGGAGAGAGAACGCGCGGCGACGTTTAAATTTCGGCTGCAGCAAACGCTGCCATCGCCTGGCAAATACAGCTGTATGCCAAGCGTCAGAGCATCCGTCATCGATGGCGAAAATTGATTGCGCACCAGCTCGGCAACCACGCCGGTGGTGTACTGGTAAGAGATCGGGAAATCATGTCGGGCCCGAGCCCTGACAGGTTTTGTCCTGCAGGGGGGCGAAGTCGGACAGCGGCGGGCCAGGCTGATTGGCCGCGGCGCTTACTGCGCTCTCGAGCGAGCTTTTGCGCCGGGAAGTCGCATCAAGGCGATCAAGGAGCGCGTGCAAACACGCAACCAAAACACCATGCCATTCCATGGCCGAATGAGCACGTTGGAGCGTTGATTCCGCAGTAGACGCGGCGCGAGTAAGCGTCCGCACTCGCGCGGCTCGAGCGCGAGCGCGTCGATCACGGCGCCGACCCAGGGCTTGTCTGCGCCCAGTGCGCTCCACGTCCCGGCCACCATCTCGGTGCGCACGGCGCACGGATCCATCGTACACAAACGAACCCCGGAGCCGTTCGCCTCACGCGCGAGCGCCTTGCTCACGTAGTCCACCGTACGTTTCGACGCGCCATACGCGAGCGCGCCCGGGAACATCGCACCGTCGGAGCCGAAGCCCACGACGTTGTAAATCGAGCCACTTTTTTGCTCGATCATGCCGCGCAACGCCACCCACGAACCGACCATCACGCCGTCCACATTCGTATCGATCACGGCGCGCAGCTCGCGCGCCGAAAGCTCCCACATCCGCGCGTAGCGCGGGCTCATGCCCGCGTTGTTGATCCAGACATCGACCGGCGCGATCGCAGCCGCGTGTTGCCACAAGGCTTCGAGCTGCTCCGTCTCGGTCACGTCGCAGGCGCGGCCGCTGAGCCGGTCACTCGCGTCGGGCCATTCGCCGAGCAATCGCTCGCGAGCATCGTTCGTCGAGCTCTCCGTGCGCCCGGCGAGGGTCACGCGACACCCGAGCTCGAGAAACGCCTGTGCTAGACCGAATCCGACACCACGTGTCGCCCCTGTGATCACCACGTGTTTCATCGCGCCCGAGCCTGGCACTCTGGACGCTGGGTCGCAACGGCAGAAAAAGACACCGAAGTAACAGCCGACCTACGTGCGCGAGTTTGTGCCGCGATGCTGACCGAAATAGTTAGGTATCCAGGTTACGATTCGGAGCCCTCGATCTTGCTCAACACGATCCGCCGGTCCGCACCCTCACCGCGGTGTGAGAAGGTCGGAAATGCCCCTCCGCCTGGCTGAGAGATCACACAACGCAACTCGGCGGGGAAACACTCCACGCGCACTATAAGGGCGCGCTGCCGCCACAATCGCGTGACATGCCGCAACACTTCACCGCTACGCGCTACATCTCCACCCATTGCGCGCTGCTGTAACCGATCGATATCAGCGCGCGATCATCGAGCGCGCTGACGTCCATGATCCAATCATTGCCGAGCAGGTCGCTGTGAGCGAGCGCGGGGGCGCGCGCGTCCGTCGCGTCGATGAGTGAGAACGCGGCGCCGCCGTAGAGCAGGGCGCGGCTGTCGTGCGCAACGACCCGCGGCGTCTGCCAGTAGCCGACCCAGCCGTTCTGCTCGCTGCCGATCTCGAGCCGACCGGCCTGCAGCCGCCCGCTGCGGAGGCCACTCAGCACCAGCAAGCGCGCCGGCTCGGCCGCGACCGTGATGCCCGTGCAAATTCCGGGACAGAACCGCGACGGGTGCGCGCCGCGACCCAGGCTGAAGAACAGCACTCCGTCGCCGGCTGCATGCGAACGCAGGCGGAAGCCGTCCTCGAGCTCGAGGGTATCTTCGAGCACCGCGCGATCCTCCCGCAGCTCGCTCAGCTGCAGCATCGGATCGAAGCCCGCGCAGACGACCGCTCCGGCAGCGGCGAGCAGCTCGCCGAACCTCCCGACGCAATCCAGCGATTGGCCCGTGATCTCGCGCCGATGGTACGCCAGCGTGATCGCACGATGGCTCTCGGCGTCGTAGTGCAACAAGAGTCCCGGGGTGTTGATCGGCGCGATCGCACGCGGCGCGGCCGGATCTGCGATGTCGAAGCGATCGAGGTAGTACGCGATGCGTTCGGAGCCTTGCCCGTGGAACCGGCTGGCGAAGATTGTGTCGCCGGCGATCGAGAGTCCAACGTACGCGTCCTCCGCCGTCAGCGGCACGAGCCGCGTGGTCGGAGCAGCTGGGTCGCGGAAGTCCATCACGCGCAGGTAGCGCGGCCCCTCCGTGTTCGCCTCGCTCCACTCGTGCTCGATCACGGCGAGCGTCGTGCCCTGCCAGACGTAGCGCGCCTGGTTGAGACGCGCGTAGTCGAGCTGGTCGTAGTAGTCCACGCGCAGCGCTTCGGTCGGCCACTCGGTCTTGCCGATCAACTTGGGCGCACTGATGTCGGACAGGTCGAGCACCAGCACTCCGGTCCGAGATTTGCCGGGCGTCCCGTTCGAGTCGTAGTAGGCCTCGTAGAGCACGTGCAGACGCGTGCCATCGCCGTGCATCGACTCCACGTGGTGCATGAGCGCGCAGGTCGTCGCGGGGTCCTGTGAGATCAGGTCGATTACCTTCACGACGCTCGAACGCTGGTTGAGATCCTGCGCACCGGAGCTCGCGACGAACTCGAGGTCGACGAACGAATCGACGTTGGCATCGACCAGGCGCGCGACCACGCCGTTGGGTAGCTGCGCGACGCTGCGGACGTAGCTGGCGACGACCATGGCCGAGTTGGGCTCGGGCTTTGCGCGATCGCGAAGGCTGAAGCTCGCGACCTGCTCGTCGGAGACCGCCAGGAGTTGATCGTCGTGCAGCAGGGCGCGGCGAGCCACGCCGACCGTGGGCACCACCCCCCGTGCAGTCACGCGATCTCGCTCGAGGTCGAAGATCTGTACACCGTGCTGCGAGCGCCCGAAACATTTGGAGCCAGCGCCGAAGTCAGTGTTGGCAAACGGCATGAACACGAGGCCCGCGTCGCGCTCGACTCGCAGTTGATCGCGCAAGCGATTGGCGTTCTCGATGGGCCCTGCGCCGCGTGGGCCGAATGCCGCTTGCGAGATCTCCTTGGGCGTGGCGAGATCGTGCACGTCGAACAGGGTCAAGACCAGAGGGCTGCTGGACCCGGAGGGCCGCAGGCCGAAGCCGAGCACGCGATCGCCGAGCGGCTCGATGAACTCGAGCGTGTTGGAGAGCTCGAGCCGGGCTGCTTGCTTGGGCTGCGCCGGATCGCTCAGGTCGAACGTGTAGAGCACGTCCGCGCCTTCGACCGAGACATACGCGCGCGGGCCGTCGAAGCGCGCGAAACGCAGGCCCTCGCGAGGTGCAGGAATGTCGAGTCGGCCGAGCGCTTCAACCTGCTGCGACGACACGATGCGGAACGTGTTGAGCTGCGCGGGCTTGGTCTCGGATTGGCTCGGCGAGTGGCTGACCACGCGCAAGATGCCTGCCTCCTCGCTCATTTGCGAGGGGCTCGTGATCTGGCCTGCGAGGACGACGCTGGCAGCTTCGCGCAGCTTGCCGCTCCGATCCGAGGTGTCGACGACGTGAACGGTCGAAGCGCCCGCAGCGAGATCTGGCGCGGTCACGTACAGCCGGCGCTCTGACGACGACATGCTGGGGGCGGCCAGGGGCCCGGGTTGTTGCACGGAGAAGTTCAGCTGGTCGACACGCGCGATGGCGCGCGGATCGGCGAGGGCGAACGACGCCAGGCCGAGCGCGGGTTCACCGCAATTCAGACAGGCCGTGCTGTTGTCGATCATCGCGTACAACACGTCACCGGCCACGAGCGATGCGCGGATCGTCCCCCGCACCACGGAATCGGAGAGCCGCTCGGGTGCCGCGGGATCTGCGACGTTCAGCGCGATCAGGTGGCTTCCCGTGGAGACGGGGCCACCGGGCGTGGGAGCGACCAGTTGGTTGCCTGTGTAGATGAGCAGCAACGTGTCGCCACGTACGTGCATCTCGAACGGGTTGCCGGGCAAGTCGGTGTAGCGACCGAGCAGCTTGAGCTCGCGGGCGTCTGACACATCGATGATGGACAAGCCGGTAGAGCGCGACAGCGCATACACACGGTCGCCGTCGATGCGAACGACATCGGCTTCCTGGATCGGCGTGGTCCCGATGGCCGGCCCACCGGGTGGTCCCTGCAGTTGTAAGGTGAGCTGGTCGCTCTCGAACTTCTGCGGAGCGGGCTCGGCGGGTGCAGGCCTGTCGTTGGGCACAGCCACGCCCTTCGGCCCGGACTTCATGACTGGATCCCCATCGGCGCAGCCCGCGACGAGCCCGAAGCTCGCGAGACACACCGCACCAACCATTGTCCAACGTGTGGTCATGTGCAGGCGTCGTGCAAGCACCATGCCCGACGCCATGAGCGGCGGGAACCCGCGCGCTTGTTGAAGAATTCGACACGGGTCGGTTGCGCCGGATCGTGCCAGCGCGCAACTGCGCTGCCCGATGTGCGAAGATCAATTCGAAGCAGGCCGTGCGCGCGCTGTCCAAAGTTCTCAAGGTTGTGCTCGGGATCGCGGTGGGCCTGGTCCTGGCCGAGCTGTTGTTCGCGTGGCGCGATCAGGGCGCGTTTCCGCACGTCAACTTCTACCTGTCCGATCCGGTGTTGGGCACACGCCTGTCGCCGCACGCCTCGCAGCGGCTCGCCTTCTCCGGCAACCCGGTGACGGCTGTCCACACCAACAGCCTGGGGTTCCGCGGTGCGGAGTGGCCGGCGCGGGATCCGCGCGACGTGCTGGTGGTCGGCGACTCGCAGGTGTTCGGCTTGGGGGTCGAAGACGACCAGACCTTCTCGGCGCAGCTCGAGCGGCAGCTGGGTCCCGGCGGGCACGTGCTGAATGCGGGCGTTCCCACCTACGGGCCGCTCGAGTACAGCGCGCTGGTCGAGCGCTGGGTGCTCGAGCGCAAGCCCGCGAAGGTCGTGTACGTGCTCAACCTGGCCAATGACCTGTTCGAGCTCGAGCGGCCGAATCGCGAGCGCCACGCGGTGTGGGACGGCTGGGCCGTGCGCAAGGAGACCGCGCCTGATCACGTGCGCGACTTTCCGCTGCGCGGCTGGTTGATGTCGCGCTCGCACCTGGTGTTCGCCTTGCGCGGCTGGCTGCGTGGCCTGTCCGCGGACGACGCGCAGTTCGCGTCCGAGGGCACGTGGCGCGAGCTCGTGGCTGCCGGGCGCAGAGCTCCGGCGCGTCCGGCGCCGAGCGCGCACGACGTCTCGACGGCGCTCGAACGGCGCGTCGAGCTCGAGGCAGAGCTGCACGAGCTCGACGAGAGCATCATCATCAGCTTCGGCCAGCACGCCGTGCGCGATCGGCGCTTCCTGGAGGCGATGCGCAGCCTGGGCCAGACCCGGGGCGATCCGCGCGACATCGTCTCGCGTTCGTTCAGCGAAGAGGCGCGGCCGGTGTTCTCGATCGCGTTTCAACTGCTGTACGCCGCGCTGGCCCTCGACAAGAACGACAAGTTGCTGCGCGAGCTCGCCCAGGCCGCGGGCGATCGCCCGTTCCTGGAGCTGGTGAACACGCGCGCGAAGCAGCGCGAGGCGCTCGCGCAACTCTCGGATCAGGTGTCAGACCCACGCGCGGCGGGGCCCCTGGACGCGATCCTCGAGCGCACGGCCAGGGCGTGCAAAGGCGTCGGCGCAGAGCTGCTCGTGGCGATCTTGCCGCTCGACGTACAGGTCTCGAGCGCGGAGTGGAAGAAGTACGGGCGACCGGAGATCGACCTGGGCGCGACCCACGCGCTGATCGACGACGTCGCCGAGCGCGCCGCGCGGCTGGGTATTCGCAGCGTGGATCTCACGGCCACGCTGCGAGCGGCCGAGCCAGGCGCGTTCTTGCTCGGGGACTTGCACATGTCCGCGACGGGGCACGCGGCCGTGGCGCGCGCGCTACCGGCCGCGTTCGACGCACCTCTGCCCGAGCGCTCCGCCTTGCCTGCTGGACGGAGCCTGTTTCCTGCGCGCGACGAGTGGTCTGCCAGCGAACCGATCGGCGCGGAAGGGCCCGCAGCCGCTAGCTGCGAGGTGCGGCGCGTGCGCGAGTGGCTGAGCGTGCGCTGCAAGGCCGACCCGCGCGATCCCGCGGTCAGCCTCGGCTTGCTGCGTGGCGGTCACGGCGACGCTCTGGCCGAAGTGGCGCACGATCCTGGCTCCGACTCGGGGATGGATCTGGCGCTGATCGTGCCCGTGCTGCCCGGAGAGACGGCCCTGGCCTCGCTCGGCTGGGCGCAGCACGGCCACGCGTTGCGGATCGAGCGGCCCGACGGTGTGGTGTTGCGTGTGACGTTCGGGCCGCAGATGCCAGCGACGGCCGCACGCGGCGTGCAACCCGCCGCCATCGCGGGGGAGCTGCTGGGGCCGGCTCGCGGAGCGTTGTACGATCGGCGCTGCACCGAGCGTCTCCGGGACGGCTCCGCGAGGCTTGCCGCCGTGGCACACATGAAAGAGCACGAGCTCTGGCAGACCTGCATCCTCGGCAACCGGCAACTGTGTCCGGCGGGCGAGGTCAGCTTCGGCGTGCTCGGTCGCTGCGTGCCGGAGTGCTCGATGGCCCAGCCCTGCGCGCAGGACTCGGTTTGTTCTGCCTGGCGCAGCAAGTTCGGCTGCGTGGCGCCATGAGCCTGCGGGTATTGCTGGCGCGGCTCACGCGCCGCTTGCGCTGGCAGAACCCTGCGCGCGCGGCGCTCTTACTGCTGGCGTTCGCGCGCGCCGAGCGCTCGAGCCACTACGACTTGCTGGCTGCAGCCAAGAGCTGCAGGGATGAACGGCGGCGCGGGTTGTACCTGCTGCACGCCAGCGACGAGGCGCGGCACGCCAGCATGTTCGCGCTGCGCGCGCAGCAGCTCGCGCCCGAAGTGCTCGGCTCTGCCACCGTGCGCGCGGACTTCGAGCAGCTGTTCGAGCGGCTGGGCGAGCTCGGCTTCCTGGCTTTCGTGCACCTGGGCGAGCTGCGCGGCCGTCGCCAGCTCAGCCTGTACCGCGACGAGCTCGCACAGCTCGGAGACGACCGCAGCCGCGCGCTGTTCGATGCCGTGCTGGTCGACGAAGCGCGCCACGAGCAGTACACCGCCGAGGAGCTGCGCCTGGTAGCGGGCTCGGAGCGGGCGGCTGCGCGTGCGCTGTGGCGGGCGCGCGTCTGGCAAGGCTGGCGCAGCTGGCGGCGGCTGGGCAGGCAAGTGGCGGGCGTGACGTTCGGGTTGTGCATGCAGCTCGTGTTCTTCTGCCTGTTGCCGCTGGCCTTGCTCGAGCGCGCGCGCCGGGCGGGGCGCTGATGGCTGCCGTGCTCGGTGTCTCCGCGCACTACCACGACGCCGCGGCGGCGTTGCTGGTCGACGGGCAGCTGGTCGCTGCGATGCAGGAGGAACGCTTCAGCGGTGTCAAGAACGACGCCGGACTACCGTTGCGCGCGATCGCGGGCTGCCTGTCGCACGCGGGCCTCGAGGCGCCGGCGCTGGACGCCGTGGTGTTTTACGAGGACCCGTACGCGAAGCTGGAGCGAATCCTGATCAGCACCTTGCGCGGCTTTCCGCGCTCTCGCCGCTTCTTCACCCGCGCCATGGCGTCACAGCTACAAGACAAGCTGTGGGTGTTGGATGCACTGGCGGTACGCCTCCGCGTACCCCGCGGGCGCGTCCAGTTTCGCGAGCACCACGCCTCCCACGCGGCGAGCGCGTTCTTCGCGAGCCCGTTCGAGCGCGCCGCGGTGTTGTGCGTCGACGGCGTCGGCGAGGCCGCGTCGACCAGCTTGTGGCGCGGCGCCGGCAGCTCGCTCGAACCGCTCGAGTCGATCGAGTTTCCCCACTCGCTCGGCCTGCTGTATGCGGCGTTGACCGCGTACCTCGGCTTCGAGGTGAACGACGGCGAGGCCAAGGTGATGGCGCTCGCCGCCTACGGCCAGCCGCGGCGCCGCGACGAGTTCAGACACCTGCTGCAGCTGGAAGCTGCGGGTGGCTACCGGCTCGGCCTGCCGTACTTCGACCCCTACTGCGCGACCGAGCTCGGCTTCGGTCCGAAGCTGGAAGAGCTGCTCGGCCCGCGCCGCACGCCCGGTAGACCCTGGGATCTCGCGTCCGACGCGAGCGATCGAGGCTACGCCGACATCGCAAGCACGTTGCAGGCCGTGACCGAAGACGCGCTGCTCGCGCTCGCCCGGCGCGCCCGCGCCGCCGCCGGCTGCAGCGAGCTCTGCCTGGCCGGCGGCGTCGCGCTGAACGCGGTCGCCAATGCGAAGCTGGCGTGCGAA
>DATEOF010000018.1:0-8531 GCA_035274465.1 Polyangiales bacterium
AAAGCCTCGGAGATGGAGGAACCCAATGCAATAGCAGCAGGAGAAACCATCTGAGGAACCTTGCAGGTTCGAACCCTGCCCGGCCAAGGAGAGGTCACCAGCCGGAAGCGAGTCTTGCGTGACGACGGAGGCGACTCGGTCCGGAGGCATGCCTCCGGGATCTACCCGACCGGCTTCCCGTCCTTCCTGTTAAATCCCTCTGCCTCTCTTCTCTTGGCGTTCTTCGGTGCCTTGGCGGTTAAACTTTTCTGGGCTCTGCTGACGTCTGCACGCGCCAACCCTCCGAATCGATCGCGACGATGATCGATTGCGTCGGAGCGCGGCCGGTGAGGTCGTGAAGTACTTCGCGAGTCACGACGACGACGAAGGTTTCGCCGCGGTGTAGGTCGGCGAGATCGTCGATGGCTCGCGCGGTGCTCGCTGCGTCGATGGCATCGGCGAGGACCTCGAGCGGGCAGCTCGCCGCGCGGGCGAGGGCCGCGGCGCCGGCGTCGGTCGCGAGCGCGGGAGTGACGAACACGCCGGCGCATGGCACGGGTACGTCCGCACTTTGACCGGCGGCGACGAGCCAGACTTGTGCCGGGCACTGGAGATCGCTCACGGCGTGCCACCTCCGGCGAAGTGCGCGAACGCCGACTGCGCCTCGGGTTCGCCGTGGTGCAGCGCCACGCGGCGCGGTGAGGGCAATGCGCGCAGCCAGCGCAACAGCTCGTCGCGGTCGGCGTGCGCGGACAGGCCGCTCAGTGTCTCGATGCGCGCGCGCACCGGCACGTCTTGCCCCTGGATACGCACGCTGCCGCCGCCGCGCCGGGCGACGTTTTGGATCGTGCGCCCCAGCGTGCCGCGCGCCTGGTAGCCGACGAACAACACGCAGTGCTGCTCGCTCGGCAGGAGCTCGATCAGGTGCGACAACACGCGGCCGCCCGTGCACATGCCGCTGCCGGCGATGATCAGCATCGGATCGCTCACCGTGTGTAGTCGTGCGGAGTCCTGCGCGCGCCGCACCGCGTAGAGGTCGCGAAACGACAGCGGATCGTCGCCGCTTGCCAGCTTGTCGTGGGACTCGCGGTCGAACAAGCCGCGGTGGCGCTGGTACAGGTCGGTCACCTTGATGCCGAGCGGCGTGTCGAC
This sequence comes from Polyangiales bacterium, assembly GCA_035274465.1. GTDB lineage: Bacteria > Myxococcota_A > Polyangia > Polyangiales > JAFGIB01 > JADGRF01. Next base: position 1,132 of record DATEOF010000018.1, read on the forward strand.
GGCCACCAGCATGTCGGGCGCGCGCCCGCTCTCGACCAGGCTGTTCAAGTGGTAGAGCAACGTCTGCGTGCGACCGATCGCAAACGACGGGACGAGCACGTGGCCGCCGTCCTGTGCCGCGCGCTGCAGGATGCGCTCGAGCTCGAGCTCGACGTCGCCGTGACTCATGCGGTGCTCGCCGTCGCCGTAGGTGCACTCCATCAGCACCAGCTCCAGTGCCGGCCCGGCCGCCCAGCTCGTGCAGTAGTCGCGCAGGATCGGGCTACCCGGCCGTCCGAGGTCGCCGGAGCAGAGCATGCGCGCATCGCCGTGGACGATCTCCACGCTGGCCGAGCCGAGGATGTGGCCCGCCTCGCGGAACGTGAGCTGGCCTGAAAACCCCGGCACGTCGAACGCCTGGTCGTAGCCGATGGCGCGCGAGAGCGCCTTGAACCGCGCGCGGAAGCCCGCGATCTCGTCGTCGTTCGCGCCCTGCAGCCGCAGGCCGTCCGTGAGCACGAAGTCGGCGATCTCGAGCGTCGGCCTCGTGCCGTAGATCGGACCGTCCCAGCCGCCCTCGAGCAGCGCCGGCAGCGAGCCGCAGTGGTCGTTGTGGCCGTGGGTGAGCACCAGCGCGCCGCTGTCTCGCGCGGCTTCAGGGAACTGCCAGGTCGCGGCGTCTTCACCCTGCGCCACGCCGCAGTCGACCAGGATGGACGCTCCGCCCCATTCGACCCGCGTCATCGCCCCGGTCACGCCGTGCACCGCGCCCAGCAAGTGCACGCGCCCGGCGGGCAGGGGGTGGTGTTCCGTTTCGGTCATGATGTCCATGCGCCGGGAACGCATAGCAGCAATCGCGGCATGTCTCCAGATCGAGGGTGTTGCCGCCGTTGGCTGCACCAGTTGGGGTACCTCACTGCTCTGCGAGTTGCGTTCGGGCCGATCTGCGCTTGACTGCCGACCATGGGTGGTTGCCGGTGGGGTGGTCTTGGCTTGCTTTGCAGGTTCGTATTGCTGGCGCTCGCCATCGGCTGCAGCGAGGCGCGGCCCGAGCCGCCTGACGAAGAGGTTCCGGAGCCACCGGTAGAGCGCTGCGGGTTGGACCTGCAGCTGTCGGCCCTCGAGGACCAGCCGCTGGTAGCGGCGCTCGCGTGTGAGAGCGGCGTGCCGCTGCCCGACGCCATCAGCTTCAAGGATCTGCCGCAGGGTGTGGAGTGGCACCACGAATCCGCCGAGCTGCGCTGGCAACCCGCGCTCGATCAGGCGGGCGATCACACCATCGCCGTGCACCTACCGGGCCGCGAGCGCGGCCAGATCCGCATCAGCGTGGCGGACCGCTTCGAGCACCCGGAGAACCAACCGATCGTCGATCCGGAACACTACACGCACGAGTACGGGCTACCGGTGTTTCACGTCACGGTCGGACCCGACCTGAACGGCAACTCGCAGTCGCCGGCGACGATCGTGTACCGCGGTCACACGTACAACGGCGCCGGGGCCAAGTACCGCGGCTCGACCTCGAGCAGCTATCCGAAGCGCAGCTTCACCTTCAAGTTCGACAAGGACGCGCCGTTCAGCGACGAAGAGCGCGGCTTCGAGGACGTTCGGCGGCTGGTACTGACCACGAACTTCGACGACAACTCGGGCTTGCGCCAGCGCCTGTCGTTCGAGCTCTGGAACCGCCTGGATCCCGAGCACATCCCGATCCGCAGCTTCAACGCGGTCGTCTACGTCGACGGCCAGTACCAGGGCCTGTACCAGGTGACGGATCACGTGGACGACGACCTGTTGCGCTACGTGGGGTTGCCGCGCGAAGTCAACCTCTACAAGGCGCGCACGCACGCCGCGAACTTCTGGCGCTACGACGACAAGGGCAACCTCAAGAAGACCCTGAACGCCGGCTACACCAAGGAAGCAGGCTTACCCGAAGGCGGCACCGAAGGCGCGTACGCCGACCTCGAGGCCCTGGTCGCCTGGCTCGCCGACGTGCAACCCGAGGAATTCGCGAGAGAGTGGGAGTCACGCCTGCACCGGCGCGACTTCGAAGACTGGCTGGTGTTCACGAACCTGATCGCCGCCGGCGACACCACGAACAAGAACTGCTACCTGATCCACGATCCGCGGCCGGACGCGCCCGATGCTCGCTGGCGCTTCATTCCGTGGGACTTCAACACCAGCTGGGGCCAGGGTTACTACACACAGCGCTTGGTTCCCGACAAGCTGGAGCTCGACGGCTCCGCCAAGCGCAACGCGTTCTTCGAACACCTGCTGACGGATCCAGCCTTGCGCGAGCGAGTCGTCGAACGCTACCGCGAGGTCCTCCGCGGGCCGTGGACGATGGACGAGATCTTGTCGACGCTCGACGGCTGGGCGGCGGAGATCGAACCCGCCGCGCTGCGCGACGAGGTGAAGTGGAGCGAACAGTTCCGCAGCTACTGGGCCAAGCGTAACGGGTTCAACAACCACGTGGAGGAGATCCAGTACCTGCGCGACTGGATCCGAGCGCGCTGGCAATACCTGGGCGAGCACCTGTAGCGCAGGCCGTCAGCCGGGCAGGGCGCGGATCTTCTTGCTGGGCCCCTCGCCGATCGGTCGCTGCAACACGATGTCGCGTCCCGCGGCCTGCCCGTGCGCACCGGCTCGGCTGTGCGCGCTGCTGGTATAGCTGGTGCTGCGCACGCGCGGGTGGCGCCGCCGGAAATAGTGATCGGCGCTGGGGTCGGCGACCCAGACGAGCCCCTCGGCAGCCTCCAGCTTGCGCTCGGCGCGCAGCTTGTCGGCGAAGCCGCGCATCACGCCGGCCATGAACGCGCGCCGGTCGGCGTTGCTGCGAACTCCCTGCTCGCGCTTGTGCGCCTTCCAGTGCGACTCGGCCGCGCGCAGCAAGAAGCCGTGAACGTACTCGGCCATCGCCAGGTTTTCGTGCCGGCCCGTGACCTCCAGCACGCTGACTCGCTTGTTGTCCTCCCGGCGGAAGACCGAGACCCAGATCGGCTGCACGAAGAAGAACTCTCCCAGCAGCGCGGCGAGCAAACTCTCGGCCTCGGAGGTGCGCCCGCTGGGCTTGCCCAGGTGCCGGAAGCCGAACGCGTCGGCCGAGCTCTCCGCTTCGACGTGCTGCAGGTTGTGGCGGAGCATCAGTCGGTGCGCCATGCGCATCGCTGCCTCGGCTTCGTGTTGGTTTGGGCTGCTGGCCAGCGCGAACAGCTTGCGGATGCGCTCCAGCACGCCGGACCGCTCGCTCGGCCCCGCCTGCGGTAGCCCGCTGGCACGCGCGTCGATGCCCATGCGCTCGCACACGCGCTGAAACGAGGGCCCGTGGCTGGTCTCGTCGTCGTGCTGCAGCACCTCGGACACGAACTGGTGTGCCATCTCGTGCTTGAGCACCTCGACCACCGAGCCCCACGGCTGCTCCAGCACGAGCGCGAGTGAGAGCTGGATCCGTCGCGGATCGCGCGAGTAGGTGCCCAGCTGGCTCGCGCTCTCGCCGAGCATCAACGGCAGCGGCGACAGGCGGTTGCCGAAGAACTCCCAGTTCAGGTTCGCGTAGTCGCGCGCGAGTTGGTGCAGGATCGGCCGAGTGTCCATCAACGCCGGAAGTCTAGCAGGGATGTTCGCGCTCAGCGCTCCAGCTTGGCGAGCATTCGCCTGCCGCCCTGCGCCGAATGGGCGTCGACGTAGAAGTCGCCGCGCGCGTTGATGAAGAACGAAGTGACGATCAGCTGATCGTCCGGAGCGTCACCCACGCCGGCGTCGAAACCGGCCCGGCGTGCGGTCGAGCTCTCCGGCTGGCGCGCGTCGACCAGGGCGAAGCTGCAGACCGAGGTCGCCGGATCGATCCGAAACAGCGCGCTGCGCTTGATCGTGGCGTCCGCGTGGCTCGTCTGCCGGACGAAGCGGTATATCGCTCCTTCCGGGTCGAGTTGTTGGCCCGAGATCTCGATGCTGACGCCATCGCTGAACCATGGGAACCCTGGGCCCGCGGCGATTTGTGCGGCCCAGAGGATTCGGCCGTCGCGCGCGACCTCACGAAACACCAGCGCGAGAGGGGAGGGGCCGCCGGGGCGTACCTTGATCTGGGTGGTGAGCACGGAGTCGTCGCGCCCGGCCTGCACGTACTCGTTGTCGATTGGAAGGGTCAAACTCGAGCCAAGGTTGCCGTGCGAGTCGTACCAGTGAAATCCGAACTGGAGCAGCGTCGCGGCACGTCCCAGGTTCGTCACGACCAGTGCCTCGCCGTGCTCGTCGACCAGCACGTCGAGCGCTGCGGGCAGCGCGCTACTCTGCAGCCACTGCAAGCGCAGCGACGCATCGAGCCGTGCCAGGTGGCCCTCGCGTACGGCCGAGTCGTTGCCGGCCAGGAGCAGGACTTGGTCGCTCGGAGCGATCGCCAGGTGGAGCGTGTCGTCGGACTCGATGCCTTCGAGCGAGACGCGGGAACCGACCTGTAGCGCTGCGCGATCGTACTTCGCGATCCAACCTGTCCGAGCAGCACTGTCTCGTTGCCACGACAGCGCCACGAGCGCTTGACCCTGCGAGTTGGAGGCGAGTGAGAGATCGATCGGCCGGTCTGGGCCTTGCCGCACCGGCCACGTCTCGACCGCCTTCGCCACGAGGGTGCCGTTCGCGGTGTAGTGGCCGAGGAGCAACCTTGCTCGTCCGGTGCCGACCGTCGTAGCGGCCAACCAGACGGACCCATCGGCAGCGAACTCGAACTGCACGGACTCGCACTCGGCATCCTCGCAAGGCAGGCGATCGACTGGGAGTGTCCAGGCCACGTGCCAGGCTGGTTCCTCGGCGGGCTTGCAATCCGGGATTGGTTCCACGTCCAGCTGTATGGCGACCGGCGCTTTGCTCGCTTGCTCCAGGTCGCAGACCAGGTTCTCTCCCATGCAGCGCGTGAGATCGATCGCGTCGCCCAGCTGACCCACCGATACCGTGACAGGCTCGCCGCAAGCCGCGAGCGCCCCCAGTAGGATCAGGGCGAGCGTCACACGCGTCGCGGCGGCGTTCATGGTCAGTCTGTGGCTGCGGCCGGGTGCACTTTGCCAAACAAACCGCTGTGCCAGGTTGTGCCGGTCGTGGAGCCGCGAACCGCCGTGGGCGCCGCCACGCCTGGCCCGCGGCTTGCTCTACCGGCGTTCATGCAGCTGCGCGCATGGGGTGTCGTCTGTTCGTGGGTCCTGGTCTGCGCGTGCGGGAGCTCGCACGGGTCGGTGGACGCCCACAAGGCGGGGGCGGCTGGCTCCGCGCCCAGCGCGGCGGGGAAGGGGGGTGCCGGTGCTGCCGGTCGCGCAGGCTCGGCGGCTGCTGACGGCGGCGCTGCGGGTCGTGCGCCTGCAGCTGGCGGCGGCGCTTCGGGGGAGGGTCCGAGCTCGGACAAACCCAGCCCCGTGCTGATCACCGTGCGCAACGACGGCGAGGTGCCGGTCGTCCTCGGCAACAACTGCGGCGGACGCTGGATGTCGCTCGAGCAAGCTGGCAAGCCCATGCGCTGGGATCGCACGTGTCAGTGCGAGTGCGGGAGCACGGCGTGCGGCTGTCCGGCGGCCTGTTTCAACACGCAGAAGCTGCTCCTCCCCGGTCAATCCGAGCAACTGGAGTGGGACGGAACGTACCTGAGCTACGACGATCCCAGCTGCTACAAGCCCGCGGTGCCCAAGACCGGCTCGACGCTGACCGCGCGCATCTGCTGGAACCCGACGAACGACAACCCCACCGGTACCTGCGGCTCCCGCGAGTTCCGCTACGGCACGGACCAGAAGCTCGAGCTCGCGATCAAGGCCGTGCCCGAGCCGAGACGCGAGACCAAGATCGTGCTCGAAAACCACACCGGCGGTCCGATCGAAGTTCTGAAGATCTGCGGTGCGCCGAGCTGGTTCGAACTCGACATGGGCAAGGAGATCACGCTGAACTCGCTCTGTGTCTGCGACTGCAGCTCGAGTTTCATGCCTTCGACCTGCCCAAACTGCGGCGCGTGCTCCCCGGATGTCCCCCAGACGATCGCCGACGGAGCGAGCGTCTCGCAGATCTGGGACGGCAGGTTCTCCTTCAACCGCCCGGGCTGCAGCAGCCGCTACGACATGCCCGCGAGCCTCGACGTCCTCGCCAAGGTGTGCTGGCGCAAGCAGGGCAGCACGCAGCAGGTGTGCTCGCCGCTGCGCTTCCAATCCGGACAGAGCGCTCCCGTCGCGGCGAGCGCGCGGTGATTCACATGCACTGCGCGCGCTGCTTGCCGACCATCCAGTCCAGGCCCGGGATCGGCATGTTGTCGATCTTGAAGATCGCGGTCCAGGCAGTCACGTAGAGCGTCTTGCCCTCGGGGCCGCCGAACGTGCAGTTGGTCATGCCGGCCTTGGTGCACGAGCCGCCGGCTGCCGACATGCGGATCAACGTGACCTTGGTGCCGTCGGGTCGAATGACTTGAATGCCCGAGCTCACGGCCACGTACAGGTTGCCCGCGGCGTCGAGGCACAGGCTGTCTGGGTCGCTCAGTCCAGTCGCGAACGCCGTCGCTTGCTTCTTGATCGTGCCGTCCGGCATGACGTCGAAGCGTGAGATCGTCCCATCGCCATAGCCGTTGACGTACAGGATCTTCTCGTCGGGTGAGAGCTCGATGCCGTTGGGACCGCGAACCGTCCCGCTGTTGATCAGCGTGTTGGTGTTCGGCTTGATCGTGAACACCGGCAGCGCCGAGTTGAAGCCCAACAGGTCGCCGACCGGGCAGAAGTTGCCGTCGGACAGGTAGATCGTACCGTCGGAGCGCACGACCACGTCGTCGGGCGTGTGGAGGTTGGCTGTGCCGTCGTCGATCACCTTGACCATGCCGCTGCGGTCGCGCCGAGCGACGTGGCCCTTCATCTGCGCCAGGATCAACGAGCCGTCGATATCCCACGCCATGCCATTGGTGTTGTCGGTACCGCTCATCACCATGCTGACCGTGCCGTCGGCGGCGAGCGCGTTGATCTTGCCGCCGCCGCTCGCGGCGACGTCCGCGAACAACAAGCGATCCTCGCACGGATCCCAGAGCGGGCTCTCGGCGAGTGCAAAGCCGTCTGCGATCTTCTCGGGCTTGCCGATCATCGCCGCTTCCAGCTGCGGGTACGACATCGTCCCGGTCATCCCGGCAGCGCCCGCGCCGGCTGCGGTCATCATCATCCCTGCGCCGCCCGCCGACCCCGCCTCGGCCTTGCCGCCCGTGCCGCTCGCGGAGGCGGTGCTGCCTGCGGCCCCCATGTGCTGCGGCATGTGTCCAGCGCCGCCCATGGCTGCATGGCCGCCACGCTGACCGGCGGGGATGACGTCGCTCGCCACGACTGCGGCGTCCATACTCTGTGGAGGACCCGAAGCAGCAGCACCCGCGCCGGAACCACCGCTGCTCGAGTCATGATGTTGGTTGGCGTCACCTTCGCTCGTACAGG
>DATEOF010000019.1:0-36299 GCA_035274465.1 Polyangiales bacterium
GCAACCCCGGCCGCCGCGGCGAGTCCCGTGAAGCCCGCGCGCCGGGTGCACAAGCGAGTCAGCGCGCCCGCCATCCCACCGTCACCGTCCCCCGCCATCGCAGAAGTGCCGCTCGAGCGCGCGGATGCCACACCGCCCAAGCGTGGCGTGACCATTCCGCCCACGGGTCTGTCGAGACAAGATTTTTGATTGTTTCAGGCGGGTTCCCTGAAACAAGCCTGCTGCTTGACCTCGAGTGAGGACGGCGGTAGAGGCAAATCTCCACACTCGATCCGGTAGGTGCCAGATGGCGACGATCAAGGCAGAGCCCTTCAATCTCGACTTCAATCCGCGGACTACCGCGCTCGTCATCATCGACATGCAGCGCGACTTCGTACTGCCGGGGGGGTTCGGCGAGAAGCTCGGCAACGACACCTCGTTGTTGCTGGCGGCCGTCGAACCGATCCAGCGTGTCCTGCACACGGCGCGCGAGAAGGGGATGTTGGTCATCCACACGCGCGAAGGTCACCGGCCCGACCTGTCTGACTGTCCGCCAGCCAAGCTCACGCGCGGCGGCCAGACCTTCATCGGAACCGACAGTCCGATGGGGCGCATCCTCGTGCGCGGCGAGAAGGGTCACGACATCATCCACCAGCTGTACCCCATCGCGGGCGAGCCGATCATCGACAAGCCCGGCAAGGGCTCGTTCCACGCCACAGACCTGCAGCAGATCCTGATCGATCGCGGCATCAAGACGCTGGTCGTCACGGGGGTCACGCTCGAGGTCTGCGTGCACACGACGGTGCGCGAGGCGAACGATCGCGGCTACGAGTGCGTCGTGCTCTCGGACTGCGTCGCGTCGTACTTCCCGGAGTTCCAGCGCGTCGGCCTGGAGATGATCAAGGCGCAGGGCGCGATCTTCGGCTGGGTCTCCAACGCGGACAACTTCATCGCGTCCATCTAGCCCGGTTCCGAACATATGCAGCTGCAAGCGCGTTCGCTGGGCTTCGAGATCGACGTCTGGAAGTCGCAGCACGGCGCGGTGCACAGCTGTTTCGATCGGGCGATCAACCTGTCGATCGAGGGCGAGCTGTGGACGGTGCTCGGGGTGGGACAGCCGGAGGCGCCGTTCGGGGTGGGGCTCGCGGTCTGCGATCAGCTCGCGGACCTCGGCGTGCAGGCCGGAGACCGCGTGTTCGTGCGGGCCGGCTACCTGCGGCTGGGTCCACGCATCGTCGACTGTCGGTCCGCGCGGCACTGGACGCTGGAGCGCTGGGGAATGCCGGTGGGCGACCTGGCCGCACGCCTCTGCCACGTGGAGCGGGTCGCGGAGCAGCGCGCGTGGGCTGGATCCGCCAGCCTCGCGGCGCAGCTCGCCGCTGCGCTGCGCGGATCGGACGCGGACCTCGAGCGAGCGCTGCGCCGCAGCGTCGGTCGCGGACCTGGACTCACGCCTTCGGGCGACGACGTGCTGGTCGGCATGCTCGCCGTTCTCACCGCGACGGGATCCGCGGACGCAGCGCGGCTCGCCGGTGCCCTCGCTCCGCTGCTGCGCACGACGCCCGACATCAGCCGGCACTTGTTGCTGCAAGCCGCGCGCGGCCAGCCCGGGCGCGCAATACACATGCTTGGTAAGGCGTTGTGCGAAGGCGCAGAGCACGAGCCGGCCCTCGATGCAGTCCTCGCCACGGGCTCCACGTCCGGAGCCGACGCCAGCTTGGGGTTGGTCGCCGCTTGCCGCCTGTCATTTCTCCCCGCTGAAAGGCTCGCCTCATGAGTATTCGATCTCGGTATTACCCGAACCTCTACAAAGACTCGGTCTCGCTGATGAAGGTATCGGCCGGGCTGATGGCGATCAGCGGCGTCGAGACCGCATCGGTGGTCATGGCGTCGGCCACCAACGTCGAGAACCTCGCAGCCGCAGGGCTGGGCACGTTCGAGGTTCGGCCGAACGACCTGGTCGTGGCCGTCTCGGGCAGTGACGCCGCGTGCGACGAAGCGCTCGCCAAGGCGGACGAGTTGCTGCTCAAGCAGAGCGCGGGCGGAGGCGAGGAGGGTGCCGGCGCACCCCAGCCGATCACCAGCCTGCAGATGGCGGTGGCCAAGGATCCCGCGCACAACTTCGCGCTGGTCTCGGTGCCCGGCGACTACGCCGCGGCCGAGGCGATGAAGGCGCTGCGGCTCGGGATGGACGTGATGGTCTTCAGTGACAACGTGCCGCCGGAATCCGAGCTCGCGCTGAAGCGCTACGCGCAAGAGCACGACCTGATGGTGATGGGTCCGGACTGCGGCACCGCGATCGTCAATGGCGTCCCGCTGGGCTTCGCCAACGTGGTGCGGCGCGGTCCGATCGGTGTGGTCGGTGCGTCCGGCACCGGCACGCAAGAAGTCACCGTGCGGATCGATCAGCTGGGCTCGGGCGTCTCGCAAGCGCTCGGCACGGGAGGGCACGACCTCGCCGCGTCCATCGGTGCGATCTCGATGCTGCACGGGCTCAAGGCGCTGGATGGCGATCCGGCGACGAAGGTGATCGTGCTGGTCTCGAAGCCACCGGCTGCGAGCGTGGCGAGCGCCGTGCTCGCGGCGGCCGAGGCTGCGACCAAGCCGGTGGTGGTGATCTTCCTGGGCGCCGACCCGGCGACGGTCACGCGCAAGCGCGTGTATGGCGCGGCGTACCTCGCGCAGGCCGCCGACATGGCGGTGGTGTTGGCGAATGGTCAGGTGCCCGAGCGCAAGCCGATCGCGGTGCGCGACGAGATGCAGCGCAAGCTGAAGGACCTGTCGCAGCGCATGGCCAAGAGCCAGCGCTACGTGCGCGGCATCTTCTCGGGCGGCACGTTCTGCTTCGAGGCGCAATTGATCCACGCCGCGCAGGGCTTGCCCTCGTTCTCCAACGCGCCGACGACGGGCAACCGCAAGCTCGAGCAGGTGCAGAAGAGCCTGGAGAACACCATCATCGACATGGGTGACGACGAGTTCACGCAGGGCCGGCCGCACCCGATGATCGATCCGTCGCTGCGCGACCAGCGCATTCGCGACGAAGTCGCCGATCCCCACACGGCGGTCGTGCTGTTCGACGTCGTGCTCGGCTACGGGTCATCCGCGGATCCAGTCCAGGGGCTCGTCTCGGTGATCGGCACGGCGAACAAGAAGGCAATGGCCGAGGGTCGCCACGTGGCATTCATCGGCTACGTGTGTGGAACGGATCAGGATCCGCAGAACCGCAAGGCCGTCGTGGCTGCGCTCGAGGCAGCCGGTGTGTTGGTCGCATCGTCGAACGCGGAAGCAGCGCTGTGGTCCGCGACCATCGTCTCGGATCGGAACGGAGCAGCCACATGAAGCCGCTATTCCAGCAGGACCTCAAGGTCGTCAACGTCGGGTTGCAGGGCTTCGCCGACAACATCACCACCGCGGGCGGCAAGGTCACGCACCTCGCGTGGGCGCCGCCCGCCGGCGCGGACGCCGCGCTCGGCTGGACGCTGGCCAACCTCATCGGCGACAAGCGCATCGAAGCCGCGAACCGCACCGCGTACGAGCGCTACCTCGCGGCACAACCGCGCCTGGTCGACCTGGTGCTGGCGAAGGATGCCATCGCGGGCCTCGGGGCGGGCGAGCGGCGCATCCTGCATGCGGGTCCGCCGATCGCATGGAAGGATATGTGTGGCCCACAGCAGGGCGCGATCATGGGCGCCATCCTGTACGAGGGCTGGACCGATTCACTCGAGGCGGCCGAGAAGCTCGCAGCTGGTGGCGGCGTGGCCCTCGAGCCGTGCCACCAGCACGGCGCGGTCGGTCCGATGGCCGGAGTCATCAGTCCGTCGATGCCGGTCTGGGTGATCGAGAATGCCGACCGCAAGAACCGCGCGTTCTGCAACTTGAACGAGGGCCTCGGCAAGGTGCTGCGCTTCGGCGCCAACTCCCCCGACGTCATCGAACGCTTGCGCTGGCTCGGAACCGAGTTCTTCACGACCATGCAGGTGGCCGTGCGTGGCCTCGCCGACGCCAACCTCAAGCCGTTGATGGCGCAGGCGCTGCACATGGGCGATGAGCTGCACAATCGCAACGCGGCCGCTTCGGGCCTCTTGTTCAAACGCCTGACGCTCTCGCTCCTCGGCTCGAAGCTCGACAGCGCTGTCGTGCAGCGCGCGCTCAGCTTCGTCGCGAGCAACGATCACTTCTTCCTGAACATCTCCATGGCTGCCTGCAAGTCCATGACCGATGCGGCGCACGGCGTGCCTGGCAGCAGCATGGTCACGGTCATGGCGCGCAACGGCGTCAACTTCGGCATTCGGTTGAGCGGCACCGGCGATCAGTGGTTCCAGGCTCCGGCGAACCCGGTGGATGGGCTGTACTTCCCCGGCTACAGCGTGGCCGATGCGGCCGCGGATCTGGGCGACTCGGCGATCACCGAGACCAACGGCCTGGGCGGCTTCGCCATGGCCGCGTCGCCGGCGATCGTTCAGTTCGTCGGAGGCACGCCGGCGGACGCCACCGCGAACAGCCGGCGCATGCTGAACATCACGCTCGGCAGTAACCCTGCCTTCACGCTGCCGCCGCTCAACTTCGGTGGCACGCCGGCGGGCATCGACGCGCGGTTGGTGGCCGACTCGGGCGTGCTGCCGATCATCAACACCGGCATCGCCCACCGCAAGGCGGGGGTCGGCCAGATCGGCGCGGGCATCACGACGGCACCGATGACGTGCTTCACCGCGGCCTTGGCTGCGCTCGCCAGTGGAGGTTTGCTGTGAAGAACAGGACCGCCGTCGTCGCCTTCGGAGGAAACGCGCTCGTCCGGGACGCCGAGCACGACTCCATTCCGGATCAGTACGAAACCGTGTGTCGCACCGTCGCCCCGCTGGTCGATCTGATCGAGCGCGGCTGGCGGCTGGTGGTCTCGCACGGCAATGGCCCGCAGGTCGGGTTCATCCTGCGTCGCTCCGAGCTCGCGCACGACGAGGTCGACCCGGTTCCGGTGGACTACGCCGTGGCCGATACGCAGGGCGCCATCGGCTACATGTTCGTGAAGGCGCTGACCAACGAGCTGTCGCGGCGCGGTCTCGCGCGGCCGGTGGTGGCGCTCGTCACGCAGTCGGTGGTCGATCCCGAAGACGAAGCCTTCAAGAATCCGACCAAGCCGATCGGCTCGTTCCTGAGCGAGGCCACCGCGCGCGCACGACAAAAAGAGCTGGGCTGGACGATCATGGAGGATGCGGGCCGAGGCTTTCGTCGCACGCTGCCGTCGCCGCGCCCGCAGCGCATCGTGGAGAGCGCCACGATCCGCAAGCTGCTCGACAGCGGTGCGGTGGTCGTGGCGGCGGGAGGCGGGGGCATTCCGGTGGCTCAGCAGTCCGATGGCAAGTTCGTCGGGGTGGAGGCGGTGGTCGACAAGGATCTCGCGAGCGGCTTGCTCGCGCGCGAGCTCGGCGCCGACCTGCTGCTGATCCCCACGGGCATCTCGCGCGTGGCCATCAACTTCGGCAAACCGGAGCAGAAGTGGCTCGAGGAGCTCACGGTGGCACAAGCCCGCGCTTACATCGCGGCCGGGGAGTTCGGGGCCGGCAGCATGGAGCCGAAGATCGCGGCCGTCGCTGACTTCGTCGAGGGCACGCCGGGCGCCGTCGGCGCGATCGGCATCCCCGAGGAGCTGGCGGGGATCATCGCCGGCCGCGCGGGCACGCGGATCGTCGGCCGCATCGCTGCCGCTCCCAGCGGCGAGCTCGATGTCCAGCCCGCGAAGCGCGAGGTCTGGCTCGCCATCAACGGCACGCTCATGCGCGGCCTGAAGCTCAACCCGAACATGATCGAGGCGGGAGCGACCTTCCTCCGCGAAGCGACCACCGAGCCCGTGTACCGGCTCTGGACGGTGGACGACGATCATCCGGCGATGATCCGGGTCACCGATGGCTCGGGGGCGGCGATCCAGGTCGAGGTGTGGTCCGTCCCCGACGCCGGCCTGGCCCAGATCCTCCTGCGCGAGCCGCTGGGGCTGAGCATCGGCAAGGCGAAGCTGGCAGACGGCACGGACGTGTTGGCCGTGCTGGGCGAACCCGCGCTCGTCGAAGGTCAGACCGAGATCACCTCGTACGGCGGCTGGCGCAGTTACATGACGTCCAAGAAGGCATGACCCCATGAAGCTCGCAGGAATCATCGCGCTGCCCGACGTCGAGTTGGGTCAGCTCCCGTACTGGCGGCAGGCGCTGCGCGGCTTCTCGCAATGTGCCTTTCAGGCCAACGAGAACACCGCGCTGTTCTTCGTCACGGCCGCGACAATCTACAACTGGCAGATGGGCGCGGCGTACGTCGTGTCCGTGCTCGTCGCGACGCTCGTGGCCCGGCTCTTGGGCGGCATCCCGGACCTGCTCGGGCTCGGGCTGTACGGCTTCAATTCCGGGCTCATGGGCCTGGCGCTGCTGAACTTCTTCGTACCGAGCCCCGTGCTCTGGGGCTTGGTGCCGGTGCTCGCGGCAGTCGTCGCCGCGGTCACGGTGCTGATGTCGAAGAAGCTGCCGTTTCCGTTCCTGGCAGCGCCGTTCATCAGCGTGTTCTGGATCGTGTTTCCGTTCGCCGACGCGCTGGGCCTCAAGATGGTCGAGTTCAGCCCGTTCTCGCAAACGCGCGTCTGGTTCTACGAGGCCACGATCGCCGCGCTCGGCGCGACCTTGTTCGCCTCTGGCTTGCCGGTCGGGCTGCTGTTCCTGGCGGGCGTGCTGGTCAGCAACTGGCGCCACGGCGTGGTCGCGATGATGGGCGCGCTACTCGCTGCTTCACTCGCGACCTTCGTCGGCGCGAAGGGCGCGGCGATCAACAGCGGCTTCGTCGGCTTCAACGCCGTGCTCGGGGCGATCGCGACCTACGCCATCGTGGCCCCCGATCTGCGCCTGGCAGCGCTCGCCGCGCTGTTCTCGACGTGGATCTTCGGCTTCTTCTTCCGGCACTTTCCGGCCCCCGCGCTCGCCTCGGGCTTCGTGCTGACCGTGTGGCTAATCCTGGTGATGGGCTGGTTGAATACGAAGTTCAACGAAACCCAACCCGCGCCGCAGAAGTAACTGCGCTCAGTCGCGCGGCAAGCCGCGGATCCACGCCTCGATCTTCGCGATGGCCGCGCTGTCGCGGCGCTGGACTCCGATCGGTGGCATCGGTTGCAACTCGGCGTCGTCGCCTTGTCCGGTGAGCGCGAGGTACAGGATGCTCTGTTCGGGCTCACCCGGCACGATGCGGATGCCCGCGGCTTGACCGCTGCCTTCGGTCGGCACGCGGAGAGTGTTTTCGAGCGCCTGCGCATGGCGCAGGTCGAGCTGGCTCATCGAGCTGGGGGCGCCGTTGTGGCAGTGCGCGCAGTTGCCGTGCAGGTAGCCGAGGACGTCGCGGGTGCGCGCGTCCGGGTGCTCGATGTGTTCGGGTTCTGCGGGCGGCGCGTGCGTGAACACGCCGCGGGCCGCGAGCGCGTCGAGGTCCTTCGAGAGCCGCAGCTCGTCGAAGCCGATCACGACCGTCGGGTTGCTCTCGTGGCAGGCGCGGCAGTCGAAGCGGCTCGGGATCTCGTGCGTGAGCTTGTCGCCGCCCTCGAACTTGACCACAGCCGGCACGCCGACCTCCAGCGACAACAGATCCGCATCTCCATCGCGCCACTGGTAGGCGTGATAGTCCCAGCCGTCGTGCGTGCGGCGGATGATGCGCGTCTCGACCTTCTGGCCGTTCAGCGAGTCCGGGTAGCCGAAGGTCTTGAAGAACAGCGTGCCCTCGGGAAACTCCCAACGGTCGCGCTGCGTGTTGTCGATGCGGCCACCTTCGGGCAAGAGCAGCCAACGGTCCTTCGCGCTGCCGTTGCTCCACAGCGGTAGCGACGGTTCGTAGCGGACGGCGCGCGCGATCGGTTGCTTGCGCGTCGCGTCCTTGAATATCCCGGTATCGGACAGCTTGAGCGGCATCGGGCCGAGCGGCTCGTCGACGAGCGGCGCGTGGCTCTCGGGCGCTGCAGCTGGTGGCGGCGCTTCTGTGCGACGCACGCCCACGCGATAGATGCCGCCGCCCACGCCGTACGTCTCGTAGGCACACGAGCCGAACGACGTCACGTACAGCACGCCGTCGGCTGCCTGCGCCATGCCGGATAGGCCGACGAAGTGCCCGACCTGTTCGTTGCGCACGAGCCGGCCGCGCGCATCGACCCCGACCGCACGCACGAAGCCGACGCACATGTCTGCGATCAGCGTGGCGTCATCCAGGAAGCCCGAGTACGGGTCGTCGGGATGCGCTGCGTAGGGTGTGCCGACCCAGGCGACGCGCCGCCAGGTGGAAAACGCCTGCGGATCCGCCACGCGATAGCGGTGGTTCGAACCGTGGTCCCACGACACGAGCGGGTCGGTGAAGTCGGCGCAGCTGGCCGAGTCGCACGGGCCGTCTTGCTTGCTCCAGCCGAAGTTCTGCGCCGCCTTCGAGACGAGGTTGATCTCCTCGTAGCGATTGCCCACGTCGCCCACCCACAGCCTGCCCTGAGCATCGAGCGCGCCACGCCACGGGCTCCTAAAACCCCACGCGTAGAGGTCCGGGCTCGATTCGCGCTCGGGATCGCTGCCGGGCCCGCCGAAAGGATTGTCCGGGTGCGGTTCGTAGCCGCCTTCAGCGTCGCGCTTCGGGATGATGCGCAGCACGCCGCCGAGGTTTCGGCTCGTGTCCTGGGCGTTCGCCCCGTTGTTCTTGTCGCCGACCAGGATCCACATGCTGCGCTCGGCGTCGGAGAAGAAGCCGATGGCACCCACGTTGTGCCAGGCCCGCTTCGCGGTCGCGTCGCCGAACGCGATCACTTCCACGCCGGTCTTGGGAACCTGATCGTAGTTCGTTGCGTCGAAGCGGTAGCGCGTGACGGCGCTGTGCGTGGTGCTCGTGCAGTGCCCGGCGTAGATCAGCTGATTGTCTCGCCAGTCCGGATCCAGCGCGATCGAGATCAACCCGCAGTCGGTGGTGGTCGCGACGCGCGGCAGGTGGAACTCGCCCTGGAAGATCAGCGCGTCGTCCTGCAGCCGGTAGTGCGCCACGCGACCGCGCTTTTCCCAGACCAAGAGGCCCAGGTCGTCCGGTAGGAAGGCGAGCCCGGTCAGCTCCATGTGCGCGACCGTCTGCGGCTCGGCATCGCCTGTGCGCGTCGCGACCGGCTCGAACACGAGCTGAAACGCGGCCGGGCTCTCGCCGAGATCGTTCGCCGTGCAGCCGCCGACAGCGGCAAGCAGCCAAGTCAGTAGCAGGCGGGTTGTGTCATGCCACCTCACGGTTCGGGCAGGGACGAATGTGCCATGACCGGGCCGCTCGAGCCGCCAGAATTCGCCGCTGAGCGTAGGCGGTGTCTCCGCCTACGCCCTTACAACCGACCACGTTCAGTCGCGAGCGACCTCGCGGATGTCGACCTCGATGTCGCCCAAAATCTCCGCGTAGCGCTCGGTCCACGCGATGGCTTCCTGCTTCGACTCGACCTGGAGCAGCGAGTAGCCGGAGACGAGCTCCTTCGACTCCGCGAACGGTCCGTCGGTCCAGCGGTTCTTGCCGCCCGCGCGCTGCAGGCGCGTGCCCTTCGAGCTGGGGGCGAGGCGATCGGCCGTGAGGAACACGCCCGCGCTCTTCATCTCGTCGATCAGCGCGCCGAGCCTCTGCTTTCGCTCGGGCGAGAGCGGCTTGCCGGCCTCGGAGGCTGCGTCGGCCTTCTGAAGCACGAGCACACGCAGCGGCACCGGTCCTTCGGGCTTGGGCGCGACACCGATATCCCACGCTTCCGTCACCGGGCCGACCTCCACTTCGGTCGCGCCGACCGTCTCGGCGAAGCGCTTGGCCCAGGCCACCGCCTCGTCGATGGTGCTGACCTTCAGCTTCACGAAGCCCGAGATGAGCTCGTTTTCGCCGCTGTACGGCCCGCGGATGACCGTGCCGGCCTTGAGGCGCACGCGCGAGGCCGGCTCTCGCAAGCCATCGCCATCCAAGAACTTTCCGGCGGCGATCGCTTCGCCGACGAGCTTGCCCATGTTGTCGACCAGCTCCTTGCGGGGCGGCCCGCCGGCCCGGATCTCGTCGTTGAGCTTGTGCATCACCATGAATAACATTGGGAATTCTCCTGATTGGGTTGCTGGCTTGGATCGGGTTTCGCACAGGCGACGAACGGCCCCGGGCGGAATCGACACGGCTCACCAGCATTTTTTCCGCCCTCCGCCCGCGCAGTCACCTGCGCAGGGGGCTCGCGAACTCGATGAAGTTCCCGTCCGGGTCGGTGATGAACATCACCCGCGACAGGCCCTGGAAGTCGTGCGGCGGAACCTTGATCGGCACGTCGCGGCTCGCGAGCTGCTCGTGGACGGCGTCGGTGTCTGCGACGTGCGCGGTGATCAGGCGGATGCCGGTGTAGCGCGCGGGCGCGCCGGTCCTGGTCGGCAGCTCGCCCTTGCTCCAGAACTTGATCGTCGTCGTGCCGAGCTGGAAGCCGTAGCGCACGTTGCCGACCGTGCCCATGCTCGCGGGCAGCCTCATCTCGGGCTCTTCTTTGAGGCCCAACAGCGCGCCGTAGAAGTGGCGCGAGCGCTGTACGTCGGCGACCGTCAAACCGACTTGCATGCGCGTCTTCCAGCCTCTGCTGGCGGGCGCCTTCATCCCGACGAGCTCGAGCGCGTTGCCGTCCGCATCTTTGCTGAATGCCACGCGCAGCGGTGAGCTCTCTGGCAGCTGCAGTGGATCGTATTTGTGTCCCTTGGCATCGAGGCGCGCGATCAAGGCCTCGAAGTCGTCCATGATGAATGCCAGCAGGCGCATGCCGTTGGCTTTGTCCGTACCGCCTTCCACGCGCTCGGCGGGTCGGCTGAAGTCGTAGAGCTTGAGGATGTGGTCACCGGCTCGCAGCCGCGCCATCTTGCCGATCTCACCCATCGACAGACCGGGCAGCTCCTCGAACCCGAGGACGTCCCGATAGAACGCAGTCGCGGCTAGCACATCCGGCGTGGTCAAACCGACGTCGAGCTCTGGTTTCGAGAGTTGCATCCTCGGGTTCTCGCGCGAACTGGGCTCGCCCTCAAGTGCCCGAAGAAATTTCGCGCAAGTCCTGACCCGACGGGCTCAGGGCTCTCCACCCTTGCGGTCAATTGCCTGCGGGGTCATCGATGCATTGTCCTGGCGTTCGGCGTGACGCGTTGCGCGTGCGTCTCATCTCGATCGTTGCGTTGTACGCGCTAGCGCATCCATTTGGAGTACAGGCGCAGGAACCCCCGCAAGCGGGACAAGCAGCGCCAGCGCCAGCAGAAGCGCCTCCAACGCCGCCACCCCCAGCTGAACCGGCGCCCGAGCCCGCGCCCGATCTCGTCCCTGCGGCCCCCGTCGAACCAGCTGCCCCCGCGGTGCCGGTCGAACCCGTACCACCGCCGGCTGCTCAAGTACCCGAGGGCGAACCGGCGATGGTCACCAACGAGCTCGGCGAAATGGTCGTCACCGCGAGCCGCCGGCGCACGACCATGCAGAAGTACGCAGGTTCCGCGGTCGTCATGACCCAGGAAGACCTCGACAAGAAGGGCATCAAATCCGTCCGCGACATCGGCAGCGCGACGCCTTCGGTCGAGATCGGTACGCAGGAGTCGAACGTGGAGATCTACATCCGCGGCGTCGGCACGGACTACAATACCGAGCTCGGGGATCCCACCGTGGCGACGCACATCGACGGTGTCTACATCCCCCGCCCGCGAGGTGTCGGCTCGATGTTGTTCGACATGGAGCGGCTCGAGATCGCCAAGGGTCCGCAGGGCACGCTGCGCGGGCGCAACGCAGTCGGTGGAACGATCAACCTGATCACGGCCAAGCCCGTGCTGCAGGAATGGCTGGGCGACGCCAGCTTGCAGCTCGGCAACTACTCGCAGCGGTTGGGCAAGGGCATGGTCAACGTGCCGATCGGCGAGGCGGTGGCGCTGCGCCTGGCCGCGTTCGGCGAGGTGCACGATCCGTTCTACGAAAATGCCGGCCCCGTGCACACGATCATTCCCTCCGAGAGCGCGGACGTACTCGCCTACCGCGCGAGCCTGTTGGTGCAGCCGGTGCGCACGGTGAAGATCACGGTGCAACACGACTTCACGCAAGAGGGCGGTACCGGCTACAGCGGTTCGAACTACAACCCCGCGCTCACGGCTGGTTTGCTTCCAGAGGAGGTCCCGGATCCGCGCGCGGTGATCTACCGCGGTCCGCAGCCGAGCCAGGAGCTGCAGCACTGGGGCATCTCGGGCAATATCCAGGCCGACTTCGGACCGATCCTGTTCGAGTACCTCGGGTCGTACCGCAGCCTGTCGTTTCAGCAGGTCTCGGCCGGCAACGCGGGCGTCGCGTTTCCGGGTAAAGAGGACTACACCGTCGACGACTGGGGCACGTCGTACTGGGATACGCGCTCGAAGTCGATGGTGCACGAGCTGCGTGCGTTTGCGCCGAACAACTCGCGCGTCCGCTGGACCGCGGGCGGCTTCATGTTCAACGAGAACCAGAAGGCGTTCCTCGGCGCCACGGTGGACAACACCAGTGGCTACGCCGGCAACGAGTTCAACATGCCGTCGGTCGAGAACCACTCCTATGCCGGGTATCTGGACGCGATCGTCGACATCCTCGAGCACTGGCGCGGCACCGCGGGTGCGCGCGTCAGCACCGACTCCAAGCAGCGCGATGGTATCGGCTACTCGTACTCCTTCTCGGGGTTGCCGCAGGGCACGCGCTTCGGCACCGACGGCTTCAAGTGGAAGGGCTTCGATCGCACCGACTACAAGTCCGGCGGCGGAGGCATGTTCGACGACTTCACGGGCGGCATCGAGCGCTTCGGCGCGCGCGACACGATCGATATGGCCCTGGACAACCCCATGGTCACGCTCGGCCAAGGAGGGCTGGTCGAGCAGCACGGCAAGTACGACGCCACGTTCGTCGACTTCCGCATCGGCACCGACGTCGATCTCGCGCCCGACCACATGCTGTACGTGCAGTTCGCCACCGGTCACAAGTCCGGCGGCTTCAACGACAACGTGCCGGTGAACGGCGTCTCCGTCGCGCCGACCTACGATCCCGAGGCGCTGTACGCCACCGAGATCGGCAGCAAGAACAAGTTCTGGGACGGTAACGTGATCGCGAACATCACCGGGTTTTGGTACCACTACGTCGATCAGCAGTTCAAATCCATCCAGGAGATCGTGCCCTCGGGTGAAGAGGGCAAGTCGGGCGCGTCGTCCAGTGTGATCTTCAACGCGGCGAATTCGCGCATCCTCGGCCTCGAGGCCGAAGTGGCCGCGCGGTTGCCGGCCAAGCTGCGCCTCGACTTCGCGGGCACGCTGCTCGACGCGCGCTTCACCGAGGGCACGGTCGCCGACACGCGCCTGGGTTGGGACGCGAGCAGCCAGCCGATGGTCGATCTCGAAGGCAACTTCCTGCCTCGCGCCCCGCAGCTCAGCATCAACTACGCGCTCTCGCAGGTGATCGACGCGCCGTTCGGCTCGTTCGACTGGAGCGTGTCGGCGCAGACGCGCACCGTCCAGTACATGACCGTGTTCAACGGCGACGGCACGGACTCGATGGGCAAGGTCAACCCGAACCTGAGCGATCGCGTGCCGAGCTATACGCGCATCGACATCAACCTGGGCTTCACGCTGCCCGACAAGCGCGTGCGGCTCGATGCGTTCGTGTTGAACCTGACTGACGTCGCGTACATGACCAGCTTGATCAACACGCCGACGTTGAACTTACGCTTCTTCAACCCGCCGCGACAGATCGGCGGCCGCATCACCGTGCAGCTCTGAGCGGCGCGGTCAGATGCCTGCGTCCTCGCCGCTGCCGGCGTCGGGCTTCATCATCTCCATCTTGCCGAGATCGACGAAGGCAGCGGCGGCGCCCTGCGGCACGACCGGACACATCGCCTTGCCCGTGAGATACACCTTGCCCGAGGCGTCCTTCGCGTCGACCTGCACCGTCGCGCGCTCGTCGCTCCAGCTGTCGGGCAGCGTGATGCGCTCGTAGAACATCGGCTGGATCACGGGGCCTGCGTCGGTCGCCTTGGTGGGCGGCTCGATGTCCTTGACCACGGCCTGCTGTCCAGGTTGCGAGATGCTGATGGTCAGCGTCTTCGGATTGCCGACTGCATCGCCCGACGACACGTTCACGGATACGATCGTCTCGTCCTCCGCACACGCAGCGCACACGAAGATCAGAACCGTGAGCAGCCTGAAGTGAATCATGCGCCGCAATCTACGTGCGCTACCTGCGTGCAAGCAAGGGCAGCCGTGCGTTTGACCCGATCACGCGCGCTCGGTCCACAATCACTCTTCAGTCTCAAAATAGTTGTAAGCCGAACGTGAACTGCAGCGCGAAGTGTGACTCGTGCTCGATGCGCTTGTTGTCGATCGGAAAGATCTCGAACGCCAGCTGGGCCCGCAGCCGCTCGATGAGCGCGGTCGCGACGTACGCCTGCGTCACGAATTGGTTGCAGTTTCGCGCGTCGCCGTCCTCGTTGTCGTTCACGCACGCGCCCAACCCGGCCAGATCGTTCACGCTGAACTGGTAGCCGGCACGTGCACCTACCATCCACTGCAAAGTCGGCGTGGACATGAAGAGCAGTTGAAACTCCGGGCCGAGCATCGGCGAGAACGCGATCGTCGTGTGCCCCGGGGTGAAGATGGTCTCCCAATTCGACATCTGCAGCGCGAGGTTCAACGTCAGCCAGCTCTGGTTCCACTCGAAGGGGGACAGGCTGGCGCCGACCTCGAGCGACGTGCCCGCGGTCACGTACATCAGGTTGCGCGGCGGTTCGTAGAGGATCTGATTCACGGCCACGCGGCCCGCCGTCACGACCAGTGCCTGGTTCACGGCGTCCGGCTGTGCGTCCGCGAGCTCCATCGCGACCTCGAGCATCTTGCGCCGGATCTTGACCAGCCCGTACTGGGCTTCGTCGGGCTTCAAGCCGAGATCGCGATATGCGAACCCGTACTCGCTGAGCAGGCGCAGCGAGTAGGCGAAGTCGAGCTCCTCCTTCTCGCGGGTGCAGCTGATCTCGGGCAGCGGAGTCACGCCGCGCACGATCACCCGCGGCTTGCCTTGCGCGGCGTCGAAGCAGAGTGGCGAGGCTTGCGGCGGGAGCTTGGCCTCCGTGCGCGAACAGGCTGCGTACAGCCGATCGAGCGTGACCTGCAGCAGGATGCGGAAGTTTCGCAGCTGGGGGCCGTCGCACGCCGCGCCCAGGCTCGCGTAGCGCGCCTCGACTTGCGACAGCAGGCAGGCAAACGGCAACAGGCCCTTCGGCAGGTCCTTGCGCAGCGGTTGCTGCAACGCGGGGAACTGCTTGACCAGCCGCGTCTCCACCTCTTCGGGAGCTGCGCGGTCCTTCAGGAAGCGCCGCACGCTGGCCAGGCCGTCGTACATGCCGATGTAGAAGTCGAGCTCGCGGAAGTCGCGCTCGAAGAACCCGAAGAACGCGCCGAGCTGGCTGGAGATGGTCGGCAGTTGGTTCTGCGTGACGCCGATCGTCTGGGACAGCGCGTGGGCCGCGTTGTTGTCCTCGAGCAGCGCCAGCAGCTCTCGGCGGCGGGCGGTCTCGATGAAGCTCTTGCCGACGCGGGCCGCGAGCACGAGCGCGCTCGATGCCGGCGCGTCTTCGTCCTCGACGTCGAGCACAGGAAAGTCGCCCGTGGCCGGATCGACGTAGGAGTAGCGTACCGGCGGCGGCTTGCTCTCGTCGATGGTCGTCGGATCGAGCCAGCGCACCTGCCCCTTGGGCCCGCTGCGCAGGCCGTGCTGCACGACGCGGTAGTTCAAGCGCAGGGGGGTGTTGTCGAACACGCCGCCGTCGATGAACAGCGAGGACATCGGATGCTCGCACCTGAGGCTCGCCGCGCTGCCATCCGGGCGCGGATCGGTCACGCAGTGCGCGACCTTCTTGGGCGCGAAGGCCAGCGGGAATGCCGCCGACGCGTACAGCAACTCGAGCAGCTGATCGAAGTTGCGCATCTGCGAGGTGTCGTCCTCCGCTGCCGACAGCTGCAGGAGCGGCTGCGGCAACGGGGCGTGCGCGTCCACGTAGTTCGAGAGCAGCGGCGCGCGTCCGGCACCGCGGCCCTGGATGCGCACCACGAACTGCTCGCTCGAGCGCGGCACCTCGACTGCGGCGCCCCGTTTGGCATCGTTCAGGTTCGCGCGCGTCGGCTTCTTGCGGGTCACGCTCACGCCGAGCACCACGTCGCAGTCGGCGCGCAGCCCGGCTCGCCAGCGCTTCGCGACGCGTGCCATCGCCTCGCGCAGCGGCTGGCGGGTCAACACCGAGATGGCAGTCACCTGCTTCGGGTCGAGCAGCTGCTCCATCCCGACCGGGATCCAGGTCTGGAAGCCGAGGCTCTGCGCCGGGTCTTCGACCGGTGGGCTGCAGCCATCCATCAGCGCGATCAGCGCGTTGGCGCTGCCGGCCGAGGCTCCCGTGGCGATGCGCAGGTCCACGCCGCCCTCGCTGCGCGTGATGGCTTCGCTCAGGAAGTACAGCACCCCGGCTTCGAAGGCACCGAGCGAGACGCCGCCGCTCACGGTGAACGAGAGCACTTGTGGAGCCGGCGTGCTGACAGGCTCCTGCGCGCGAGCCGGCCCGGTGATGCACACCAGCGCCAAGAGGAAGGCAGTTCGCCATCTCATGCGCGGCGCAGCATACACCAGACCGGCTGCAGCCCGTAGCGGCTCGTTCATTCTTTGATGGCAGCGGGCGGGATGATCGTGTGGAAGCGTCGCGCCGAGCGCAGCACGTATTGCACGTCGGGCGTGCTGTCTGCTTGCACGAAGATCTGGTACGAGAACCAGGTCGGCGCGACATGGATCAACGCCACGTTGAGCGCGAGCGCGCCCTTGCCGAGCCAGCCGTCGCCGAGGACCTTGGGGAAGGGTGCGGGCACGCCGCGTACCCGCAGGTTCCGAAAGCCGGCGTCGCGCAAGAGACGGCGCAGGCTCGCGAACGTGAAAAGCCGCGTGTGCGTGCGGTCCAGGATGCCGGCCTTGCCGTAGTTGAACTGACCGAACAACAGCATCAGACGCTGCACCGCGAACGCGACGTTCGGTGTGGTCAACACCAGCGTGCGCGGCTGGAAGTCGAACTGACTGCGTAGCGCCTCGATGAAGCGCTCGGGATCGCGCAGGTGCTCGATCACGTCGAGCAAGAGGATGTGATCGAACTCGCGCACGTCGATGCGCAGCGGCTCCTCGAGGTCCTGCACCACGTACGTCGCGCCCGGCGTGCGTTCGGTATGCTCGCAGGCGTCGACCACGGTGACCTGGCAGCCCTTGTTCACGAGCTCGTTGGCCACGCCGCCCGGTCCCGAGCCGAGATCGAGCACGCGTGAGTCGGCCGGCACGGCGTCGATCGCGTAGGTGTGACTGCTCGCGTAGCCGAGCTTCAGCGTGTAGTGGCTGTTGTCGTCCGGCGAGCCGTCGAACCGACGCTGGTAGCGAATGCCGAAGCGGTGGGCCACGGCTTGCAGCGTCACGCGCGCCACCTGGGCTGCGTACAGCAGGCCGTCGACGCGCGAGATCTCGTCGCCGTAGTAGGTCGGGATCGGCAGCTCGACGATCCTGCGCTCCGCCTGCAAGAGCTGGATGATGATCTCGGTGTCGAAGTGAAAGTCGTTGGTATTCAGATCGAAGCGCACGGCGGCGAGCGCCGGCACGGCGTAGATGCGGTAGCCGCTGTGGAACTCGGAGAAGCGTGTGCCGAGCGCGGCGTTCTGGAAGGTGCTGAGGATGCGGTTGCCGACGAACTTGTAGAGTGGCATGCCGCCCTGCAGCGCGCCGAAGCGCGTGAGCATGCGGCTGCCGAACACGGCGTCGGCCTGACCGGCGACGAGCGGCTCGAGCAGGCGTGGCAGCGCTTCGGGCGCGTATTGCCCGTCGCCGTGCACCATCGCGACGAAGTCGAAGCCGTTGCGGATCGCGTAGTGGTAGCCGACCTTCTGGTTGCCGCCGTAGCCCTGGTTCTCGGCGTTGCGCAGCACCACCATCGGCACGTCGGGATGGCTGCGGCGATAGTCGGCGCCGATCTCGAACGTGCGGTCTTGCGAGCTGTCGTCGACGACCAGGATCTCGCACTGGAAACGCTCGAACAGCGAGCGCGGGATGCGATCGAGCACGCCGGTCAAGGTCGACTCGGCCTGGTAGGCGATCACGAAGACGAGCAGTCGCGGACGGTTCAAGAGGTTGGGTTCCTGCCGTTCAGAGGAAGAGATCACGCAAACAAAACGCAGCCACGGCGGCCACGGCGAGCAGCAGTGGCAGGAGACTCGGCAAGCCCGACAGCCCCATCAACTCGCCCAGGTTGCACATCGAGAGCAGCTTGAGCTGCCGCCAGCTGGGGTCCAGATCCATGCTGCGAATGGGCAGCGACCACGGGGTCAGGCCACCGGAGAAGAAGAACGAATAGGTGTGCCCGTAGAGCGGGTTCTGGTGGTTCTCGGGTGCAAGCGGGCTGACGGCGGCGACGGCGAGCATGTTGACGGCCGAGAGCGCGCTCAGACCTCCGGCGATCCACACGCCGGGCTTCCCGCGAGGCAACGCCGCGAGCGGGATGCCCAGAAACGGCAACGCGCAGATCAAGTAGCGTGAGCCCACCGTGGCGCCACCGTGCCAGCCATTGAAGCTCGCGTTGGCGGCGAAGAAGGCGAGCGAAGCGATCAGGCACACGTACGGCAGCGGATCTCGGGGTGTGCGCTTGATCCAGTAGAAGAACCCGACTGCGCTCAGCAACAAGACGGGGCAATGAACGAACAGCCCGCGACTGATCCCGAGCGTGATGCTCCACAGCGCCGGCAGCGAGACCGTGCCGAACATGCCGAGCGCCAGGCCCGACTGCAACACGATGGGGTTGGACATCTGTGATGCGGTCGCGAGCGGCGAGCCGAAGCAGACCGCGTGATACGTCAGCAAGGCCGCGACGGTGGGTAGGGCGCCGAGTGCCAGCTGGGGCAAGAGCCGCGGACGTCGCAGCGCGAGCCAGGCCGCGATGGCGAGCGCGGAGATGATCGCCAGGTAGTCGCTACACACCGCGAGCCCGGCACAAAGGCCTGCGAGCAGCGCGGAGCGCGGCGTCGAGCGTTGCACCTGCACCAGCGCCAGCGCGGTGAAAGCAGCCGCCGTCGTGTGGCCCCACAGCTGTGTCGAGTAGGGAAACCAGAGCGTGCCCAGCGTCGTCGCCAGCGCGACCCAGCACGCGTGCGCGCGCGACGCGCCGAGCGCGAGCGCCAGCGAAAACATTGCGACCACGCCGAGCATGAGCGGCAGCACCGAGACGGCGAGGTTGATCAAGTACGCGTTGCTCAGCACGACGCGTGGCGAGTCGAGCGAGAGCCCGAGCGAGCGCTCGATCAGCACGAGCGGCGCGTACGCGAGGACGCCGAGCCAGATGCTGCCGGGCGCCTTGTTCGAGTAGTAGTGCCCCGCGTGAAGCGCCCAGTCCACGGTGCCGGACTTGCCTTGCGGGTGACGAAACTGATCGATCCGAAACGTCCCGGAGTCCTGCGCGGCCGGCTCCACGAAGGAATACGTCGCGTAGAGCCGCGAGCGTTGATTGTCGGAAGCGCCGCCAAAGAAGTAACCGGCGCAGAGCAGCACGATCAGCCGGATCCCGAGCAGCAGCCGGCGCGCGGAGCGATCCGACGCGGACATCCCGAGAGTTTGCCTGGCTGCAGAGAATAGCGTCAACGTAGTGGATGTGTGAGTGCGCGAAGGTGTCCGCGCACTCACGACCACGTATAGAGCGCCGAACAGTTTGAAACGCCGCGCCTTCGCGGCCTATCGGGGCCCCAGAACCCCGCTAGACCGCGCATCCATCGACGTTTCAAACTGTTCGGCGCTCTCGCCCCTATCGTCGCGTGAGCACCGAACCGTCGACGAAGCGCTCGCCGGTGTCGAGCGCGGCGAGGTTCCTGAGGGTAGTACGCGCGATATCGGAGAGCGCTTCGCGCGTGAGGAACGCCTGATGCGCGGTGATCAGCACGTTGGGGAAGGTGAGCAAGCGAGCCAGCTCGTCGTCTTGCAACACCTCGCCGGAGAGGTCTTCGAAGAAGATGCCTTCCTCCTCCTCGTAGACGTCCAGCCCGACGCCGCCCAGCTTGCCGCGCTTCAGCGCGTCGATCAGGGCGGCGGTGTCGATCAGCGCTCCGCGACTGACGTTGATCAGGATCACCCCGGGCTTCATCGCTTCCAGCGTCTCGCGCCGGATGATGTGCCGCGTCTCGGGTGTCAGCGGGATGTGCAGGGAGATGACGTCGCTGCGCTGAGCCAGCGTGGGTGGATCCACGTAGCTCACGCCCACCTCGCGGGCCCATTCGGTATCGGGGAAGGGGTCATAGGCGAGGACGGTCATCTCGAAGCCGCGCAGGATGCGCGCGGCCACGCGCCCGATTTTGCCGGTGCCGACGATGCCCGCCGTCTTGCCGTACAGGTCGAAGCCAACCAACCCCGCGAGCGAGAAGTTTTGCTCGCGCACGCGGTTGAAGGAGCGATGGATCTTGCGATCGAGGGTCAACAGCAGCGCGACCGCGTGCTCGGCCACTGCGTGCGGCGAATAGAGTGGCACGCGAGTGACCGTGATCCCGAGCTGCTCTGCCGCCGCGATGTCCACGTTGTTGAACCCGGTGCAGCGCAGTGTGACGAGCTTCACGCCCTGGGCTGCCAGTAGCTCGAGGCAGGGTCGATCCAGCTGGTCGTTCACGAAGACGCACACCGCCTGCGCGCCTTTTGCGAGTACGGCGGACTGCGTCGTCAGTCGCACATCCAGGAAGCGCCACGCGAAGCTGCCCTGTGCGGCGTCGCGCTGAAGCTGTTCGCGATCGTACGGTTTCGTATCGAATACGGCTGTAGTGATCATGATGGCCTCGCGCTTGGCATACCACGCGGCGTCGCGCGCGCTCACGCCTGCGCGTGTAGAAAACGCCTGGGTCGCGCGCACTGTCGTGGGGAAGATCCGGCCTGGGGCACGCTTACGGCTCGGTTGGGGGGATATTTCCCTCCGGGACCTCGGCGCGCGTTCGCGCCGGGTCAGGCTAAAGACACCCTGGCGTTTCTCAAACCGGCGCGAACGCGTGCCTGGCGCAGCGTGAAAATCGGGGTTGAAGCGCGCGCGATTTTCACGCTGCTCATGGTCCCGGAGGAAAATATCCCCCCTTTATATTGCCAGTGCACAGCGCTCGGGCACGGCCGCGGGAAGCCCGCGGACCTACCACTCCCGCTGTGCCGCGCGACTTCGCGCGCGGACGTATCACCGGGGTCGCAGGTGCTTCGTAGGCTCGAAAGCAGTCGCTGCGCTGCCGCGAGTGACACGCGCGAAGAGGCGTTGCGGCGCGCGACTTCGCGCGCGGTCTGCCCGAGTCGCGCTGAAGCTGTTTGCGAGCATAGAAGCGCTAGACTGTTGGATCGTAAGCTCGAGCACGAACCCGTTGGGACCGCAACATCGTTGCCGCAGCGGCGCGCGCGCTTAAGGTACTCGTCATGGCGCAGGATCAAGTTGCAGCGGACGAAGTCCGAACGCTCTACCGCGCGTTGCTCTCGCGCTGGAACGAGCGCGATGCTCGCGGTTTCTCAGCCTTGTTCCTCGACGAAGGCAACGTAGTTGGGTTCGACGGTAGCCAGATGGACGGGCGGGAGGCGATCGAGAAATCACTCGCGCCGATCTTCGCGAGCCACCCCACGCGGCCATACGTCGGGATCGTGCGAGAAGTGCGGAGCCTGGGCCCCGATGTAGTGCTGCTGCGCGCCGTCGCAGGCATGTATCCGCCGGAGACCAAGCGCGTCGATCCGGCGGTCAACGCGGTTCAGTCGCTGATAGCAGTGAAGCGCGGACCAGGCTGGCGCATCGCACTGTTTCACAACACTCCGGCCGCGCTGCACGGGCGGCCCGAAGCGGTGGAATCGCTCACGCGCGAGCTGCAAAGCGCGTTGTGAGCTGCCCAGCCGAGTGAGCCCATCGACCGCCTTCACGGCTCCCAGGGCGGCCTGGAGTCAGCGGTCGGTCCATTCTGACGAGTTCTTACGCTGGCTCGGCGGGAGTCGCGCCGACTACTAGGAGCTGCTCTCTGCAGGTGTTCGGTGAGCTCCGCCACGACGGTTTCCCGACGCTGTTCCAGCGCTGGGCCGCCGACCAGCCCAGCGCCGGGCCCTTTTTGCGCGTCGCGTCCGTCACGCCGCCATCTACCGCATCCACCAAGCGTAACTATGGCTGGAGGGACTGCTCGGTACTTGCGGTCGACGGCGATCGCAATCACGTGATGGTGATGGAGCGCTTTGGGTCGCTCGAGCGCGCTCAGGCGTTCGCTGGCTCGACCGAGTTGCGCGACGAGATGGCGGCTGCGGGCGTGTCGAGTCAGCCAGAGATTCACTTCGTGAACGGCCGCGCTCAGCGAGCCGCTCGAGGTCTTCCGTACTTACTTCGTGCGCGACGGCTTCATCGGCGACGGCGCTGGGCCCTCGATCGCCGACATCCGTCTCGCCGCGACGCTCGAGTTCTTCGCCATCAATGACTCCCCGCTGCCCGCCTGGTGCAAGGACTACGTCGCTCGCGTGGAGAGCAAGCTCGGTCCCGCCTACAGCGAGCCCGCCGCCGACGTGCGTGGCTTCATCGCCTCCGTGAAGAAGCCCGCCTGAATCTTCGCAACGGTCGCCGCCCCGCGCACTCTATCCACGGGTCGCGCAGGGAGGTGACTGATGACGGTGCGGTGGATCGGGTGGGCTGTGTTGGTCGTCGCTTGCTCGTCGGGACCCGAGATCGACCGGAGCACGCTGTTTCCTCCCGTCGGTCTGCTCGAGCGGAGTCGCGTCGGCTGCCGGTGATCGCCGCGATCGCGCACGAGAACCGGCCGATCGAGGTGCGCGAGTTCGGGACTCCGGCCGAGGACAGCATCGCTGCTCAGTCGACGCTTGTGGACATCGGGTCCATCACCAAGCTGGTGACCGCCGTGATGGCTTCGAAGCTGGTCGAGCAGGGGAAGCTCGACTTCGATCAGGAGCTCGCACAGTTGCTCGGTGACCAGGTGCCCGCGGACAAGGCCGGCATCACGTTGCATCAGCTGCTGACGCACACGGCCGGCTTCGTCGACACCGTCGGTGACGACTTCGAAGCCCTGAGCAAGTCGGAGTCTAGCTCGAGCCGCCCTGAGCGGCAGTAGGAATCTGCCCAGGCCCTCGCACACGCGCTCCCAGGCTGCATTTGACACTCGGCCGATCCAGGTCGGTACGATGTCAAAGCAAGATGCCGCGAAGCCCTGCGGACGCTCTACCGCAATCCGAGCCCACGATCATCGCAGGTCGCTGGGTGGTCGAGCGCGTGCTCGGTCGTGGAGGCATGGGCTCGGTGTTCGCGGTCGTCGACGAATCGACGGGCGCGCGGCTCGCCTTGAAGCGCTTGCGCGCAGATGTCGGCGGGCGCGCGGCGGCGTTGTTCGAGCGCGAGTACCGCATCCTCGCCGGCTTGCGGCATCCCTGCATCGTCGAGGTCTACGACTACGGCGTCGATGCGGACGGCGCGTACTACACAATGGAATTGGTCGAGGGCCACGACCTCGGCGCGCGCGCGCCCGTGGCGTGGCGCACGGCATGCGCCTACTTGCGCGACGCCGCGTCGATCCTCGGCCTGCTCCACGCGCGACGCTTGCTCCACCGGGATCTGAGCCCGCGCAACCTGATCGGGAGCGATGCCGGACGACTCAAGCTGATCGACTTCGGCGCACTCGCCGACTTCGGACCGACGGTCGATGTCGCCGGCACGCCTCCGTACGTGCCGCCCGAAGCGCTGCGTGGCGGCCAGCTGGATCAACGCTCGGACCTCTTCGCCCTCGGTGCCCTCGGCCACTTCTTGATCACGGGTAGCAACGCGTTTCCGGCCCGCGAGCTGAGCGATCTGCCCGAGCTCTGGCTGCACGAGCCGGCGCCGGCATCGGCGATCGTCCGCGGCGTCGGCAACGATCTGCTCGAGGCACCACCGCGTGAGCTCGACGAGCTGCTCTCACAGCTGTTGCGTATCGATCCGCGCGAACGCATCGCCAGCACGGCGGAGCTCATCGATCGGCTGAACGTGATCGCCGGGCTGCCGCCGGAAGCCTCGGACGACGCGATCCAGGGCTACCTGCGCAGCAAGGCGTTCGTGGGTCGCGAGAGCGAGCTGGCGCGCGCGAACGCGGCGCTGATGCAGGCGCGCGCGGGCTCCGGCCAGGCGCTGCTGATCGAGGGCGACGCCGGCGTGGGCCGGTCGCGATTCATCGCAGAGCTGACGGTCACCGCGCGCCTCGCGGGCGCGCTGGCACTCTCGGTCCACTCCGCGCTGGGCCAACGGCCCTTTGCGCTGGCTGCGAGCTTGCTCGCCCAGTGGCATCGCGCGCTCCCGCGCGAGGCGCAGCAGCTGACGGAGCCGTTCGCGCAGGTGCTCGCACCGATATCGCCGCTGCGCAGCCGGGCCGCCGAGCCGGTGTTCGGCGAGCGCCGCGCGCGGCTGCAACACGCCCTGCTCGAGATCTTCTCGGGCCTCCTGCGCAGCCGTTTCGTGGCGCTGATCGTCGATGATCTGCAGGACGCCGACGAGGAGTCGCGCGCGCTGCTCAACGCGCTCGCGCACGCCCCCGAACGCTCGTTCGGGTGTCTGATCGCCGGCGTCAACCAGGATGTGACCAAGGCGCCTTCCGCCGCACTGTCCAGCCTGCGCGGCGTCGCGAGCAGCATTCGCTTGCAGCCGTTGACTGCGCCGGAGACGCGCAACCTGCTGCGCTCGGTGTTCGGCGAGGTGGCCTACCTGGATCGGCTCGCCGAGCG
The DNA here is from genome assembly GCA_035274465.1 of Polyangiales bacterium. Classification (GTDB taxonomy): domain Bacteria; phylum Myxococcota_A; class Polyangia; order Polyangiales; family JAFGIB01; genus JADGRF01. The sequence goes on from DATEOF010000019.1 coordinate 24,778, forward strand.
CTTGCACCGCAGCGCAGAGGGCAACCCCGCGCACTGTCTGGAGCTCGCGCAGTACCTCGTGCGATCGGGTGCGGCGCGCTACGAGGAAGGTGGCTGGCTCCTGCCGATGGAGCTCTCGCCGGAGAGCTTGCCCGGCAGCAGGCGCGCAGGTCTGCTCTCGCGGCTGGACCGATTGCCTGCCGAGGCTCGCAACCTCGCCCGCATCATGAGCGTCGCGCATGGGCCGAGCTGGACCGTGGCGCATGCCGCGATCGCTGCCGCCTCGTCACCGGCGTTCGTCGAGCCGCAGATCAGCCTGCTCGCACGCGAGCGCGTGCTGCGCGTGCGCGAGGACGGCTACACGCTCTACCACGCCGCGGTCCGCGAGAAGCTGCTGGCCGAGCTCTCGGTGGAGCAGCAGCGCGCGATCCACGCGCGCCTGGGCGATGCGCTCGCGGCCCAGGCCGCGCCCCGCCACATCGACATCGACATCGCGATGACCCTCTGCGCGTGTGCTCACCTCCTGCGTGCCCGCGATCTCGAGCGCGCCCATACGGTCCTCAAGCGCGCGCTCTCGCGCTGTCTGGCGGGCGATCCGGCGCGCATCGGCCTGCACGCGGCCGCGTTCGAGGAGGTGCTCGCTCTGCTCTCGGACGCAGGTCAAGACGAGTACGCGCTGTGCGGCCCGCTCGGGATGCTCTCGGTCGCGGGCTACTTCGCGGACCGCGTGTATGCACTGCGCCACGGCGAACGCGCGATGCAGGCGCTGCGCCGCGTGCTCGAGCTGCGGCTGGTCGAGCAGCTGACCCCCTCCCTGGGTCCCAAGGCGGCGTTCTTCACGGCGCTGGCCGCCGCCGCCGTGGGCTGCACGCGGCGCAGGTCGCACTGCCTGCCGGTGCACGAGAACGTGCGGATCATGCTGCTCGCCGCCTCGACCCTCGCAGGCACCGCGGCCATCTGCATGGATCCAGACCGCGCTGCGCGCTACGCCGCGTGCCTCGCCCCGTTCACCGCGCTGGGGCGCGATCACGCCGCGAGCTTCGTCTACCAGTTCACGTCGCTGATGGAAGAGCAGGGCCGCGATCGCCCGGCACGCTGCGTCAGCGCACTTCGCACGATGATCGAGCGGCTCGAGGATCCGCGGCCGATCGCCGAGCTGAACGCCGAGGTACGCGCCAGCTACCACGCGGGCATGCACTTGCCGCTAGGCGTGTTTCTGGTCCGGCGCGACGACCACGACGGCCTGCGCATCGCCGACAAGCTCGAGAGGTTCAGCCCGCTGTACGCGATGAGCGCGGACCACCTGCGCGCCAACTACTACGCGGCTCAGGGCGACGTGGAGAACGCCCGCACTGCACGCGGCAAGCTCGAGGTGCACGCGGTGCAGCTCGGCAGCGCCTGGCAGGTGGAGACCTGGGCACCGGTCGACCTCATCAACATCGCGCTGCGCATGAACGACGCCGCCGAGATGAAGCGCGCTGCGCAGGAGCTCGCCCGCTTGCGCGAGGAGGTGCCCTCGCTTGCGCTCCAGGAGCTGTACGCACGCGTGAGCTACCTGGTGCTGCGCGGCAAGCATCAGGAAGCCATCGCGCTGTACGCCAGCGCGGACGATCCTCCGTTCATGATGAACGGCTGGGTGCGCACGCAGGGCACGCTCGCGAGCGCCTACAACGCGCTCGGTCAACACGAGCGCGCACGGGCGATCTGCCGTGCAGCCTTGGCTGGAGCCGATCCCGCAGATCGCCAGTACGTGGTGATGAACCTCGGCGCCGAGATCGAGCTCGCGGTCGCCGAAGCCGGCCTGGGCCGGCACGCGCTCGCGCACGAGCAGCTGCGGCAACTGCTTGCGCTGCACGAGCCGAATCGAAGCGCCGTGACGCTCGGTTCACTGCACGAAGCGCGAGCGCGCGTCTCGCTGCTCGAGCGTGACCTGGACGCGGTCCGCACGCACGTCGGTCGAGCGCTCGAGCTCTACCGTCCGCTCGGCGCGACCTCGCTCGTGGCACGCGCGCGAGCACTCTGGCAGCAGATCGAGGTGGCCAACGACACGAGCGCGACCGGCGTGCCCGCGAGCCTTCGTCCGCCGAGCTCGGAGCTGCTGACGCGGGTGAAGGTCCTGCTCCGGCGCCACGCGAGCGGCGCCCACCGCGCGCGAGGCTGCTTGCAAGTTGCGCTCGAGCTGTGCGGTGCGCGCGAGGGCATCCTGGTGTTTCCGCAGGGCGATGACCAACCGGCAGAAGTCATCGGCGAAGTCACCGCCCAGGGCGAGCTCATCGCGTGGGCCGCTCGTAGCATGCCGGTCGCGCGCTTCGATGAGGAGACGCTGGTGGCCGTGAAGACGCCCGATCTCCTCGAGTCCAGCTACAAGCGCGTGGGCGAGACGCACTATCGCGCCGTTCCCTTGTGCGCGGAGCGCGACGGGATGCCCTGCACCGTCGCGGTGCTGGTGCTCGGCTCCCAGTCGGTGCCGAGTGTGCCGGAACCCAAGGTGCTGCGCGCGATCGCCGAACACCTCATGCTGCCGGTGGATTCAGTGCGCGGGTAATAGCGAAGGCGAGGCGCCATTGCCCGCGGAGGCGAGCGCACCCGAGAGCGTCACGTTCATCGCCGGCGTGGGCATCACCACGCCTGCCTTGCCGAGCTCGTAGTGGATGGCGCGTACGGCCTGCTGCCAGACGTCCGCGTAGGCAGCGGCCGGCGCCCACACACGGACCTGCCACAGCATCGAGCCGGCGCCGAACCCGGCCAGGTAGATCTCGGGTGCGAGCTTGGCGTCGCGGCCCGGCACGGCGGCGGCCGCGGCTTCGAGCACGCTGCGCGTGTTGTCGATGTCTTCGCCGCCGGCGATGCTCACGTTGACGTCGACGCGCCGCACGGGATTGGCCGTGTAGTTCTCGATCACGTTTGCGCCGATGGCCGTGTTCGGCACGTAGATGCGCCGGTTGTCGGGCGCGTCGAGCGCCGTCACGAACAAGCCGACCTCGGCGACCTTGCCCTCTTTACCCGCGATCAATACGACATCACCGACCTTGAACGGCCGGAAGACCAGCAGCATCACGCCGGCCGCGAAGTTCGAGAGCGTGCCCTGAAAAGCCAGGCCGACTGCGAGGCCTGCGGCACCGATGACGGCCGCGAAGCTCGTGGTCTCGATGCCGAACACGCTGAGGCACGCCAGCAACGAAGCGACCAAGATCAGCCAGCGCAGCAGGTTGCCGAAGAAGATCGCGAGCGTCTCGTCGAAAGCGCGGCTGCGCAGGCCGCGCGTGACTTTGTTCTGCAGCCAGTGGGAGATTCTGAACGAGAGCCAGATCGCGACCAGTACGCCGATGACGCGAAGGCCGTACGTGAGGGCTAGGGGTCCAAGTGTCTCGAGCGATCCTAACTTGTCCATGGGCACCTCCTGGGTGGTGGCTGCGCCCGTACCCTAGTCGATCGTCGCGCTCAGGCATACGGCGGAGGTGCCTGCCGGTAAGCGAGGACACTCAGGGAGCGAAGCTCAACGTCGCGTAGCCGCTGCCGCCCGGATCGCAGTCGCTGGCGCCGTCGCCGCCGCGAGCTGCATTGCCGCTGAGGTCGCCACTCGGGTCGTAGGGCAGACGACTCGAGCTGGCCATCCGCGTCTGGCCCACGCACGCGCCGCCGCCGCCGCCGCCGCCGCCCTCGTTCGACGCCGTCACGCCGTTGCTACCGCAGCCGGAGCCGCCGTTGCCGCCCGAGTGACCGGCGGTGGTGATATCGGAGCCTGCGCCGCCACCCCCACCGCCGCCGCCCGCGACCAACGTCATGCTGCCCAGGCTGAGTGTCGTGGCCGCGCCGCCGCCTCCTCCTCCGCCGTGCGGCGCGAAGCCGGGATCAGTCCCCGCACCGCCCCCACCACCACCCTGCGATCCGGCGCCGCCGTCGCCACCGCTGCTCGCGTTGCCGCCGGTGCCCCCCGTCCGCGAACCGTCCGCGCCGCGAGTTCCGGTCTGGGCTCGACTTGCGCCGCCCGCGCCGCCGCTCACCGTCGCGACACCACCCGTGCCGGGCGACGGGCAGTTCTTGCCGCCGCCACCCACGTAGAGCTGCAGCATCGAGCTCGCGTCGACGGTGAGTACGCTGGACACATACCCGCCCGGGCCTCCGCTGCCGCCCGTGACGTTGAGCCAGTAGCCGGCCTGCGCGTTGCCGGACGCGCCGCCGCCGCCCCACAGCTTCACGGTCACGCTGGTGCAGCCGGGTGGCGCGGAAACCGTATACGTCCCCGCCCCGAACGTGCGCGTGGTCGGCACGCAGACGTCGACCGCGGCATCGTTGCCCGCATCGCTCGCGCCGGCGTCGTTGCCCGCATCGCTCGCGCCGGCGTCGTTGCCGGCGTCTTGCATGCTCGCGTCGCCGCCGACCGCGGCATCGGACGCGGCATCCGGCGTGTCGGTGCCGCCTTCAGCTGCAGCGCCGTCCGGCATACCCGAGTCGACTCGCGGGCCACCGTCCAGCGGCAGCAAGATCACGCCCACGCGACCACAACCGGCACTGAGCAATCCGAGCAACGCGAGCAAGAAAGGCAGCAGCTGCCTTCGCTTGGATCCAGACGACACTGCAGCTTCATTTTCCCAGTGCTTCCTGAGTGCTAACAAGCACCCGTCAGACCACAGGGTGAGGCGGGGTGCGCGTCAGCGAACGCCGGAAAAGAGCGCTTCTCGTGACTGGAGGAACGAAAGTAGCGCATCGGCCACGACGCGCACGCGGGACGCGTCGCGCACGCAGTCGTGGTAGACGATCCAGCCGACATTGCTCGACACCGGATCCGGAAACACGCGCCGGAGCTGCGGAACGGGGTCGGCTATGAACGCGGGCAGCACCGCGATCCCGCCGCTCGCCGCTGCCGCATGGCAGGCCGTCTCGAGGCTGTCCACGCGCGAAGAGGATCGCCCCGCGCTCCGATAGGTCTCGAGCCAGCGCGTCGGTGGCGACTGGAGCTGCTCGGAGAACAGCACGAGCTCGTGCTGCGCCAGGTCGTCGAACGTGCGCGGGTGTCCGTGCTTCTCGAGGTAGCTCGCCGATGCATAGACGAACCAGTGGAGCTCCAGGGCGCGCCGCGCCACCACGCGGGCGCGACGGAGACCCGCACGCTGCCTTCCACGTCCACCTTGGCCGCCCGCACGCTGCGCAGCGCCGCATTCGCCGCGGCCTCCATCGCCTCGGCGGCTTCGATCAGACAGCGACCTTCGGCGGTCCAGGAGAACACGCGCCCACCCCGGAGCAGCAGCTTCGCGCCCACCGACTCTTCCAGCGCGGACAGGCGGCGGCTGACCGTCGAGTTGTCCACCTGCAGCTCGCGCGCGCCCCCGCCACCGATCCGCCCCGGGCCAGAGCCAGCAAGACTTTGAAATCACTCCACTCCGGCGCCATGCTCGCTCCGCATTTCTGCATCGGGTGATTGCAGAAGCTCGAATCGACGCCGGGGCTCGATAGACCTATGTTCTTGGACGAGCCAGCCCGCGACCGCGATCGAGCCGTACTACCACGTCACCCCGCAGGAGACGCCATGATTCGCAAGCTCCACCACAACGCCTATCGCTGCCGAGATTCGGAGGAGACGCGGGTGTTCTACCAGGATTTCCTGGGCTTGCCGTTGGTCAAGACGCTCAACCTGAGCGCGACCAAGACCGGCCGTGGGACGCACACGCTGCACACGTTCTATCGGCTCGACGACGGCTCGCACCTCGCGTTCTTCGAGACCGACGACTTCCCGTTCGAGTTCAAGGCACAGCACGACTACGACCTGCACATCGCGCTCGAGGTCGCCCCGGAGCAGCTGCAACCGATGCTGACCCGCGGCCGCGAGTGGGGCATCGAGACGCGGGGCCCGTCGGATCACGGAATGATCGACTCGATCTACTTCCGCGACCCGAACGGATACGTGATCGAGCTCTGTGCCAAGCGAGCCGATCACGACGCCCAGATGGACCCGGCGAGCAACGGTGCACGCGAGATGTTGCGAGCTTGGACGAACGCCAAGGGCCAGCGCGCGTAGCCGGCTCAGTGCCCGCGGAAGAAGAAGAACCAGAGCAGGACGACGACACCGAACGGGACGCCGGCCATCCAAAGCAGGGCGGGTACCAACACTCGGCCTTCGAGTTGCTCGCGATGTTTCTTCAGCGCTTTCATGGTCTACCTTTCTTCGCAGGGGTGATGCTGCGATCAGCAGACGTATCAGCAAGAAGCGGGCCCACCGCGTACGTGGCCAGGATGCCCTCTGAGGCGTTCCAGGGGCGTGTGCGGATGCCTCATTGAGGCGGTTCCGCACGCTTCAGGCGACGGCGAAACCAGTGCTGTCGCCGGAGTCGATGAAGTGCCTGGCGAGCGCCTGCACCAGCTCGAGCTCGCGCGACGCGTCCGACGGGGGTTCAGCGCCGGCGATGGCTGCCACGCCGACTGCTTGCGTTCGATCGGAGATCACGCACGAGAGCAGCACGAGCTCGTAGCTGACGCCGTCCGTCTCCAGCTCGGTGCGGAGCTGCTCGCGCGCAACGAAGTCCTTGAGTAGCGTCAGATCGCCGAGCGGCGCCGCGGTACCGAGCGACGCGCACCGCACCAAGCCCGCGCTCGATGTCAGATAGAGGTGGCCGCTGGTCGCGTGCCGTGACGCACAGAGCAGTTGCAGCGCCGCCTGCGCGCGGTCCGATGCGTGGCGCGTGCGAGCCATGCTCTCCAGCACTTCGCTCATCACGTCGTGACGCGTGAGAGCGACGCCTTCGGTCGCGGTCCAGGTGGCGAAGTCGGTCAGGCCGCCTGCTTCGACCAGGCCGTGGCGGCGCGCTTCGTTGATCAGGCGATCGTAGCGGGCGCCGAGCCCGGATCCCGCGCCGTAGCGGTACTCGCGCGCGGTGAGCTCGGCGTAGCGCTCGAAGCTCGCGCGGTCACCCTGCAGGACCGCGATCAGCGCGCGCGTCTCGTACGAGAGCCCGAGGCGCAGCCCCGTCGCGCCCACGCGCAGCTGTTCGCTGATCGCGGCCTCGATGCGCTGCGCAGCGCACGGATCTCCGAGCTTGGCTTCGGCAAGGGCCAGTGCGCGCACGAGGTCGATGGTCGACACGGCGTCGGCGTGCACGCCACGTGTGTGGAGCGCGCGGGCTGCGACGGCCTTCGCGTGCTGTGCGCGTCCGAGCCCGAGCAGGGCCTCGGCCAGGGCTGCGTGCGCGTTGAACCAGACCGATGCACTCGGCGACCAGCCGTCGTCGCGGAACTCGCTCAGCGCGATGGCTTCCTCGCACTTGAGCCGGGCGGCTTCGTAGTCTCCGCGCACCAGATCGAAGCTGGCTTGCGCCTGCAGTAGCGGCGGTCGCCAGCCGGGAAAGCTCGCCGCCAAGGGCTGCATGCGCTCGATCACGTCTCGCACGCCCGTCAGATCGCAGCCCTTGGCGCAGGCGGCCAGCTCCAGCACCAGCATCGAGCTGAACATCTGCGGTCCGGGCATGCGCAGCGACATGAGCTCGGCCTGGCGCCGGAAGCGTTCCGCGCTCTGCCAGTCCCCCTGCTCGAGCCGCAGGATCCTGCGTAGCTGCAGCGCCGCGACGCGGTGGTACGGGCTTTGTTCCAGGCGTTCGGTCCAGCGCAGCGCCGATTGCAACCCGAGGTGAGCCTCGAGCATGCCGATCGCAAACGCCACCGCGTGCGCGATCTCCTTGGCGTACTTGACCTCGCTGTCGGTCTTCGTGTCGAGCGTGGCCAATACCGTGATCCAGCGGCTGCGCGCGGATTCGAACGCGCCCGTGGTCTGCATGGTGCAGGTGGCGAGCGCGTTGTTCCAGATCGCATCGAGCACCGGCGATAGTGGCGCGAAGGGCTCCAGGAGCTGCGGCAGGCTGCGCATCAGCACGGCGTCCTGGGTGCGGCTGGCGATCACGATCGCGAACACCACGTACTCGGCGAGCAGCCGGATCGCCTCGTCGACCGGATACACGCGCTCGGCCTCGGGCGTGGCCAGGTAGCGTTGGTATGCGCCCGAGAGCGCGCGCGTCAGCCGCTGCTGCGGATCGTCGGTCAGCGGATCGGCGCGATACAGGTCGAGGCCCGAGTCGTGCTCGAGCTGAGCGAGCCAGGCTGGCGCCGACTCCGGGTAGGCCCCGAAGTGCGTCGTCGTCATCCCGGCGACGTTCCAGCGCCGCAGGTCATTCAGCGCGCGCGGGCTCAGCCGCAGCCGTTGCGCGCTCTGCAGGACGCGCGGGAAGCAAGCCACCAGCTTGCCGATGTTCTGTTGGAGGATCAGATCGTGGTCGACCTCGGAGGTCGCGAGCTGGGCATTCATGCGCTGCAGCGCCTCGATGCCCGCCGCGTCCATGCCACCCGCGATGGCGTGGTAGATGAACGCGACCTTCGAGCTCGGCTGGTACATCGCCGCGAGCGCGCGATGGCGCGACTCCAGTTCACTTCGATCGATCTCGCCGCTCATGGCGGCGATCCACAGCTTGTTGGCCAGCGTGTAGTTCGAGCCGTCGCCGGCCAGCGCACCGAGCGCGAGCAACTCGTGCAGCGCTCGTTCGACCTCCGCCGGGCTCGCCTGGGGCAACAGCGCGCGGTACTGCAAGTCCGAGAGGCTTTCGTAGAACGCCAGCGCCTGAGCCTCTGCCAGGAAGCGCGCGTGCGGCGAGAGCTCGCGGGCGCGCGCACGCAACGCGTCCGAGGCGCTGTACGGCAGGTCCTCGGCCGAGAGCTGGTTGGGCAACGACCAGCCGCCGCCGGAGTAGCGGACCTTGCCGCGATCGACCAGGTGCTGCGCCACGTCGATCGTCTGGCGCGGGTTGCCGCGCGCCAGGTCGTGGACGTCGCGCGCGAGCAGCTCGAGGTTGACCACGTCGCCGAACAACGAGCCCAGGAGCGCATGCGTCTGCTCGCGGGTCAGCGCGGCGACGCTCGAGCTCGCGGCGCGTCGCGAGAGTGCGTGCAACGCCTCGGTCGAGGCCTCATCGCTGTCGGCGCTCAGCGCGAGGAACGTGCCGCTGCGCCGCGGCGAGTCGAGCAACGCGACCAGCACCGCAGCCGACTGCGGGTCGATGCGGTGCACGTCGTCGACCGCGATCAGCAGCGGATGGCTGCGGCTGACTCCGATCCAGAGCGCGCAGATCGCACGTTGTAGCTGCTCTGCGTCCAGCGCCGTGTCGCTGAAGGCGCGCAGCTGCAGCCGGGGCTGGTTGTCGTTCTCGGCGCCGGCTGCGAAGAGCTCCGGGGCGAGCGCCTGGAACTCGAGTCCCGGCAGCGCTTGTACCAAGTGCTCGGTCAGCTCGTGCGCGGCGGCGTAGCGCGCGCGTGTGTTTCTGGCGCGAGCGCGCAGCACGGTGAAACCCAGCGTCTTGGCCTCGAGCGCGCAGGCATCGAGCAGCCGCGAGCGTCCGACACCGGCCGGGCCCTCGAACAGCAAGGCGCCGGCGCGCGACACGCGCGAGGCCACCAGCCGCTCGCGGAAGTCGCGCAGCATCGCTTCCCGTCCGACGAGCGTGGGCGTCGTCAAGTAGGCCGCGGACACGGCGGCGGCCTCTCGCTCCGGAAGATCGGCGAGCGCCGCCAAGCGCTGCATGACCTCGTAGGCGCTGTGCGGGCGCAGCGTGGGCTCCGGGTTGATCAGTGCGAGCACCAGGTCGTCGAGCCCGGAAGGCACGTCCGGCACGCGCACCGAGGGCGCCGGCACCTTGCTCTGCCAGGCGGCGAGCGAGTCCGCGAAGGTGCGCGCGGGATAGGGCACCTGGCCGGTGAGCGCGTGGTACAGCGTCGCACCGAGCGAGAACAGATCGGTGCGTGCGTCGAGCGCAGAGCGGTGCAGCGTCTCGGGTGCCACGAACGCGGGCGTGCCGACCAGCGTCGCGCCGCCGCTGGTCATCGGCGCCATCGCACCGAAGTCGATCAGCCTGGCGTGGCCGTCGCGCGTGCAGCGAACGTTGCGCGGACTGATGTCTCGATGCAGCAGGCGTCGTGAGTGCAATAGCGCCAGCGACGAACACACGTCGAAGAACAGCCGGCAGACTTCGCGCCAGGGCAACGGGGCGCGGTCGCGCAAGTCACCGCCGTCCAGGAGCTCCATGGTGTAATACGGGCAGGAGTCGGCCAGCAGTCCGTAGTCGTGGACCGCGATCACGTGCGGGTGACGGAGCTGCGCGAGCGTGTGGAACTCGCGCTCGAACAACGCGGAGAGCACGGCGTTGTTGCTCGCTCCGGGCTGGAGCACCAGCTGCTTGAGCGCCATGTGCGCGCCGGTGGCGAGATCCTCCACGCGATACACGCAGGCCATACCGCCACGCCCGAGCAGCTCGTGAGCTCGGTAGCGATCGGCGAGCAGCGCCATCCCCTGTAGCGCGCTTTCGGCTGGTTGCGTCATCGGACCGCGGCCAATAGAAATGCTACCCAGCCGGACCGACTCGAGTCAAAAGCAGTCGTGTGGGCATGTCGGCCTCCCGGCGCGGCGTTGCGTTGAAGTCCGGCGTGTGTGTACAAGCTGGGTCGTCCATGACCGCGAGCGATCTCCCAGTCCCGCCCGTAGGGGAGCGTATCGCCGGTAAGTATCGGATCGAGCGCGAGCTGGGCCGCGGTGGGATGGGCATCGTGTTCGAGGCCAGCCACGTGGTCACGGGCAAACGCTTCGCGGTCAAGTGGCTGTTACCCGCGCTCGCGCAGTCGAGCAACGCGCTGGAGCGCTTCATCCGCGAGGCGCGCGTCGCTGGGCGCGTCACCCACCCGAACCTGGTCGAGATCTACGACATCGGCGAGGCCTACGGGTCGTCGTACATGGTCATGGAGCTGCTCGAGGGAGAGTCGCTCTCGGACCGGCTACTCCGCGTGGGCAGGCTCAGCGTGGAGGAGGCTTGCGCGATCCTGCTGCCTTGCATGCGCGGCCTCGCCAGGGCGCACACGGCGGGCGTCATCCACCGCGATCTCAAGCCCGCGAACATCTTCCTGTGCAAGGCCACCGCCGATCGCGACGAGCTGCCCAAGCTGGTCGACTTCGGGATCGCGAAGGTGTTCGCTGCAGCCGGCGAGCTGGCGCCGGCCGCGACACAGGAAGGCGCGCTGATCGGCACTCCCGACTACATGGCACCCGAGCAGGTGCGCGGCGCGGCCATCGACGCGCGCACCGACGTCTACGCGCTCGGCATCGTGCTCTACGAGGTTTTCGCCGGACGCCGGCCGTTTCGCGCGAAGACCGTGGCCGACATGGTCTTGCAGTTGTTGGCGGAGTCGCCGCAGCCTCTCGCTGAGCTCGCACCGGATGTCCCAGCGCAGCTGGTGGCTGCGGTCGAGCGCGCCATGTCTCGTGATCCCGCTGCCCGCTTCCAGACGATCGAGGAGCTGGCTCGGGCACTCGAGCCGTTTGCGCGCGGCCTGCGCTTCGACAGCCGCGGCGCCACGCCTGCGCCTGTGCCTGCGCCGCCCGAAGCGTCGCCCAACGCGCGGAGCTTGCGCGTGCCCGCGCTGATCGCCGGGGTCCTGATCATCGCGCTCGGCGGCACGTGGATCGCCGTGCGCGATACCCTTCGCGATCCGGAGCCCGGCGGCGCTGCTGGTCACGGGCC
>DATEOF010000020.1:0-2117 GCA_035274465.1 Polyangiales bacterium
TGCCACTCGCTCCCAGCGGTGGTACACGCATCGGCCCCCACGAGGTCGAGATGGCATTCGCGTGCGACTACTGCGGCAAAGGCCGCCAAAAAGCCCACAAGGTCAGTCACTCCAACATCAAGACCCGCAAGTGGCAGGAACCCAACCTGCAACTCGTGCGAGTCCTGCGTGAGGGCAAAGTAGTGCGCCTGCGCGCCTGCACGCGCTGCATTCGCAGTGGTCGCGTGAGCAAGGCTGCGTGAGGCGCCGCACCGGAGCGCCTCCTGCTCCGACTGCAGCCCCAATTCCGGAGTTTCGACCCGAAGGCGCCCCGCCTGACGCGGTGGTGCTGACGTTCAATGTGCCGCGCGAACAGGCCGGCCTGCGGCTCGATCGTTTTCTGCAGCTGCGGATGCCGCGCCTGACGCGCACGCGCGCTCAGGCGATCGTCAAGGCCTGCGCCTACCGCGCCGACGGCGTGCGCCGGCGGCCCTCCGACATCGTGCGCGCCGACGAGGTCGTGTTCCTGGTGCGAGAGCGCTTCGTCGAGCCGATCACGCCGCTGCACTTCGGCACGATCTACGAAGACGACACCTTGATGGTCGTCGACAAGCCGGCCGGCTTGCCGATGCATCCGACCGCGACCTACCACAAGCACACGCTCAGCTATCTGCTGCGGCAGCAGTACAGCGACGCGCCGTTCGTGCCGCGGATCGCGCACCGCCTGGATCGCGAGACCAGCGGCCTGGTCCTCTGCGGCAAGACCGCCGAGGCCGAACGCAAGCTCAAGCGCGCGTTCGAGCAGCACGCCATCCGCAAGACGTACCTGGCGATCGTGCGCGGCCGCCTGGCCGAGGACACGGGCGAGATCGCCCTGCCCATGGCACCCGCGCGCGAAGGCCTGCACGTGTTGATGGAGGTCCGGCAGGAGGGCGGCCTGACCGCCGTCACGCGCTATCGCGTGCTCCTGCGCAGCGACGAGCACACGCTGCTCGCGCTGGCTCCGAGCACGGGGCGGCAACATCAGCTGCGCGTGCACCTGTCGGCGATCGGGCACCCGATCGTGGGTGACAAGCTCTACGGCCCGGAGCGCGAGGCGCCGTTCCTCGAGTACATCGAGACCGGCCTGACTCCGGAACTCGAGCTGCGACTCGGCCTCGGCCGTCAGGCGCTGCACGCCTATGCGCTCTCATTCCAGCACCCGGCCACGGGTGAGGTCTGCGCGCTGCATGCGCCCGTGCCCGAGGACATGCAGGGCCTCTGGCAGCGCCACGGCGGTGCCTCGCTGAACCTGGCGCTCGAGGCGGCGGCCGAGTAGGCGTAGCCGAAAATCACTCGTTTGACGGATTCGCCAGCAATGGCATAAGGCCGTGATGCGCTCCTTCCTTCTGGTCATCGGTCTGTCCTGTTCGCTGTTCTCAGCCTGTGCCAAGCCGACCACGGTGCCTGCGCATCCGACCTCGCCGTTCACCGACGCGGATCTCAAGCTGTTCGATGACGGCCTCGACACGGTGGCCGATCCGGACGCGCTCGGTGGCCGCTGGGCCGAGGACTGGAATAACGAGATGCTCGAGCGCGTGCGCCGCAGCGATCTGATCGCGATCGTGGAGGTCACCACGTTGCTGACCGACACCGATCCCGAGGGTCACACCACGCACCGGCTGGTGGTGAGCGTCGAGAAAGCGATGAAGGGCAAGCCGCCGGCGGACGAGATCAACCTGTCGACGCCCAGCGTGGCCACCGGCTTCCCGAGCATCGACTCCAACAAGGGTCGGCTGCTGCACATGCACTTGCTCGGACTGCTCAAGTGGATCGAGCTGCCGGACGGCAGCGTGAGCAGCCACTTCCACCTGGCTTCGAGCTCCGACAAGGTCGTATCGCGGGTGCGCGCGCTGATGGAAAAGGACCAGCCGCAGAACCGTACGATTATCGAGCGCCGCTACGACAGCAGCAAGGGCGAGACGGGCGAGAGCACCGGCGACGAGACGACGACTACCGCGCCCTGAGCGGCTCTGTTTGGCCAGCATCGCCTCGGTCATGTAGACTGCCGACGTCGAGGAGGTGTGGGTGATGCGCAGTGCAGCTTTTGCGTTCGGTGTCTGTTTGGCATTGGGTTGCGGCAACAAGCCCGCCGCCGA
>DATEOF010000021.1:0-8377 GCA_035274465.1 Polyangiales bacterium
CGAAGAACAGGTCGCGCCGGAGCTCACCGCGGCAGCGGTCGCGGAGGTCTCCGCGCAGGAGCTCGAACCCGAGCTCCTGCAGCTGACGGAGGCGGATGCGCCGCGGCTCGAGATCCCTCCGCCGAGCTTCCCCGACTTCGAGCTCGGTGCGCCGCTGCTCCCCGAGCGCTCGCACGATCCGCACTACTACCCGGGCATCTCGGATGAGCCCCCGCCACCCGAGCTCCCGCGCCCGCGCTGGCCGCGTTGGGCGGCGTTCGCGGCCGGCGGCCTCGTGCTGTTCGGCGCGGGCATGATCGTCCGCAGCATGGCCGGAGGCGGCGGTGGCAACGCGGTGATCGACGTCACGCCGCTGGATGCGAAGGTGCAGCTAGACGGTGAGCTGCTCGAGGTCACGTCGAGCCCGCGTCTGCGCGAAGGCTTGATCCACGGTGAGCACACGCTGGAGGTCGAGCGCCGCGGCTTCATCAGCCAACGCCGCGTCTTCAACCTGGCCGAAGGCGAGCGCGAACAACGCGTGGTGATCACGCTGCTGCCCGAGCCGGTCGCGCCGCCACCAGCGGCAGCTCCTCCGCCGCCTGCAGCTGCAACACCGGCGCCCGCGGCTCCGCAGCCCGTTGCCAAGGCAGCCGAGGAAGAGCCCGCGACGTCCGACAAGCCGCTGAGCGCCAAGGAGCTGGCCAAGCAACGCCGCGCCGAGAAGGTGGCGGAGCGCTACCGGGCCCGAAAGGCCGCGGCCGCCGAAGGTAAGGCCTCGAAGTCCGACGCCAAGCTCTCGCGGGCGGAGGCCAAGGCCGCGCGCCTCGAGGCGAAGGCCGCCAAGGCCGAGAAGGCCGCCCAGGCCAAGTCCGAGAAGGCAGATGCCAAGGCCGGACGCAAGGCCGCCGCAGGCGCCCCGACGGCCATGCTCAAGCTCAACAGCACCCCCTGGTCCGAGGTCTACGTCGACGATCGCCACGTCGGCCACACGCCGGTGCTCGGCCTGCCACTGACCGCCGGCAAGCACACCATCCGCCTGGTCAACCCCCAGCTGGGCGGCAAGAAGACCATCAAGATCCAGCTCAAGCCTGGGCAGACGCTCGTGAAGATCGTGCAGCTGTAGTTAGCACGGTTAATGCAGTTGATACGGCTGCTGATGGCGGCAGTTGGCGCCGTGCGAGGCGATCTGGCTTCGCCGCTGACACGGGTGGGCAGTCTTGCTCTAAAAACTCGCGCAAAGCCGTCCGGGGCGGGCTACTTAGCGTCCGCTGAGGCCCACGCATGCGCACGCTTTGCTTGAGACCGATTTGGCTGCTCGCCTTCTTTGCCACACTCGTGGCATCGATGCGCGCGGGGGCCGACGAGGCCAAAGAAGAGCGCCCGAAGTTAGGTTACTGGAGTGTCGGCGAGCCCCGCTTCTTCGTCTCGGCCCGCCCCGAGGTTGGTGCCCCTTACCTGAAGCCCTACGTCTCTGCGGGCTATGGACTGCCCCACTGGATTTGGACTGGTGTCGACGTGAACGCGATTCTCATCCGAGATTGCTGGCAGGTGTACACCGGCGTGCGCGCCGCGACGCCGGTCTTCGATCTCGCGTTCGGCGTGCGCGATACCTGGTCGTTTCAGAAGCCCTTCCTTCGGCCGCAAGAGAGCTTCACCTACAACGAGCTGGTCCGCGCGCCCGGCGCGAACGCGCGCTACTGGGCGTGGGAAGCCGAAGCCGTCGGCATCGTGCCGCTGCCGAACGCGGCCATCGCCTTTGACTTCATCGCGGTCGGCATGTTGGACAAGCCGGAAGGCGCGATGGTCTACGACGAGTCGTACCGCGCGATCGTGCGCGACGACCTGTACTTCGTCGCGCGCTTCATCGCGCTCGCGCGCTTCATGAACGAGGAGTCGCTGAAGGTCGGCGTGCTGGTCGAGCACCTGTTCGACACCGGTCGCCCGCCGCTGAGTCGCATCGGGCCCATGTTTTCCTTGCAGCTCACCGACCACCTGGACGTCAACGCCGTGCTGACAGTCGTCGTCTCCGGGCCCGATCACCTGGGACTCGTCCAGGGCTCCTACGGAGTGCTCGGCGTGCGGTGGCGCTGGGCGAGCGGCGAGCGAGATCCGCAGCCACCCTGGAGCGGCAAGATCATCCCCTGACCAGGAAACGTGCCATGAGCTCTCCGGAACCTCAGCGCACCGAAATCCACGTACCGACCACGACCATCATCAAGCTGCTGTCGGCTGCGCTGATCGTCTACGTCGCGATCCAGCTCTGGCCGCAGCTGGTGTTGTTGTTCGTGGCCGTCGTGCTGGCGGTCGCGCTCGAGCCGGTGGTCGACTGGTTGGATCAGCACGGCCTGTCGCGCGGTGCGAGCGTGG
Organism: Polyangiales bacterium; assembly: GCA_035274465.1. Taxonomy (GTDB): domain Bacteria; phylum Myxococcota_A; class Polyangia; order Polyangiales; family JAFGIB01; genus JADGRF01. Next base: position 2,347 of record DATEOF010000021.1, read on the forward strand.
GCATCTGCGCGCTGCTGATGTTCGGCGGGATCGCTGCGGCGGTGATCTGGATCCTGCCCTCCGCGCTCGAGCAGCTGCAGGAATTCGTGCGCAGGCTGCCGCAGCTCGAGGAACAGATTCGACAGGAGATCACGCCCAAGGATCCGCTGCTACGCAAGTGGACGAGCGGCCTGTTCAACCTGCCCAGCGGGGGCGAGGCCGCGCTCCAGCTGAGCAGCGTGCTTTCGGTCGGTCAGGCCACGCTCGCGGGTGTGATGACGTTCGGCATCACGCTGGTGGTCACCTTGTACCTGGTGCTCGACGGCCGGCGGCTGTACGCGTGGTTGCTGGCATACGTGCCGCGTGCGCATCGCGCCAAGATGGCCGAGACCGTCAAGGAGGTCTCCGCCGTGGTGCGCGCCTACGTGCGCGGCCAGCTGGTGACTTCGTCGCTGTTCGCAGCGTTCACGCTGATCCTGCTGACGGCGTTCAAGGTGCCCGCAGCGGTGCCGCTGGCTCTGTTTGCGGGTGCGTGTGACGTGGTTCCGATGATAGGCATCGTGATCGCCATCGTGCCTGCGGCGGTGCTCGCGCTCGCCACCTCGAAGGTGGCTGCGCTCGTCATCAGCGGTGCGTACTTGCTCTACCACATGTTCGAGAACTACTTCATCGCGCCGCGCGTGTACGGCACCAGGTTGCGTATGTCGACGCTGACCGTGCTGCTGGCGTTGATCGTGGGTGGCACCTTGTTCGGCCTGGTCGGCGCGGTGCTGGTGTTGCCGATCTTCGCGGCGTACCCGACGGTGGAGCGCATTTGGCTGGCGAACTACCTGGGCAAGCACGTGATCGCCGACCATGGCGCGCTGGCGCGGGCAGTCGAGTCGGGCGATGACAGCGCAGTCGACAGCGTGCTGCGCGCCGAGCGCCACCCCGAAGAGCACCGCAGCGGTGATCATCAGACGGTGACTCGGTGAGCGCGCGCGTCCGGAAGATCCTGCTGATCGCGGGCCTCGCGCTGCTCGGCCTGGAGCTGGTCTACGTGATCGTGGTGAACGTGCTGCTCTCGACCGGCGAGCTCGCGAGCCTGATGAACCAGGCGACCGACGACATCCACCTCGAGATTCGCTCGGGCTGGAGCGCGTGGCCGGGACGCGTGCACGCCGACGAGGTTCAGTTCCGCTTCGAGGATCGCAACCTGCAGTTCTTGGTCGTGGTCGAGCACGCGGTGGTCGACATCCGCCTCTGGCAGCTGCCGGCCAAGATCATCCACCTGACGCGAGTGCGCGGCGACGGCACGCGCTACCTGTTCCGGCACAAGGTCGAAGACCTCAAGGGGCTCGAGCGCCGGGTCGCACAGTACGCGAAGATCCCCGGCTTCTCCGATCCGCCGTTGATCAAAGACCCTCGAACTCCGTCGCTCAACGACGACGAGTACAACCTCTGGACGATCCACCTCGAGGACGCCGACGTGGGCCTGCGCGAGCTGTGGTTTCAGGAGTACCGCTACCAGGGGCCCGGTCGTGCGCGCGGCGGCTTTCGCCTGCAGCCCGAGCGCGACGCGCAGACCGAGCGCTGCAAGCTCGATCTCGACGGCGGCACGCTGACCGCGGGGCCGCACGTGGTGATGAAAGACTTCAGCGGCACGCTGGAAGCCGAGCTGGATCGGCACGATCCGCGTCAGGTCATGGGCGAGCAGATCTTCGGCAAGATCTCGCTCAAGACCGAGCTGCGCGGCGAGATGCCGAACCTGGACGTGACGCAGCTCTACACGCAGTCCGACGGTGGGGTGCAGCTCGAGCGCGGCGCGGGCTCGTGGCGCGTCGCGACCGACTACGAACACGGCGAGTGGCAGAAGGGCTCGCGCGTGAGCTTTCAAACCGAGGGTGTCACCGTGCGTGCGGACAAGGTCTCGATCGCGAGCGCGGGTGAGGCCTCTGCCGAGATCGTGCAGGGCGGACGCGACGCGCGCGTGGAGCTCAGCTACACGTCGCCGCGCGTGGACCTCGGCTACCGTGGGGTGCCCGAGGCCATCGACGCGCCTTTTGCGCGCGGCGTGCGCGTCGCGCTCCAGGCCAGCGCGGACCTGACGCAGCCCCAGCGTTTGACGGGGGCCTCCGCCGATCTGCGCGCGGTGATCCCGGCCATGCGGTGGCTCAATCAACCGCTCGACGCGGCCGGGCTGTTCACGGGCGGCCGCGCCGATGCCGGGGTGCACGCACGTTGGGCCGAGTCCGAAGCTGGCGGCGGCGAGCTGCAAGCGACGCTGCAGAAGGTTGCGATGAAGCTAGAGGAGGAAGCGATCGAGGTCTCGGGCAACCTCGAGGCGCAGGCGAGCTACGATCCCGCGACCGAACGCGGACAGTTTCACAGGCTCGAGTTGTCGCTGCCCGAGCTGGGCGTGTCGGGCTCGTCGCTACCAGGCAACGGGCTCAAGGTGCGCTCGGAGAACTCGCACTGGCACGGCATGCCGCCGGATCGCAGCGAGGGTCGCTTCGAGCTGACGGCCGACTCGATCTCGGCGCTGCTGCCGTTCGTCATCTCCTCCGACATCCTGCGCACGCTGACCAAGGCGCTGGTGAACCTGGGCAAGACGCGTGCAGTGGTCGAGTTCGAGCAGACGAAGCCCGCCTGGGAGCTGCGGCTCGTGGAAGCCAAGAGCGGCGACGTCGAAGCATTCGGGCGCTATCGTGCGGAGAAGAGCGCCGCTCACCCCTGCGGCCGCTGGTACGTGCAGGACGGATCACTCAGCGTCGGCGTGTTGCAGCAGGGTGGCGAGACCTCGATCAAACCCCTGGTTTCGCCTTCGTTCTGGCGAGAGCGCCCGGCCAGTCCGCACTGCTCCGCCAGCCGTTGACCTCCCCGTGTGTTGCCCTTTGCGGACCGGCAGCGCAAGGTAGCGTTTCGGGTACGGCTGCGGTAGACACCGCCGCTTCCGTTCCTCGCGCCGCCATGACCAGTTCCAAAACGATTCGAGACACGTTTCGCAGCTACTTCGGCCGCCACGGCCACGAGATCGTGCATTCGGCCTCGGTGATCCCGGCCAACGACCCGACGTTGCTGTTCGCCAGCGCTGGCATGGTGCCGTTCAAAAACGTGTTCACTGGTCAGGAAAGCCGGCCCTACAAGCGCGCCACCTCGTCGCAGAAGTGTTTCCGTGTGAGCGGCAAGCACAACGACCTGGAGAACGTGGGCGTGACCGCGCGCCACCACACCTTCTTCGAGATGCTCGGCAACTTCTCGTTCGGCGACTACTTCAAGGAACAGGCCATCAGCTTCGCGTGGGAGTTGTTCACGCGCGAGCTCGGCATCTCGAAGGATCGCCTGGTTGTGAGCGTGTTCGAGGGCGAGAAGGGCCTGCCGGCGGACGACGAGGCCGCGGCGTTGTGGGCCAAGATCGCGGGTCTGCCGAACGAGCGCATCTTGCGGCTCGGAGCGGCGGACAACTTCTGGTCGGCCGGTGACACGGGGCCGTGCGGGCCGTGCTCCGAGATCCACTACTACTTCGGCGATGGCGCGCCCGACCTGGCGACCTTCGGCCGGGAGCCCGGCGACGACGGCCGCGGCTGGGTCGAGCTGTGGAACCTCGTGTTCATGCAGTTCGAACGCAACGCGGGCGGTGAGCTGCTCAAGCTGCCTGCGCCTTCGATCGACACGGGGGCCGGGCTCGAGCGCCTGAGCAGCGTGCTGCAGGGCGTGCTCAGCAACTACGACACCGATCTGCTCAGGCCGATCGTCGAGCGCGCGGCATCGATTGCTGGCAAGCGCTACCGCGGCACGCTCGAGCCGGACGACGTGTCGATGCGCGTGATCGCGGACCACGCGCGCGCGACCGCGATCCTGATCGCGGAGGGTGTGTTCCCGGACCGCAGTGAGCGCGAGTACGTCTTGCGGCGCGTGATGCGGCGCGCGATCCGCCATGGCCATCGCCTCGGCATCGAGCGCCTGTTCCTGCACGAGTGCGCGCTCGAGGCGGTGGAGATCCTGGGCTCCGAGTATCCCGAGCTGCGCGAGCGCAAGGCGCTGATCGAGGAGATCAGCCAACAAGAGGAATCGCGCTTCCGCGCCACGCTCAAGCGCGGGCTGGATCGGCTGCACGGCTACGCCTGGCCGAAGAGCTCGGGCGCGCGCGTGCTGCCCGGCGAGATCGCGTTCGAGCTCTACGATACCTACGGCTTTCCGTACGACCTGCAGGAGGTGCTCGGGGCGGAGGAGGGCTTCACGGTCGATCGCGCGGGCTTCGACGCCGAGCTCGAGAAGGCGCGCGAGCGCAGCAGTGGCTCCAAGCTGGTCGAGGTCGCGGTCGAGGGCGTGTACCGCTCGCTGGCGAGCGAGCTGCCCGCCGTGGACTTCCTCGGCTACGACGTCGAGCAGGCCGAGTCGGAGATCGTGGCGCTGCTGCGCGACGGCGCGCGCGTGCAGAGCCTCGCGGCGGGCGAGCGCGGCGAGATCGTGACGCGCACGACGCCGTTCTACGCCGAGTCGGGTGGCCAGGTCGGTGACCGGGGCGAGATCCGCGGCGAGGGCGCGCAGTTCGCGGTGAGCGACGTGGTGAAGCCTGTGACGGGCCTGGTGGTGCATCGCGGTGAGCTGCGTTCGGGCAAGCTGACGCTCGGCCAGCGCGTGCAGCTCGAGGTCGATCACGACAAGCGCGCGGCCACGCGCCGCAACCACAGCGCCACCCACCTCTTGCACCTGGCGCTACGCAAGGTCGTCGGCGCGCACGCCATGCAGAAGGGCTCGCTGGTCGGGCCGGATCGCCTGCGCTTCGACTACAGCGGCGCTGCTGCGCTCAGCAGCGAGCAGCTCGAGCAAATCGAGGCACTCGTCAACGAGCGCGTGCTGTGGAATGCCGAGGTCACGACCGACGTGCTGCCGATGGCCGAGGCCAAGCAGCGCGGCGCGATCGGCATCTTCGAGGAGAAGTACGGCGACGTGGTGCGCATGCTGCGCATCGCCGACTCGACCGAGCTCTGCGGCGGTACGCACGTTGCGCGCACCGGCGACATCGGCAGCTTCAAGATCCTGTCGGAGGGCGGGATCGCGGCGGGCGTGCGCCGCATCGAGGCGGCCACCGGCATGAACGCGCTGGCGTACACGACCGAGATGGGCCGCGAGCTCAACAAGCTGGCGGACCTGCTCAAGAGCTCCCCCCGCGAGCTCAGCGACAAGGTCGACAAGCTGCTCGGCCAGCGCAAAGAGCTGCAGCGCGAGATCGAGCAGCTCAAGCGCAAGCTGGTGGCCGGCGGCAGCGGAGACCTGACCGCCAACGCGCGCAAGATCGGCGACTTCAGCGCACTCGGTGTAACCGTGGACGTCGCGGACCCCGGGGCGCTGCGCGAACTGGCCGACAAGCTCCGCGACAAGCTCGCGCCGGCCGTGGTGGTGCTCGGGGCGAAGGCGGCGGAGGACAAGGTCGTGCTGGTGTGCACCGTGTCCAAGGAGCTCACGAGCCGCTTCAAGGCCGGGGCTCTGATCAAGGAGATCGCGGCGGTGGCTGGCGGCAGTGGGGGAGGGCGCCCCGACTTCGCACAGGCGGGAGGCAATCTGCCGGGCAAGCTGGAGGAGGCTGTGGCCAGGGTCTACGAGCTGGTCGCGGTGTAGTTCTTTCTCGGTGGTCGTTCGAAGTTGCTGTTCTCTGGCTGCAACTGAAGCGGGACAAGAACGTCGGAACGACGAACTGAAACAAGGAACAAGGGACCGAGAACGAGGCCGCGCGGCGCGTTTGTGGCCAGCAGCTGGATGGGCTGCGGCCGAGTCGGGGAGGAGCGCATTTGGGCCTTGCTGCCCGGCTGCGATTTGAGATGATCAGGGCTCCAGGGGAGGCTTTCGCTTGGTCGAAAACGCAGATCAGCAGCTATCCGAGCTCGGCACCGTTCCCGACGACCTCCAGGCCATCGTCGCCCGCACGCTGGGCGATCGTCCGATCACCCCGGCGGTAGCCGACGAGCTGCTGGAAGCGCTCGCAGCCGGCAAGAAGTTCGATCTCCCACCCGCACCCACGCGCGCGGCCGAGCCCGAGCCCGAATTTGCCTCTGTCGCGTCCCCCGCCACC
>DATEOF010000022.1:0-7587 GCA_035274465.1 Polyangiales bacterium
GCCACTCGGATTGAACCCTGGCCGCCGTCGCGGATCTCGACGCTGATCCGGGTCGCGCCCGCATCGATCGCGTTCTCGACCAGCTCCTTGACCACGCTCGCCGGTCGCTCCACCACCTCGCCGGCAGCGATCTGGTCGGCCAGCGCCTCGGGTAGGATGTGTATGACCTGTGGCACGCAGGTACGCTAGCATGAACCAGGGCAATCCCGTCGCGGTCCTTGACGCCGAAGTCCGCGTGCTCATTGTGAAAGTCTATGGACAGCAGGTACGTGGCGTTGACCACGCGAGACTGGGCTTGGTAGCTTGCAGCCCCGTGGTGACTGGACATGACCAAGACCTGCCGTGGTTGTGGTCGCGAATTTTCTGGGGACGAGACCTACTGCCCCGGCGACGGCCTGCGCTTGCTTTCTGACTCGGGTGACCTTGCCGCTCCGAGCGGCGGTGATCCATTGGTTGGTACGACCCTCGATGGTCGCTACCGCATCTTGAGGGTCATCGGCGAGGGAGGCATGGGCGTCGTGTACGAGGCCCTGCACGTCGTGATCGAGAAGCAGGTGGCAGTGAAGGTGCTGCGGCCCACGTTCACTAGCCGTCCGGACGTGGTCGAGCGCTTTCGCCAGGAGGCCAAGAGCGCCTCTCGCATCGGTCACCCCAACATCATCGATGTGTCCGACTTCGGTGAGACGCCGAGCGGTGCGAGCTACATCGTGATGGAGATGCTGACAGGTGAGGACCTGGCCGACATCCTCGCCCGCGAGCGCGTGTTGTCCCCGGCGCGCGCAGTCCGCATCGTCTACCAGGTCGCGCGCGCGCTCGACGCCACGCATCGCAAGGGCATCGTCCACCGCGATCTGAAGCCCGAGAACATCTACCTGATCAGCGTGGATGGCGCGGCGGACGTGGTGAAGGTCGTCGACTTCGGCGTCGCCAAGATGAGCGATCTCGAGAACGGCAGCACCAGCGGTCGAAAGCTCACGCGCACCGGCATGCTGTTCGGCACGCCCGAGTACATGAGCCCGGAGCAAGCCGCGGGAAAGCCGTTCGATCATCGCGTGGATGTCTACGCGCTGGGCGCGATCTTCTTCGAGCTGCTGACCGGCCGCGTGCCGTTCGAGGGCGAGAACTTCATGGAGGTGCTCGCCAAGCACGGCCGCGATCGCGTGCCCTCGCTCGTCGAGGTGAACCCAGGCACGCGCGTCAGCCGCGATCTCGAGCGGATCGTGGCGCGCGCTTTGTCCAAGGATCCAGCGGATCGCTTTCAGACCATGGGCGATCTGGCGAACGAGCTGCGGCTCGCGCCCGAGATGCCCGGTCAGCAGGCCGGTGAGGCCAGCGCCTTGCCCGAGTGGGCCTTGATCGCGCCCGGCCCACCGCCGTCGGCCGACGTCACGCCGAGCACCGCGCCCTTCGAGACCCGCAAGAAGCGCGAACCTGCCTGGTTCCCGTGGCTCTCGATGCGCGTCGATCGGCGCGTGGTGATGTGGGGCGGTAGCGCTGCGCTGGTCGTGGTGCTGTTCGCCGCCGCGCTGGCGTTGCGCTCGGGCGGTTCGGTCGAGCTGCTGAGCTCGGACGTGCGCGCCACGGCGCTGGAGCAGGCCGACCACAAGCCGGCTGCGCCGCCACCAGCTGCCGATCCGGCGCGGCCCCCAGCTGCGGAGCCGGTTGGTCCACCCGGAGCTGGCGCTCCAGTGCAGGTGTCGGCGCCCGAACCCGCGGCGCAGCCCACAGCCGCAGTGCCCAGTCGGCCGCAAGCCGATGACGGCCGGATCCAGCTGCTGGTGCGCAGCGATCCTGCAGGCGCTCGCGTCAACGTGTTCGGCAAGGACGTGCGCAAGTACTGCCGCGAGACTCCCTGCTCCGTCTCGCTGCCGCGCGGCCAGTCGGTGCGCTTGCGCGCGACGCTGGGCGGCGCGGTCATCAAGCGCCAGATCGCCTACGGCGAAAACGCCGAGCTCGACCTGCACTTCAATGCCCCCGAAGAGCGCGGTGAGCTGAGCGCGGTGCAACCTCCCAGGCAGGCGGCTTCGGACCTGAAGGTCCCCGCGCTGTTTCGCTGATCACTCCAGGTAGAACACGGTGATCGCGTCGCCGCCTTCGTCCGGCACACCGGGCCGCGTGGTCTGGACGTAGGGTGGGGCGGCGCGCAGGTGCTCGCGGACCGCGTTGCGCAGCGCGCCGCTGCCATGGCCGTGCAGCACGTAGCCGACGCGCTGCGGGCCGCCGTACAGGCGATCGATGAAGCTGTCGACCATGGCCAGCGCGTCGTCGGCACGCAGCCCGCGCACGTCGAGCGTGTTGTCCGAGCTGCGCATGGCCGCGGACTCCACCGGCACTCCGGGTCGCGGGGGAGCGCTGACGTCCGCGGTCGTGTCGCTCGACTTGCGCAGATCCGGCAGGTCGACCCAGAGCTTCATCGCGCCCACGGCGACGAGCACCTTGTTCTTCTGCGGACCTTCCACGATCACCGCCTCTGAACGCAGGCGCGGGACGTACACGCGCGCGCCGATCGAGAGGTCGGGTGGTTCAGCGGGTGTGCGCCCCGGCGCCGACTCGAGCACGCTGGCCAGCTCCGAACCGACCGTGACTGGAGTCGCCGCCTTCTGGATCTTCTTCTCCGCCTCCGCCAGCCGCTCTGCGTCGCGGTCCTGCTTGCGCAGCAGCGTCCGGGCCTGGTCGAGCTCGCTGCGCGCCGCGCGCAGCTCGTTCATCAGCTGCTCGGCCTCGCGCGAGAGCTTGCGCTTGCTCTGCTGCGCCAGCTCCTCCGCGCGCACGCTCTGCTCGCGGCGCTCGGCCTCGAGCTTGCGCCGCTCGGACTCGAGCGCCGCTCGTTCGGTGCGCGCCGACGTCACCGCGTCGCTCAGGCTGCGCACCAGTTGCTCGAAGTCGCGCGCCTGGTCGGGCACGAAGCGCTCGGCGGCGGCGATCACGCTGTCCGGCAGCCCGAAGCGGCGCGCCACCGCCAGCGCGCTCGAGGCGCCAGGCACGTCGAGCAGCAGCTCGAAGGTCGGCTGCAGCTGCGCGGGGTCGAAGCCGACCGAAGCGCTGCGCAGGCGCTCGTCGCGCTCCGCCAGCGCCTTGAGCGCCTCGTAGTGCGTGGTGACCACCAGCGCCGCGCCGCGCTCGCACAGCGCCTGCGTGAGCGCGCAGGCGAGGGCGCCACCTTCGCCCGGGTCGGTGCCGGTGGCCAGCTCGTCGAGGAGCACGAGGGCGGAAGGCTTGGCCTGCGCCAGGATCGCGACCAGGCTGCGCACGTGCGCGGAGAACGTCGACAGGTTGGTGGCCGTCGAGGAATCGTCGCCGAGCTCGCTCAGCACTGGATCGAAGAAGCCGAGCCGGCTGCCTTCGCCCACCGGCAGCAGCATGCCCGCACGCGCCATCAGCGCGCACAAGCCCAGCGTCTTGAGCACCACGGTCTTGCCGCCGGCGTTGGGTCCGGAGACCACCAGGGCGTGCCCTGCGCTGATCTCGATGTCGTTGGGCACGACCTTCACGCCATCCAGCACGAGGCCGGGATGGCGCGCGGCGCGCAGCTGCGCGATAGGCGCCTCCGACAGCTCGGGGAGGCTGCCCTTGTAGTCGCGAGCGAGCAGCGCCGCGGCGTGCCGCAGGTCCAACAGGTTCAGCGTCTCGGCCGCTGCGTTCAGCTCGGCCAGCCGCTCGCGCACGCGATCCGACAGCGCGGCCAGGATCCGCAGCTCTTCGCGCTCCTGCTCGGCCTCGGCCATCTTGAGCCGGTTACCGTGTGCGACCACCGCGCGCGGTTCGACGAAGATGCTGGCACCGCTGCTGCTGGCACCGTGCACGATGCCGAGCAGCCGATCGTGCGCGTCGCGCCGCACGGGCAGCACGTAGCGGCCATCGCGCAGCGTGTAATAGCTGTCCGAGAGCAGCGCCGCCTGCTTGGCGATCACGTCCTCCAGGCGTCCGACGATGCGCTCGCGCAGCGCCGCGATCTCCGCGCGCACGTGGCTCAGCGTGTCGCTGGCGTCGTCGCGCAGCGTGCCGTCGTCGCCGATCGCCTGGGCGAGCTCGCCCTCGAGCGCGTCGAGCGATGGATCGAGGTGCGCCGCGGCGAACAGCGCCGGCAGCTGAGAGCGGCGACCGCCCAGGAACCGGCGCAGGCGCAGCGCGTGCTGCAGGCTGACGCGGACATCTGCCAGCGCGGCGGCGTCGAGCACACCGTCGCGCGCCAGGCGTTCGAGGTGCGGGCCCAGATCGCGCAAGTCCGACAGCGGCAGGCCCTCGCCGGCGTTCAGGCTCGCGGCGGCCTCGGCCGTTTGAGCCAGGAGTTGCTGCGCTTCGGGGTACGTCTCGGCGAAGCGCACGCCCATGCGCCGCGCGCCCTGGCCGCTGCAGCGCGCCAGCCAGGCCTCGGCCAGCCGAGACCACTCGAGGTGGCGCAACGTACGTTCGAACCGCGCAGCGTCCGTGCTGCGCGGCGGATCGGTGGGAGACGGCATCAGAACTTTTCGTAGGGAGAGTTCGCGGCGGGCGCCGGCTTCTCGACCGATCTAGCACTGTTCGCCTGAGCTTGCTGCGCCCGGCCTTTGCGCTCGCGGTTGCGCTCGCGCTTGGGCGGCGCGGCGCGTTCCGGCTGCGGCTTCTCCGGGAGCGGCGAGAGTGTGACGCTCTTGCGGCCGTCGAGCGCGACCAGCTCCACGCTGTGATCGGCGAAGCCGCGCTTGCGCAGGGTGACCAGCACCGGGCTGCCGGCGGGCACCGCGATGTCGAGCGGGGTCATGCCCACCTCGGAGCCGTTGCGAAAGACCTGCGCCGAGCCGGGCTTGCTGTCGAGCGTGACCACGTGCGTGGCGATCGGCTGCTCGACTCGCACCGCGGCCGCCGGCGTGACGGGCACCTCCGGCTGCACGTGGAGCGCGGAAGTGGGCTCGCGTGGCGCGCGGCCGCTGTTGGCTGCGAGCGTCACGGTGTCGGGTTCGCCGAGCAAGCTGGGCAACGCCACCGCCGAGCCCACGCCCAGGCACACCGCCGCGCCCAGCGACCAGGCCATGATGCGGCGCGGGTTACCGAGCGCGAGCTTGGCGACCCACGACTTGTGCCAGCCGCGCAGCGCCAGGCGCTGCAGGCGATCGACGTCCGGGATGCAGCGACCCAGCTCGCGCTCGAACTCTTCGGCGCTCTGCCAGCGCTCGCATGGATCCTTCGCCAGCGACTTCTGCACCACGGCCTCCAGACACGGAGGTATGGGAGCATCGGGTGCTGCAGCTGCGAGCGGCGGGGGCGCCTCGCGGATGTGGCGCGCCATGACCACCACGGCATCGGCGTCGACGAACGGTGGGCGACCGGCCAGGAACTCGAACAGCATGATCCCGACCGCGTACAGGTCGGAGCGATGATCGAGCGTCTTGCCCGCGGCCTGCTCGGGAGACATGTAGCGCGGCGTGCCGAACACCGTGCCGTCGAGCGTCTCGAATTGATCGATCTTGCGCTCGCCCTCGATGGCCTTGGCGATGCCGAAGTCGAGCACCTTGACCATCGCCGTGGGCTCGCCCTGCACCTTCGCCAGGAAGACGTTGTCGGGCTTGAGATCGCGATGGACGATGCCATGGGCGTGCGCCTCGCCCACCGAGCGCAGCACCGCTTGCGCCACCAGCACGGCCTCGCGCACGCCGAGTGCGCCGCCGCGCAGCAAGCGATGGGTCAGCGACTCCCCCTCGAGCAGCTCCATCGCCAGGTACAAGAGCCCATCGTCGGTCGAGCCGAAGTCGAACACGCGCACGGTGTTCGGGTGATGCAGCGCGCTCATCGCATGCGCCTCGCGGCGGAAGCGCTGCACCGTGTCGCCGCCCAGGCAGCGGTCGCGATTCAAGATCTTGATCGCGACTCGGCGCGCCAGGCCCGCTTGATGCGCGCGGTAGACTGCACCCATCGCGCCCGAGCCCACGCGCGCTTCGATCCGGTAGCGTCCCGCGAGCGTGGCGCCGATCAGGGTGTCGTCGAAGCTCGTGCTCGCGTACCTCATTTGCTGGTGTTTGCGGCGCGCCGCTGGGCCGAACATAGCACGGAACCAAGCGGGGACGGGGCTATTGACTCGGTTAGGGATTCTTTCCAGGGTGTCAGTCCCCCAGCGCACAGAGGACAAGTCGATGCGAAACTACGACAAGTTGTACGTGGACGGAGCCTGGACGCCGTCGACCGGGACCTCGCAGCTGGACGTCATCGACGCCTCTACCGAGGAAGTGCTCGCACGCGTGCCCGAGGGCACCGCGGCGGACATCGACCGCGCCGTGGCCGCAGCGCGCGCCGCATTCGAGCCCTGGTCGAAGCTGAGCGTGGAGGACCGCGCCGGCTACTTGAGCCGCATCTCGGAAGGTTTGGCCAAGCGCAGCGACGAGTTGGCCGAGATCATGTCGCGCGAAGTCGGCATGCCGTTGATGTTGTCCAAGCTGATCCAGGCCGGCCTGCCCACGGCGAATTTCGGCACCTACGCCGCGCTCGTGCGGCAATACACGTTCGAGGAGCAGGTGGGCAGCTCGCTCGTCGTACGCGAGCCCGTCGGCGTGGTTGGTTGCATAACCCCGTGGAACTACCCGCTTCATCAGATCGCGGCCAAGGTCGCGCCCGCGCTCGCGGTGGGCTGCACGGTCGTGCTGAAGCCGAGTGAAGTCGCGCCGATCAACGCCTTCATCCTGGCCGAGGTCGTCCACGAGGTTGGCTTGCCCAAGGGGGTGTTCAACCTCGTGACCGGTGTCGGTCCCGTCGTGGGCGAGGCCATCGCGGCGCATCCACTGGTCGACATGGTCTCGTTCACTGGATCCACGCGCGCTGGAAAACGTGTGTCGGAGCTCGCATCGCAGACGATCAAACGCGTGGCGCTCGAGCTCGGCGGCAAGTCCGCGAACATCCTGCTGGACGACGCGGATCTGGAAAAAGCGGTGACGAATGGAGTCAACGCCTGCTACCTGAACTCCGGTCAAACCTGCAGCGCGCTCACGCGCATGCTCGTGCCGCGCAGCAAGCACGATCAGGCGGTGGCCATCGCCAAGCGCGTGGCTGAGGGTTTCTCCATCGGTGATCCGCTCAAAGGCGAGGCGAAGCTCGGTCCACTCGTGTCGGAGGCGCAGCGCGAACGCGTGCGCAACTACATCCGCAAAGGCATCGCGGAGGGCGCGACGCTGGTCACCGGGGGGCCCGATCAACCGGCCGGTCTGGCCAAGGGCTTCTACGTGAAGCCGACGGTGTTCGCGAACGTGAACAACCGCATGACGATCGCCCAGGAAGAGATCTTCGGGCCCGTGCTCTGCATCATCCCTTACGACGACGAGGACGACGCGGTCCGCATCGCGAACGACAGCGTCTACGGCCTGGCAGGTGGCGTGTGGTCCGGCGATCCGGAGCGAGCCAAGCGCGTGGCGCGTCGCATGCGAACGGGTCAGGTCGAGGTCAACGGCGGGCGCTTCAACCTGCTGGCCCCGTTCGGTGGCTACAAGCAGTCGGGCAACGGTCGCGAGCGCGGCGAGTACGGCCTCGAGGAGTACCTCGAGATCAAGTCGCTGCAGCTGTAGCCAGCTGTAACCGCGGCCTACGGCTGCTTGCCGAACTCGAGCTTCGAGAGCGCAGCCTTGG
>DATEOF010000023.1:0-15581 GCA_035274465.1 Polyangiales bacterium
GACCGTGCGCTCCCCTCGCGACAGCATCAGACGCACTGCTTCACGTTTGAACTCTTCCGTGTGCCGATTTCTCTTCTTGGACATTCGAAGCCTCGAGACGCTATCGCGTCGTTGGCTGTCCATCAAATCGGGGCAGGTTCACATCTCGCTCCGTTCGCGCCGGAACCAAGCATCAACAGTGAAGCAAGTCGAATCACACGCAACTCCATCCATCTTCGACCGACAAGCATCTGAGCGCTCCGCGAGAAGCAACATGATCCTCCCGCCAAGAACCCAGAGTCACGAAGACACGAAAGCTAACCGACCGGGAGTCTGAGGGCGGGAGGTCCTCAGTGAGGCTCGCGGCAGCGAGCCGTAAGCCGCCGACGTGTCGCTCGGCACGACCCTGACTGACGCCCGAAACCTCTCGTAAGGCGACCACGTGCTTGGCGCTACGGCCTATCGCGCTGCACGACGCACTGGGCGCCTCGACCCCAACGAGCAGCATTGCGCCCGCCGCCCCCCTCCATAGCCCTGACCACGCGAACGGATCGAGCCGCGATCTCGGATGCGTGATCACAGGCGAGGATCGAAGTCAGCCGGTTCAACGTCGACGTGAGTGCCGTGAGCAAGGACCAAGGAAACTCAACGCATCGTGAGATGTCACCCGGTGTCTGCGAGCACGGTGTGCAACGGCTTCCTTCACGTGCTTGGAGCTACGGCCTTATCGCACTGCACCAAAGCCTTGACCCAAACGAGCGGGCGGTCCATCCGCCTCGACAGTCTGACTGCGCAGAGATCGAGAACATCGAAGCGAGGTGCCGCCGACACGCACCAACCAGCGACCAACTACTCCGCGTCGTGGAAGATCACTCCCAGCGTGTGCCGACTCCCACTCCGCAACCGGCTCACTCCATGCCGCATCTGCACCCGATAGTCCCCGCGCGCTCCCTGCACCGGACGCTCGCGCACCGCGAAGATCACCGCGTCACCCCGCTTCAGCGGCACTACCTCCACCCGCGACTGCATGCGCGGCCGTTGCTCGGTCAGCACGAACTCGCCGCCGCTGAAGTCCTCTCCCGGCTGGTCCAGCAACACGGCGAGCTGCAGTGGAAACACCAGCTCTCCATACAAATCCTGGTGCAGGCAGTTGTAGTCGCCTTCGCCGTACCGCAACAGCAGCGGCGTCGGCCGCACCTGACCCAGCCGTTCGCACTCGGCCTTCAGCTCCGCATGCCGCTCGGGAAAGCGACGCTCTTGCCCCAGCCGCTCCGCCCAGGCGTTGGCGATCCCCGCCAGCGGCCGATACGCCGCCTCGCGCAGCGCGGCTACCAGCGGCGGCAGTGGATAGGCGAAGTACTGGTACTCGCCGCGGCCGAAGTTGTGCCGGTCCATGACGATCCGGCTGCGAAACAGCTCCGTTTCGCCGTACATACCGCGCAGCGCGCGGCGCTCGACCGCGGTCAACAGCTGCGGGGCCACTGCAAACCCTCGGGCGTCCAGCTCGGAGCGGATACCCGGCCAGGACAGCGCCGCGACGCGGGTCTCGATATCGGGGGACATGCGAATAAGATGCCCCGCTTTCGGGCGGCCCACACTCCGCAGGTTGCCCTCGAATTCGCGCTGCGCGGCGACTACATTCCCAGGCAGGAGGCGTTCGTGACGCGAATTGCGCATAGCGTATTGGATTCGGCGCAGGGACTGCGCGTGGAGATCCAGAACGGCCGGCACCGCTTGACAGCGGACGAGCCGGTCTCCGCGGGTGGTGGTGACGCCGGACCGTCGCCCTACCAGTTGTTGCTCTCGAGCCTGGCCGCGTGCACGGCGATGACGCTGCGCATGTACGCCGACCGCAAGGGCTGGACGCTGGGCAATATTCACGTGGATCTGGAGCTCCACAAGGACGGCGAGGACAGCACGGGCACGATCAAACGCGTGCTGTCGTTCAGCGCGCCGCTCAGCGAGGAACAACGCCAGAAGCTCGCGGCGATCGCCGAAAAGACGCCCGTGACGCGCACCGTCAGGGCCGGGGCGCCGATCGCCACCGAAATCCGCTGATTGCCGCGGACTTGACCCGTTCGCGGGCGCGGTGCCAAGGTCCCGTGCATGCAGCCTACGCAGCGCTTGGCGGCGCTCGGCCGGCGTGTGGATCCGGCGACTCTGCCGAAAGACGTGATCAGCGTGGCCAAGCACTGCGTCTTGGACTGGCTGGCCGTGACCTTGGCGGGCGCCCGCGAGCCGCTGACCCGCATCGTGTTCGAGCAGGCGGTGCGCGCCGACGCGGGCGACGAGGCCGGGCTGCTCGGCTTCGGCCGCCGGAGCAGCGTGCTGAGCGCGGCGCTGCTGCACGGCACCGCGGCGCATGCCCTCGACTTCGACGACACGCACTGGGGGCTGCAGGGCCACCCGACCTCGCCCGTGCTCGGCGCGTTGTGGGGGCTGTGCGAGCGCGAGCGCGTCTCGGGCGCGCAGCTGTTGGCTGCAATGGTCGCGGGTGTCGAGGTCGAGTGCAGGTTGGGTGAGTGGCTCAACCCCGACCACTACGCGCGCGGCTTTCACGCCACCGGTACGCTCGGCACGTTCGGGGCGGCAGCCGCTGCAGCGCACTTGCTGCGGCTCGACGAACCCGCGTGGCTGCATGCGCTGGCGCTCGCCGGCAGTCAGTCGGCCGGTCTCAAGAGTGCGTTCGGTAGCATGGCCAAGCCGCTACACGCGGGTAGGGCCGCCCAGAGCGGCTTGCTCGCGGCGCTGCTCGCCTCGTCGGGCTTCACGGGGGCGGGCGCGATCCTCGAGACCGAGCAAGGCTTCGCCGTCACCCACAGCAGCCAGCAGCTCCCGCCGGCAGACGCCAGCCTGCCCGAGGGCTATGCGATCTCGGACACGCTCTTCAAGTACCACGCCGCCTGCCACCTGACGCACGCCACGATCGAAGGCTTGCGCGGCATGCTGCGCGCGCAACACATGGCCGCGGATCAAGTCGAGTGGGTCGAGCTGGCGCTGGACGCGACCTGCTTCGGCGTGTGCACGATCGAGGAGCCGCGCACCGGCCTGGAGCTGAAGTTCAGCGTCCAGGGCTGCGCCGGCCTCACACTCATGGGTGCGGCGACCGAAGATCCCGCGACGTTCGACGACGCGCGCGCGACCTCGGCCGAGCTTCGCGAGTGGCTCGAGCGCGTCGAGCTCGAAGAAAAGCCGATGCCGGCCACGCGGACAGAGCTCCGCGTGGGGTTGCAGGACGGGCGCGTGATCGAGAGCGCGTTCGACAGCGGCGTGCCGCAACGCGACCTCCACGCGCAAGAGCAGAAGCTCAAGCGCAAGTTCGAGCGCTTGATCGGGCTGCCTCGACCTGCCGCCGACGCCGTCTGGCAATGGGTGATGGCGCTGGAGACGCAGACAGACGTTCGCCAGCTGTGCGCCCTGTTGGGCGCTCAGTAGCCATTCCGCATGCAGCTGACGGCGGCGGGCGCGCAAGACTTTCGGCGCGCATCCTAGCGCGCCGTGCGCAGACCAGCCGGACGACGCCAGCGCTACGCGTGGCTGCGAGCCAGGCGGGCCAGGGAGGCCCGGCGCGCCATGCGCGCCAGGTCCTTCTCCTCGGGCTCGTTCTCGAATGGCGGAGGTTCGTCGGAATCGCCCGCCTCGTCGTCGGCCGGCTCGTCTTCGAACCCGGGCTCGTCCTGTTCGATTTCGGGCTCGGGCGGCGGCTCGCTCTCGAGCGGCGGAGGCGGAGGCGGCTCACGCTTCGGCGGCTTGCGCGCGGGCGGTGCCTTCTTCGGCGCCTTCTTCGCCGGTTTGGCAGGCGCCTTCTTGGCGGGCGGTGCCTTCTTGGCGGGCGCTTTCTTCGCCGGCTTAGCAGGCGCCTTCTTGGCGGGCGCCTTCTTCGCAGGAGATTTCTTCGCCGGGGTCTTGGGTGCGGGCTTCTTCGCGGTCTTCTTTTTCGCGGCCATTGGCCCGCAGCTTACCAGCACTTTGCATCAGATCCGAACGCTGAAAGATGCACGATGCACGTTTAATAGTTTGATCGGTCGCGCGCGCGTCGCGTCATCCACGTCCGAGTCTCGAAGACGCCGCAAGGCCCGCGCCTCAGGGCACCGCCTTCCGATGATGATCGGTCGGCTCCCACCTGAGTACGATCCGAGGCCGCCACGAGCGGCATGTTGCGGGGCCGGGCGGGCTGGCTTACATGACCGGGACTCAGCGGCGACGACTGGGTGTCGATCGTCACCGCGTGAGCCCGGGAGGTGTCGTGATGACTGACAGCAACCAGATCAAGAATCGCATCGTGGTGGGCGTAGATTTGTCCGAAACAGGGGACCACGCGCTCTGGCATGCCGTGCAGCTGGCCCGCGCCCTACCTGCAGGCGAGCTTCATATCACCAACGTAATCACGGCCGATCCCGGCCTGCACGACGCACAGAAGCTCGCTGAAATCGCGGATGAATTGCGTCCGCGCATCGAAGAGCTTCGCAAGCACGTCACGACCGTGTGCGCGCCGCCGGTCGGCGCCCAGCCCTTCCACGTGGACAGTGTCTTCCACATCCGAATCGGTAAGCCGGCTCCGGCGATTCACCAGGTCGCCGTCGATGTGGACGCCGATCTGATCGTGGTGGGAACCCACGGGCGCAGCGGGGTGGAGAAACTGATCCTGGGTTCGGTCGCCGAAGAGCTGGTCCGCACCGCGCGCGTACCGGTGCTGGTCGCCCGTCTGAAGAACTTCTCGGGCGTGCCCAAGTCGGACCACCTGGAGCCGGCTCGGCCCGGACAGAGCTTGCGCTCGAGCGGGATTTCTGACCGCATTCACCTCGAGTTCGTGCCGCGCACTGCGCACATCAGCGGCCTGATCTGACTGAACGCACATGGCGACCGCGCTGCGGCAGCTGCTGGAAGACTTCCTATCCGCCATCGCGTTCCTGGTGGTGTACGGGCTGACCGGCAGCCTGCTGCTCGCGACCGCGCTGGCGATCGGCGTCGCGCTGCTGCAGATGGTGGTCAGCCTCGCGCGCAAGAAGCCGCTGTCGTCGATGCAGTGGATGGCGCTCGGCCTGGCCGTCGCCCTCGGCAGCCTGTCGATGATCACCCACGACAGCCGCTTCATCCGGCTCAAGCCCACGATCGCGCACTGGGCGATCGGGCTGGTCATGCTCAAGCGCGGCTGGCAGATGCCGTACCTTCCCCAGCTGGTTCGCGACTGGGTTCCCGAGCGAGTGCTGCTCATTTGGGGCTACGCCTGGGCGGCGCTGATGTTCCTGATGGGCCTGGTGAACGTGGGTGCCACGCAGTGGCTCGGGATCGGAGCTTGGGGCGTGGTTCTGACCGGCTTGTTAGTGGGGAAGTTCGTGTTCTTCTTCGCGCAGTACGGGCACATGCGCTGGACCGTGGTCCGCAACATGCGCGCGGGGGGGCAGTCACCGCCCAGCAGCACCTGACGCACGTTCAGCGCGAGTGCCGTCGTTGGCTTCCGCGGGCGAGTGCCCTATAGCCAAAGACATGGTTGGCTTGCTCGCAGATACCGATCCTCCAGTGTTTCAAGTCCTGCACGAGAGCGGTACGTCGCCGTTCCTGTTCGCGTGCGATCACGCCGGCCGCTCGCTCCCGCGCGCGCTCGGTGATCTGGGGCTCGGCGAGTCGGAGCTGCAGCGGCACATCGCCTGGGACATCGGCATCGCAGGCGTGGGTCGGCTGCTCGCGGAGCAGCTGGATGCATTCTTGATTCTCCACGGCTACTCGCGGCTGGTCATCGACGCCAACCGCCCGCCCGGATCGCCGCAGTCGATCGCCCAGATCAGCGAAGCCACCACGATCCCGGGCAATGTCGGCCTCACGCCGGACGAGATCCGCCAGCGCGAGGAGGAGGTATTCTGGCCGTACCACCGGCGCATCGCAGCCGAGCTCGATCGCCGCGCACAGCTCGGCCTGCCCTGCATCTACATCGCGCTGCACAGCTTCACCCCGGTGTACCTCGGCAATGCGCGCGCCTGGCACATGGGGGTGCTCTACCAGCGCGACGCACGGGTGGCGCGGCTGATGCTCGACCAGCTGCGGACGGAGACGGGCCTGCTGGTGGGCGACAACGAGCCCTACTTCGTCTCGGATGCGACCGACTACTCCGTGGTCAATCACGGGGAGAAGCGCGGCTTGCTCCACGTCGAGCTCGAGCTGCGGCAGGACCTGATCGCGGAGCCGGCCGGCCAGCGCGCATGGGCTGACCGGCTGGCCCGCGTCCTCGAGCAGGTCCAACGCTCGTTCCTGAGCTGACGCGTTCGTTCAGCTATCGGGTCGGGCACTCACCTTCCGCGCGCACCGAGGCTCCGGCGCTCGCCGCCTGACACGCGCTGGCGTACGTGGTCCCGTCGCAGCTACAGACGGGCGCGTAGATCGTGGTGCAGATCTGGGGGATGTCCGCGCAGCGTCCCTGTCCATCTGCGACATCGCAGCCGTCGCCGGCCGCAAAGTCGCAGTACTGGCCGTCCGGGCAGCGCACTCCGGCGAAGCCGCCGCAGGCTGTGCTCGGTGCCGGGCACTCGCCTTCGGTCTCGACCGACACGCCGGCTGCCGCAGCGGTGCACGCATTGCCATAGGTTTGTCCGTCGCAGCCGCAGACCGGAAGGTACTCCCGCGTGCAGGCTTGCGGCTTCGGGGCACAGGTGCCGGTCGCATCTGCGCGCCCGCAGATCGCCTCGGGTGCGTAATTGCAGTATTCGTCCTCGGCGCATTGCAGTCCCTGCAGCCCGCCGCAGGCACTCTCGCACTCGCCCTGGCTGCGTACCGAGGCGCCGGCCGCCGCCGCGGTACACGCGTTGGCGTACGTCTTCCCGTCACAGCCGCAGACCGGCGCGTAGATGAAGGTACAGACCTGAGGCATGTCGCGGCACTCGCCTGGACGATCGGTGTCGCCGCAGCTGCTGGCTTCCGGGAAGTCGCAGAACTGGCCCTCGGGGCAGGCTTCCTGCCCGCGGCTACCACAGCTGACTGTGCCTGCATCGTTCGCGGGTTCGCCCGCATCGGAGACCGGCGGATGGTGGCCTGAACCATCGTGGTGCGCCTCCCACCAGGCCCGCCAAGCCTCGGAACAGCCGGTCGCGCCGATCAGGCACGCACCGGTGATGAGGAACTGGAACAACTTCGAACGGCTGTCTCGCATGCTTTCACCCTGCACAATGTACGCACCTCGCATGATGTCGGAGGGACCGCAGTTTCGAGCAAAGCGCGTGCCGCCCCGCCAGAGCTGGAGGCGCTTGTGCCGCTCTGCCGATGGCACAGCTTGGCCCAGACGCGCGGCGGCTGCGCCATGGCCTCTTCCAGCGCGCACTTCGATCGCGGAACATTCACCGATGCGTTGGCCGATCGCTGTGCTGATTTTGTGCTGCTGGGGGTGTGGTGGTGATGAGCCTTCCAAGCCGAAACCGAGCCGTGACCCGGATTCGGCCGATGCTGGGAAGCCCGACGCAGGCGAGCCCGACGCGAGCCTGCCGGATCCGCAGCTCGAGCTGTCCGAGTGGCGACCCCTGTTCGATGCCACGCTGTCCGAGTGGTACAGGTTCCTGCCGTCGCACGGCCGAGACGCAGACCCGGACGGGGTCTTCCGCATGGAAGGCAGCGACGTCCTGCACGTGCTCGGCAACGCGCCGCCGGCCGGCGATCAGGAGTTCGGCTACGTGGCCACGCGTTCGGACTACGGCAACTACCGCTTCCGGGTCGAGCAGCGCTGGGGCACCACGAAGTTTGCACCGCGCCAGGACGCCGTGCGCGACAGCGGCCTGCTCTACCACATGCGCGGTGACGACGGCGTCTGGCCGCAGTGTATGGAGTTCCAGGTCCAGGAGAACGACGTCGGCGATCTGTACCTGCTGGGCGACGTGGGTGCGACCACGCCGGTCGATCCGATGATGAATGGGATGTTTCAGGAGGGCGGCGACCCTCGCGTGCTGCGCGGCGGCGCGATCAAGAAGGGCGGGACGTACGAGTCGCTGACCGACTGGAACGCGCTCGAGTTGGTCGCGTCGGAGCGCGAGTTCATCCATTCCGTGAATCAGGTGGTCAACCACCGCGGTTGGGCGATGGAGTTCGCGAGCGGAGGCATGTGGCAGCCGCTGGATCGCGGACGCATCGTGCTGCAGGCGGAGGGCGCCGAGGTGTTCTATCGCAACGCGCGCATTCGGCCGCTGGCTTACCCACCGCCGCCCGCTGATGCCGTGGTGGTGTTCGACGGCACGAACCTGGATGCGTGGGAACACCTGGACCACTCGGCTCCACGCTGGAAGATCGTCGACGGAGCCCTGGAGATCGAGCCGGGCAGCGACGACCTGCTCACGCGCGAGCAGCTGCAGGACATCCGTCTGCACCTGGAGTTTCGTCTGCCCGTGGCAGCGGACGCGCGCACTCAAGTCTACGCGGCCGGGCGCTATGGCCTGCTGCTCGCCAATTCGTACGGCCATCCGCTGTCGCGGGCCACGAGCGGCACGCTGGTGGACGCACCTCCGGTCGACGAGGCGCTGCCGGCGGAGGTGTGGCAGAGCGTGGACATGGTGTTTCGCAATGCGCGGTGGGACGAGACGGGCAAGGTGAAGACCAGGAACGCTCGAATCACGGTCGTCTACAACGGCAGCCTGCTGTACGAGCAGCTCGAGCTGAAGAACCGTACCGCCAATGGCTGGGAGGAACTCCCTGGCA
Organism: Polyangiales bacterium; assembly: GCA_035274465.1. Lineage (GTDB taxonomy): Bacteria > Myxococcota_A > Polyangia > Polyangiales > JAFGIB01 > JADGRF01. Next base: position 8,650 of record DATEOF010000023.1, read on the forward strand.
ACACAGGCTTGCGCCTCCGGGACGAAGGCTTCCGCGTGCGCTTCCGGAACATCTGGTTCCAGCGCCTCTGAGCCTCGGCAGATTGGCTGAAAGTGGTCGGTCCTCGCGTTGTCGATGCGCGAGGCATCGGATATGAGGCCTGGATGTCGCGCAACTTGGTTACGCTCGGAGCATTCTTGCTGGTCGCCGGAGTCCTTTGGGTGGTGACGGAATGGCCGGCACCGAAGGAGGAAGTCGCCCCGCTCGCCGCTGCGGATCCGAGTAGCGTCGTCCAGCCTCCGGTAGTTGCGCCGCCACCAGCTGCAGCGCCGCCAGCTGCCTACCAGCCCGCGCCCGAGCCAGAGCCCGAACCTGCGCCCGCGCCCGCCGCCGATCCTCCCGCCCCCGTGAAGCCGCGCCAACTCCCCGATCAAATCCAGGGCGATCAGGGGCCCGTCGCCGAGTACCGCGCGCAGTTCCAGTCCGAACCGCGCAACTCCACCGCGATCGAGGTCGAATCGGCGCTGCGCGGCGCGTTCCAGCCCGCCGACGGTGCACCCGATCTGATCAAGTCGGTGCTCTGCCGCCAGACGATCTGTCGTATCGAGATGCGTTGGTCGCAGGAACGCATGCGCGCGTACGTCGTCGGCTTCACGCGCCTGAACAAGCGGATCCAGATCCCCGTTGCGCTCTCGCCTGTCGGCCCCAAGGCCAAAGACGGGGTGCAGTTGGTCGAGGTCTACATGAAGCTCAAGCCGCCCGGCACGCCTGCGCCTGCAGATCACGAGCACTAGCCAGTACGACGCCGACCTCCGGCTCCGACATCGCAACCCGCTGTGAGCCGAGCGGAGCGAATCAGCGCGTTCAATAGGCACGCGGCTTTAGCACACAACCACGTTGTGTCCGTTCAGTACGCTGTCGGCACTCGACGCAGTACACACTGCATAGGATTGTCTACTAGAATTTTCGCCTCACATTGACTCGGCGCAAAGCGATCCGAGACAATGAACAAACCGAGTCGTAAGGCGTAGGTGGATCGCCATTCACTAGCAGTGAGGATGGGGGCACGACGACAGCGCTTTTTGCGCGTCGAAGCGTTCTGCCGCGCAGTACGCGCACGACTACGGCTGAGCTCCGAGCTGGTTCGGAATTCAGCTCTTACGTTTGTACACAACAAGAAGGACACTCATGACACAACGGTATGCGCTTAAGGGGAAGCGTCGCGGACAGCGCGCTTTGCTCTTAGTTCCGTTCCTACTCGCCGCTGCGTGCGGCGACGACAAGCCTGAGGCTGGTTACTACCTGCGCGGGCGCGTGGTCGATGGTGCGACCATGGAAGCCATCAACTCGGCCGAGCTCACGCTGATCTCCGGTCAAGACACGATCGGCGCGGTCTCCGACGAAGAAGGCAACTACAAGATCGGCCCGATCCAGCCCAGCGCCAGCTATCGCTTGGACGCGAAGGCCAACGGCAAGGCCGAGTTCGAGTTTACTGGCCTGGCGCTGCCGGCGCTCCCGGTGGGCGTGAATGACCTCACTGTGATCGGCGACGTGCCGCTGTACGACAGCGACAAGAAGGCGCCTGCCTTCATGATCAAGCTGGGATCGAACGACGATCGCATGCCGATCGAGATCGCCTCCGTCGACTTCGTGCCGGTTCAAGACTACGGCGCGGATCCGAAGCAAGGCCTGGGCTTGCTGAATCCGACGAGCACGACGACCACGACGGCCACTGGTTCCACGACGACCACGACCCCCGTGCCGACCACGGTTCTCCCCGCGTCGGGTTCCACCGTGATCGGTGCGTTCGCGCAGCCGAGCGCCACCACGCTGCCGAACGACCTCCAGGTCGCGCCGCAGACGTTCCACGTCAACGTGGTGAACGGCGAGGCGATGATCCCGGAAGGCGCACTGACCTTTGGTGCGACCTACAGCGTGAAGGTTGCCGCAGGCCCCGACTTCTCGGGTCTCACGTTCATGCTCACGGCCGCGCGTGACAGCGAGGTCGAGATCGTGATGCAGACGACGCGCTCCTTCCCGACCCAGCTGCCGGATCAGAATCAGCGCTACTTCACGGGCCGCATCTACAACGGCGTCACGCTGGACCGCGTGAAGGGCTACGAGATGAAGCTCGAGTACTTCGACCGCACGCTGACCGCGAAGGTCGATGACGAGGGTCGCTTCGTGGTTGGTCCCGTGCTCCCGAACGCTGACTACACCGTCATCGTGAAGGCCGAAGGCTACCGCAGCTTCCTGTCGCACAACTCGAAGTTCTCGGTGTCGGGCAGCGGGCTCAGCTCGTGGTACTACGACGCGTTCCTGTATCCGAGCAGCGTGGAAGCGCCGGCCGTTCAGGCTCGTTTCACGCTCGACGACGACACCAAGCTGCCGAGCGGCACCGTCCGCTTCACGCCGAGCACAGCGTCGAGCTTGGTCGACCAGCCTGCCGGTGTGGCGGGTCAGGTGTGGGTCAACTCGGAAGACCTGCAGCAGCGCGCCCTCGTGAAGAACTTCAGCGACGGTAAGGTCGAGATCGCCAAGGGCGAGCTCGTGCTCGGCGTGACGTACGACGTCACGGTGTACGGCGCCGGCAGCTACCAGATCGACGGCGGTTCGTACACGGCTGGCGAGGACGGCAACCCGCTGTTCACGCTGTCGCACCTCACCGAGGAAGCGATCAAGATCGTGGCGATGACGTCGGAAGCGGCAGCGCTTTCGCCGAGCGGCACCGTCGAGATCCGCTTCAACCAGGACATTCTGCCCTGGCCGCAGATGGATCAGCAGGTCGCTCTCCTCTCCTTGAACCGCGGCATCAGCATCAACTCGCCGGACAAGGACGCCGACGCCGAGGTGAACACCTTGGCGGCCGAGAACGCTGACCCCAACATGACGCCGGCGAACTTCCGCGGCGTGAGCTGGGAGATCTCGGGCAACCGCCTGACGCTGAAGTGGGACCGCGAGAAGGGTCTCTCCACGTCGGACACGGGCGACCCGATCAACAGCCTGATCTACGACAACCTGAACTCGATTCAGATCTACACGGGCCTGAAGCCGACCTCGGCTCCGATGAGCCTCGGGACGCTGGTCTCGTCGATGACGGGCAACACCGACATCGAAGTCAAGATGATCGCGCAGTGATCGAAGAGCCCGCGCGGCCCTAGGCCGCAAGGGAACGACATCGGCGGGACGGCAACCGAAAGGTCGCCGTCCCGTCGGCTTTTAAGCGGTCCCGCGGCATGCTTCGGCAATTGGTTGTTGTACCCAACCTTTTGCCACGACTTTGCCAATCCGCGCCCTGACATCCATCGCAGCCGTCGATGGTTTGCATGTGCTGCATCGCTCGCCTGGATGTGGTGATGCACAAAGCATCGCGGTCGGTGAGTTTGAATCTGTCTTAATTGTTTCTCGCGAATACAATTTCACTCGCTATTGCAACCCGAGAACGAACGGGTAGGTAGTCACTCGTACGAGGTCAGTCATGAACTGTCAGGTGCGAGTGAGTGTGATCATCCCGTGTGTGCTGATCGCTGCGTGTTCGACGAAGGGCAACACGGAAGTGCCGATCGGCAGCGCCGGGCAGTCGGGGTCGGTCGCGCCGGCCGGTATGACCGGTGGTGGGAGTGGGACGCCTGCAGCTGGCGGCGGCGCCGGTAGCACCGGAACTGCAGCCGGAAGCGGCGGCGGTATGGCGATGAGTCCCCCGCGCGCAGGTGGCAGCTCGGGCGCTGACTCGGCCGCAGGTGCGGGCGCGGGTATGAGCGGTTCCGCTGCCGGCTCGGCGGCTGGTAGTGGTGGCAGCGGCATGGCCGCGGCGGGTGCGAGCGGCATGGGCATGCCGCCGTCGGAGACTTGTCCGGAGAGCATGGCCCCCGCCGGAACGGACCCGTGCACGTCACCGCTCAAGCCGAACGACGATCGCTTGTGCAAGATGACGATCAGCGGCCAGATGCGTCAGTTCTACATCTACGCATCGCCGATGTACGACCCGTGCAAGCCCGCCTCGTTGATCATGGACTGTCACGGCTTGAGCGAGAGCATCGAAGTCCACACCGGCAAGGAGGGCTTCAACTTGAGTGGTCAGATGTTTCCGAAGGGCTACGGCTCGTCCTGGCGCATGGCGGTGCAACGCGACAACGCGATCGTGGTCACACCGGCCGGTCTGAACATGTCCTGGACCACGTCGAGCGACGTGCCCTTCGTGAACAAGGTGGCGGATCACGTCGAGACGATCGCGAAGGTCGATCCGGAGCACGTGTACGTCACCGGCATCTCGATGGGCGGCATGATGACCGTCGCCACCGGCTGTGGCGATGCCAAGCGCTGGCGCGGCATGTCGCCGGTCGCCATGCTCACGCAGTCGTGTTCCGGCCTGAGCCGGCCGGTGCCGACCATCTCGTTCCACTCCATGACCGACATGTTGACGAACTACGCGGATGACCGCTCCAACATGGAGCGCATCGCCAAGTTCAACAACTGCAAGATGGGTCCGACCGAATCGCTGCACTTCGGCGGCGCGATGTCTTCGCCCGATGCTGTGTGCTTTGCGACACCGAACGGCATCGGCGATCCGGACGCTGCCGATCCGCTGCACATCCCGCTCGTGCCGTGTGCCAGCTCACTTCCGGAGACCAAGTGCGTGAGCTGGACGCAGTGCGACGAGGACGTCGAAGTCGTGTTCTGCACGGTGCCGGCGTCGTCGCAACCGCTCGGCGGGCACATCCTGTACAACAACGACGGCAACCTGGACTTGTCCGAGGTGGCCTGGCCGTTCTTCAAAAAGTTCTGGAAGTGACCGCTACGGCGTCCACGCCGCCCCGGTCTCGCAGTCGATGTGCCGCAGCGAGAGCTTGTGGGCGGCGATCTCCAGCATTCCGAACACGATCGGGAGCTGGAAGCGGCGCGGCCCGATCGAGCCCGGGTTGAAGACCATCAAGCCGCGATCGCGGCCGAGGAAGGGCACGTGCGAGTGTCCGCAGACGATCAGGCGCGCGCCTGCGCGGCCGGCCAGTTGCGCGGCGTCGGCGCGGATCTTCGGCCCGTGCACTGCGATGTGCATGAGTAGCAGCTTGAGCGCGCTGTGTTCGCCCGCGCGCACGTCGATCGTGATCGTGTCGGGCACCTCCGAAGCGCGCTCGTCGATGTTGCCGCGGACGGCGATCACCGGCGCGATGCGCGCGAGCTCGTCGAGCACGCCAAGATCGCCGATGTCGCCCGCGTGTAGGATCGCGGTCGGCGCCAGCTTGGCGATGTGATCCGCAGCCTTCGGGTGCGGCTGGCTGTGCGTGTCCGCGACGATCGCCACGCGCAGCCCGCCACTTTCGTCGAGCGCCAGCGTCGCGTCAGCCTGGAGGAGTCGTCGGGGCACGCACGCATGCTAGCAGCCCACCGCATGTTCCCAAAACGCGCCACGGCCGCCGCCATCAGCTGCAAGGGCGGGTGTGACTTCCGACACATTCCGGATACGACTTTCCGCTCAATTTGGCGCTTTAAAGGAATGCGCGCGGGTGTGTACGCGCGGCTTGTGCGCGCACCAAACCTGACTAGGATGAAAACCTGCAATGCTAGACGCTTCGTTGCAGGGGGGCGTGATCGTCTGCCAGCACTGGCAGCTGCGCCGGGGTTTAGGCTCGTCACCGGGCCAGGCCTGGGAGGCCGAGGACCTGCGAAGTGGCGGCCGTGTGGCGATTAAGTTTCTGCGCGGGTCACAGTCGCTCGACGAATCCAGCCGCCAACGCTTCGAGCGCGAGGCGCGTGCGTTCGGCAGGGTACGCAGTCCGCACTACGTGCAGATTCTGGACCAAGGCATCAGCGAGCACGGGCGGCCGTTCCTGGTCACAGAAGCGCTGGATGGCGAGGAACTGGGCACGCTGCTGGTGCGCCAGCCGCGCCTGAGCTTCGCCGAGGTGGCCTGGATCCTCGACCAGCTTCTCCGCGCCCTGTCACGGCTGCAGACGCTGCGGCTGGTGCACCGCGACATCCACCCCGAGAACGTGTTTCTGGTCGATGACGGCGCCGGCCGGCGTTCGGTCAAACTGTTGAATTTCGGGATTGCGCGTTGGCGGGGACGAGATAGCTCGCCACTTGCGTCGGGCGCTGCGTGGCATCTTGGCGCGGAGTACTGGAGCCCGGAGCAGATCGCCGCGCCGGCGCGGGTCGATCAGCGCACCGATGTTTGGGCCGTCGGCGTACTCGGTTACCGCATGCTCACCGGCAAGCCGCCGTTTCCGGCCGAAGATTGGCCCACGCTCGCGCAGCGCGCCCAGATCGGCAAGTTTGCCCCAGTCAGCGCGCTGCGCGACGACGTCCCGGCCACGCTCGACGCCTGGTTTCACGACATGCTGCAGCCCAACGTGCTCGCACGCTTCGCCGGTGCGGAACCCGCACGCCTGGCGCTCGAGCAGATCGTACCCCCGCACGCCCGTCGCCCTCCGCGGAGCGGGCCCCCGCCCCTTCCTCGCGTCGCCCCGTCGCCACTCCCACCGGCCGAGCCAGTGGAGCCGGTGATCGACGCGGCGCCGGAGCTCCCCGCAGCGAGCCCCACGCCGGACGCGCCGAGCCTGGACGCAGCGCCTCCTGGCGTCGCGGAGGCGAGTGCGGACGAGGCGCTGCCCGCGTCCAGCGACGCAAGCGCGAGTGCAAATTCGACCGAGTCGATCGCGCCCGCCGTCGCCGTGGCGGAGCCGCCGGAGGCGATCGAGTGTGAGGTGCTGGACGCTGCCCCGAGCGCGAGTGCAATCGTGTCTGCGCCCGCAGGCACGGCTGCGTCAGCCTCGCGGGTGCCCACGGTTCCGGTGGCGCCGGTCGCGGAGCAAGGGGTTCGCGTAGGTACGCTGTTGCTGGTTGGCGTTGTACTGATCGCGGCTGTCGGTGGGTTGTTCGCGCTGCGCCCGGGCCGGACGCATTCGCTGCGGAGCGAGGCCGCCGCGTCGGAGCGGCCTCCGCAGGTCGAGCCC
>DATEOF010000024.1:0-7575 GCA_035274465.1 Polyangiales bacterium
GAGATCGCCGAAGTTGTTTTGCGGGTACGGGAGGCGGCCCGAGAGCATTTGATAGAGCACGACGCCCAGGGCGTAGATGTCGGCACGCTGATCGATCGGCTTGCCGCGCATTTGTTCGAGCGGCATGTAGCGCGGGGTACCCATCACCAGGCCCGTGCGGGTCAGCGCCGAACGCGTGTCGCCCGGCAGGTTGGGCAGCTTGGAGATACCGAAGTCCAACACCTTGGCGTGCTCCGCAGCCGTCGACGCGGCACTGCACACGAAGATGTTCGCCGGCTTGAGATCGCGGTGCACGATGCCCGCCTCGTGCGCCGCCGCGATGCCGCGCAGACATGGCAAGAGGAGCCGCAAGCTGTCCGCCGGCGACATGCGACCCACGCGAGTCAGGCGCTGTTCGAGCGACTCGCCGCGCAACAACTCGAGCACCATGTAGAACGAACCCTCGAGGCTGCCGACGTCGTAGACCTCGACCAGGTGCGGATGCTCCACCCGGCCGGCCACCTGCGCCTCGCGCAGAAAGCGCTGGGCCAGCTCGGGCCGCGCGCAGACGTGCGGCAACAGCCACTTGAGCGCGAACCGCTTCTGCGTGACGCGGTGGGTCACCTGGAAGACTACGCTCATCGCGCCTTCGCCAAGCTTGTGGTCGACCTGGTACTTGCCCGCGATCACATCGCCCGCCTTGGGCATGTAGCCCGGCAGCGTCGAACCAAAGGGGTCCGACGAGCGTAGTGAACCCTGTGTGGTCGACTTCGAAGGCAGCGGCGGAGGTGCGGCGGTCATTCGATCGACAATACGAAACAGCCGCCGAAACCGATCGAACTCGGCTGTTGATCACCGGCTGGCTGAGCCTGTGCGCACTGTTGCTGGCCGGTTGTCGCGCGGAGCTGCCCGTGGGCTTGTTTGGATGTCCGGACGGGCAGTGTCCCCCCGGGCAGGTATGCGACCCTCAGTCGAAGCTGTGCGTTCGGCAGCGGGCAGCGGCGGGCGCGCCCGGTGCCGCGGGGGCGAGAGCGAGCGACGCGGGCATGGCTGATGCGGGCGTAGTCCAAATGGATGCGGCTGCAGCCGACGGAGGCGAGGTGGTCGATCCTTGCACGATCGACAATGGGGGCTGCGACGCGCTGGTGGACTGCACGAGCGTCGCGGGCATCGTCCGCTGCGGTACATGCCCCGATGGCTTCGACGACGTGCTGCGCGACGGCACGCGCTGCCGAGACGTCGATGAGTGCGCGAAGGAGAATGGCGGCTGCGATCCCAGGCAGCTGGTCTGTCGCAACACGCTGGGCGGCCGCGAGTGCGCGTGCAAGCCAGGACTGCACGAGACCGCGCCGCGGCAGTGCAGCCGCAACGTGGGCTGCATCGATCCCAGCGCCTGCTCGGATCAGGCCGACTGTCAGACCCTCGACGGGCAGAGGCTCTGCCAGTGCCGCTCGGGCTACGAGGGCAACGGCGGGACGTGCGCAGACATCGACGAATGCCAGCGCGGCCTGGCCAACTGCGGCCCGCGCTCGCGCTGTACCAATCGACCCGGCGGCTTCGATTGCGTGTGCCTGCCGGGCTACGAAGGGCCCGGCTGCACCGATATCGACGAATGCCGGACGGGCCGCGACAACTGCGACGACGAACCCGACGCCTGCGTGAACACGCAAGGCGGGTTCTGGTGCAAGTGTCCTGCCGGCTACGCGGGCAGCGGCAGCAGCGACACGTGCATCGACATCGACGAGTGTCGGCTCGGCACGGGCAACTGTGATGCCAATCCCGACGCCTGCGTGAACGACCCCGGGGGCTTTCACTGCAGCTGCCCGGCCGGCTATCGCGGCCTCGGCGTCGGCGCCAGCGGCTGTGGCGACATCGACGAGTGCGCCGAGCGCACGGACAACTGCGATCGCGATCCCGGCGCATGCGTCAACGTGGCCGGCGACTTTCGCTGCGTCTGCCCCGGCGGCTACGCGGGCAATGGCGTGGGTGAACAAGGCTGCACGGACGTCGACGAGTGCGCCCGCGGCAGCGACAACTGCGATGACGCGCCGAACGCCTGCGTGAATATGACGCCGGGCTTTCACTGTCAGTGTCCCAGCGGCTATCAGGGAGATGGCGTGGGCAGCGAAGGCTGCAAGGTGATCGACCCCTGCGCGACGAACCCGTGCGGCGCCGCTGGCAGCTGCGCGGCGGATGGGGCGAGTTACCGGTGTGACTGCTCGTGCGGTTACGCGGCGTCGGGAACGCCGGAGAGTTGTGTGCAGGCCAAGACCGCGAACGTCGGCTACGCGGCGCTCTATGCGCAAGCCGTCGGCATCACGGCGGGAACGATCTACGCGGTGCGCATCGGCGGGGTGCCCGCGGGGGCGAAGCTGTTGCGATTCGGGGTGCTCGCGGGCGGCAGCGGCAACCCCAACGTGCGCATGGCGTTGTACGAGGACACGAACGCCGCGCCCGGAAAACTGCTGGCGCAGAGCTCGGCGGCAGCGCTCTCGGCGGGCACGTTCGCGGTCGCGAGCGGGTGCCCGGCGCTGAGCAATGCCGCGTACTACTGGTTGGCGTTCCTGGCGGATGGCGAGTTGCCGCTGAGCATCGACAGCCGAAGCAGTATCTCTACCGTCGTCCAGAGCGCAGCGTTCGCGGGTGGATTTCCAATGACCCTCGGCGGCACTCCAGCGTCGGGGCCGCTGCCGAGCCTGTACGCGGTGGTGCAGCTCGGCAGCTGATCCGTCCGGCGCAGCACGAGCCGAGAAAAACGGCAATTAGCTGGTGAAGTTCGGCACCACGAGTCCGCAAGTCAAAGGCTTGCGATCACCAGGCCGACGCGGCAGAAACCGAAGTCATGTCGACACGCTGATCCACTTGCCGAGATCGAGGGTCGCCAGGAGTTGGCCGTTCTACGGAACATTCTGCGCGCGCTGGGTCCCAGTGTTCTGTTCGGGCTCAAGGCGGGCTTGCGCTATCACGTCACCATCGCAGAAGAGCTACTCTCCACCCGCGACAGGACCGTCGACATCATCGCCGGTCGCCTTGGCTACAGCGACGCCTCGTCGTTTGGAACGGCATTCAAGCGCTGGAAAGGCGTGTCGCCTCGGATGTATCGGCCGCGAGTACGCGATCAGAAGTCCCGATTGCGCTGAATGGTCATCGCCAATCGGAAACCTCCATCCCCGAGACGGGTCGTGGTATGGCCATCGGCGGTCGCACACATGCGTGTGCGGAAGGAGAGTCTGATGAAACCAAGTACAACATCGCTGGCAGCTTCATTGATCCTGCTGGTCGCGCTCGGCTACGGCTGCGCGTCGGAGATGCGGGCTGACGAACCCAGCACGCCAGCGTTGGCAACGAGCGCGCTGTCGGAGGACGACGGCGAGGCCGCCGCCGATCGCAACGACGATCCGGGCTGCGAGGACTTCCTCAAGAAATGCCGCAAGGGCAACGCCGATGCGTGCAGGAAGTACAGCAAGAACTGCAAGGTGCGAGTCGGCGTGATCGGCGACAGCCTCTCGGACGAATACCAGGGCGCCGTGAGCGCGCTCCCCGGCCTGACGTGGACGGAGCAACTGCACGCTTTGAAGCGCATCTCGTTCGGCGGCTACGAAGCCGACCCGAGCGTGCGCGGCGAGCCACGCAACAACGGCAACAGTCGGAACTGGGCCCGCTTCGGCCAGGCCGCCTTGAGCCCGCAGTGGAGCGACCTCACGAATGACGAGCGCATACCCCTCAGTCAGCGGATGGATCCGCGGCTGCAGACGATCGGCTCGTTCGATGCGCAGATCCAGGGCCTCGCCAGTAAGATCGCCAACGACAAGGTCGACGTCGCGCTCGTCTGGGTCGGCCACAACGACCTGTTCATTCGCACGTACATCGGCTACGAGCAGGACGGTGGCCAGCAAGCGTTCTTCGGCGCGCTGATCGGCCGGATCGTCTCGGCCGCTGTCACGTTGCGCACGGCCGCTTCCGCGGATCCGAACGTGATCAAGACCAAGGTCGCGATCATTGGCTTGGCCGGCGCGGCGTCGGTACTCAACCAACCGTTGTCCATGGCCGCCGCCGGCGCGGGTATTACGTTCATCGATCCGTTCAACACCGCCGTGAACGCGATCGTCACCGAACAGGCGACGACAGGCTTCTACGATGTGGCAGGGACCCCATTGCAGCCCTTCACGATCGTGCTCTCGCCGTTCTCCGCGACCCCCAAGGTCGCGAGCCTGGCGAACCTGGCAGTTCCGGGCACCGGACCGTGCGGCTTCAACCCTGCGACCAACGGAGTGGGGTGCGCGACGCCGGCCTACGCCGAGCCGTTCACTCACTACGACGGTGTCCATCCGAATACGCTCTACATGGGCGCCGTCGGCAATGAGATCGTCGCGGAGGTAAACACCGCGTTCGGCTTCGAGATGAAGACGATGACCGAAGAGCAGCTGCTCGACAACGCGGGGTTGTAACAGCGTGAAGGAGGGGCGCGCATCTGCCGCGCCCCTCCGCCACCTACAACGCGCCGCTCAAGCCGACCTGAATCGTCTGTCTGATGCTAGTCTCCGGTTCGTCCGCGTCGGCATCACTGAGCTCGGTCGGATCGACCAGGATGATCGCCGACTCGGACTTGAGCGAGAAGCTCGGTAGATCGTGGTCCAGCGGCGACAGCGTCAGCTCGTCCCAGCTATCGGCTGCGGTCGGGAAGCGTTCGCGCAGCTCGTCGCAGTAGCTCGGGCAGAACGGCTCGAGTGCCAGCGCCAGCACGCTCGGGATGTAGCGTGTCAAACCCAGGCGCGCCTTGGCCGTCCGTTGCCCGAAATACGCCACGGCGTTCAGCGCTCGGCGCGCCAGCTCGGCGCTGCTCCAGTCTTCCAGGCTCGGGCGCCTTCGCATGCTGCGGATCAGCTCTTGCGGTGGACCGTAGCAGCGCGCGGCTTCCGGGCGGTGCCGCTGCTCGTTCCAGTGCTGCACCAAGGTCTCGATGGCCGCCGCGATGCGCACGAGGGAGTGCTCGAAGGCGCCCCGCAGGTAGCAGGTTTCGTGCGCCTCCGGGCCGGTCATCGCCAGGTAGGCGCGCACGACGTCCGAGTTGAAGACGTCCGTGAGCTCGCGCGCGAAGATCGGACTGCTCACTCCGCCCGCAGGGTGCGTGAGCTGCAGCTGACTGGTGAGCACGGCCGACGGCGCGGGCCAGTCGATGTCGCAGCGCTGCGCGGCGCACGCCAGCGCGACCTGGACGAACGCGTGCGCGTAGGCGTCGCGGAAGTCGACGAATTGCAGGTAGTCGTCGCCCGCACCGAGGGAACCAGCGACCTTTTGCAGGAAGTACAGCTGTCCCGCGTACATCTCGCCGACGCTGTGGAGGCCCTGGTCGGGTAGATCGGCAAACGCCGTCGAAATCCCGCGGCGACTCTTGGTCGACAGCACGAACGGCGAGAGCGGGCGCTCGAGCAAGCTGCGGGTCAAACGCGACAGGCCCTCGTGCTGCGTGCGCATGCGTCCGAGCTGGAGCTCGATGTCGGGACGAAAGCGTTCCAGCTCCAACACCAGCCGCGGCTCCTGTCGCAACGCGTAGCGATGCGGATCCAGGCCGAGCAGCTCGACGCTGGAGTTCGGCTCGCCGCACGACTCGCAGACACCGCCGCAGGTCTCGTCCAGACACGAGGGGCAGACTCCGCGCACCCAGGCGTCGATCGGGTACGCACCGGTCTTGATCTCGTACAACACGGGCACCGCGCGCACTTCGATCATGCCCGCGCGGAACAGGCGCGAGAAGAACAGCTGCACGTGGGCCGCATAGCCCGCGTCGCGCTGGCCGAAGTGGTCGGCGTCGATCGCATACGCGCGCAGGCTGGCCTCGATCGCCTCGCGCGCTTGCCAGGCCATGCAGTCCGGGTCGCTGCGCTGTCGAAAGGCGCTGGCTTCGACCTGGCTCTGATATTCGTCCGCGCCCACCACCAGGTAGGCCCGCGTGCCCGCCTGGGCGAGGTAGCGTTTGTAGATGTCCGCGCCCAGGTACGCGCCCGCGATCTGATCGACGCGCAGATCATCGACCGGTGCTGGTGGACACGCCGCGATCAGCGTTCGTTGGGGCATGCAGGGTCCTCCCCCCGCCTGCCAGTACGAACGAGTGCGCGCCGTGGATCGGTGACCTACCTGCTTGCGTGCAACGTTTCGAGCGCGGCCAGGGCATTGCGCCAAGGCGCCTGCAGATCCAGCGCCGCGCGCTCGCGATCACAGGCGTTGAGCTTGGCCTGGGTGCGCACCAGCTCCTCCGCCACGGCCCGGCCCCGCTCGGGGTCCGCCTTGGCCACGATCGGTAGACTCTGCTGCGTGCGCGACGCCGCCCGCTGCAGCAGCTCGATCTCCGCCGTCAGCTGCCGCTTGCGCCGGTCGCGCCGTTCGCGCTCGGCCAGCTCGCGCGCGGCCGTGTTCAGCGCCTGGCGCTGCGGCTCCGGCAGCTCGTTCGCACCAGCCAGACCCAGCAGCCCCTTCGACCCCAGCTCGGCGATCGACTGCTGGCGTTCCAGGCCCTCGCTGACGTCGAGCGTCACGCTGCGCGTGGTGCCGGGCGCAACCTTGAACACGGCGCATGGCACGTCGTCGTCGAGCACGAGCAGCGCGTCCGCGTGCTCGACGCGCGCGTTGTTGACCACGTCCAGCGCCAGCTGCACCGTGCGCTCGCTCGCGGCACGGTTGCGCAGCGAGTAGCGGCGCTGCTGCACGCGCTCGAAGTGCACGACCAGGCGTTCGTTGCGCAGCGCGACCATGCGCACCTGCTCGCGTTCGTCCTTGCCCTTGTCCACGAGCTCGATGTCGAGATCGAGCCCGAACGTGAGCCTGCGCCGCTCGCCGGGTTTCAGCCGCTCGAGCGCGGACTCGCCGCCGAAGCCTCCGGCCTCGAAGATCGCGATCGTGCCTTCGGGCAAGGTCTGCCGCGTGGTATTGCCGAGTACGAGCGCGCTCTGCGCCGACGTCTCGCCCGCAGCGAAGAAGCTGATGCGTTCGACGCTGACCTGCTCGTGCAGCAGCGGCACGAGCAGCGAGTCGTGCGCTGCCAGCGCGATCGGCGCCGGCAACGTGTAGCGAAACAATGCGCCGGTCTCCTCGCCGCCGGCAGCTTCACTCGCCGCCAGATCCCCGATCGCGAGCAGCGAGCTCTCGCGATCACCCCCGAGGCGGTCGCCGGAGACACTCGAGAAGCCACCCGCGCCCGAGCCGTAGCCGACCGTACCGACGCCGCCCAGGCCGATGCTGCCTTCCCCGTCCTGATCCCAGAGCTCGTCCGCGCTCCCGGACAAGAGCTGCGGCACGCTGGGCAGCTCGTTCGTGGGCGTGACCAGACGCCGGCGCGCATAGCGTGGCGCAGCGAACGGAAACAGGAACGAATCGGGCTGCCCGTTGACCAGCTCCACCCGCACGTCGTTCCAGTTCTCGTCGCTGTCGTTGTGCAACAGCGCCCAGGCCTGCAACCACACGCCGGATTCGCCTAACACCAGGCGATAGGTGGTGCGCCACAGCGGAGCCTCGGCCACGTAGCCGAGCGTCACGCGGTCCGACAGCTTGCCGCGGATCTGCAGGTTGTGGAGCGTGGCGCGGCCGGCCGGGCTGGCCTCC
>DATEOF010000025.1:0-14239 GCA_035274465.1 Polyangiales bacterium
CGATCCGCGCTCGCGCAGCCGCACGGTCTGGGTGCTGCGCGACAACAAGCCCGCGCCGGTCGAGATCGAGACGGGCATCACCGACGGCTCGTTCACCGAAGTCGTGCGCGGCGAGCTGCGAGCCGGCGACACGGTGATCACGGACACCGCGGGCGGCGCCAAGCCCGCGACCCCGTCGGGCGGCGGCATGCCCATGCGCCGGGTGCTGTGATGGCGCTGATAGCGCTCGAGCACATCACCAAGGTCTACCGCATGGGCGACGTGCAGGTGCAGGCGCTGTCGGGCGTGTCGCTGTCGATCGATCAGGGCGAGTTCGTGGCGCTGATGGGTGCCTCGGGCTCGGGCAAGTCGACGCTGATGAACCTGATCGGCTGCCTGGATCGCCCGAGCGCCGGCAGCTATTGGCTGCAGGGCCAGGACATCGCCAAGCTGGACAAGAACCGCCTGGCCGAGATCCGCAACCAGAGCCTCGGCTTCGTGTTCCAGAGCTTCCACTTGCTGCCGCGCACCACCGCGCTCGAGAACGTCGAGCTGCCGCTGCTCTACGCGGGCGTCCCCACGCGCGAGCGGCACCGGCGGGCGCGCGAGGCGCTGGTGCGCGTGGGCCTCGGCGAGCGCTTGCACCACCACCCCAACCAGATGTCGGGTGGCCAGCAGCAGCGGGTGGCGATCGCGCGCGCCATCGTGACCGAGCCGCCGCTGATCCTGGCCGACGAGCCCACCGGCAACCTCGACTCGCGCACCAGCGTCGAGATCATGGCGTTGTTCCAGGAGCTCGGGCGCAGCGGCATGACGATCGTGATCGTCACCCACGAGCCCGACATCGCCGAATACACCAGGCGCGTGCTGACCATGCGCGACGGTCGCATCCAGCAGGATGAGCCGCGGACGCAGGTGCTGGCGCAGGTCGAGCCGCTGTCGGCTGCGGAGTTGCCGGCATGAACCCGCTGCAGACGCTGCGCGTCGCGCTCTGGGCGCTGCTGCGCAACAAGCTCCGCTCGTTCTTGACCACGCTTGGCATCGTGATCGGCGTGGGCGCGGTGATCGCGATGGTGGCGATCGGCGAAGGCGCCAAGGCCCGGGTCGAAGAGTCGTTCGCGGCCATCGGCTCGAACCTGCTGGTGATCATGTCGGGCAGCACGCGTGCCGGCGGCTCGTTCGGTGGCTACGGCTCGATGCCGTCGTTGACCTGGGACGACCTGACGGCCATCCGCGGCGAGCTCTCGAACGTGCGCGCAGCCGCCGCGTCGCTCCAGATGTCCTCGCCGATCGCGAGCGAAGATCAGAACTGGACCACGCAGGTGGTGGGCACCTCGCCCGACTACTTCGTGGCGCGCAGCTGGCCGCTCTCGCTCGGCCAGGTGTTCTCGCAATCGGACGTCGAGGCGGGCAGCAAGGTGGTGCTGCTCGGCCAGACCGTGGTCGATCAGCTCTTCGGCCGCAGCGCCGATCCACTCGGCCAGGTCGTGCGCATCCGCAACGTGCCGTTCACGGTCGTGGGCGTGCTGGCGCGCAAGGGCCAGTCACCGATGGGCCAGGACTACGACGACACCGCGATCGTTCCCGAGACGACCTTTCAGGCGAAGATCCGCGGAGGTCTGCAGAAGTTCATTCAGGGCATCATCTTCGTGAGCGCGGTCTCGCCGGACCAGATCAACCGCACCTCGAGCCAAATCAGCAGCTTGTTGCGCGAGCGCCACAACCTCTCGCCCGATCAAGACGACGACTTCTCGCTGCGCAGCCTGGCCGAGATGGCCAGCGCACAACAGGAAGGGACCAAGACACTGACCACGCTGTTGGCTAGCATCGCGGCAGTCTCGCTGCTGGTCGGAGGCATCGGCATCATGAACATCATGCTGGTCAGCGTGACCGAACGTACGCGCGAGATCGGCCTGCGCATGGCGATCGGCGCCAAGCCGGGAGATATCCTCGCGCAGTTCCTGGTCGAGGCGCTGGTGCTCGCGTCGGCGGGCGGCGTGATCGGCGTGGGGCTGGGGCTGTTCGCGGCGCGCCAGCTGGCCGCGCGCTTCGATTGGCCGCTGCTGGTGCGGCCGGACATCATCGTGATCGCGGTCTCGTTCAGCGCGGCGGTGGGCGTGATCTTCGGGCTGTACCCGGCGCGCAAGGCCTCGCAGCTCGATCCGATCGAGGCGCTGAGGTACGAGTGATGGGCCGGCAGCTCGCGCTCGCGCTCGCGTGCTTGCTGCTGACGGCGGCGGGCGCACGTGCGCAGGCCGTGCTCACGCTGGAGCAGGCGCTCTCGTACGCGCGCGCGCACGCACCGGAGCTCCGGCAGGCCGCGACCACGGTGCAAGCGGCGCAGGCTCGGGTCGACATCGCCCAGGCGCCGCGCTTGCCTCAGCTGACTGGAACCGTGGGCTACGCGCGCAATACCCACAACGGTTCGGGTGCCGCTATTGGCGGCGAGACCCCGGCGCGCGACAGCCTGGATACGCGCGCGCAGTTCGGGGCATCGCTGCGCGCCAGCCAGCTGCTGTTCGACTTCGGCCAGACGCGGTCCAACGTGCGCGCCGCCCAGGCCAGCGCGCAGGCCCAGGTCGAGAACGCTCGCGGCACCGAGCTCGACGTCGATCACAACGTCCGCGGTGCGTTCCTGGATGCGGCAGCGACCAAGGCGTTGGTGCAGGTCGCGCAGGAGGCGCTCGACAACCAGCAGCGGCACCTCGCCCAGATCCAGGGCTTCGTCGAGGTCGGGACGCGCCCGGCGATCGACCTCGCGCAGTCGCGCACAGAGGTCGCCACGGCCAGGCTCGCGCTGGTGCGCGCGCAGAACAACTACGCGGTCGCCAAGAGTCAGCTCGAGCGGGCGATGGGCTTCAGCCCGCCGGGCGAATACGACGTGAGCATCGAAGTGCCTGCGGCCGAGCCGGAAGAGAACGGGGCGCTCGAGCTGTTACTGCAGCAAGCCGAACGGACGCGTCCGGAGTTTGCGGCGCTGCGGATGCAGACGCGCGCGCAAGAGCTCTCGGTCGACGCGGCCGAGGCCGGGTACGCGCCCTCGGTGGAGCTGGCGGGCAGCGTCTCGGAGGGCGGCTCCGACTTCGATGAGCTGGCGTTCAACGCGGGGTTGGGCGTGAACCTCACCTGGCCGATCTTTTCCGGCGGTGTCACTCGCGCGCGCGTGCGAGAGGCGAGCGCCACGCTCTCGGGGTTGCGCATCGAGCGGGAGCTGCTGCGGAACGATACGCGGCTCGAGCTGGAGCGAGCGATGTTGTCGCTGAAAGCGGCGCAAGAGGCGCTGGATATCGCGAGTGAAGTGGTCGTCTACGCGCGCGAGCGGCTGACCCTGGCCGAGGGGCGGTACACCGCCGGGGTTGGGAACGTGATCGAGCTGGGGGATGCGCAACTGGTGTTGAGCAATGCGCAAAGCCAGCGGGTGAGCGCGGCGTACGAGCTGGGGCAGGCCCGGTTGGAGTTGCGGCGGGCGTTGGGGCGCTGACGCTACTGGCGCGAGGGTGCAGCTGCTGGCTGCAGGCGTTGATCCGGGCGCAGGTCGGGGCGCGGGGGCTTGCCTGGGACCGGGAGCTTGCCGGGTGGGTAGCGGAACAGGCCGCTGCCCTGGCTGGGTTGCGGGCGCTGGGGGGCGGCTGGCTGCCAACCGGCGGCGATCGCTGGACGGCGCAGGATGCCGGTCGCGAGCGGCATGATCGAGCGCGGGGGCGCGGCGTCGTCCGCGCCGGCGAGGGCTGGATCGACATCGTCCACCTGCGTCGCCGCAGCAAATGCCAGACCGGCGTTGGCGTCTTGCGGCGTCACGTCGCCGTACTGCTCGACTTCGGGCGGCGTCGCGAGTGCAGCCGGTAGCGGCTCCTCGACCTCGGCTACGCGGCTCACGAGCGGCTCGGCCGGCATGATCGAGATCGTGTCGTTCGGCACCTCCGACACGGTGGTGGGCTCGGCCTCGGCGCGCATCGACTCGAGCAACTCCGCGCTGGCGGGTTCGTTGTGCGTGGTCGGCTCCTCCTGCTCGAGGACCGCTTCCTCGCCCACCGCGGCCTCGGCCTCTGCGGCCGCGCCCAAATCGGCGTACGCCATCTGGCGCACCGCGACGATGTAGTCGTACACGGGCCGCGAGCGCTCATCGAACACCAGCCCGTCGACCAGCGTCTCGTAGCGCTCCTCCGAGGCCACCTCGGTGCCCTGATCGCTCACCTGCACGGCGCGACCGGCGCCCGCGAATGCAGGCGTCCCGTCGGCCAGGTACACGATGAAGCGCACCCCCTCCCCTGCGGAGACCTCGACCGGCAGCGGCAACAGCATGCGCTCGCCGTCTGCGCGCTCCAGGTAACCCTGCCCGAGCTCCGCCACGTCGTTGTAGGTCGTGCGAACTGCGAAGACATCGTCACTCATCGTCGCGCTCCTCGGCCATGGGTCGTAGCGCCAGGCCCTGATCCTCGCGTAAGAGCACCTCGATGCGCCGCTCGGCCTCGTCCAGACGCTTGGCGCCGAGGCGTGACAGCGCCACACCTTGCTCGAAGGTCAGCAGGGCCTGCTCCAGCGGGATCTCGCCCGCCTCCAGCCGTTCCACCACCTGGGAAAGTTGCGCGAGAATCTGTTCGAACGACAGGGTTTCGCGCGCTTCCGGCGCGGAGTCTTGTGCCACCGAAAACCTCCGGTCTGACAGCCAGTCTGACAGATAACGATGCCCGACCGGCCCGGCTGGGGTCAACGGAGCATTTGACCAGAGGGAGCCTAGCGCGATAATCGGCTCCAGCTTTTGATGCTGGGCGCTCCACAGAAGAACGACACGGGCCCATGGGTGATCGCGCCTGGCAATCACGATGGCGTACACCTAGGGCATCGGGCGATATTGCACACCGCGCGCCGACTCGCCGACCAACACGGCTCGGGCACGCGCGCGCTCACCTTCGAACCCCACCCGGCCGCGCTGATCGACCCGGAAAAGGCGCCCGAAAAGCTCACGCTCCAGCCACGCCGCGCCGAGCTGCTGCGCGGCGCCGGTGCCGACTCGGTCGTGTGCCAGGCCTTTACACCGGAGTTCGCGGCCCAGCCCCCGGAAGCCTTCGTCGATTCGCTGGTCGCGCAGGGCGCGCGGGCGATCGTGGTGGGCCCCGACTTTCGCTTTGGACACCAGCGCCAGGGTGACGTGGCCATGCTGCGTGCGCTCGGCGAGCGCTGCGGCTTCGAGGTCGCGATCCAGGAGCCGGTGCTGCTCGAAGGCCAGCGCGTATCGTCCAGCGCGATCCGCAAGGCGCTGCGCGAGGGCCACGTGGCGCTGGCGAATCGCATGCTGGGACGCGTGCACGAGCTGCAGGGCAAGGTCGTTCGCGGCGACCAGCGCGGACGCAGCATCGGCTTCCCGACCGCCAACTTGAACCCTGACCCGGTGATGCCGCCGAGCGACGGCGTGTACGCGGTGATCGCGCGCGAGCTGGGTCGGCCGGACGGCAAGCTGATCATGGGCGTCGCCAACCTGGGCACGCGTCCCACCTTTGCCGCGGGTCGCAGCATCGAGGTCCACCTGTTCGACTTCGAGCGCGACATCTACGACACGCAGCTGCGCGTCGGCTTCATCGAGCGCGTGCGCGGCGAGCGACGCTTCGCGGGCATCGACGAGCTGCGCGCGCAGATCTTGCAGGATTGTGAGCGGGCGCGGGACTTGTTGGCAGCGCGCGACCAGGAGCTCGAGGCATGGATCTGAAGGACATCGACCAGTGGAGCCGTGCGCTGCTGCAGAACGAGGCGCGCAAGCGCGGCATTCGCACGCCGGAGATGTACAGCCGGCCGGAGCTGATCAAGTTGATCCTGCGGCACGACTACGGCTCGACGATCAACGTGCGGGAGGCGGCGCGGCTCCTGGGTGGGGTGTTGGGTAGCGCGAAGTCTGTGTTGCGGGCGGGGCTGGGGATCGCGGAGGAGCGGCCTGCGCGGCAGCCGGAGCCTGCTGTGCGAAGGCCGGTGCCTGAAGCGCCGCGGAGGGCTGCGGAGGTGCGGGTTGAGCCTGCGCCCTTTGCGGTTTCGCCGTGGGATGAAGCGCCGGAGCCTGTGCCTGCACCGGAACCCGAGCGGACGCCGAGCCCCGTGCAGCCTGTAGCGGCGGCGCCCGACGACGAGTACGAGGAGCTCAGCTACGGGCCGCACCGGGATGCAGGACTGCTGGTGCGCTGGCACGTGGGGTCGGAGGCGATCCATCGCGCGCGAGCGGTACTGGGGGCTCACGGGGAGCTCGCGCTGCGCGTGGTGACGGTGCGCGTCGAAGACGGCTTGTTCGTGCGCACGGAGACGCTCGACCACGGGCCGATCGAAAGCGCCGGTGATTGGACGGCACCGATCGAGCCGAGCGCGGCGCGATACGTCAGCTCTGTCGGACTGCGCAGCGGTGATCGCTTCGTATCGATCGTTCACGCGGCGAGCTAGCAACCGGGTCGTGGTCGGTCCGAACTGGGGGAATCATGGCCCCTGTGTTCGGCGTGCGTGCGTGTGTCCTGGCGTGGCTCGTCGGGTGCTCTGGGCGTGGCGCGCAGCCGACGTTGCTGCTGCAGCTCAGCCTGATCGCGCACGGACGAGACCAAGCCGACATTCGAGAGCGCCACGACGAGCTGGTGCTGAGCGCGGAGATCGCGCTACCGCTCGAGCGTCAGGCCGCTGCCGACGCGCGAGCACCGCCGCTCAGGGCTGCGGGTGGACCCAGCATACCCGCCGCCGAGCCCGAGACGTTCCCGCTCGTATCCGACTGCGAGCCAGGTAGCGATCCGCTCTGCGCCTGGGCGGAGCTCGCAGAACACCTGGCGTTCGAACACGCGCTGCCCTCGCTCGAGCCATCCCGATGATCTCACCCTCCTACCTGGCCATGATGTTCGTGCTCGCCGCGTTCGGCAGCTCGCGTGCCCGCGCCGAGCCGACCGCAGCCGACGGCGGCGAAGCTGCCGAGGTCGATGGCTCGGACAGCCTGGTGCTCGGCAAGCTCAGTCCAGACGAGATCCGCGCGCTGCTCGAGCGCTACCGAGCAGAGCCCAGCGCGAGCCAAGTCGTCGAGGCCGCATTACGCGTGGCTGACAGCGACCCCCAGCACTTCGCGTCCATGCTGAGTCGAGCGCGCTGGCGGGGACTGCTGCCGAGCCTGGCGTTCGGTGCACGACGTGGCCAGGGAGTCGATCTACGAAGCACGGTCACGGACGACATCGACCGATTCACGTCTGGAGACGACCTCGTACTTTCGGCGACACTCCGCTTCGAGCTCGGCAGACTCTTGTACGCGGACGAAGAAGTCAGCATCACGCGCGAAGCGCGGGCCGCGCGTGCTGCGAGACTCGAGCTCGCCCGAAGCGTGATTCACTGGTACTTCGTCCGCCGACGGCTGCAGCTCGAACGCGATGCGCTCGGTCGCAGCAGCGTGGCGCGCGAGCTCCGCATAGCCGAAATCGAGGCCGTGCTGGATGCCTTTACCAATGGCGCCTTCGGGCGCATGATCGCCCGCGCACGCACCGCATGGACAACCGAAGAAAGCACGCACGTTTCCGCTCCGCCGTAGCCGCCGAGATCGAGCTCGACGGCGAAGTCTCGGCCGGAACCACCCGCGACATCTCGCAAGGCGGAGTCTCCATCGTCACCGACGCCGAGCTCATCGAAGGCGCGGCGGTCATGCTCACGCTCATCCTGACCGAAGACGGCATCGAATCCGCGAGCGCGGAAGCCCTCTGCACCCGCGCCACCGTCATGTGGACCGCAGCCACGGACAGCGGCGAAACCCTAGCCGGCCTCCGCTTCGAAGCCCTCGGCATCAGCGGCACGCGCACCCTCTCGCACCTCCTGTCCGCGCTGTCGACGAGCTCGCAACCACCAGTCTGACCCGCGCAGCTCGAGCACGATCCCGAGCACGGCGAGGAGAGAAGTAGCCAATACGGCTGCCCCGATGCGCAGCTCCAGCGCGCGTGAGGGTGCGAGCCACAACCAAAGCGCGGTTGCGGCCAGGAACCAGGCAGTCGGTTGCAGCAGCGAGCGCTGTGGCCAGCGCGGCAAGAGCGCGAGCAAGCTCAGCACCGAGAGCGTCTTCAACGCCAGGAGCGCGCTCCCCAACCCCAGCTGCGACGCAGCCGACAGCTGCGGGCTCCATGTCCCGGGGCCGCCCAGCCAGAGCGAAGCCGTGATCAGTGCAAGGGCAAGCCGCGAGAAGTCGTCGTCGTTAGCGTGCAGCCGAGCAGCACACTGCGCCCAGATCCAAGCCCCGAACCAGAGCGGCGGACGAGCCAGCAAGCTCCAGCCCCAGGGCGCCGCGCTCGCATCTGCGGCGAGCGCAGCTTCCCCGCTCAACACCGCGGATGCGCCCAGCACGAACACGAGGGGCCCCGCGAACCCCAGCGAAGCCCAGGCGAGCCGCCCGCGCAGCGCCGAGAGCACGAGCAAAGCCAGATACCCGGCGAGCGCAGCTCCGAGCGTCAACCCAAACCCGGGCCAAGCCGCCAAACAGCACACCGCGGCGCAAGCCACGATCAGGAAAGACCGCTCCAGCCAGCCACTTGCGCCGAACAGCTCCCAACGAGCCCCGCGCAACTGCTCCCGAGCGCGCACGAATAACTGCCCGGGCGTCCGCCAGGGCCCGAAGAACAACAAGGCCAGCGCGGCAGGACAAACCCAGGACAAGTATCCAAACCCGTCCCAGGCAAACGCGCGCACCAACCGCAGATCGATCGTGCGACGCGCCCCCAACTCGTCCCGCAACCCCAGCGTCAACGAGCTCGCAGCTGACGGCGGCACCAGATCCGCGACGCTGCGCACGGGCAACCCAGCCGCATCGTCTATCCAATCCCCGACCTGCATCCCGGCCCGCGCGGCCATACCACCGGCATCGACAGCCGCCACGCGCAAAGCCCCAACCTCACCCCCGGCCTCCACCACGGCAAACCCCAACCCGCGAACCACGCCCTCCCCTTCGGCCCGCAGCTCCGAATCCCCTAGCCACTCGATCGAAACCGACTCCATCCGAGCGGCCACGCGAGACCCATCCGCCGCAGCAAACCGCAACTCACCGTCCCCGCGAAACACCGCGTGCCCGCGCACCAAACGCGACACCTCGGCGTCGACGCAAGCCCGCACCCGCTCCGGCGAAAGCGCCTCCGCGCGAAGCGAAAACGACACCGCCCGGGGCACGGCCCCCGGCCCGCGCAACTCCCCGCGCAAGGCCAACTCCCCCACCCGCCCGACCGGAAGCGACCGCCCCGAAAACTCCAGCGCCTCACCGGGCGCAACGACCGACTCCCCGCCCAAAACCTCGAACCCCCCCAAAACCTCCCGCCCACATCCCACGAGCAGCAAAACCCAGCAAAAGCGCCCTAAAAAAGCCATCCCCCAGCGTCCGATCGATCCCAGCGCCCAGTCCAAAAACCGGCAACCGAACGAACACATTGAAGCCCGGCCGCGTTCGGTGTATTACGCCGGACCCAACTTCCCCGGGGTCATAGCTCAGCTGGGAGAGCGCCGCACTGGCAGTGCGGAGGTCGGCGGTTCGATCCCGCCTGGCTCCACTAATCCTCGAAGCTCCAGAACCCGCTCAACATCACGGGCACCATGAATGCTCGCGATATCCATCGGGCGATCGAGGCGATCCGCAGCCGCGATGCCCTACGGCAGCAGAAAGCCACGCGTGCGCAGAGCGGTCGTGAGCGCGATCAGGGGCAGGCCGGTGATGGCCGAGAAATCCGCGCCTTCGATGCGTTCGAAGAGCGCGATGCCGCGCTCCTCAATCTTGTAGCTCCCCGCGCAATCGAGCGGCCGGTCCGCTGCGATGTAGCGCTCGAGCTCGGCTCGCGTGAGGCTCCGCATGTGGAGCGTGTGAACGTCCACGTGTTCGATGAGCGTGCCGTCCGGGCAAACCAGCGCGAACGCGGTGATCAACCGGTGCGCCTTGCCAGCGAGCAGCGTCAGTTGTTCGAGGGCCCGCTCGCTCGTGCCAGGTTTTCCGAGGACCTCGCTCGCGATCTCCACCAGCTGGTCCGAACCGAGCACGTGCGCTTCGCGCTGACTGGCTGCGATGCTCTGCACCTTCGCGCGCGCAAGGTGCGCTGCGAGATCCCTGGGCAAGAGACTCGGATCTTTCAGCGCTTCCTCGTCGCAGGTCGGAGCCGCTGCGGTGAAGGGGATACCGAGCCGCGTGAGCAACTGCTGGCGATACACCGACGTCGAGGCGAGCACGAGTGCAGGCATACTCGGACCTTACGTCAGGCGTTTCCACGAGAGAAGCCCGCCTCAGTTGCAGGTTGCTGCGTCGTCGGTCCCGGAGATGCTGACTCCAGCGGGATTCGCAAGCGTGACTTGCCGAGCCAGCGCCGTCGCCGCGCAGGTCGGTCGGTAGCTTCGGGTTCGCGGCAAGAACCTATGGAGCCGGCGAGCCCTCAGTCGTCGCGCGCCGGAGCAATGAGTACATTGCCAAGGCACATCTCATCGATTGTGCGCTCGCCCCACGTGACGTTGCGCGGTTGCAGCCGAACATTGTTCACGGTGATCTGGTGCTCCGGCGTGTTGTCGAAGTGACACTCCACGTAGAGCTTGTCGTTCGGCAACAGTGTCACCGGCTCGCGAAGTATGAACGTTTCTTGCCAGCTGAAGTCCCAGGCGGGGATGTTGAGCAGGTCTTCGACATCGCCGTTGGCCCGCACGATCGCGATCCGACCGGCGCTGCCCAGAGCGTGCATGTGCATGTCGACCCAGAGGATGTCGTAGTTCATCGTATTTGACAGACTCGATCCTCGGCCGGTGTAGGTGTGGACCACGTCGGGCTCTCCCATCGGAATCTGCATCGCGCCGGCGGGCCATCGAGGGTCCATGATCAGCTGCACGTTTCCCACGCGTTCCACCTGGTCTTTGAGGGTGAAGTCGATGCGGGATGCGTCGGTGCCGGCACTGTTCTGAGTGTTGTAGTGAAGTTGCAGCACCATGACGGCACCGGGCTCGATCGCAAAGCCCACCTGCCCGGGGATCTCGTCCGCGTGACCACCCGGCTCGTAGGAGGTCAACCATGCCGCTCTACCCACGCCGCCGAAGCACTCGAACCCTGGCCGAACGTCCTCTGCCTCGCGAAGGCGAACCACTGGCACTTGGTCGGACGCCACGTAGTACGCGATCGCGTGGTGCACCAGTTGCCGGTTGCCGGGCACGATGTCGAGGGCAGTGACGTACTTCGTTGCCTCGTACGGCCAGTCGAACACGAAACACCGGTACTCATCGGCACCTGGTAGGGGTTCGAAAGGCTCCGCCATTCGCAGGCTCTCGTCGACTTGCGCGAGGGAGCGCCTGCCTTCGAGCGGGAACGGCGGAGGTTCGTCCGAGGGTTTGCCCTCGAGTGCTCCCGCCTTGATCCAGCCGAGTAGCGTGCTCTTCTGCTGCGGCGTGAGTCGCCGGTCACCGACAAACTTGCCGGGTGGGTCACTTGGCAGCCACGGCGGCATGACGCCACCCTCGACGTCGATCGCCATCAGCGCCGTAAAGGGCTTCACTTCTTTGTAGGTGGTGAAGGGTATCGGAGCGATGCCGCCCGGCATGTGACAGATGGCACACTTGGCGTCGATGATGGCTTTGGCGTCCTTGTAGTACGTCGGCTCCTGGTTGCTGGGGGCCTTGTCCTCCACGTGTGAGTCGCCATCGCCGGCCGGCCGCTCCTCCTCAGCGCTGTCGCTGGGGCGCATGTCCTCGCTCTTCGCTTCGTCGTCACGCGGGCGCATGTCGCCGCTTTTCGCTTGCTCGCCGCTGGGGCGCATGTCGTCGCCCTTCTTTGGCTCGCCGGCGGCGCGCATCTTCTCGATCTCTTCGTCGCTCTTGGGGGCGGGCGCGATCACTTTCTCAGTCTCGTGACTCTCAGCGCCGGCCGCTGCCCTGTCGCGATCATCTTCAGACGCCTCGCGCTCATCCTTGTCGCGCTTGTCCTTTTCGGACGAATCCTTATTGGTGGACGTTCGCTTGGCGCCCGAAGCACTCTTGGCGGCAGTACCCACTCTATCTTCGCTCTGGCATCCCCACCCGCTCGCCAGCACCACAATCACAAGCAGACTCCGTAGCCTCATGCCGCACCCCTAAAGGATCGAAAGTGAAGTACCCGCCCCTAACAATGTCGAACAACGCCCGACTTTTCGTAGAATAAGCGGCGCCCAAGAGCTAGCCCCAATGCACATATTGGCTGAACTTGCTGCCGCGCGGCGTAGTGGGGTGATCCATGCTCACTTCACGCCGCGCGATGGACGCGCGCTAGAAGAGCTGCTGGCTGAGTTCGAGCTCTCGCCCAACGTTTCGGCCCTGAACCCTGTCGACCTGCAGTTGGCGGAACGCATCGCCGCCTTGGTGCTCGCTCAGGACCTCGCCTATGGCATTCAGCTGATGCCGCTGACGGATGCGGCGCGGCTTGCAGCAGCATTCGTGGAACTCTTCGCCGGTTCGAAGGCGGATTGCTTCACGAACGCCAGTTTCAACGAGGAGGGCGGTCGGCTGTCCTTATCGGAGTGGACTCCGCTCACTGACGCTACGTTCGATACCGGGATCTTAGTACTGTCGACTGAACGCGCTGGTTGTCTTTGGGTCCAAGACGAAGATTGAGCGACACCATACATCCCACCTACGAGGTTTGCGTTCACTAGTACTGTGGGATGTGCACAGTAACTCTTGATGCATCGGCCGCGAACTCGTACTGCGCCACGACTTGCATGTCGAGTGCACCGTCACGGCGCCGATCACACGAGATGGATCCGGGCTCGATACGTTGACAGTCGAACCCATCAGCGGCAATCGCTCGTTCGAGCCGTTCGGTACCGCCGGATGCGGCGTAACGAACCAACGTGTACGCGGGCGATGGTCGGTCCCCCAGGCGCACGTCGTACAGCGGCGTACCGACAGCATTCCATACGTGTTGATTCTTCGCGGCCGCCGGAACTTTGAGCGCGTACAGCGAACCACGCGGGATGCTCGATGGCTCCCAGACGAAGTACTGCATGCCGAGCCACATCGCGGCCAACACTGCCAGGCCAGTTCCAATAACGATCCGCGCGCGGGTCATGCTCTCGACTGACTATCGCCAGACCATCGGTCGCGCAAGTGACAGACATTCAGCTACAGTCATCCCGGCGTTGCATTGAGCGAGCGACATGACCGAATCCAGACTCAGAGCTGCTTGTGCCGACTGCCCTTGCTGCGGTTATCGCACGCTGCCCGAGCGCGGGGGCTACGACATCTGCATCTTGTGTTTTTGGGAGGACAACGGTTCGGACGATATCAACGCAGGGGGACCGAACCGAAACGTCTCACTGGCCGAGGCCCGAGCCAACTTCTGCGATCATCTGACCATGTACCCCGTCGGCAAAGACACGCGGATCGGAGGCGTCGACAGCGCCCTCATGGTGGAAGCGAAGCGGAAGATCATTGCCGCGTTCGACGCGTTGCGTTCCGGTGCAGATGTCGCTCGGGCGTGGGAGGTCATCGAGCACAATGAAGCCATTCTCGAGGCAGAGCATGATCGCCGGATCGCGGAGTACGAGGCGGCGCACGCACCTGGTCGTGACTAGCGGCTAGCACTGCTATGGTCCCGGTCCGTGGCCTCGCCTTCGCCAGCACCGAGAAAGCCGCAGGGCAAGCACCCGGCACGTTCACGCCGCAATGGCCCCGCTCTTCATCGACATGCCGTTCCTGCAGCAGCACGCGTGGTTGGCCGCGCCGCTGATCCTCGGTTGGTTCGCGGGCTTCGCATTTCTGATCCTTCGTCCGTGCACGCATCTGCGCTGGAATCTCACGGACGAGCTCATCCAGTCGACGCAGCCCAGCCGCAACGGGGCGTACAGTCGCACTTGGCCCAATGCCGACATCATCGCCGCCGAGCCTTTCGGGCCGGTGCTGCGAGTTCGCCGACAGTCCGGTGAGACGCACGTCTGGCCGCGTTGGCTGTTCCGCGCCCGCAAGGTCTACGTGTTCGAGCTGCAAACCTCGCGGTTGTGTTTGCGGCCGCTGGGACCAGCTACGGCGGACGCGTAGCGCCTCACGTCATTCTGCCTGCGCCACGAGCACGGCGCCCTCTCTCCTTCCGATCCGCTCGAGCTCGGCGACCACGTCGCTGCTGCGTAGCTCCTCGGCGATCGCGACGGCGAGCCTGCGTGCGTTCGCGCGGTATCGATCCTCATCGAGCACGGCCATCAGCGCGCGGGCGATCGCATCAGGGCCACAGCGCGGCTTGAGGCGGATGCCGGCGCCAGCGTGAACGACACGCGCTGCCGTGTCGTCCTGGTCG
>DATEOF010000026.1:0-3525 GCA_035274465.1 Polyangiales bacterium
AGGCACGCCGAGCCGCGACCCGTATCCAGGCAGCTCGCGCCCCTCTTGCACTCGGCGTTCGACGTGCAGCTGGCGTTGCACAAGCCGAAGACGCACAGCTCATTCGGCGCGCAATCGATGTCTGCGCTGCAACCACTGGGCTCGTCGGAGTCCGTGCGCTGCGGCGTGTCACTGCTGCAAGCGCACAGCGCGAGGAGCAGACAGACTGCGAGCGGGCATCTCGTTCCTTTGAACATCGCTTCGGCTGCTAACATGTTCTGGTGCAGGTTTGGTGACGCGGATGCAGCGGCAGATGCGGTCGACTGTTGACAGCACCGGTCACCGGAAAGCGGACGCACTATGCGATTTTCGGAGACCGAATTGCGTGAACTTTCCGCAACAGACGATCCACAGCCCAGTGTTAGCCCTTATGCTCCGCGCGACTGCGCCAGCCCCGACTAAAAAAACGAGCGGGCCGCAGTCAGGAGAGACTCGTGGTCAGGGACTATCGCTTCCTTCGCGCATTGCTCGGCATATGGCTGAGCTGCAGCGCTTGCACCGAAGAAACGGCGCCCGACGTCGACGCGACGACTGGCGCTCTGGGTTTGCAATGCAAACCGGGCGAGATCGAGGTCGGTGAGGTCGGATATACGATCACTCGCGGTGGTGCCAGCTATCGCGCCGGCAAGTTCGCGATCGACGAGAAGAAGAAGGGCTTTTCTGCCG
Source organism: Polyangiales bacterium (assembly GCA_035274465.1). Taxonomy (GTDB): domain Bacteria; phylum Myxococcota_A; class Polyangia; order Polyangiales; family JAFGIB01; genus JADGRF01. Next base: position 706 of record DATEOF010000026.1, read on the forward strand.
TGATCGGGCCGTTGCCGGCCGGCGACGACTACGTCATCGCGCTGGAAGCGCGCGCGCTGCGCGTGCAGAGCGGCGAGAGCAGCGAGTGCTCCGGCGAAACCGGCTTCAGCGTCGCCCCGCGACAGACCACCGCGGTCGCGATCACGCTGCGCTGCGGCGGCGTCAAGCAGCGCGGGCCCGACGACAATCAATGCCCGCGCATCGACTCGGTGCGAGCGGTGCCCTGCGAGCTGCCCGTGGGCTCGATCGTGACACTCCGTGGCGACGCACACGACCGCGATCGCAAGCTCTCGCCGCTGCACTTCCAGTGGACTGCTCGCGAAGGCATGTTGACGGACGCCACGCAGTCGAGAGCCTCGTACATGTGCACGGCTGCGGGGCGATCGGCGATCACACTCAAGATCTCGGACGGGGACGACACGTGCCCGGAAGAGAGCGTCACGGTGTTCGTGAATTGTCGCGCGCCCCTGTCCGGAGCGGCGGGTTCAGGCGTCAAGAGACCCTGAGCACGTGGCCAGCGGGGCAAAATGTTCCGCCAACTTCACGCAACGCCACATCGCGCCTCACTAGTATCGGCCGGCTTGATCTACGACTGCAGGGTTATTGGGGGTCTAACTGCTGCCGCAACAATCACGGAGATGCCAGTTGGCCAGCGAGGCGCGCCGCGAAGATACTAGCGAATTCCTGAGCGAGTTCGGAAACATGCGGACCTGCGCTCCGGCCATGCGCGATGTCTTCGCGGTGCTGCGAAGGCTCGCGCCGACCGATCTACCGCTGACGCTCATCGGTGAGACGGGCTGTGGCAAGACTCGACTCGCGCGCGCGGTTCACGCCGCGAGCGGTCGTGCGCAGGCGCGGCTCTCGGTATTGGACTTCGGCGCGTCCGGCAGCAGCACGGAAGCTCGCCTGCTCGGCATCGAGCGCAGCATGACCGTGGGAGCGATCTCGGATCAGCCCGGCGCGTTCGAGGAAGCGCAGGGCGGCAGCCTGTTGGTCGACGATGCCGGAGAGCTCACGCCCGAGCTGCAGAGCCTGTTGGTGAGGGTGCTGGAGAGCCGGCGAGTGCGCAGGGTTGGAAGTGCGCGCGACATCGCCGTCGACGTGCGCGTGATCGCGGCCTCGAGCCGCGAGCTCTCATCCGAAGCCACGGCCGGACGGCTGCGCCAGGATCTGTACTTTCGACTGACTGCCAGCGTGGTGCGCATCCCACCGCTGCGGGAGCGGCGCGAAGACATCCCATTATTGGTGGCCGAGCTGCTCGCGGATCTCGGCAACGCACACGTCGAGGTCACAGCGGATGCACTCGCGCTGCTGCAGGCGCGCGAGTGGTTCGGCAACGTACGAGAGCTCAAGAACGTGCTCGCCTGTACCATCGCGCTGCTCGACGGCCCGCGCCTCGAGCTGCGCGACCTGGAGCGTCTCGGCTTGCGGACCGAGGCTTCTCCGCTCGATCAGATGGCGCTCGCGGGCATCAGCCTCGAACAGCTCGAGCGAACGGCGATCAAGCAAACACTTGCGCGCGTGCGCGGCAACAAGGTGCGCGCTGCCAAGCTGCTCGGTATCGCCGTCTCCACCCTGTACGAGAAGCTGAAGCGGTTTTCGATCGATTGAGCTCCGGGGCTCTCCGAATTTCGGTCACTGGGGCGCGGATTGTCTCCGGACATCGAACACCTCGAGCTACCTCGTAGCATTAGATTGAGTGTTAGAAATTCTGCTCTAACACTCCATCACACTGTGAACGGCAGGCATGACCCATTCGAGGTTGGTTTCACCATCATGTCACTAGCTGCTGCTTCCAATGGTCCCGAACATCTGTAACTTCCGCTCGCCTTCAAGACATGAGTCAGCGGCTCGGACCATCGCGCAATGCGGTGCGCCGGCCTAGGCCTGCCGGCGGCAAGGGCAGCAGGCGTCGAACAAAGCTCGGGCAGTGATCGCTTGCGCTCACTGTCGCGTTGGCAAGTGGGGTGGACGTCTCTCGTCCACTCGCACCGTGCGTGTGTGCTTCTGGGACAACAGGAGAGATCATTGTGAATAGAACCGTATTCGGGAAACATATGAAGCTGGCACTCGCGATGTCGATCGCGGGCGTTGCCGTGAGCGCTTGTAGCGGCAAGGACAACGGATCGGTGGGCGTCGCCGACGCGGGTAGCGTGGGTTTCGCGCTGTCGTTACCTGCAGGCGCGTCGGTCGACACCGTCAACTACACGCTGACCGGACCAAACGGATACTCGAAGATGGGCTCGTTCTCGGTGGCTGGCTCCGGGACGACGTTCACGCACACCCTGCCCGGCATCCCCGCCGGCATGGGCTATCAGATCACGCTGAGCGCCACGTCGAGCGACGGCCGTCCCTGCGTGGGCAAGTCGATGTCGTTCAACGTCGTCGCTCGCCAGAGCGTCAACGTCGCGGTGGTGCTGAGCTGTGAAGGTAAGGGTACGGCCGGCAGCATCATCATCGGTGGCACTCTCAACATCTGCCCCGTGGCCGACTCGGCGATCGCGAATCCGTCGATGGCCAACGTGGGCTCGACGATCGCTCTGACCGGCGAAGGCAGCGACGAGGACAGCGGTCCGAGCGCGCTGACCTACGCCTGGACGGCGACCGGCACGGCCGGCAGCCTCAGCAACGCCAACTCGGCGAACGCGACTTTCACCTGTAACGCTGCTGGTACGTCGACCGTCACCCTGACGGTGTCGGACAGTGACACGCAGTGCACGGGCAACACGTTGACCGTCGACGTCACGTGCGGTGGCGGCGGCACGGGCGGCGCGGGCACCGGCGTTGCCGGCAGCACGGCTGGCAGCGCCGCGGGCATGG
>DATEOF010000027.1:0-10274 GCA_035274465.1 Polyangiales bacterium
GGCCGCGCAAGTGAGGCCGCGACGCGCGGCGAAAGCGCGGGAACGCCGATGCTAGACTCCGCGCGTGATCCCGACGCTCGAATCGACGATCGGCAACACGCCGCTCGTCCGGCTGACGCGCCTGCCGGGCGCGACGTCGAACGCGGTCCTCGCGAAGCTCGAAGGCAACAATCCCGCGGGCTCGGTCAAGGACCGGCCCGCGCTGTCGATGATCGTCGAGGCCGAGAAGCGCGGCGACATCCGCCCCGGCGACACGCTGATCGAGGCGACGTCGGGCAACACCGGCATCGCGCTCGCGATGGTGGCCGCGACGAAGGGCTACCGGATGGTGCTGATCATGCCCGACAACCTGTCGCAGGAGCGGCGCCAGGCGATGACGGCGTACGGCGCCGAGCTGATCCTCGTCACGAAGGAGCAGGGGATGGAGGGCGCGCGCGACCTCGCCGAGCGGATGCGCGCGGAGGGCCGCGGCACGATCCTCGACCAGTTCGCGAATCCCGACAATCCGCTCGCGCACTACCGCGGCACGGGTCCCGAGCTGTGGCGCGACACCGGCGGACGCATCACGCATTTCGTGTCCGCCATGGGCACGACCGGGACGATCATGGGCGTGTCGCGCTTCCTGAAGGAGCGGAACGCGTCGATCGTCGTCGTCGGCGCGCAGCCGGCGGAAGGCGCGTCGATCCCGGGAATCCGCAGGTGGCCGCAGGCCTACCTGCCGAAGATCTACGACGCGGCGCGCGTCGACCGCGTCGAGGCGGTCACGCAGCACGACGCCGAGGAGACGATGCGCAGGCTCGCGCGCGAGGAGGGGATCTTCGCCGGCGTGAGCTCGGGCGGCGCAGTCTGGGCGGCGCGCAAGGTGTGCGCCGAGCTGGACGCGAGCGGTCGAGACGCGCTAGTCGTGTGTATCCTGTGCGACCGCGGCGACCGCTACGTGAGCGGCGAGCTGTTCGGAGAAACACGACCATGAGTGGCAAGAAGCACAGCCTGCGGCTCGAACACATCGGCACCGCGGCGTTCGAGGCGACGGCCAGCGGCGGAGGCTCGCTGATCATCGACGGCGCTCCCGAGATCGGCGGCGAAGGCCGCGGGATGCGTCCGATGGAGGTGCTCCTGGCCGCGCTCGCCAGCTGCAGCGCGATGGACGTGCTGCACATCCTGCGCAAGCAGCGCGAGCCGCTCGAGCGACTGCAGATCGACATCGAGGGCCTGCGCGCGGACGCGACCCCGGCGCCGTTCACGCGCGCCACGCTGGTCTTCACGGCCCACGGCCCGATCGATCGCCACAAGCTGGAACGCGCGGTAGGCTTGGCCGTGGACAAGTACTGCTCGGTGCGCGCCAGCCTGGCTGCCGAAGTCGAGGTCGGCTGGAGCGCACGCCTGGCGAGTGACTGATGCGCATCGCGATCGTGGGAGCTGGTGGCGTGGGAGGACTGGTCGGCGGGCTGCTCGCGCACGCCGGCGACGAGGTGGCGTTCGTCGCGCGCGGCAAGCAGCTCGAGGCGCTGCGAGCGCGAGGCCTGCGCGTGGAGAGCCCGCGCGCGACGTTCGAGCTGAGCCGCGTGGAAGCCGCGGACGATCCCTCGCAGCTGGCAGCGGCAGAGGTGGTGCTGGTCGCGGTCAAGAGCTGGCAGGTGCCAGAGATCGCGCCGCGGCTCGCGTCTCTCATCGCGCCGGGCGGCTTCGTCGTGCCGCTGGAGAACGGCGTCGACGCGGCGCCCACGCTGGTGCGCGCGCTCGGAGAGGAGCGCGTGGCGGGCGGTTTCTGCGCCATGCTCGCCTGGCTCGACAGCCCCGGGTTGATCAAGCACGCCGGCGAAGTGCTGCGCGTGGTCGTCGGCGAGCGCACGGGTGGAGGCAGCCTGCGCCTCGAACGCCTGGTCGAGCGCCTGAACGCAGCGCGCGTCGACGCCTCGATCGCTCCGGACATCGAAGCGGCGCTCTGGGAGAAGTTCCTGTTCATCGCAGCCTTCGGCGGCGTGGCGGCGGCGGCTCGCGTACCCGCGGCGGCCGTGCGCACCACCCCCGAGACGCGCGCGCTGCTCACGGCGGCGATGGAAGAGATCGCGCAGCTCGCCCGAGCGCGCGGCGTGCGCCTGGCCGAAGCGGCCGTGCGCGACGCGCTCGCGGTGGTCGACGCCTTGCCCGCACACGCCACGGCTTCCATGCAGCGCGACATCCAGGCGGGTCGGCCTTCCGAGCTGCAAGATCAGCTGGGCGCGGTGGTGCGACTCGCGAGCCAAGCCGGCGTGGCCGTACCCACCTGCAAGTCCTTGCTCGCGGTGCTGCTGCCGCAAGAGCTGGCAGCGCGCGGTTGAGTCTCGATCAGGGCTGCTCGCCGAGCATCTCGCGGATCGCGCCGAGCAGATCGGGCCCGCTGATGGGCTTGAACAGCACGCGCTTGGCGCCGGCCGCGAGCAGCTGGTCCCGCTGCGCGTCTTCGCTCACGGTCGTGACCATCACCACCGGCACGGCGGCAGTCTTCTCGTTGCTCTGCAGCACCGCCAGGGCCTTGGCGCCATCCATCACGGGCATCTGAAGGTCCATCAAGATCACGTCGGGGAGCTCGCGCACCGCGATCTGCACGGCCTGCGCACCGTTCTCGGCCAGCAGCAGCGTGTAGCCTTTACGCTTCAGGAGCTCCTCTTCCACCGCCCGGAAAGTACGAGAATCATCCGCAATCAGGATCTTCTTGGCAGCCATGCGTCGCTCTCCGAGCCATCATCGTAAGCTGCACCCGTGCACGCCGCGACGTAAGCAAGCGGTGCGCGTTGCCGACATTGTCGCAGACTTCAGTCGGCGCGCGTCCAGGCTTCGCTGCGCTCCCAGAGCTCTGCAGCCAGACGGGTGTCTCGCGCGAGCGGGCTGGGCGCGCGCGGACCCTGGTGGTGATAGTAAAGACCGGTCTCGTGCGCGAGCTCGGGCGCGCTGGCGCAATGGATCGTGGTCTGTGCACCCTGCTCGGTGGTGAGCATGCCGCGCGTGTACACCCAGCGCAGCGGTTGCGGCATGTGTCGCCAGGCGTCCGAGGCGATGACGCCGGGATGCAGCGAGTAGGTGGTGATGTTGCTGCCGGCGAGGCGGCGCGCGAGCTCGGCGCTGAAGAGCACGTTGGCGAGCTTGGACGTGCAGTACTCCCTGAGGCCAATCAGCGTGCGCGTCTTCTGCGTGACCGCTTGCCAGTCGATGCCGCGCGCGTCGTAGTGGGCCTTGCTGGAGACGGTCACCACGCGCGCTCGCTCCGCCGCCCTCAGCTGCGGGAGCAGCAGCTCCGTGAGCAGGAAGTGCCCGAGGTGGTTGACGCCGAAGGCGAGCTCGAAGCCCGAAGCCGTCAGCGCGCGCTTGCCGGCGACACCCGCGTTGTTGATCAGCACGTGCAGCGGCAGCTGAAGCTCTGCGAAGCGCGCGGCGCAGGCGCGCACCGAGCCGAAGCTGCCGAGGTCGAGCGGCAGCACTTCCAGCGTCGGAGCAGCGGCTCGCGCTTGTTCCACGTTGCGACAGGCGATGAACACGCGCGCGCCGAGGGCCGCAAGGGAAGTGGCGGTCGCCAGGCCGATGCCCGTGTTGGCACCGGTGATCAACACGTTCTGGCCGTGCATCAACGAGCCCGGCGCGCCACTGGCGCGAAACGATTGCGCGGTCGAGTGTTGTTGGCGACGCGCGCTTCGTGTCGACTCGCCGCGGCGCTGAGCGCGTGGCCCGGTTGTGCTTCGGTCCAGTCGAACAAGCGGTGCAGCATGCCCATCCAGGCTTCGGCGGCGCCACGGCCGCTACGCAGCGTGTCGTTGAGCTCGCGGTAGTGTTGGACCGGCGCGCCGATGCGCATGTTGGCCTGGTTGCGCAGGCCCTGCAGGGTGTGGAACCACCAGCGAACCTGGTGCGCGAGCAGCGGGTTGCGCGTGACCTGAGCCACCTGGGTCCAGTACTCGACCTCGAATTCATCCAGGCGCCGCGGCGAGGGCTCCGCTTCGGCCAAGCGATCGACGATCGCGTCGAGCACGGCCATCTCTTCCTCGGTGATCCGCCGCGCCGCCAGGACCAGCAGCGGCAGCGCCGAGAGCACGCGGTTCTCGAGGCCGGCCAGCTCGAGCGCATCGCCGGGCGTCGCAGCTTCCAGCTGCAGCTGGATCAGCCGGACGTCGGCCGCCTGCTGCGGATCGAGCACGATAGTCGCGCTGCCCTGGCGCACGCGCACGAGCTGCAACTCCTCGAGCCGATGGATGGCGTGGCGCACCAGTAGCGGCGAGACGCGAAACTCGCGCGAGAGCGCGCGCTGGGTCGGCACCGGTTCGCCCGGCTCGAGCTCGCCGCGCAGGATCGCTCCGAGCAATGCCTCGAACACCCGGTCTGCCACCCGGAAGCGCGCCGGGAATCCCGCCTTCGTCACTGAGCCAGTCGCAGTACCTTTCGGGGCGACGTCTTCGTCAGGATTCGTCGAGTGCACGCGTTTGGCAGTCACAGTCTGGTGAACTCCGTGGCAGCTTGGCCGATACCAGGTGTCAATACAAGCAACGATTTGCGCTAGACGCCACAACGCGTTAGACGCGGTGGCCAGTGTTTGGGCAACTCCCAGAGCGGTGGACTGCCTTGCGCACGCGTGACCGGATCGCCGCTGTCGGCGTGCTGCCGATCGGGCTGATTGGCGCCTACGTCTTCGCCACTCAGGTCGGCAAGGGTTACCCGATCGAGCTCTGGTTGTTCTGGAAAATGCTGAAGCTCTGGGGTTGGACCCTGCTGTTCAACCTGGCTTGCGCGAGCTTCGGGCAATTCCTGATCTGGCGCGTGCTCAAGCTGCGCGCCCTGCCCGCGCTCGAGTCCGCGGCGATGGCGATGCCGACCGGCGTGGTCGCGCTCGCCATGTTCATGTACGCGGCGGGCGCGCTCGGCCTGTACCGCCCGTGGTTCGCGGTGCTGCTGGCAGTCGCCATGACAGTGGTCGGCGCGCGCGACGCGCTTCGCTTGGCGAAAGAGATCTGGAGCGAGTGGCACGTGCCCGAGGGTCGCAGCGTGCTGCAAGGCACGCTGGCCGCGATCGGCGCGGTGTGCGTCGGGATCATCTACCTCGGGGTGCTGAGCCCGGACGTGCTGAACTACGACGCTACCTGGTCACACCAGGTGATCGCGCAGGAGTACGCGCGGCTCGGCCGCATGGTCCCGTTCATCGCGGACTACAACCGCAACGTCCCGCACCTCGCCAGCCTGATCTACACCTGGGATCACCTCATACCGACCACGCGGGCGGCGGAGCGCTGGATGCTCGCGCTGCACGCCGAGTTCAGCCTGTTCATCTGGACGCTGGTCGCGGTCAATGCGGCGCTGCGCATGATCCTGAACGACCAGGGCCTGCGGCGCGGCTGGGTCTGCTTCTTCTTGTTCCCGATCATCTTCGTCTACGACAGCACCCTGGGCGGTGCCTCGGACCATGTGTGCGGCTTCTTCTCGGTGCCGATCGCGCTCGCCGCCCTGCGCTGCAGCGAACGCTTCGAGCGCGGCTTTGCGGCGCTGCTCGCGATCCAGTGCGCGGGCGCGGTGCTGACCAAGCTGCAGGCCATGTTCCTGGTGGTGCCTGCGACCCTGGTGCTCGGCGCATGCTGGCTTTGGCAACTGGTCCCGTTGCTGCGCCACCGCAAGCGTGAAGCGGAGGAGACGCGCGCGCTGCGCGACTTGCTCTGGGCGCCGGTGTTGATCGGTGGGCTCGGCCTGCTGCTGTTCTCGCCGCACGCCGTGCGGCAGTACGTGTTCCACAACAATCCGCTGTACCCGTTCATGCAGGACGTGTTCAAGGCGAGCGTGCCCACGGTCCCCGACGCCGCGTACCTGGTCGCGAACAATCTGGCTGATCCGCTCTACCAGCCGCAGGGGACGTTCTTCGAGAAGCTGCTGCACGCCGCAGAGTTGTTCGGGACGTTCTCGTTCGTGCCGCACTACTCGTTCACGCGCGATGTACCCGCCTTCGGCTCGCTGTTCACCCTACTCTTCCCGTGCCTGGTGTTCGTGCGCAACCGCCGCTTGCTGCTGACGGCTGCGATCGGGGCCGGGGCCGTGCTGGTCTGGGGCATGGTGTACAACGTCGATCGTAACTTGCAGGCGTTCATGCCGGTGCTGGTGTGCACGACCGGTGCGCTGATAGTGACCCTCTGGCGGCTGGGTTGGATCGCGCGTCTCGGCCTGATCCCGCTGATCGCGGTGCAGATCGTCTGGGGTGGCGACGCGTTGTTCTATAGCCAGCAGGATCGCCTGGACAAGGGCATGGACTTGATCCGCAGCGGCTACGAGGGCCGCGCGCACAAGCGGTTCCACGACTTCCGGCGCAGCTACCTCGACCTGACCAAGGCCATTCCGGAGAAGGCGCGCGTGCTGCTCCACGGCTCCCACATCAGCCTCGGGCTGATGCGAGAAACCCTGCTCGACATCGCCGGCGTCCAGGGCCTGATCCACTACAACCACCTGACCAACGTCCGCCAGCTCTACGACTACTACCGCCGCTTCGGCATCACGCACCTCGTCGACGAACCGCGCGGGTCACCCTCGAGCACGGCGCAGGAAGAAGTGCTGTGGGACATCTTCTCCGCCGGCTACGCGGTCCCGCTGGCCACGTTCGACGACAAGCGCTTGTTCCGCATGCCCGACCAACCGCCGCCGGAAAGTCCGGGCTATCGCGTGGCGACGATCGACGTCGACAGTTATCACAACGGCATCTACGCGATCCAAAAGCTCAACACGATCCGCTTCCTGCCCGAGCACGTACGCCGCTACGCCGAACCGGATCAGCCCATGCCGAAAGACACGCAGACCTGGCCCGAGTGGATCAAGCAGGCCGACGCGGTGATCGTCTCGGTCCACCAAGACGTCCTCGATCAACCCACGAAGAGTGTCCTACGCCGGGAGTACAACGTCGTGCGCTCGCTCCGCCGCGACTTCGTGATCCACGCGCGCAACACGTTGGTCCCCAATCCGGCCCAGTGAAGCCGACCGATGACTCGCATGTAGGTGTCTGAGCGTGTGAAAACCGGCCGGCGATCGAGTAGCGTTTGCGGACGATGAAGAGCGCCACGCTGGTCGCCGCAAGTCTCTTGAGTCTGTGTTCGCTCGCGCACGCCGAGCAGTTCGTGTTGGTCGACGTCTCGTACACGCACTCGGCCGACACCACCAAGGACTCGCACTACTACCCCAAGCTCGCGGCCGACACGCCGAAGGACTGGACGAAGCCCGTCGACTACTCGAAGGGCTCGGTCCACATCATCCTCGACGTAAAGACCAAACCCGCGGGTGACACGCCCACCAAGTTCCAGATCTGCTTCGAAGGCACGCCGAGCTACGGCTGCACGGCCCAATCCCCGACCTACACCAAGACCGGCCGCGTCGAGTGGGACTCTCCGTTCTCCGGCTTCTGGTTCGAGAGCACGGTGGACTGGTCGCAGGGCATCAAACAGATGCCGCTGATCCTCAAGGACACGATGAACAACAAGCCGGCCGGCGATCCGAAGTACATGCCGACCGACTTGCGTGTACAGGTGATCCTGCTCTCGGCCGGCGCCAAGTTCGCACCGCCACCGGAAGCAGGCTCGGGCGCCGCTGGTGCAGCAGGTGCAGCCAACGGCGGCGCAGGCGCAGGTAGTGGTGCAGCCGGCATGCCCGCCGGCGGCGCTGGTACAGGAGCGGCCGGCTCGAAAGCGGGCGCGGGCGGCGCAACAGGCAAGGCCGGCAGCCCCGCAGCAGGAGCCAGCAGCCCCGCAGGCCGCAGCGCAGCTAGCGGCGGCATGACAGGCTCCACGCCCACGGCGGGCGCAACCCCATCCAACACGACCGCGGGCACCGCCAGCCCCGCCCCCGCAGGCTCGGGGAGCACCAGCTCGGCGCAGACCGCAGCTGACAGCGGCGAGGACTCGGGCTGCCGAAGCGCGGGCACCAGCAACCAGGCAGCCTGGACGCTCTGCGCACTTCTGCTGTACCTCGCGCTGCGCCGCCGGGGGTTCGTCGAGCGCTCAGGGCGAGATTAGCCTCCGGTGGAATGTTGATCGCGAAGTATCTTCTCTCAAAGACGGCTACGCCTTCGGCGCCACGAGCAGCTCGCCGAGCTGGGTGTATGGCAGCGCGGTCGTGCGTTCGTCGATGGGGTACGCGTTCGGCGTGCGGCACAGGACCGCGTGCTTGCCGGGCGCGCGCGTAGCTTGGATGCGCGAAGCTCTGCGTCGAGCGCCGTGATCGTGCGCGCGTCGTCGGCGTCGGGATGCTCGGTCCACTTGGCAGCGACGAAGGTGAGTCGGCTGCCGCTGTCGAGGACGAAGTCGATCTCTCTCGCGCGCTGGTCGGCGGTCTGACGCGAACCGGTCAGGACGACGACCGGAAATGTGTCGCCGCCGTGCGGATTCGAGGAAGGATTTCCCTTTCGAATCGCATAGATGAGAATCATCATCTCGTCAACCTACGCAGTTCGAGTTGGCGGACGTGCATTCGGCCCTCTGAGGAGGCTGCGAGTAAGGCGACGATCAGGAGCGCGGCCCGCGCAGACGCCACGAACGATCGCATCACACGGCGGGGTCGCCAGAGTCCCCGGACTGCGCGCAAGACATCCCGGGCGCGCAGCACGTGTGTGGCAAATGTGCCCGCACTGGATTGCGTTGCGGCTGCGTCGATCTCTGCTCGGCCGGGTGATTCCCCGGTTGCGTTGCGGGGCGTTGGTTTTGCACAATCGGGCGGATGTCCGAGCGCAGGCACGCATCGCGCCGACTGGTCGCAGCCATCAGCAGCGGGTTGCTGCTGAGCGCGTGTGCGCCCGAGCTGCCGATCGGGCGCTTCGCCTGCCATACCGATCGCGATTGCCCGGAGGGCTGGTCGTGCGCGCCGGACGCTCGCGGCGTGGATCGCTGCTTCCCGGCCGGTACGGACTTCGACTGGATCCACGGGAGTGGCGACTCCGGGGGCGCCGGAGAGCTTGCGCCCGAAGCGGGCCCGATGAGCACCGATCCGGATGCCGCGACTCCGCCGCCGCCCGACAAGCCGACGCCACCTGCAGCCAGCCGCGGCGGCTCGTCCTCGCCCCCACCTGCAGCGGGGAGCGGCAGCTCGCCTGCAGCGGGGAGCGGCGGAGCACCGCAACCCACCGCCGGCGCTCCGAGTGAGCCGCCGCCGACCATGGGCGGCTGCAAAGAAGAAGCTCCCGACGCCAGCAAGGGCGTGTTCGTGTCGCCCACGGGTGTGACCGCGTCGGACTGCGGCAGCGCGGCGCAGCCGTGTTCGACCGTGAAGCGCGGCATCGAGCGCGCCAAGGCCAGCAACCGCGAGCTCGTGTATCTCGACAGCGGCACGTACAGCGAGCCCGTCGTGCTTCAGGCCGGGTTGCACCTGCAAGGCGGCTACAGCCGCACGCAAGGCGACTGGAAGCGGCTGTGCACGACGAATCGCGCCGAGCGCGCGCGCATCAACTCGCCGACCGAGGTCGGGCTGTGGGCCGAGTACGACGGCGACTCGGTGCTCGAGGCGCTCACGATCCAGACGCTACCGCAGGCACCCACCGGGCACTCGATGTACGGCCTGTTTGCGCGCGGCAGCAGCACGCGGCTGAAGTTGCGCGAAGTGAACGTCCTTGCAGCCAGCGGCGGCAACGGCCAGAAGGGCACGAACGCCAGCACGCCGGACCCGCGCACGGGCACCTGCACTCCCACGGCGGATGGCACGAACGGCACGACCGTGGGGCACGCCGGCGAACCGGGCGCGGCGGGTTCGTTCACCGACCTCGGTTACGTGCCGGGCGACGGCACGCCGGGTGGCGCGGGTCAGCCGGGCAAGAACGGCTCGGGCGGCGGCATGTTCTGCCGCGACTGCATCGACACGTGCATCGCGACCACCTGCCAGGGCCAGAACATCGTCGGCCAGTCGTGCGGCATCGCGGGCGGCAGCGGCTGCGGCGGCCTCGGTGCAGCTGGCGGCGGCGAAGGCCTGGGCGGTGGCTCGAGCATCGGCGTGTTCGTGTGGGCCGCGCAGGTCGAGGTCGAGGGCGGCCTGCTCCAGGCCGGCGACGGCGGATCGGGCGGGCTCGGCGGTGAACCCGGACAAGGCGGCGTGGGCAGCGACGGTGGCCCGGGCATGAACGGCGCGTCGTGCACGGTCTGCGTGAAGAGCACGATCATCATCGACCCGCCGCCCGTCGACACCACAGCGAAAGACATTCAGGCCAACAAAGAGGCCTCGGCCACGGATAGCCCCGCAGTCGGCAGGCCAGTGCCGATCGACGGCGGCATCATCGTGCCGCCCGTGCAATGCATCAACGG
>DATEOF010000028.1:0-34248 GCA_035274465.1 Polyangiales bacterium
CGAATAGGCATGCGCGAGCGCGTCCAAACCGCGGCGGATGCTCTCGCGCGCAGATTCGCGCACTTGCTCTCCGGCGGCATGACGCACGAGCAGCCCGCTCGCGCACAATGCAGCCACGGTGCGTTCGACCTGGCTCGCGGCCAAATGCAGAGCGCGTGCGAGTTCGTGCACATGGACCGACCCGCCTCTGGCGCGCACGAGCAGCACGATGTCCACCTTCTCGTGGGAATCCACGTGCTCTTTCAGCAAGCTCCGGAGCTCGAGTTCCAGCTCTTCAAACATCGTCACCTGACATCCACTCACCCCGGCGCGAACCTAAACCTGATTATGTCACATTTCTTTGGTACACAAAGCATCGAACACGCACGCCGGCGCGCTCCCTGGATGAGGACACAGACCCACACATCGCGGACTCAAGTCACGTTCGCGAGTGCCGCCAGAAGGCTGTCGACCTCGAGCTGATTGCGCAGGTAGAACTGCGCGGCAGAAGCCTTGGTCTCGCCGATCCGGGTCGTGATGATCCGGGCAGGCTTGTCGAGGCGGAACACGTCCTCGTCGGTCACGTCGTCGCCGACGTACAGAGCGACGTCGGCCTGCTCGACCGCGAGCAGGCGTTGCAGCGCCTGGCCCTTGTCTGGCGCGCGCGCGGGGATCAGGTTCAGCACCAGCTTGCCCGGCACTCGACGCAAGCGCGGCGCGCACGACACGACCGCGGCCTGGATCAGCGCGCGCGCGTGCTGGCGCTCCGGGGCCGCACGGTAGTGGATGGCGAGCGAGTAGCGCTTGTCCTCGATGTCGACGCCCGGACAGGCGCGCAAGGCCGAGCTGAGGCAGGCCGACGCCTGCGCGACTTCTGCCGCGAAATCCGCCGCCTGGTCGTGCGGCTCGCTGCCATGATTGCCGACGACATGCTTCACGCGCGCGCCTGCCAGCCGCGGCGCCACGTCTTTCTGTGCGCGTCCCGAGATGACGGCACACACGTAGCGCTCGGAGACTTGCCGGAACAGGTTCGCGGTCGCTTGCCGCATCTGCGCTGCATCGCGCTCCGTTACGATCGGTGCGAGCGTGCCGTCGAAATCGAATGCGAGGAGAGCGCGAGATGTCAGCGCCCGACGCAGCAAGTCGAGCTCCGCGGGCGCCAGCAAGTACTTCATGCCTGCACCTCGGCCCGGCGGATGCGCACGCGAGCCCTCAGGCGTCCGAACAGGCGCTCGCGACGGCGCAACTCGGCCGCGTCCGCGAGCATGCGGCCGGCCCAGCGGTACACGTTGAACTCGGAGACGAGTCTGCGCATGGAGGCCATGCGTTCGCGCTGCTCGCTCGCGGGCATACGCAGCGCCGCAGCCAGCGCGTGCGCCGCCTGGCGGATATCGTAGGGGTTTACGATCAACGCCTCTGTCAGATCGCGCGCCGCACCCGTGAACTGACTCAGCACGAGCACGCCGCGCTCGTCGTCTCGGGCTGCCACGAATTCTTTGGCCACGAGGTTCATGCCATCGTGCAGGCTGCTCACGTAGCAGAGGTCGGCGGCGCGGTAGAACCGAAACACCGCTGCCGGCTCGTGATGCACGCGCAGCAGGACGATAGGCCGATAGCTGGCGCTCTGCCAACTCTCGTTGATGCGCGCGGCGAGCGCCTCGATCCGATCGTTCAGCTGGCGATACTCGCCGATCTTCGTACGACTCGGCGCCGCGATTTGCACGAACGTAAACTTGCCGCGCAGCTCGGGCTCGAGGCGGAGCAGCTCTTCGACCGCGAGCAAACGCTCCTCGATTCCCTTGGTGTAGTCGAGGCGATCGACACCGACACCCAGCATGCAGTCCGGCGACACTCCGAGCTCTCGCCGCACCTCGTCGCGGCAACGCGCGACAGAAGCCACCCCGTCCAGCCACTGCACCGGCCATTGGATCGAGATCGGGTAAGCCCGCACCAGCGTCTTGCGTCCGCCCTGCACGATCGCGCGGCTCTCGCGATCGATCCGACTCTCCATGAACGCATCGACCGAGTCGACGAAGTTGTTGCAGTGGCCCTGCGTGTGGAAACCGACCACGCTCGAACCGAGCAGCCCGGACAAGAGCTCCTCGCGCCACGGACAGATCCCCATGCGCTCGGCGTTCGGCCACGGGATGTGCCAGAATGTGATGATGGTCGCGCGCGGCAAACGCTCGCGGATCATGCGTGGTGCGAGCGCGAAGTGATAGTCCTGCACGAGCACGATGGGATCGTCGCTGTCGACCTCCTCGCAGACGGCCCGTGCGAACCTCGCGTTGACCGCAACGTAGTGCTCCCAGTCCGCCGCCCGAAACACCGGGCGCGTGTGCGCCACGTGACAGAGCGGCCACAGGCCTTCGTTCGAAAAGCCGTAGTAGTAGCCCTGCTCCTCCGCGTCGCTGAGCCACACGCGGCGAAGCTGGTAGGACTCCTCGCCGGGCGGCACGCGCACCCGATCGCTCGCGTCCACCGTCTCGCGGTCCGCACTGCCACCGCCGTGGGCGACCCAGACGCCGGAGCAGGCGCGCATCACCGGTTCGAGCGCGGTGACGAGCCCGCTCGCAGGATGCAGGACCGACAATCCGTCGGGCGAGCGCTCATGGATGTACGGCTCGCGGTTGGCGAGAATGACCACGCGCTCGCCATGCAAGTAGCGCCGCAGCGTGGCGCGCAGGCGTTCGGCGTTCCAGGCGCCGGAGCGCGCTTCGAGCTGGTTCTCGCTGACCAGTCTGTCCACGAGCTCGCGGACGTCGCGCAGCAGCGGCTGGAACTCCGCAGTCGCCCCGCCGCTCAGCGCGCGCCGCAGCTCGTCGGTCCAGCGCCGCCACGTGATGCGCATGGCGAACAACGTGACGGCCGATGCCAGCACCGCCAGAACGAAGAACGACCCGAGCAGAAGATTGCGGGTCGTGGCCTCGCGTCTGCCCAAGTACGACAGGTCATGGATCAGCAGCACCGAGCCGAGCGAGCTCGCTCCAGTGAGCATGTGAGCGCTCAGGTGCACGCGGCCACCGGGCAGGTCCGGCGACATCGACCAGGAGCTCGCGCCTCGAGCTTCCGCTCGCATGCGCGAAAGCACGCGAGCGCAAGAGAACTCGACCGGGTAGGCGTCAGTGGCGGCCAGCGGCCGGCCGTCTGTGGTGCAAGCCGCGGCCGCCATGATGCGCTCGTCGCGCGTCAAGTCGGTCAACATTGCTCGCAGAACAGAGACGTCTCCGTGCCAACTGTGCTCCAGGCTGGGACGCGAAGCAGCCACCGCGAGCCGCGCACGCAGATCGACATCGCGCTCGAACCAGTGAGAGGTCGTGCGCGCGAGCACCAAGTACCCGATGTACGCCAGCAGCGCGAGCGCACACAGCAAGAGCAAGAGAAACCGAATGGCGACACGCATGTAGACGTCGACTGGCAGGCACGGATCCCGATCGTGGTCCCCGAGTTGGTGGACAAGCGTAGCGGAAGATCGTTGGAGCTCCAAGCATGACGGCGATCGGCCCTCAGCTGGCGTTGCTGGCGATGCTCATGACCCGCTGCAGCAACTCGGGCGAATACAGGCGATTGACCAGTCGCTCGCGCACCTGTTTCTCGACCTGCAGGTACTCCTGGTAGCCGTTGGGCGCCCACGCATCCGCCGTATACCCCCGTTTGAGCAAGTTCTCGTAGGCGCGGCGATCCGCTTCCCGTACGTCAGCGCGTTCCGAGGTGATGAGTTTTGCAGACTCTGCCATGAGCTTGGCGGCGACGTCCGCCGGTAGCTCCTTCCATTTCGTGTCCCCCATCACGAGCCCATTGATCAGCACCCCGAACGTCTGTTGTGTCACGTGTTTGAGCGTGGGGTGCCACTGCAGCGCGACCAGCGCCGCCGCGGTGCTGATCACGGTGTCGATCATGTTGGTCTGCAGCGCACCGAATACCTCCGGCACCCCGAGCGGCACGCCGTTGCAGCCGACCACGTGGTACAGCTCTTTCAGGATGAAGCTCGCCGGCCACAGCCAGGGCCTGCGCTGTTGCAAGTCACTCGGGCGCTGGATGGGTCCGCGCGAAAACCAGCGGTATTGGCCGGCTTCGCTCCAGCCGATCAACTTCCAGCCCGCGTGCTCGAAGCGTTGCGTCCACTCGCCTTCCATGGCCTTGGTGACCGCTTCGAACTCCTCGTAGTTGTGGATCACACCGGGAGAGTCCAGGACTGCGATCTCCTTGACGATGTGTGACAGGCCGGTGGTCGTGATGATCGAGGCGTCCATCTGGCCGATCTTCATCTTGCGCAACACGTCGGGTTCGTCGCCGGCCACTCCACCCGGGTAGAGCCGGATGCCCCAGCTACCGCCGCTCGCGTTGCGCAGCGCCTTGTCGAGCTTCATGAAGCTGCGGGCAAGGTCGGAGTCGCGAGGCACGAGTGTCGCGATGCGAATGAAGCGTGTGCTCGCGGCCTGCGACGGGCTCGCGGCGCCCGGCAGGAAGCAGAGTAATGCGGTGAGCGTGCTCAGCACGGTGACGCGTCGGAGCATGATGGACCTCTGGTTTCACGGGCCCCGCAAGGGCGGCGTCCATCGCAAATCTACGCCCCGGCGGGCCGATCGCCCACCCGCCAGCGAAAAATGATTTGCACTCAAACGAATTTTTTGCGAGCGCGGCTGAAACGAGGCAGGCGAGCCCGGGACTCGGTCACGCGCCTGGCGCGGCCGGTCCAGCGGCGTGCGCCTCAGCCGTGCGGCTCGCGACTTCGGCCGCGTACTCGGGCAGCTCGATGTCGTCTCGAAGCGTCGGCCTGAGCGCGAACCGCCCTGCGCCGGGAATCGAGAGCGCGCGTGTGGCGAGCGCGCGCAGGACGAGGCCCGTCCGCGTGCGCGGGGCAAACGAGCTCGCGAAGCCACGGGCTGCAGTTTGCTTCTGCTCCACGAACGGGCGCATCCGCGCCTCGTAGCGCTGGAACGCGAGCGCGTAGTCGCGGGTGCGAGCGAGCTCCCCGGCGAGCACGTACGCGCCGATGATCGCGAGCCCGGCGCCCTGTCCTGCGAGCAGCGACGGCGCGTGAGCCGCATCGCCGAGCAGCACGACGCGCCCCTTCGACCACGCCGGCAGGTGGATTTGACTGACCCGGTCGAAGTACAGCGCATCGCACTGCGAAAGGCCCGGCCAGATTTGCGGCCATTCCCAGCCAACGCCCGAAAACGCGTCGCGCAGATAGGCCCTGTGCGCGCGTGCATCGCGCGGATCGATGTTGCGCGCGTCCGGATCGGCCACCACGAGCAAGAACATCGTGCGATCGCCGCGCATCGAGAACCGAGCGATCTGCCGGCCGGGCGCCCCGTACGCGACGTAGACGCCTTCGTCGCGCGGTCGATATCCGGGGATCGTGAAGGCTGCGACCGCGTAGTCGAGGAAGCGCTCGTACTGCTCCTCCGGCCCGAACACCGAGCTGCGCACACCGGAGTGCAATCCGTCCGCTCCGACGACGCAGTCGTAGGTCTCGGAGCCTCCGTGCGCAAACTCGACGTGCACGCCCTCGCCCGTCTGCTCCAGCGTGCGGAGCCCATCGCCCCAGCGCACGTCTACGTCGCGCTGAACGCTGCGGTACAGGATCGCGCTCAGGTCGCCGCGCTGCAGGGTCGTGAATCGACCGCCGGTCGCGCTGCGAAATACGTCCGTCGCGAAGCCGCAGAGCTTGCGCCCACTGGCCCGAACCAAGCGCACCTCGTCGACGTGGTAGCCAGCCTCGAGAATCTCCGGCAACAGCCCCATGCGCTCGGTGAGGGAGTAAGCTTTGCCCCAGAAATCGATGATATAGCCTTCCTGCCTCGGCTGCGGCGCGCGCTCGACGAGCGTCGGCGCGAAGCCGTACCGAAGCAAGAAGTGCGCGAGCGCGGGACCGGCGATGCCGAGCCCGGAGATCAGCACGCGCGCGCCGTTCGAGGGTAACCGGGCATCGAGTCCTGGTGTCATGAGCTCATTCTCGCGGAGCAGCGGCCTCAGCCGCAGTTAACCTGGACGGCAATTCACCATCGAGTGCCGCCTGGACTGACCGTCTCGAACGTCCAGCGAGCCGTGTTGAAGCCGAGCAGGGACTCGTAGGTGTGTGGCCCTGCGCGCTCGAGCAAGCAGCGGAGCTCCAGCATGGGGTGTGTGTTCTCCAGCGCCGACTGAACCGGCTCGAGGCTCAGGCCGTGCGCGTCGCAGTACACCCGCGCGACCACGAGCGCCGAGTGGGTTCCGCAATGGCTGATTGGGTGGAACCGGGCATTCAAGATCTTCACAGCGATATAGTTTGACCTCAAACTATATTGCTGTGCAAGTACCAGAATGCCTCAGCGGCAGGTTGTCAGCCGGCGGCGCGCTGCGCGTACTCGAGGAGCGACGAGAGCAAGGCGCGCTTGGTGATCACGCCGAGCGGTCGCTCGCCCTGGTTCGCGAGCACGACCGCCGCTTCGATCCCCGGGCTCGCGAGCACGTGCGCGAGCGCTGCGAGTCCAGCGCGCTCGTCGACGTAGGGCGCCGGCGTCGCGATGTCCGCAGCCGCGACGTCCGCGCCAGCGCGCACCGCTTGGGCGAGTTGCTCGGGGAGGATGACCGCGAACTCGCGCTCCCCGTGCGCGACGAGCAGAGCCTCGGTCACATCCTCGCGCAAGAGACCTGATAGCTCTCCGAGCGCCGTGCTGGCTGCGACGAGCTTGGCCGGCCGCAGCAGCGCGCGCGCGTCGGCCTGCGGGGGCTGCGTCACGCGAGCCAGCTCGACGCTGGTATGCGCTCCGTGTGCTACCGGCGCCGCGCGCGCATGGGCGCGCAAGAGATCCGTCATGCTCAGCACGCCGACCAGCTTGGTTTCGGTGGCCGCGTCCACCACGAGCAGCTGGTGCACGGCGAGCTCGTTCATGCTGACCACGGCGCGCAGCAGCGGTGCATCCTGGGGAATCAGGGCAGCCGCGTGCATCAACGCCGTAATTGGCCGGCAATCCTGCACGCTCGCAGCCCTGAGCTGCGCCAGTGACACGACGCCGAGCACGCCGCCTTGCGCGTCCACCACCGGCAGCTCGGCAAATTCCTGGGCGGCGGCCAGCGCTCGAGCTTCGCCTACCGATTGCGTCGCGTCGGCACGCACCAGCTCGCTGGTCATCGCGTCTTCGGCGCAGAGCCGATCGAGAGGGTGCGCCACCGGCGCGCCATGCGGGAGCACGACTCCATCCTGAGCCAGCAGGGCTTCGTAGATGGGTTTTGGCCGCAGTCGGCTCGCGAGCATGTACGAGGTGGCATTCGCGAGCATGAGCGGAAGCACCAGCCCGTAGCCGCCGGTCATCTCGAAGATGATGAGCACTGACGTGATGGGCGCACGGATCACGCCTGCGAAGACGGCGCCCATGCCGACGAGGGCAAATGCGCCGAGTTGCCGGCTGTCGTGATTCAATATGACCACGTCGAGGTGGCCGATCGCGCCCCCCAGCATCGCGCCGACGAACAGGGACGGCGCAAAGATGCCGCCGGCCCCGCCGCTCGAATACGAGAAGATCGTCGCGATCAGCTTGGTTACCCCGAGCACGATCAGCACGCGTACGCTGATCTGTCCCGCGAGCGCGCTGCTCAGCGTCTGGTAGCCACCACCGGTCACACCGACGCTGTCGAAATAGTGCAGCACCAGCACCGCGAGTACGCCGGTGACGAGGCCACCAATGCCCGGGTGCAGCCACGCCGGCAGCACACGCAAGCCACGAAACCAGGCACGAAGCCGCAGCAATCCGTCCGTGAAGGCGATCGAAACCAGCGCGGCAGCCAAACCCAGTACGCCGTAGAACACGAGAGACGAAGGATGGTCGAGGCCGTACGACTGCGTGACCTCGATCACCGGATGCGCGCCCAGGATGCCGCGCTCGATCACGGCCGCCAGGGCAGCGGCCACGACGACGCCCGAGAGCACGGCCTGATCGAGGCCACCCACGATCTCTTCGATCGTAAACGTGACTGCCGCAATTGGCGCGTTGAACGCGGCTGCGATGCCGGCGGCGGCGCCCACCGGCGTGAGCCGGCGCATGTTGCGTAGCGGCAGCGACGTCGCTCGCGCCAGGAGACTCGCGGCGCCTGCGCAGATCTGCACGGTGGGCCCCTCACGGCCGAGCGATGCGCCCGAACCGATCTGCAGTGCGCCGATGAAAAACTTGCCGACGGCATCGCGCACCCTCACGCGTCCGCCCTCGACCGCGAAGGCTTGCTTGACTTGCGGGATGCCCGAGCCGCGCGCTCCGGGCACCACGAAGCTGAGCAACACACCCGCCAGTACACCGCCTAGCGTCGGTGTGAGCACGGTCCACACCATCCAGGGCCAACCCGCGGCGTGCAGTGCGCGCTCGATGAGCAGTGTTTCCGCGGCGATGATTGCGAGGTGAAACCCAACTGCCAAGAGGCCGCACACCATGCCCACGGCGATTGTGAGCGCGAACAGGTGCTGAGCTTCGTTCGCTACCGGCCGGCGCGCGAACGCGCTCGCATGGAGCAGGAGCTTGGCGAGCCAGCGATGTACGCGCAGGAGGCCGCTGGCCGGCGCACTGTGGTTGGGCCCTACCCCACCGCTTGAATTGGTGTCGTCCATCGACCACGCACTCGCGGAGGTCCCAGGCTAGTAGCAGAAATCAGTTTGCATGCCAACTATTTCGGACCTACGCTGGCCCGACGTCATGCGCCGTTTTCTCGTGTTTGCGAGCGTTGCATTCCTGCTGTCGTGCGCCCGACCACCGGCCGCCCAGCCGGAGCGGCGAAGCGCGACGGAGCCCGCGGGTCACGCCGCTGAAGTGGAAGAGCCAGGCTGCGCTCGCGCGGCCGATTTTGGCGAGCGATTCATCGAGGCCGCGAAGGCAGTGCGGCCTGCCCTGGTGGCGGTCCGCCCCGGCAAACCAGGCCGGCGCGACGATACCGAGTCCTCCGTCGACGGAACCCCGCTCGATGTGCTGATGCGCGCGATTCCGATGCAACGCGAGAAACCGGAGCGGCGTGGCGGGGGGAGCGGCGTGGTGATCGACGACCGCGGCAATATCCTGACCAGCAACCACGTCGTCGAGGGCGCCAGCACGTTGCGCGTCCAGCTGCTCGATGGCCGCGAGCTCAGCGCAAGACTCGTGGCTACGGATGCCAAGACCGATCTCGCGGTGATCAACGCAGCCGGGCAAGGTGTCGAACTGCAGCCCGCGCAGCTCGGTGATTCGGACGAGCTGCAAGTCGGCGAATGGGTGATTTCGTGCGGAGCACAGCCCGGTCCGCGACAGGTCGTCTACGCAGGCATGGTCAACGCCGTCGGACGCGGGAGTCCGGGTATCGCGGAATACGAAGACTTCATCCAAACCGATGCGGCCGTCCACCCCCGTGCATCCGGAGGTCCGCTCGTAGACGGCAACGGTCGCGTAATCGGAATTACGACGGTCATCGCGTCGGAGAACGGAGCGAGCCGCGACGCAACTGGCTTCGCGATGCCGATCAACATGGCCCGCAGCCTCGCGGAGCAGCTGCTCACGCGCGGCAAGATCGTGCGCGGTAGCATCGGCGTGTACGTCGCCAACGTCAGCGATGAGCTCGCGCACTCCTTCGGCTTCCGTGGCAACGGTGGAGCGCTCGTGCAGGACGTGGCGCCCGAAAGCTCGGGCGCGCGCGCCGGTCTTGCGCCTGGAGACATCATCGTCGATCAGGGTGGCCGGCCCGTCGCGAACGCTGCCGCGCTGCGCACGGACGTCGCGAGTCTTGCACCTGGCACCAAGACCCAGTTGCGCGTGTTTCGCGACGGCAAACAACGTGCGATCGACGTCGAGATCGAGGAACTCGCCACCGTCGCGACCGCGAGCGGTGCGGGTACGGCGGAGCCACCACGTTGGGGCATGGAGCTCGCGGAGATCACACCGGAGCTACGCAAGCGGCTCGACCTCGGCGACAGCCAGCGCGGAGCGGTCGTATTGCAGGTCATCCCCAACTCTGCGGCAGATGACGTGGGACTGCGCGCTGGTGATCTCATCGCACGGGTTGGCGAGCACGATGTCCAGGACGCAGATCACGCGCGCAGGTTGCTCTTGACTGCCAAAGCGCCGGTGCGCGTGCGCATCGAGCACGACCGTCGGGGATCGTTCGTCATCCTGAACGGGCCCGAGTAACGTTTCCAATCGCGGACAGGACGCAATCACTCACCGTTCGAGGTGCACGCTGCCCGCAGTGCTGATATTTTCGGGCACGACACATGCGCCCCGTGCACCCGCTCCACTGGATTGGTTTGTCGCTCGGGTGCTGGCTGTACACGTCGCGTTTCTTGTGGCCGCACAGCGCGCAACAGTTCGTGAACACGTGGCTCGTGTCGGTGTTCTACACCTCGCTGGCTGTTGCGGCCATCGGCTTCCCGCTCATGCGCAATGCCAAACAGGCGCTCGCCGTCTGGCTCTTCGCGAGCGCATGGCTCCTGCCACGAGCTTCCGAGGCGACGCTCTGGAACAACCTGCTGGTCGCGCTTGCGATGGCAGCAATCAGCGCGCGCGTCGACGCTCCTACTGCCGGCTGATCTTGAACATGCCTGGCGATACGACACCCGAACAATCGGGACATCACGATCGCGCCTTGGTGTCGCGATAGATCCCGGGACCTCAGCCCGGCCGCTAGCTCCAGTTGCGCAAGACGAGCAGCAGGCGATCGGGGTCGTGCGCGAGGATCTTGCCGCCCCAGCGTTCGAGCGAGACCGTTTCCTGCACGTGCTTCGGCTTGCCGTTGGCGTCGAGGAAGATCAGCACCGGCACACCGAAGCGGGTCGGCTTGCCCCAGGCTTCGTCCAGGGCCTTGGCCTTCGCGCTGTCGAGCTTGACCACGACGAAGTTGCGGTTGAGGTGCGCCTTGATCTCTTCGTTGTTGCGCATGAGGTCGTCGAGCGCCAGGCACCACTGGCACCAGTTGCCGCCGAGCACGACCAGGACCTTGCGACCCTCGCTCTGCGCCTGCGCGCGCGCGGCAGCCAGCGCGTTTTCGGGCTCGAGCTGCTGGTCGTAGACGTTGCGCCCGCTCAGCTCGTGCAGGCGCACCGCGTTGTACACGCGCGGCCCGAGCTTGAAGGCCGCCACGACGCCGAGCATCACCATCAAGCTGACGAAGCCGTAGGCGAGTGCGCGGCTCTTGGGTTCGATCGGCGGCGGCACGCTCAGCCGCGGCAGGCTGGGGCGCGAGGACGTCATGGTGCGGCAGGGATTCGACCGGGACTGCTGGTGCGGTCGGCCGCGCGTTCGCGCGCGCTCGCCGCGTATTGTTCGGCGATCTCGTCCAGCTTGATCTTGAGCGCGCGCGCCATGAGCACGTCGTTCTCGGCGCGGAACAGCTGCAGGTGCGCGCCGGGGATCGTCGTGCATTCGATGCGACCACGCACGAAGCCGCGCCAGCCGTACAGGCGGTCGGTCCAGCTGCCAGACCAGTCGAACGGCACGGAGGCCTTCAACAAGAGCACGTCGGAGCGAGCCAGCGCCGACGGCGTGTAACGGTCGCGCGCGGCCCACAAGCCGCTGGCGACGTCGCGCAGCCGCTTGTCGGTCGCCTCGTCCAGCACTTCTGGCGGCGTGAACATGCCCTCGACCTTGCCCTCGAGCCTTTCCTTGAGCTTCGTCCAGCGTTCGCGCAAGTACTCGATCCGCGCGCGCGGCCCGCGCCGCTTGAATTGCTGAACGTGGGCCAGGGCCCGATCACGCATCGGCAAGATGCGCGGAAAGCCCGGCGCGAAGCCGTCGAACGACACGAGTAGCGGCACGTCACGCCCGGACCGCTCGAGCCGCAGCGCCAGCTCGAGCGCGACCAGGATCCCGAAGCTGTAGCCGCCCAGGACGATCGGCCCGCTCGGACAGACCGCCGACACCTGCGCCTCGTAGATCGACGCGACCTCTTCGATCGAGTGATCGGTGCCCTCGAACTCGTCTTCGGCACCCACTGCGTGCAGCACGTGCACCGGCTGGTCGCTGCCGAGCTTGCCGGCCAGGCCCTGGAAGATGAACCCGAAGCCGCCGATGCCGGAGATCAACACGACCGGCGGCCGCGTCCCGCCGGCGTTGAGCGTCACCAGGTGCCGGCCGACCGTGCTCGACTGGCCGAGCGACCCGACCAGCTCTTCGATGGTCGGCTTCTCGAGCACGCGCGACAGCGGGATACGAATGCCGAACTCTTTCTCGACCTGTGACACCAACATCACCGCGAGCAGCGATTGGCCGCCGAGCGCGAAGAAGTTGTCGGTCACGCCGACGCGCTTGCGCTGCAAGACCTGCTGCCAGATCTCGGCCATCTTGCTCTCGGACGCCGTGCGCGGCGCCACGTAGTTGCTCGAGGCCGCACGTTGCGTCGGGCTGGGCAGCGCCTTGCGATCGACCTTGCCGTTCGCCGACAGCGGCATGGCCGGCAAGATCATCACCTGCGAGGGCACCATGAAGTCGGGCAGCAGCGCGCGCGTGCGCTTCTTGATGTCTTCCTCGTCGAGGGTCGCTCCGGCCTTGGCCACCACGTACGCGACGAGCGCCTTCTGCCCCGATGCGTCGGTGTACGCGGAGCACAACGCCTCGCGCACGCCCGGCAACTGGTTGAGCGCGACCTCGATCTCGCCGAGCTCCACGCGGTAGCCGCGGATCTTGACCTGGAAGTCCGCGCGGCCGAGGAACTCCAGCTCGCCGTCGTCGAAGTAGCGCGCCAGGTCGCCGGTCATGTACAGCCGCCCGTCCGGCCGGAACGGATCGATCACGAAGCGTTCGGCGGTGAGCTCGGGCCGCTCGAGGTAGCCTTCGGCGAGGCACGTGCCGCCGATGTACAGATCGCCCGGCACACCGAGCGGCGTCGGCCGCATGCGCCGATCGAGCACGTGGTAGTGCGCGTTCTGGATCGGCTTGCCGTACGGCACGCTCGTCCAGCGCGGATCGAGCGCGCCGACCGGAAACCAGTTCGACCAGATCGCCGCCTCGGTCGCGCCGCCGAGGCTCTTCACCTGCGCGCGCGGGAACGCCGTGCGCACCGCGTCGGGCAAGCTGAGCGGGATCCAGTCGCCGCTCAGCATCACGAGGCGCAAGCGCTCGCCACCCGACTCGGGGAAGAACGCCGACAGCCGCTGCAGCGCAGCCGGCGCCGAATCCCAGATCGTGATGCGCTCGCGCACGATCGCGTCCACCAAGACCTGCGGATCGCGCATGCGCTCGCTGCTCGCGACCACGACGGTCGCGCCCGCGCCCAGCGCACCGAACGTGTCGTACACCGACAGATCGAAGCAGGGCGAGGTCACGAACAGCAGCCGATCGCCGGGGCCGACCTCGAACGTGCGCGACACCCAATCGAGCGTGTTGATCACCGCGCGATGCGTCAGCACCACGCCCTTGGGCTTGCCCGTACTGCCCGAGGTGTAGATCGCGTAGCAAGGATCGGTCGGCAAGGCGACGCACTGCGGGCGCGCCTCGGAGGCGCCGTCCAGATCGCCCGCGTCCACGACCAGCGTCGGGTTCGCGAACAAGTCGGCGAAACGCTGCTCGGTGATCACCAGCGGCGCCTTGGCGTCTTGCAGCATGAAGTCGATGCGCTCGCGCGGATAGTCGGGATCGAGCGGCACGTACGGCACGCTCGCCTTGGACGCCGCCAGCAGCGCAGCCACCAGCGTCGTACCGCGCGACAGACAGATGCCGACGTATTGACCCGGTTGCGCGCCGCGCGCGCGCACTGCGTTGGCGATGCGGTTGGCCAGCTGCTCGAGCTCGGCGTAGCTCAGGCGCTTGCCGTCCATCTCCACGGCGGGCGCGTGCGGTTGCTGCTCCACGCGCTGCTCGAACAGCTCGTGGATGCGCAGCTGATCGGGGAACTCGCGCGCGGTGTCGTTCCAGGCGAACAGCACGCGCTGGCGTTCCTCGGCCGGCACCACGTCCAGCTCGCCCACGCGATCCGTCTCGGGCAGCACCGAGAACGCCGTCGCCAGGTACTCGGCGATGCGCTGCGCCACCGCGTCGCGGAAGCGCCGGCGATCGTAGACCAGGCGCAGCTCGAGGATGTCGTCGTCGACCACGATCACGGTCAGCGGCGGACCCGGCTGCTCGTGCACGGTACAGTGCCGTGCGTTCCAGCGCGCATCGCCCGCGCGCAGCGTGCGATTGATCTCCTGGTTGTCGTACATCAGCAGCGAGTCGAACAGCGCCGTGCCGCGCGGCATGTCGCTCTGGCCCTGCACCTCGACCAGCGGCGTGTGATCGTGCTGGCGAAGCGCGCGGCCTTGCTCGCGCACGACCGCGAGCAGCTCGCGGATCGACTGTTGCTCGTCGATGCGCACGCGCACCGGCAAGGTGTTGATGAACAGACCCATCATCTGTTCGGCCTCGCCGCCCAGGCCCGAGCGCCGCAGCGAGCGCGTCACACCGAACAGCACGTCTTCGTCGCCGGTCAGGCGGCTGAGCACCAGCGCGAACCCGGTCTGCACCAGCGCGCCCATGCCCACGCCAGCCTCGTGGGCGAACGCGCGCAAACGCTCGGCCTGCGCGCGTTCCAGCCTGCGCACCACCTCACCGTGGCTCGGGCCGTTGCGAGGCAGCGGCCGCGCGGCCGGCTCCGCCAGCGGCAACGGCGTCGGCGCATGCTTGCCGGTGAGCAGGGTCTTGAAGAATGGCAGGCTCGCGCGCCAATCCTGCGCCTCGAACCAGGCGATGTAGTCGCCGTACGGGCGCGCATTGGTTTGTGCGCTGGGCTGCTCGCCGCGCAGCAGCGCCTCGTACACCGCGAACACCTCGAGCAGCGCAGGCGCAAACGAGCGGCCATCCAGCAGGATGTGATGCACGGTCCAGACCAGCTCGGTCTGCTGCGGGCCGAGCTCGAACACGTGCACGCGCATCAGCGGCGCCTGCCGCAGATCGAAACCCAGCCGGCGATCGCGCTCGAAGAACTCGCGGCGCTGTGCCTCGCGCTGCGCCTCACTGACGCCCGACCAGTCCACGAACACCACCGGGATGCGCACGTCGCCGATCGGCCGCTGCTCTGCGGCCGGCAGACCTTCCCAGCGAAAGCTCGCGGACAGCGCGGGATGGCGGCGCACGAACAGCGTCCAGGCGCGCTCGAACGGCTCGCGCTGCAGCGTCTCGGGCAACACCACGTGCAGCTGTTCGACGTCGTAACCGCTGCGTTCGGCCGATCCCTCCGCAAGCAAGCTCTGAAAGAGCATGCCGGACTGCATCGGTGAGAGGCCGTAGCTGGTCTGTTCCCGCCGCGGCTTCGTGACTGAGTCAGGCGCCATGTTGACCGTGAGTGCTTAGGGTAAGGAGAGCTACGAATAAGCTGGCGGCGGAGCGGACGTCCGTTGACCATCCGCGCGCTCGGCCTGAGCCAAGCCCGCACGCAAGTGCTCGACCAGTGGATCGAGGTTCCGTGGCTCGAAGATATTCAGATGTGAGCCTGGGGTCTGACACTGAATGATCCGACCGCGCAACACCGGACCCCAACCGGCGAGCGGGTCATCGAACCTGGTCGCCGGCCACTCCGGCTGTGCATCCGCTGACAAGAACAACACGTCCACCGAAAGTGGCGTCGGCACGTAGTGTGCGTAGGCCTCGGCCAATGCATTCAAGACGCGACGCTCGATGGGATCTTCCGGCGTTTCCGCGATCTCTTCCTGATCGCGCACGCCAAACATGCGCTTGGTGCTCCGGATGCGGTTCTCGAGGCGCGCACGCAGATACGCGGCGCGCGCCGAGTTGTCGAGCTTGAAGAAGGTGTTCACGTGCCCGCTGGCGCGCTTCAGCGCGTTGGGCACCTTCGGGTATCCCGGCGCCGGCGAGTCGGCCATGGCCACCAGGCCCACGCGCTCCCCATGCGACAGCAGCTCGCGCGCGACCTCGAACGCCAGCGAGCCACCGAACGAGTAGCCGAACAGGAAGTACGGGCCGTGCCGCTGGACCATGCGGATGTCGGCGGCGTGGGTCGACGCCAGCTGCTGCATCTCGCGCAGCGGCTCGCACTCGTTCTGCGTGCCGATCATCTTCACGCCGTAGACAGGGCGCTCGCCGCTGAATCGCCGCGCTAGGTCGGCGAATGTGTCGAGCGTCCCGCCGATGCCCGGGAAGATGTAGAGCGGCTTGCGGGTCCCTGTGGCCTGTAAAACGCGAATTCTCGACATGCCGACGCCACGAGCGGCGAAAATCGCACCCTGGTCTCGGCGAGTCAAGCACCTGGTACGAGGCGACGCGCTCGTACACTGGGACACACGTCCGTCAGGACTTTACGAACAGCCGATCCAGCGCCTCACCTAACATCTCCACTGTATTAGGTTTCGGAATCAGCTCGCGAATTCCCGCGGTTTCGGCCTGTGCGCGCGCGTCGTCCCCCAGATAGCCCGAGGTCATGAGCACGGGGATGTCCGCGCGCAATGCAACCAGCTCACGTACAAGATCGAAGCCGGACATGGAGGGCATCGAGAGATCGGTGACCACCGCGTCGAAGGCATCCGGCGCGGCGCGGAACGCGGCCAGGGCAGCGTGGGCGTCGGTGTGGCCCGTCACGCGGTACCCCACGCGGCTCAAAATGCGCGTCGTCACGGAGACCAGGGTCGGTTCGTCGTCCACGATCAGGATGCGCTCGCAGCGAAGGCGCTCGGTCGCGGCGCGCGGCGGGGGCGCCGAGGCCGGCTGCACGGCGCGCTGCAGAACCGGAAAATACAGGCGGAACACGCTGCCGCGCCCGGCCGTGCTCTCCACGGTGATCGCGCCCGCGTGGTTGCGCATGATGCTGTGCGCGACCGACAGCCCGAGCCCCGTCCCCTGGCCTGGGAGCTTGGTGGTGTAGAACGGGTCGAAGATGCGCTCGACGGTCGCGGACTCCATCCCGCACCCCGTGTCCTGCACGCTCAGCATCACGTAGCGGCCGCCCGGCAGATCGCCCACGGCGTGCGGGCCGATGTCGTCGATCTGGAACGTCTCGAGCGCCAGGCTGATCGAGCCGCGTGCTTCGCCGATCGCCTGCGCAGCATTGGTCATCAGGTTGACGACGATCTGGTGCAGCTGCGAGGCGTCCGCAGCGACGGGCGGCAACTCGGCAGGCACGCGCGTCGCGAGCTCGATGCGAGCCGGCAGCGTGACGCGCAGCAACTTGAGCGCGTCATCGAGCACCGTACCCAGGTTCACCGCGGCCAGGCGCGACTCGCTCGGCCGGCTGAAGGCCAACAAACCGCGGACCAGGTCTGCGGCACGCTGCGCGGCGAGCTCGATCTCGACCAGCCCTTCTTGCGCCGGATGCTCTTCGGGCAGCTCCGCCGACAGCAGCTTGGTGTTGCCGAGCATGGCGAACAGCAGGTTGTTGAAGTCGTGTGCGATGCCGCCGGCCAACGTGCCGAGCGCCTCGAGCTTTTGCGCGCGCAGCTGGGCGTTTTGGATGTCGCGCTGGGCGGTGATGTCCATCAGCACGCCGGTCATGCGCTTGACCCGGCCCGTGGCGTCGGCCATGCCGCGGCCCTTGACCGCGATCATGCGCATGCCGCCATCGGGCAACTGCACGCGGTACTCGAGGCGGTAGGTCCGGTCCGTGACGTGCGGGCGCCGCATCATGCTGCTCACGCGCGGTGCGTCGTCCGGGTGGATGTACGACAGCAGCGCCTCGGCCTTGAACCGCGTGGGGATGTCCGAACGCTTGCGCCCGAAGAGCGCGAGCGCTGCGTCGTCCAGCTCGAGCTCGTCGGTCTGGGCGTCCCACACCCAGGTGCCCATACCGCCGGCATCCAGCGCCGCGAGCACGCGCGCTTGCGCGTCGCGCAGATCGTCGGCCTGTCGCCGCGCGCTGACGTCGGCCAGAAAGCCGTACCAGTGCGAGCTGCCGTCGGGCGCACGCGCGGGCGTGGCACGTATTTCGACCCAAATATCACCGCGCTCCGGATGCTTCACGCGGAACTCGAGGCAACACGGCGTGAGCGTGCGCGCCGACTCCTCGAGCGCGGCACGCACCGCGGCCGAGTCGGCTTCGTGAATGCGGGCCAGCGCAGCGCGCGCGTCCAGCTGCAGTTCATCGGCGCGCACGCCGAAGATCTCGCGGATCTGTGGGCTCGCGTAAGGAAACGCGCTCGTGCCGTCTGCGCGCAAGCGGAACTCGAAGATCACGCCCGGCACGGCCGCAGCGATCTTGGCGAACCGGGATTGTTGCTCGCGCAGCGCCTCACGCAGCGCTTCACCGTCGTGTGCTTCGAGCGTGCGAGCACTCGGCGGAGCCGACTGCGGTCTGGCAGCTCGGGGCATTTCACTCATCGCAGCCTCGAAAAACGCATGCGCTGTAGGCGTGGAAGGATGCGGGTCCGCCACAGGCACCGCGGCATCTCACGTACCCAAGGGAACGCTCGCGATCGACGGCTGTCAAGACTTGGGCCCACTGACGCGTCGACGGTCGCCTTCCGCTCCACGATTAAGTTGGCCAGGGGGAATTGCCACATGGTCACAAGCACTCACAGACGGAGGCGCCCGCCAGCGTGGGCCTTACATCGCAGCCCCCATGCTGCGAGCGGTCGAAGTGTTGGACCCCAGCAGCGTGTACCTCACACGAGTGGTGGCGGCGGAGACCCGAGGTCGATATATTCCCCGGCGACCCACCCGCACTCCCATGTGGAGGGGGTTTAGGTGGGCGGACTAAGATGAAGGGCGCGCACGCCAGGATGCCGAGGTTTTCATGAGTGGCCACAATCGATGGTCCTCCATCAAGCACAAGAAGGGGGCCGCCGACGCCAAGCGCGGCAAGATCTTCACGAAAATCATCAAGGAGATCACCGTCGCTGCACGCATGGGCGGGGGCGACCCGACGGGCAACGCACGGCTACGCCGCGCCATGGACGAGGCGCGTGCGGCGAATATGCCGAGCGACAACATCTCGCGCGCGGTCAAGAAGGGCACCGGCGAGCTCGAGGGTGTCAGCTATGAAGAGATCACATATGAGGGGGTCGGACCTGCGGGTGTGTTGTTCTTGGTCGAGGCATTGACGGACAACCGCAATCGCACGAATCCCGAGCTACGCAAGATCTTCGAGCGACACAACGGTCAGCTCAGCTCGCCAGGCGCGGCAGCCTGGGCCTTCGAGGACAAGGGCCTGGTGTTCTTGGCGAAGGACGCCGCCAGCGAGGAACAAGTGTTCGAGGCAGCGGTGGGCGCAGGCGCCGACAACGTCGAGGACGCAGGCGATCGCTGGATGGTCCTCACCGAGAAGAGCGCGCTCGAGGAGGTGCGACATGCGGTCGCAGCCGCGGGCATGCAGGTGAGCTCGTCCGAGCTGGCGAAGCTACCCAAGAACAAGAAGACGGTCGAAGGCCGCGACGCGCAACACTTGATGGGCTTGGTCGAGGCGCTCGAAGACCACGAAGACGTGCAGAAAGTCTACAGCGACTTCGAGCTATCCGAGGCCGAGTTGCAGCGTCTATCCCAATGATCGTGCTCGGCGTCGATCCCGGCACGCTTCACACCGGTTGGGGCGTGATCGAGCGCGCCGGGCCGAAGCTGCGCTTCATCGCGGCCGGCACGATCGATGCCGGCCGCGACGACGAGCTGGCCGAACGCTTGTGCGACATCCATCGCGCGCTGTGCGACGTGATCCGAACCCACTCGCCCGTCGCGATGGCCGTGGAAGATCTCTTCCACGCGCGTTTCGCGCGTTCGGCGCTCAAGCTCGGCCACGCGCGCGGCATCGCGCTGCTGGCCGGCGCGCAAGCCGGCTTGCCGATCGCGACCTATGCGCCGGCGCTGGTGAAGCGGTCGGTGGCAGGGCGCGGTCAGGCCGACAAGCTGCAGGTCGCGCGCATCGTCGGTGCCATCCTCGGACTGCGCGACTTGCCTAACCCCGACGCGACAGACGCCCTGGCGATCGCGATCACGCACGCGCAGGCGCTGATGTCTCGGCGCACGCGCCCCGAGCTGTCCGCGACGCGTCCTCCACGCTGACGTTGAATCTCTGAGAGAGCGAGAGGGGAGAGAGTTCACAGGAAGGCGGGAAGCCGGGAAGTTTTTTTGCGTACCGGGGCTTGCTGACAGCGTGCGAGTTCGTCCGCGGACCTCAAAAAAGCGCGAAGAACACCGCGCGGATGGTTCGCCGATACGCCGTCGTAGAGCGCGGGTACCCAAAAACTTCCCGGCTTCCCGCCTCCCTGTGATCCCCTCTCCCTCTCAGAGCTGTGACGAATCGAGAGACAACCAGGTCCACATCGACGTGATTGGCGTGGTTGGATACCCGTCGCGTCCGCCGCCGTCAGCTGCGGGCGCCCATTTCGGATACGCCGGCGCATAACTGAGCGAAAACTCGCTTCACGCGGGCCGCCCTTCGTGGCAACGTGCGGCGCCTGCATGGCCTCGGGCGAGCGGAAGAATCAGAAGCAGCGCACGCGCGACGCCTTGGTCCGGGCTGCGGTTCAGCTGCTGCAGTCGGGGCAAACGCCGACGGTGAGCGAGGTGGCGCGCGCAGCGCTGGTGTCGCCCGCGACCGCGTACCGCTACTTCCCGAGCGCGCAGACGCTCTGGGTGTCGGTGCTGCAAGCGATCGGCGAGCCGTCCGAGGACGACGTGTTCGCGGGGCTGGAGCGGGCGGACGTCGAGACGCGCGTGGTGGCGATGATCGAGCAGGTCGCGGGCCGCATGCTCGAGAACGAGACGTTCTGGCGCACGGCCCACGCGGTGCAATTCGAGCGCGGCCCCGAGGCGCCGCACATCCCCGTCCGCACCGGGGCGCGCATGCGCTGGATCGACGCGGCGCTCGAACCTGCGCGGCGCGAGCTCGGCGCGCGCAACCACAAGCGGGTGTCGACGGCGCTGGCGTTGATCCTGGGCGCGGACGCGATGATCACGCTGCGCGACGTGTGCGGCCTGACCGCGCACGAGACCAAGGAGATCAGCGTCTGGGCAGCGCGCGCGCTGGTGCGAGCCGCGCGCGCGGAGCGGGGCGAGAAGGCGAAGCCGACCAAACCGGGGCCGGCCGTCGCGAAGCGCGCTCGCAAACGCCGCTCATGACGCCGTCAGCTGCGGGCGACACGGATCAAAATTGCTTCAGCACTCGGCTCCGGGCTCCGGACTTCGGGAAGACGAGGTCCAAGCTTGTCGCCATCAGCTGCGCGGATCAAAATTGGTTCAGCGACTTCGGGCTCCAGGCTCCAGACTTCGGGAGGAAGAAACCAGAACCTTTCGCTCTGAAGCCCGGAGCTTGAAGCCCGACGAAACCGAAGCTCGAACAGTGAAGCCCGAAGGCCGAGGGCATTCTCCTGAAAACCTGAAGCCTGAAGCCCGGAGCCTGGAGCCTGACTTGTGCTAGCCTCCGGCCGTGATCGGCCGACTCTCAGGACGCATGATCGAGCACGCGGCGGACGGGTCGTGCGTCCTGGACGTGGCGGGCGTCGGGTACGAGGTGTTCGTGCCGGTGCGCAACCTCGGCCAGCTGCGCGAGGGCGAACCCGCGACGCTGCACGTGCACACCCACGTGCGCGAAGATGCGCTGATGCTGTACGGCTTCATCACGGCGGAAGATCGCGCCGCCTTTCGCTTGTTGATGGGCGTGTCTGGCGTCGGGCCGAAGCTCGCGCTGACAGTGATGTCAGATTTGAGCGCGGGCGAGCTGCGGCTCGTGATCGCGCGCGGCGAGCGGCAGCGCCTCGAAGCCATCAGCGGCGTGGGCAAGAAGACCGCCGCGCGGCTCTTGCTCGAGCTGAAAGACAAGCTGCCTGCCGGCGCCCAGGACGCCGTGGTGTTGCCGATCCGGCCGCAGCCCGCCGCGCTCGGTGACGTGGGCAGCCAGGTCGCCGACGCGCTCACGCACCTTGGCTTCACGCGCGCACAGGCCGAGACGGCTGTCGCGAAGCTCGATGCCCAGACGCTCAGCCTGCCGCTCGAACAATCGCTACGGCGCGCGCTCTCCACCCTCGGATGACCATGGCCAAGCCGCACGACACGCAGGCCCGCACGCTCAGCTCCGATCGCAGCCAGGACGATCGCGAGTACGACATCACGCTGCGGCCTTCGCGCTTCGACGAGTTCATCGGTCAGCGCAAGCTGAAGGAGAACCTGCGCGTCTACGTGGAAGCGGCGCGCCGGCGCGGCGGCCCGCTCGATCACGTGCTGTTCTGCGGGCCCCCGGGCCTGGGCAAGACCACGCTGTCGTTGATCCTGGCGCAAGAGATGGGCGTGAACCTGGCGATGGCCTCGGGACCCGCCATCGAGCACAAGGGCCAGCTTGCCGCGTTGTTGACCAAGCTCGAGCGCGGCGACGTGCTGTTCATCGACGAGATCCATCGCCTCTCGCCGGTGGTCGAAGAAAACCTCTACACCGCGGTGGAGGACTTCCGCATCGACATCGTGCAAGGCGACGGGCCGTACGCCGCCACGCTGCAGCTGCCGATCGCGCCCTTCACGCTGGTCGGCGCCACCACGCGCACGGGCCTGTTGACCAGCCCGATGCTCTCGCGCTTTGGCATCGTCGAGCGACTCGACTACTACCCGCCCGAGGACTTGGCCGAAGTGGTGCTGCGCAGCGCGCGGCTGCTCCACATCAGCGTCGAGCCCGCGGCCGCAGCAGAGATCGCGCGGCGTGCGCGCGGCACACCACGCATCGTCAATCGGCTGCTGCGCCGCGCGCGCGACTTCGCCGAAGTGCTGGGCGACGGACGCATCGACGTGCGGCTCGCGGCCGAGGCCTTGCGCCGACTCGAGGTCGACGACGCCGGCCTGGACGAGATGGATCGGCGCTACCTGCGCACGATCATCGATCATTACAAAGGTGGCCCGGTCGGCATCGACACGCTGGCTGCCGCGCTCTCCGAGCCGCGCGACACGCTCGAGGACGTGTACGAGCCGTTCCTGCTGCAACAGGGCTTTCTGGCGCGCACCGCTCGCGGGCGCGTGGTGACCGACCGCGCGTACCAGCACCTCGGGATCAAAGCGCCCGAGCGCTCGCAGCAGCGCCTGTTCTAGAACCAGGAGATACGTCGATGGATAGCCAGCAGGCCCAGGCCGTGGTCGAGGCTCTGAACAGCCACCCCGATGGGTTCACCACCGTGATGGGCTTCGTGTTCCTCAAGGCCACCCCCACCGAAGTCGAGGTGGAGTGGACGGTCGGAAAACAACACCTCCAACCCTACGGCATCGTGCACGGCGGCGTGCACGCGGGCGTCGTGGAGTCGGTCTGCTCGGTCGGTGCCGGCCTCGCCGCGGCGGATCGCGGCCTGACGGGCGGCGTGGTCGGACTCGAGAATCACACCAGCTTCCTGCGCGCGGTGCGCGAGGGCACCAAGCTCCGCGCGCGCGCCACCCCGGTAACCCGGGGCAGCACGACCCAGGTCTGGCAAGCCGAAGTTCGCGATCAAGCGGGCCAACTGATCGCCACGGGTAGCGTTCGCCTGCTATGCACTCCGAAGCTTGGTCGAAACCAGCAACCTTGAACTTGCGCGGGAGGCCGCATGGCGAACCAGAAAAAAGGCCCTGGCCGATTCGGCGGCGAAGATCCGGACGAGTTCGGAGCGATCCGCGACTTCGGCGGCCAGTTCTTCCGCGGCGCAGCGTCGCAGCTGTGGCGGATCGTGTTGGCCATCATCGTGTTGGTGGGGCTCTACACCAGCTACTACCAGATCGAACCCGAGGAGGTCGGGCTGGTGACTCGCTTCGGGCGCTACCTGCACACCACCCAACCCGGCCCGCACTTCAAGTGGCCGCTCGGCATCGACCAGGTGATCAAGGTGCCGATGCAGCGCCAACTCAAAGAAGAGTTCGGCTTTCGCACGTCGCGCCAGGGCGTCAACGCGCGCACCGAGTACGAGGAGCCCGCCGACGCCAAGCGTGAATCGCGCATGTTGACCGGCGACCTGAACGTCGCCGACGTCGAGTGGATCGTGCAGTACAAGATCAAAGACCCGTACAAGTTCGTGTTCCGCGTGCGCGACGTGCGAGGCACGCTGCGCGACCTGAGCGAAGCGGTCATGCGCAAGGTGGTCGGCGATCACAGCGTGACCGAGGTGCTCACGGTCGGCCGCGAGCAGATCCAGCTGGAGACCAAGACCGAGCTCAACCAGCTCTGCAACCACTACGAAATGGGCATCGAGGTGCTGCAGCTCGTGCTGCAAGACGTGAACCCACCCGAGCCCGTGCGCGAGAGCTTCAACGAAGTGAACCAGGCGATCCAGGAGCGCGAGCGCGCGATCAACCAGGCCTGGGCCAACTACAACTCGGTGATCCCCGAGGCGCAGGGCAAGGCGGAGTCGGAGATCCAGAGCGCCGAGGGCTACGCGACCGAACGCGTCAACAACGCGCAGGGCGACGTCCAGCGCTTCCTCGCGTTGCAGGGCGAATACAAGAAGGCGCCGGCGGTCACGCGCTCGCGGCTGTACCTCGAGACCATCGGCAAGGTCTTGCCGAGTGCGCGGCGGCGCATCTTCATCGACGACAACATCAAGGGCGTGCTGCCATTACTCGGCATGGAGAGCGGAGGCAAGCCATGAGCCGCATGAGCCTGTTCATCCTGATCGGCGCCGTGGTCGCGCTGTTCCTGGTGCAAGCCGCGACCTACACCGTGGCCGAGAACGAACAGGTGCTCGTCACCCAGTTCGGCCGCATCGTCGGCGAGGCCGTCACCGAGCCCGGCCTGCACTGGAAGACGCCGTTCACCCAGGACATCCACAGCTTCGACAAGCGCTGGCTGGAGTGGGACGGCTCGCCCAACCAGATCCCGACGCGCGACAAGAAGTACATCTGGATCGACGCCTTCGCGCGCTGGCGCATCTCGGATCCGGTCAAGTTCTACAAGCGCTTGCGCGACGAGCCGAGCGCTCAGACCCGCCTGGACGACATCATCGATGGCGAGGTGCGCAACGTCATCGCCAACCACGACCTGATCGATGTCGTGCGCTCGAGCGCGCGAGAATTCGAGCGCGGCGACGAGACCGACGAGATGCAGGAAGACGCCGCGGTCTTCACGCCGAAGCTCGGCCGCGAACAGGTGGCCGCGATCGTCTTGCAGAAGTCTTCGCTGGTCATGCCCGACTACGGCGTGGAGCTCGCGGACATCAAGGTCCGCCGCGTCAACTACGTGGACAGCGTGCAGCAGAAGGTCTTCGAGCGCATGATCTCGGAGCGCAAACGCATCGCCGAGCGCTATCGATCGGAAGGCGGCGGCAAGCGCGCGGAGATCGAAGGCAAGGTGCAGCGCGAGCTGCTGAAGGTGAGGTCGGAGGCGTACAAGAAGGCGGAGGAGATCCGCGGCAGAGCCGACGCCGAAGCCGCGCGCATCTACGCCGAGGCCTACAGCCATGACACGGACCTGTACGAGTTCGTGAAGACGCTCGAGGCCTACAAGGGCATCGTCAACGAGAACACCGACGTGGTGCTGTCGACCAGCTCGCCGCTGCTGCGCTTCCTCCGCAGCGATCGCTGACCCAGTCACCGCGACGCCATGTGGACGTGGACGTCGGGCGTTGGTTGGGCTCAGAGCTGGAGTTCGCCGCGAAATACCGCGCGTGCGGGACCGGTCATGCGGACTCGCGTGCCCGTTTCGCCGACAAGCAGCGTAAGGGGACCGCCCGGCAACTGCACGTGGATCGGTTTGCCCCGCTCAGCGCGGCCGGTCTCCACCGCAGCCACGGCCGCGGCGCAGGCGCCCGTGCCGCAGGCCTGCGTGAAACCCGCGCCGCGCTCCCAGACTGCCAGATCGATCTGCTGTGGCCCGACCATGCGGGCGAAGCCGATGTTGGCGCCCTTGGCAAAGCGGGGGTGGGTGCCGAGTCGGGGGCCGAGGACCGTGCGAGCTGCGCCGATGTCGTCGAAAGTGACGGCGTGGGGGTTGCCCATCGAGACGCAGCTGAGCCGGACCAGGGTGCCTTCGATCTCGAAATCGCCGTCGAGGACCGGGCCGTCCGCTTGGACCGGGATCGCCTTGGGGTCGAGGCTGGCGGGCCGCATGCCGACTTCGACGAGCTCGCGGTCGCCCTCGCGGTAGACGCGGCAGTGGTGGGGACCGGAGTCGGTCTCGATGTCGAGCTCGAAGGGGATCGGGCGGAAGCCGCTGTGCGCGAGGTAGAGGGCGATGCAGCGCAGCCCGTTGCCGCACATCTCGGGGCGCGAGCCGTCGGCGTTGATCACGCGCATGGCCGGGATGCCGGCCTTCAGCTCGAGGAGCAGCACGCCGTCGGCGCCGATGCCGAGGTGTCGGTCGCAGATCGCCACGGCGTGCTTCGCCGCCAGCGCGAGATCCTCGGTACGGCCGTCGACGATGACGAAGTCGTTGCCCAGGCCTTCGTACTTGGCAAAGCGCATGACAGGTCGGTCTAGCACCGATTTCAGCCGGCGTCGGCCCGCAGGGCGGCGATGGCCGCAGCGTAGTCCTTGGCGCCGAATACCGCGTTGCCGGCGACCAGCACGTCAGCGCCGGCGTCGACCACGTAGCGGGCGGTCCCGGGCTTCACGCCGCCGTCGACCTCCAGGTCGATCTCGCAGCCGCTGGCGTCGATCATGCGCCGCAGGGCTTCGAGCTTGGGGAGGACCGCGGGAATGAACGCCTGGCCGCCGAAGCCCGGGTTCACGCTCATCACCAGCACCAGGTCACACAGCGGCAGCACGTAGCGCAAGATGTCTTCGGGCGTGTGCGGATTGAGCGACACGCCGGCCTTCTTGCCCAGGCCGCGGATCTGCTGCAGGGCGCGATGGAGGTGGGTGGTGGCCTCCGCGTGCACCGTGATCACATCTGCGCCGGCCTGCGCGAAGCTCTCCAGGTAGCGCTCGGGCTCCACGATCATCAGGTGCACGTCGACCACGGCCGTAGTCACTTTGCGTACGGCCTCGACCACGAGCGGCCCGATCGTGATGTTTGGGACGAACCGCCCATCCATAACGTCCACGTGCACCCATTCGGCTGACGCGGCTTGGATGGCTCGCACCTCCTCACCGAGCCGCGCGAAATCGGCAGACAGGATCGACGGAGCGATGCGAATGGGCTTACTGGAGCGCGGCACGGGGCGGAGTTGAGCGCCCGAGCCGGCACGTGTCAATGCCATCGGGACCGTGTGCGTAGAGGTCACACGCGCATCGCACACTGCTCGCGAAGCGCAGCGGCGCAACCCTTGCTTGACGCCCTCAGATGACCATGACCACAATCCAAGTCCGGCAGAGCGCGCCTGCTGTTTCACGGTGTGTTTGACCGAGTTTATCCTGCTCCCGTCTCATGGCTGATCACAGGTACCGCGTCATCAAGCGCCTCGAAGCCGGTGGCATGGCTGAGGTGTACCTGGGCGAGGCGACGGGGGTCGAAGGCTTCAAGAAGCGCGTCGCGATCAAGCGCGTGCTCCCGCACCTCGCGCAGAACGAGAACTTCATCCGCATGTTTCTGGATGAAGCGCGGCTGTCGGCGCGCCTGAACCACGCCAACATCGTCTCGGTCTTCGACATCAGCGCGCGCGAAGACACCTACTTCCTCATCATGGAGTTCGTTGATGGGGCGAACCTCAAGAAAATTCTAGAAAGTCTGCATCGGCGTGGGCAGCGCTTCAAGCTTGCGGAGGCGATCTACGTCTGCGCCGAGGCGGCGCGCGGGCTGTCCTACGCCCACGAGCTCCACGACGAGAACGGCCGGGCGCTCGGCATCGTCCACCGCGACATCTCGCCGCCCAACATCATGCTCACCAAGCGCGGTGAGGTGAAAGTTGCCGACTTCGGCCTGGCGAAGGCCGGCACGCAGCTCAGCCAAACCGACCCCGGCGTGGTGAAGGGCAAGTTCAGCTACCTCTCGCCCGAGGCCGCGAACGGCAAAGAGGTCGACGCGCGGGCCGACGTCTTCTCGCTCGGCATCGTGCTGTGGGAGATGCTGGCCGGCCGCCGCTTGTTCCTGGGCGAGACCGACTACGCCACGGTGAAGCTGGTCCAGGGCGCGAACATCCCGCGCCTGTCCCCGCTGAACAACCAGGTCGACGACGGCTTCGAAGAGATCCTGTGGCGCGCGCTGACGCGCGAGCCGGAAGCGCGCTACCAGAGCGCGCACGAGTTCGGCGATGCGCTGACCGGTTATCTGTTCGCGCGCCAGCTCAAGGTCACGAGCTTCGACATCGCCACCCTCGTGAAGACGGCGATCTCCTCCGAAGACGTAGTCCTGCCGACGAAGAACGAAACGTCGCTGATCGACCGGTTGATCCAGGAAGAGCTCGACGAAAGCGTGGGCCTCGGCGGCGAAGCCAAGAAGGTACGCACCACGCCCACCAGTGGCCTCACGCCGGTCCACGAAGGCGAGCTCGAAGATCCCGCGAGCTGGTTCACCGACGAAGTGGAGACCGCTCGCCTCCCCTCCCCGCGGCCCGAACCGCGGCGCAGCAACCCGGCGACCACGGGTTGGCGTGAGTCGGGGGTCGAGCCGGCGCCGGAGCCGGACGACGAAGACGATACGCGCCAGCGGATCGTGGCCTCGAGCATTCAACCGCTCTCGCTCGAGCCGGATCCGCCGTCGTCGCGACCGCCGATGCCAGATCTGTCGCCGCAGCCCGCCGGCACGCGCGCGAACGGCGCGGCGGTAGCGAAGCGGCCCGGCTCCGGGAAGTACGTGGTGATGGCGATGGCGTTCCTGGTCGTACTGGCCGTCGCGATCGCCCTCCTCGGCCGCTCGTTCTAAAGCGGAACTCCTCCGCCGACGCGGTGTCTGGAGGGTGTGACCCCCTCGGAGCAGTTCCTCGGCAAGCTGGGACCGTGGCCGTTCGCGGTCCTGTGGGGGGTCTGGCTGATCTACTGGAGGGTCTCCGCGCGCGGTGCCAAGCACAACGAAGGCGTGGAGTCTCGCGCATCGCGTCTCTCACACATGCTGCCGCCGCTGATCGGCCTGCTCGTAGTCATGGCGACGCAACCGCCGCGCGGCGTCTTCACGCCGCGGCTCTTGCCGTTCGGCATCGCCAGCTACGCGACCAGCTTCGGGATGGTCGCGCTCGGACTGGCGTTCACGGTCTGGGCGCGCGTTCATCTGGGAGCGAACTGGAGCGCGTACGTCGCACGCAAGCTCGACCC
Organism: Polyangiales bacterium; assembly: GCA_035274465.1. GTDB lineage: Bacteria > Myxococcota_A > Polyangia > Polyangiales > JAFGIB01 > JADGRF01. The sequence continues at coordinate 28,947 of DATEOF010000028.1, forward strand.
CGAGCTGGTGCGCAGCGGGCCTTATGCATGGGTTCGACACCCGATCTACTCCGGCTTGCTGTTAGCCTTCCTCGGCGTGGCCGTCGGGCGCGGTGATCTCGGCGCACTGCTCGGCTGCGGGTTGATGTGGTACGGCTTGCTGCGCAAGTTGCGCATCGAGGAGCGCTGGCTGCAGCAGACGTTCGGCGACGCCTACACGCGCTATCGCGAAGAGGTGCCGGGTCTACTGCCGTGGCCGAGCAGCGCGCGGCCACAGTGACTACGGCGGAATGTTGGCCGACGCTTTCTCCCAACTGCTGTCTTTACACAAGCTGCAACCATCGCCGACCAGGAAGCCCTTGCCGGTCGCACCGTATACTGGCGCCTGTGTCGGCGATCTTCAGGGATTGCATGATCAATAACGACTCGAGCCGCGGGACCCTACCGGCAGGCGAGCAGCCTCCGCCGCAGCCGCGAGCCGCACCGATAGCGCGCGCACCACTCGTGGGTCGCAGTGCAAGTCGCCAGCGCCTCGAGTCTGCGGTGACGCGCGCGGTGAGCGGCACGGGTGGGTTGTGCGTCTTGATCGGCGAGGCCGGCATCGGCAAGACACGCCTGGCAGAGAGCGTCGAACAACACGCGCGAGAGCTGGGCGCGGCCGTCGTCTGGGGGCGCTATCAGACGTTGGACAACGCGCCGCCGCTGTGGGGGTGGTCGACGAGATCGCGAGACACCCGCTCGCAGTCATCGCCACTCACGCATCACGGAACTTCCGGTCGCAGGGGTACCGCCGCTCGCTGAGCGAGCCTAGAAACCCCAGCAGACACGAGTGCGCAGTTGCAGCTCGCTACCGATTCCGTCAGCCGAACTGTGCGACAAGGAGCGATGGACCACTGGCTCTGCAGTCGCCCCGCAAGCGTTCGCGCTCTGATACCCTGAGGAGAAACGAATTCGGATGCGCACGAAGTGGGGCCCCCAACCACAGCTGAGCCTCCTCGCGCAACCCTCGAGCCGGGGGTGCGCCTCGCGGATCGCTTCGTCATTCAGAAGGTTCTGGGCCGGGGCGCAACCGGAAGCGTGTATCGAGCCTACGACGACGTTCGAAAGCTCACCGTCGCGTTGAAATTCCTGACCGCGTTCGATCCGGGATCGCTCTTCCGCTTCAAATCGGAGTTTCGAACGCTCGCAAATCTGGTGCACCCGAACCTGGTTCGGCTGTACGAGCTATTCAGTCACGAAGACGGCTCGTTCCTGAGCATGGAGCTGATCGACGGCTGCGACTTCCAAACCCACGTGAGGTTTCACAAGCAATCGGCTGAAGCGGTCCCCGCGAACGATGTCGAGACGGAGGTCGCAACCGTCGTAACCCTCGCTTCAAGACCCGAATCGACACAAGCGAGAGCGCGAGCAGCATCGACGATTGCCGACGCTTCCAACGTCGATACGCCGCAGCGTGTGTCGCAATCCATCGCTCTCTCTGCGGATTCGCTCTATCCGCTGGGGGACGCGACCCTCGGTTTCGACGAGCAACGGCTGCGAGGTGCGTTCATCCAGCTCTGCGACGGACTGCAGTGCCTGCATCGCGCCCACAAGCTCCACCGCGACGTGAAGCCTGCCAACGTCCTCGTCTCGACTGCGGACGGTCGCGTGGTCATCTGCGACTTCGGTCTGGCGCTCGAAGCCGCACGCGAGCCGGGTCAAGGCGCGGGTCTGCCGGGGACCGATCAAGCTTCGGAGAGCCGCTTCGAGGCCGACCATCGCGAAGTCGCCGGCACGCTCGTCTTCATGTCGCCCGAGCAAGCGAAGGCCGAGTCGCTGACACCTGCCTCGGACTGGTACGCAGTCGGAGTCATGCTCTACCTCGCCCTGACCGGGAGGACCCCCCACGAGGCGAACTTGCCGTACGCACAGGCCCTGCGCTCGAAGCTGCACTCGCGAATCAAACATCCGCAGCAGTGGACACCGCGTGCGCCGCTCGAACTCTGCGAGCTCGCTCTCGCGCTCATGCAGATCGAACCGTCAGGGCGACCTGGCTACGCAGAGATCGTCGCGACGCTCGAAGGCAAGGCGCACCACTCCAGCCGGCAGCTGCGGCAGCGTGCGCGCTTCGTGGGTCGTGAGGCAGAACTCGCGCAGCTCCGGGCGGCGTTCGAGGCGAGTCGAAGCGGCAGGGCGCAGGTCGCGATCGTCACGGGCACATCGGGCATGGGCAAATCCGCGGTCGTTCGACACTTTCTCACCGAGCTCGAGCACCAGGCGAATGCGCTCGTGTTTCGCGCACGCTGCTACGAGCGTGAGGAGCTGCCGCACAAAGCCGTCGACCCGCTGATCGACGCCATCAGCTCCTACCTCGTCGGGGTCCCCGAGGACGAAGTCGCAGATCTTCTGCCGCCCGGGATCGAATTTCTGAGCGCGCTCTTCCCCGCGCTGGCCCGAGTGCGGTCCATTGCGAAGCTCGCAACGTCATCGCTCTCGGTTACCGATCCGCGAGAGCGTCGCCGCCTCGCGTTCCAGGCCTTCCGCGCGCTCTGCAAGCGTGTATCGCAGCGCCGGCCACTCGTACTGTCGATCGATGACATGCAGTGGGGCGACCTGGACAGCGCGCCGATCTTTCAAGAGCTACTCGCACCGCCCGATCCGCCCGGACTTCTGCTCGTGTGCGCCTACCGCAGCGAAGACGCGCAGCGCAATCAGCTGCTCTCCGCGCTGCGAGGTGTATTCGAGCACGACCACGCAGCAGGCGCAGTCACCGAGATAGTAGTGAATCCGCTGACCGTGCCGCAAGCGACGAAGCTGGCTCTCAGCTTGCTCCCGAATACGTCCAGCGTGGAGATGCTCGCACTTGCGCTCGCACGTGAGTCGGAGGGAAGTCCGTTTTTCGTCGGCGAGCTGGCAGCCCACGCCAGAGAGCATGGAGTGGATGCGGCGGGACGAATCCGACTCGACATGCTCATGCGCGAAAAGCTGAGTGCCCTCGCGGGCGACAGCCGCCAGCTGCTCTCCGTGATCGCGGTTGCCGGCCGTCCGATTGCGCATAGCATCGTCGCGGCGGTGTACGGGGACAACGGCAGCTTCAGCGCCCTCCGCGATCTCGAAGCGCGCCGACTCGTGTCGACATCGCGTGCGACCGGCGAAGAACGAATCGAGTGCTCCCACGATCGGATTCGCGAAGCAGCGCTGTTGCTGCTCGCTCCGGGAGACGTGACTCTGCTGCACCGCGGCCTCGCCATGGCGTTCGAGGCCGAAGGCAGCGAGGACTTCGATGCACTGTACGAGCACTGGCGCGGTGCACAGGAGTACCCGAAGGCGACAGAGTACGCGCTACGTGGCGCTCGCCGTGCCGAAACGGCCCTCGCGTTCGGTCACGCGGTCGAACTCTACCGTCACGCGCTCGAGCTCCTCGACCCATCGGAATCGCGCGTTCACCCCACCCGCGCTCGCCTCGGCCACGCGCTCATTCTGGCAGGTCGTGGAGTCGAAGCCGCGGACGTGTTTCGCGCGCTGACGGCGACCGCGACACCAGCCGACGCCATCACCTTCCGCATGCTCGCGACGACGCAACTGCTGCGCGGTGGAAAGCTCGTCGAAGGGTTCGAGGAGCTGAGTCGCGCGAGCGATCTGTTCGACGTCCGATTCCCGCGTTCGGAAGCGACAGCGCTCGCTCAGTTGCTGGTGCGTCGAGCGCGCATCCGTTGGAAGGGACGGGCGATCGAGATCGGTTCTCCGGCAGGCCCGAGCGATCCGCGGGTGGCGCGCCTCGACGCGCTCTGGGAAGTCGCGGCCGCCGTGCAGATCGCAGACCTGCTGCGCGGCGGTGTGTACGGCGCCGAGCTGATGTTGCGAGCAATCGAGCTACGGGACCCGTCCGCGATTGCTGGTGCTTGCGGGCTCGAGGCCGTCACTGCGGCTGCCAGCGACGATGGCGCGCGGACGCAGCGCATGCTGGAGCTGGCCGAGCAGGCGTCCGACAGGTCGAATCGGCTCGATATCGCAGGCCGCGTCCGGGCGATGGTCGCGATCTGCCGCCAGCTTCAAGGCCGATGGAACGAATGCATCGCGGCGGCACGGGACTCACAGGAGCTCATGCGGCGCGGCGCAACCGTGAACTGGGACCTGGCGATTACGATCTGGTGGGAGATGACCTCGGCGGCGTTTGTGGGAGACATCAAACAGCTGGTGTCGCGGGTTCCCGAGGCATTGCGCGACGCCGAGACGCGCGGCGATGTCTACGCGGCGACATCGTTCCGCACCCATCGATGCAGCTGGGCCTGGCTCGCAGCTGATCGCCCCGATCTCGCGGACCATGAGATCGACATCGCCGAACGATTCTGGACGCCAGAAGGCTACCAGTTTCAGCACTGGCACATGACGTATGCGCGCAGCGAGACCGACCTGTATCGCGGGACGCCGGCACGCGCACACGAGCGGCTGATGCGGGAGTGGCGGCGTGGCCGGTTCGTGCGCCAAGTCAAGGCGGTGCGAGTGGACATGTTGTACACGCGGGCGCGGCTGTGCCTCGCGATGGCGTGCGCCCGCTTCGATCGCAAACACGTGCGGCAGGCGATCGAAGATGGCCGCGAGCTCTCTGCGATGCGCGCGCCCTGGGCACGCGCGCTCGGAAAGCTCGTGCTCGCGGGTGCTGCGACATTCGACGACCGCGCCGCGGCCATTCGGCTATTCGAAGCCGTCGAACGCGAGTTCGAGAGCGTCGACATGGGGCTCCACGCCGAGCTCGCGAGACTGCGGGTTGGGCAGCTCCGGTCGGGGCGCGAAGGATTCGAGATATGCGAGGTCGCCTTCGCGCGCGCTGGCGAACGTGGCGTGGCGAATCCGGTGCGCTTCTACGAGCTGCTGTTGCCGGGATCAGGTTGCTAGGCTGACAGCCCACCAACTTCATCCAGGATGCTCTCGTTGTCGATGCGACTGTTCAGACCAACGTTGGCGCTGCGGCGATCGCCATGACTAGTTAACATTTTTTACTATTGTGCAGTCGCCCGGGCCGAGTTTGTCGACGGAATTCGCCCAGCCGCGCCACTGCAACACGATGTCATCCGCACGACTCTGGCTGCTTGTGTCCGTGGCCGTGTTTGCGGCCTGCAAGTCGCCCGCGACACGAGACGACGCCGCAGTCGGTGGCGAGGCCGGTGGCGACGGAGCCACCTCGAGCGGCAGTGCGGGCCTGCAGACGGCGGGGTCGAAGGCCTCTGGCGCGTCCGGAACGAGCGGCGGCGCTTCGGGTGGCGACGTCCAGCGAGGCAAGGCGGGAGCAGCTGGTGGCGGCGCCGGCATGAGCGCTGGCTCGCCCGGGTCGGGCGCGCCTGCT
>DATEOF010000029.1:0-6844 GCA_035274465.1 Polyangiales bacterium
GGCTGCGCCTCGAACAACGTGCGCAGCAGGAACTCTTGCAGCGGGCGGCGGCCGAAGCTCGTAGCTGCGCCCGCGCCCAGCGGCTGGCCGAGCTCAAGCTGTCGCGGGCATACATCGAACGCGAGCTGATCGAGCGCCACCACGCTCGCTTCGCCGCCGACGCACGGCGGCGGGCGGAGCGCGCCGAGGAGGCGGAGTTGGATGATTTGATTCCGCATCTAATGCGCTGACCCTCCCCCCAGTTGGGAACGCCGCGAAGCAAGTGCCCTCCGGGCACGCGGCTGAGCAAGCACCCTTGGGGGGCACCGCTCCTGTTCGCACTCACGCCCACATCACATGTTTGCCAAGCGAGCAGCAGGCTACTTGCCCGCGCGCCTGCTGCTCCGTAGTCTGGATTCCCCGTGTGGATCGTCGCCTTCTTCTCTGCGCTGCTCGGAACGTTGTTCGCTCTCAGCAGTGCGAGCGAGGTCCTCAAAGCCGAGTCTCAACCGACCACTCCTCCGCCGCCTGCCGCTACTAGCGGCACGGAGGACCCGCCGGACGCGCTGCACTTCTCGGTGTCGAACCTGCGCCTGCGCACGGACTCGCCCGAGACGCAGTGCGTGACGGCCCTCGGCAAGAACAACCTCGACGAGTGCAAGCGCATCGCACGCGAGGCGCTCCCGACCGCGCAGGAGCCGAGCCTCGGTCGCCTGCGCTATCTGCTCGTGCGCGCCAGTCAATACGATCCGCAGACGGCGCGCGCGACGCTCGAGACACTTGCGACGTCCTCGCACCCGCTCGCCGCGATCGCGCAGCTGCGTTTGTCCGAGCTCGTGCGCGACTCGGATCCGAAGCGCTCGCTCGCGCTGATCGAGACGCTGCTGCAGGACCCGCGCTGGAAGTCGCGGCTCGAGCCCGTGCGCGCGGTGTTGTTGATCCGCGTCGGGCGCACGGCCGAAGCCGAAACGCTGCTGCGCGAGTTGCTCGCCCAGGCACCTGCGAATTCTCCGGGAGCGCCGGCAGCGGTGACGCTGGCAACGCTGCTCTCGAACCGCCCCGACATGGCTTCGAAGAAGGAAGCCCTGGCGCTGTACCGCCGCGTCTACACGCGTACGCCGACGTCGCCCACCGGCGAGCAGGCGCGCGGTCTGACTCGGCAGCTCCTCGGAAGCCTGCCAGCCGCGGAGCGCAAGGCCAACGAGCTGCCGTTCGCCGATGCGATGACCGAGGCCGAAGGCTTCCTGAACAGCCGCGGCTACGATCGCGCGGTGCGCGCCTTCGTCGCGCTGGCCGCACGCAAGGATCCCGAAGAAGTCTGCAGCGCGCGGCTCGGCCAGGGGCGCGCGCTGATGGCGCTACGCAAGCCCGGCGAGGCGATCGGTGCGCTGTCGAAGGTGATCAACGACTGCTCGAGTGCCGAGGTGCGTGCCGGCGCGCATTTCCAGCTGGGACGCGCGGTGCTGCGTCAGGGCGATCCGACCCGCGCCATCGGTCACTACGAAGCCGCTGCCAAGCTCGCGCCCTTTGCACGCGTCGCCGATGACGCGTTGATCGCGGCGGCCCAAGCCTACCTGGAGCTCGACGACGCGCTCGGCGCGCGCGCGAGCCTGGCGCAGCTGCTCGATCATCCGAACGCCCCGGACACGCGCGCCACCGCACGCTTCATGCTGGGTTGGCTCGAGCGGCAGGCGGGACACTTCCAGTCCGCGCTGGCGCAGTTCTCGCAGCTGACGGCGGAGGGCCCGAACGAGACCAGCGAGGATCTGTTCGGTCGCTCGGCGTACTGGCACGCACGCACACTGCTCGACGCCGGTCAGCGCGACGCAGCCAGCGCCGAGTTCATGGAGCTTTTCCGCAGCCTGCCGCTGACGTACTACGCGCAGCAGGCCGTGGCGCGCCTGCAGGAGATCGACCCGCGCGCCGCCGATACCCTGGTCGACGAGCTGCGCGACAGCGATCCGAAGATCGGCCTGTGGATGTCGATCCAGCCCGAGCTGAAGGCCGCGGAGTTCGAGCGCGCAGTCGAGCTGCTGCGCGTGGGCGAGCCCTCGCGTGCGCTCGACGAGCTGACGGCTCTCGGCATGTTCGACAAGAAGGCGTCGGACGCGCTCTACCTGACCGGCGCCGCGCTGCTGCAAGAGTTCGGCGCGCCCGCACAAGCCACGACCTTCGCGCGGCGTCGCGTCGGCGCGATCATGCGCACGCAGCCCAAGGGCGAAACTCGGGCGATGTGGCGCGTGGTGTTCCCGCAGGCCTATTCGCCGCTGATCGACAACGTCGCGCGCAATGCGGGTCTGCCGCCCGCCTTCGTGCGCGCGATCGCGCGCGAGGAGAGCTCGTTCGATCCCAACGCGGTGAGCACGGCCAAGGCCTACGGCTTGATCCAGGTGATCTCGAGCACGGCCAAGGCGTACGCGCGGCCGCTGCGCCTGCCGCACGATCCGGGCTCGCTCAAGAACCCCGAGGTCAACCTGCGCATCGGCACCAGCTTCATGCGCGATCTGTTCGAGCGCTACGACCAGAACCCTGCCCTGGTGCCTGCCGCGTACAACGCCGGCAACGGCGCCTGCGATCGCTGGCTGCGCGAACGTCCGACGGTCGCGCTCGACGAGTGGATCGAGATGATCCCGTACTTCGAGACCCGCCGTTACACGCGGCGCGTGCTGCAGACCTACGGCGTCTACAACTGGCTCGACGAGGCCAAGCTGCCGGGCCTGCGGCCGCGCTTGCCGGGCGCTCCGACCGCCGAGGCACCGATCGAGACCGCCACGCTGCTGACTCCGCAGCCGTCGGCGGCGGCTCCGATCAGTCCTTGAGCGACTCTTCCAGCTCTTTCAGCAGCTTCTTGGCCTTGCCCGAGATCCGCTTGGGCACCTGCACGTTCACCACGACGATCAGGTCGCCGCGCCCGGTGCCGTTCAGGTGCGGGACACCCTTGCCGCGCAGCACCACGGTCTCGCCGGGCTGCGTGCCCGCCGCCACTTCCACGGCCTCTTCACCCTCGTCGAGCCGCGGCACGACGATCTCGTCGCCCAATGCAGCCTGCGGGAACGACACCGTGACCTCGTGGATCAAGTCGTAGCCCTCGCGTGCGAAGCGCGGATCGGGTTCGACCGACACCTCGACGTACAGATGCCCGGCAGGTCCGCCCATGCGACCCGCCAGGCCCTGGCCGGGCACACGCAGCGTCTGGCCGTGATCGATGCCGGCAGGGAACGTCACCTTGACCGTGCGCTCGACATCCACGTGTCCGGAGCCTCGGCACTTCTGACAAGGGTTCTCGACGGTGCTGCCCATGCCCTGACAGTTGGGGCAGGACGTCTGCAGCAGCACGAAGCCGCGCGAGTGCGTGATCTGGCCCGTGCCCTGACAACGCGGGCAGGTCTTACGCTTGCCACCCTCGGCGCCGGAGCCATCGCAGGTCTGGCAGGGACCCGGGTGCTTCAGCGAGATCTCCTTCTTCAATCCGAAGGCCGCGTCTTTGAGCGTCAGCCGCACACCCGCGCGCAGGTCGGCGCCGCGTTCGGCACCCCCGCGGGTACGCCGCCCGAACGGCGAGCCGCCCCCGAAGAAGTCGGAGAAGATGTCGCTGAACTGCGAGAAAATATCCTGAACGTCGTGGAAGCCCTGCTGGCCAGCGCCAGCGAGCCCGCGATGGCCGTACTGATCGTAGATCGCGCGCTTCTGCTCGTCCGACAGGGCCCCATAGGCCTCGGAGGCTTCCTTGAACTTCTCCTCTGCCTGGGGGTCACCAGGGTTTCGGTCGGGGTGAAGCTCCAGAGCTAGCTTCCGGTAAGCCTTCTTGATTTCGGCGGTCGTGCACGTGCGCTCGAGGCCTAAGATTTCGTAGTAGTCCCGCTTCGCTGCCATGCGCCACTCGAACGGAGTTGGGACGGCAACATAAGTCGTGCCCCAGTTGGGTCAAGAGGGACTTTTCGAATCCCTGGGCATCTGCGCAGCATACGCTTGCCGTCGCCGCCCACAGGCGCATAGTCCGAACCCCCGCAAATGTCGACCTCGGTGTACGTGCACTTTCCATGGTGCCTTCAGAAGTGTCCGTATTGCGACTTTGCGTCGGCCACGATCCGGCGGCCTGAAGTCCCACATACGCTCTATGCCGACGCTGTCCTGCGCGAGCTCGAGCTGCGCGCCGCCGAGGGCATCTCCGGCCAGCTCGAGTCGGTGTTCTTCGGTGGGGGCACGCCTTCGCTCTGGGAGCCGCGCGAGCTGGGACGGGTGCTGTCGGCGATCCGCGGCGCGTTCGGCGCGGGTACGCGAGACGTCGAGGTCACCGTCGAGTGCAACCCGTCGTCGCTGGATGCCGAGCGCGCGGCGGGGTTGCGCGAGGCCGGCGTGGATCGCCTGTCGGTCGGCGTGCAGTCGCTCGACGATCAGCGGCTGCGTTTCTTGGGTCGCTTGCACGATGGACCGGGGGCGCTCACCGCGCTGCGTGCGGCGCAGGCGCACGTGCCGCGAGTCAGCGGCGATCTGATGTTCGGCATGCCGGAGCAAACCCCGGACGATTTCCTGGCCGAGGTCTCGCAGCTGCTCGAGCTCGGGCTCTCGCACCTGTCCGTGTACGCATTGACCGTGGAGCCGGAGACGCGCTTCGGCGAGCTGCACCGCAAGGGCAAGCTGCAACTCGCCAAGGAAGATGCCTACGCCGACACGTTCCTCGCCTGTGAGGCGCTGCTGACGGCTGCGGGCTTCGAGCACTACGAGGTGTCGAACTACGCGCGGCCCGGACAGACCTCGAGGCACAACCAACACTACTGGCGCGGCGGCGATTACCTGGGCCTCGGTTGTGCAGCTGTCGGCTGCGTGAACCAGCGCCGCTACCGCAACCAGACGCGGCCTCAGGCGTACCTGGACGCGCGCGCGCGACCCGCCCTCGAGCAGGAGAGCGAGGATCTGGACGGACAGGCGATCGTGCGCGAGGCGCTGATGCTGGGGCTGCGCACGAGCGAGGGCGTGGCGCTCGGGGAGCTGGAAGCCCGCGCAGGCGTGAATCCGCGGCACGGGCGCGAGCGGGCGCTGCAGCGGGGGATCGATAACGGACAGCTGCGCCTGGAGGACGACCGCCTGCGCGTGCCCCACGAGCGCTGGCTGCAGCTCGACGGCATCGTCAGCGATCTGTTCTGAGCCCGGTGGTGTTCACAGACGTGGACACCAGATTCAGCCGCGGGTTGCCGGCCCGGCAAACCCGAGTAAGAAGGTGCAGTGGTGCGCGTCCGAGTCTTCACGCCGCGCGACACGCAGAGGCCTCAATTGCGCCAAGCGGTGATGACGTTTTGGACATCTTCATGCGCTCCAGAATTCTGACTATTTCCGCCTCGAACCTCGAGGTGCGCTTTGCGTGACGTGACTCGCTTTTCTCGCCTGGCCTTCGTCGCTTGTCTCTGGCTCATGGCTTCGCCGCTGGCCGCGCAACTCTCGGAGGATCCGCCGCCGACGGCTGCACGCGTAGTCGAGGTGCAGCGGCGCGTGGAAGAGGCGTTCGAGACGCAGGACCTCGTGCGCGTGTTCATCATCCTGCGCGACGCAGAGGCCTCGATAGGCGGTTTGCAACAGGCGGTGCTCGACACGCTGGGCTCGAACTTCGATCTCTGGCACCGCTATCGCAACATCCATGCGCTGGCCGGAGAGCTGTCGCGCGCCGGCCTCGCCCAGCTGCGCCAGCACCCGGCAGTCGCCGCCGTGCAGCTCGACGGCACGGGCAGCGGCGGCCTGGCCGAAGCGTTGCCGGCGACTGGCGTGGACAAGCTGCAGTCCGTGCGCGGCCTCACCGGCAAGGGCGTGACGGTGGCCATCCTCGACAGTGGCGCGTCCACCATGCATCCCGCGCTGCAGGGCGCGATCGTGGCCCAGCACTGCTTCACGCAATCGGGCTGCCCGCCGCTCAACTCGCGCGAAGGCGAGAGCGCCGAAGACGATCACAACCACGGCAGCAACGTCACCGGCATCGTGGGTTCGCGTGGCGGCGGCGGCGTCGCGAAGGGCTACGCGCCCGGTGCGAGCCTGGTCCCGGTCAAGGTGCTGAACCGCAGCAACGCCGGACAGATCTCCGATTGGGTCGCGGGCTTCGACTGGGTGCTCAGCAACCAGGCGATGCTCAAGATCAAGGTGATCAATGCCAGCCTGGTCTCCACGGCCGAGTACGCCACCGCGGCAGACTGCGACCGCAGCGAGGCCGCGCTGGCTCAAGTGACCAAGAAGCTGATCGATGCCGGCGTGACGATCAGCGCCTCGAGCGGCAACACCGGTCACACCATGACCATGACCGCGCCGGCGTGTAATACGGGCGTAATCGCAGTCGGCGCGACCTACGACTCCAACCTCGGCGTACAACCCGAGTCGGGCGGCACGTATCGAGACCTCGGCGGCGGCAACTGGCCGGCCTGTCGGGACATGAACGCGACGGCCAAGACCATCGCCTGTTTCACTTCCACGGCTGGAGCGCGCCTGGATGTGCTCGCGCCCGGCTCGCAGATCTCGTCGTGCGGCAAGGGCACGGGAAAGTCGCTGTTCCGCGGCACATCGCAGGCCGCACCGGGCGTTGCGGGCCTGGCAGCACTGCTGCTCGAGTGCAACCCGATGCTCACGCCCGACAAGATCCTCAGTGTGCTGAAGGCGACCGGGGAACCGATCGCGGATCCGCGCACGAGCATGATGTATCCGTTGATCCGCGGCGTGGAAGCCGCGGATATGGCCTGCGGCATGGCGATGAGTGGAGGCCCGGGCGTGGTTACCGCTGCGGGCATGGGAGGATTGGGCACGGGCGGTATCGGACCGAGTGGCGGCACGGGAGGAGGCGCTGGAGGTGTGCTCGCAGGCAGCGGCGCAGCCGGCAGCACCAGTGGGG
>DATEOF010000030.1:0-7689 GCA_035274465.1 Polyangiales bacterium
CGCCACGTGCCGAGCGATGCGCTCGCGCATCTCGCCGTCGAACGCCTGCGCCGTGGCGATGAACGCGCGCCGCGCGCCGAGCTCGCGCGCCAGCCTCAACGCGAACGCGCTCTTGCCCGAGCGCACCCCACCCCCGACGACGATCAAGCGCTTCATGCTTCCTCCAACAACGCATGCACCAGCGACAGCGAGCGCTCGAATGCGAGCTCCTCGAACACCTCGAGCGTGAGCACGCCCGCGTAGTCCGCGTGTAGCAGGCACTCGACGATCGCGCGCGCGGTCGCGTGCGGCACGTGCTCCAGGCTCTTGTGATCGCGCCCGCCCGGCTCGGTGCCGTGCCACTGGATCAAACGCGTGCGCGGCAGATACCGCTCGAGGATGCCGCGCCAATCGCGCCCATCGCGCAGCAAGTGTCCGACGTCGAGCGCCACCTGGAGATCGAGCTGCTCGATCACCTCGACCAGCAGATCGAGATCGTAGTCGAGATACTCCACGCACAGCTCGCGCGGCGAGACGCCGTGCGACAGCAACTCGCGCAGTGAGCGTGCGGCGCGCTCGCGGAACGCAGCCATGTCGCTCGGCCGCGCACCACCCTCCTCGTCCCCGAGGTAGACGTGCACCACGAACGCGCTCGGCTCGAGCACGCGCGTGGCGTCGATCACCCGCAGCACCTCGCGCACACCGGCCGCGCGCCGCGCCTCATTCTCGCTCGCCAGGCTCGCGGACAAGGGGGTGTGGACAGAGTACGTCAACCCATGCCGCGCCCGCAGTTCCCGAAGTCCGCGCAGCTCCCGCGCATCCGGCAACCCCGAAGGCCCCTCGGGCGCAAAGAACAACAGCTCCACGTCTTCCACGCGACCGCTCAAGCGCTCGACGTTCTCCAACCAACCGGCTGGATACACGAAGGAAGTCGCACCGAGACGGAAGCGCCGCATGAGGCTGCCTGGGTAGCAGGGGCGGGCGCGCATGGCCATGGGGCGCGGCGAGGGAGAACCACCAAGCTCAGCAGCGGCAGCGGGGGCCGCCGCGCGCTCCGGTGCGATCAGGACCACGACAACGGCCACGATCACGGTCACGGCGCGTCCAGGCACCCGGAAAACCAGTGGTCCAGCGCGTAGGCGCGCGTGCGCGGCGAGGACGGGCTTGACACTGGTCTGAGCGGGGTCGCATGGTCGCGCGCATCGGTGCAGCTCGCGATGGACAGTCTGTTGGTGTTTGCGGCGGGTTGTGCCGCGGACGGCTTCGTGCGGGTGCCGGATGTCGCGCATCCGGTGGCCTGGTTCGGGCGGCTGAGCAGCTGGCTGGTGGGGCGGGCTCCGCTCGGCGGCGCGTGGCGCGCGGGGCTGGCGGGGGCCTTGCTGGCGCTGGCGTTGCCGGCAGCCGCCGTGGCGTTGGTGCACGCGGTGTTGGTTTCGCTGCGACCCTGGCCGTTCTTGCTGTGGGCCGTTCAGGCGCTGTTGCTCTACTCGTGCGTGTGCTTGTTCGGGCTCCTGGATGCGGCCCGCGCGCTCGAGCGCACGCTGCGCGAGCAGGGTGTCGAGGCCGCGCGGCCGCGGCTGTCGTGGTTGTGCAGTCGCGATCCGAGCGAGCTGGACGCATCAGGGCTGGCGAACGGGACGGTCGAGTCGCTGGCCGAGAACCTCTCGGACAGCGTGGTCGCGCCGCTGTGTTTCCTGCTGTGCTTCGGCGTGGAGGGCGCGGTGGCCTACCGCGCGATCAACACCCTGGATGCGATGATCGGTTACCGCGGGCGCTACGAGTGGCTCGGTAAGTCGGCCGCGCGGCTGGACGATCTCGCCAACCTCGTGCCCGCGCGCTTGACCGCGTTGCTGCTGTGGGCGGCAGCGCTGCTGAGCCCCGGCACCTCGCCGTCGCGCGGACTGCGGCTGTGGTGGCACGATCGAGCGCGCACCGCGAGCCCGAATGCGGGGCAACCGATGGCGATGGCCGCAGGCTTGCTGGGCGTGAGGCTCGACAAGCCCGGGCACTACGTGCTCGGTGCGTCGCTACCAGCGGCGGAGCCTTCGGACATCTCGCGCGCCATCGTGCTGTGCCGGCGCGCCGGGCTCCTGGCGCTCGCTGGGGCCGCAGTCGGCGTGTACTTCATGGGTCTGGACGGCTTCCATGGCTGAGTGCGTGCACGGTGGCGTCGATGCGGCGGAGCTGCAGCGTCTGGGCGTGGACGCCGGGTCCGTGCTGGATCTGTCGGTGAACGTGAACCCGCTCGGCCCGCACCCTGCCGTGGTGGAGGCGGTGCAGCGCGCGGCGCGCTCCGCGCTGGCGGAGTATCCGGACCGGCACGCGAGCGCCGCCCGTCGCGCCCTCGCGCGTTCGATCGATTGCGAACCGGAACGCATCGCGCTCGGACACGGCAGCGTCGAGCTGTTGTGGGCGCTGGTGGCGAGCCTGCGGCGCGAGCGGCGCCCGTTGCTGATCGCCGGGCCCACCTTCGGCGAGCCCGAGGCGGCGGCACGAGCCTGCGATCTGCCGTACGTCCAGCTGAACCTGGCAGGCGCCGACCTCGCCCCCGACGCCGCGCGCCTGGCCGCGGCGATCGAGGCACACGCGCCGTGCGCCGTCTACCTGTGTCAGCCCAACAATCCGACCGGCCGCGCGCTCGGCAGCTCCGAGCTGCAGGCGCTGATCGAGTCCCAGGCGCGCGCGACGTTCATCCTCGACCAGGCGTTCCTGTCGCTGTCGAGCGAGCACGCGCAACTCGGGCTGCGGCTGGATCGCAAGCCGAACGTGGTGCTGGTGCGCTCGCTGACCAAGGACCACGCGCTGGCCGGGCTGCGCGCCGGCTACGTGCTGGCGGCTCCGGAGTGGATCGCGCGCATCGAGGCGCAACGCCCGCCCTGGACCGTGAGCTCGCTCGCGCAAGCGGCGGTGATCGCGGCCGCGGAGCACCCCGAGCACGTGGTCCGGGCGCGCGAGTTCTTGCTCGATGCACGCCAGCAGCTGACGGCTGCACTGGCCGACCACGGCTTCGCGGCGCTGCCCAGCACCACGCACTTCTTCCTGCTGCACGTGGGCGACGCGGACGCACTGCGCGAACGCCTGCTGGTGCACCACCGCGTGCTGGTGCGCAGCTGCCGCTCGTTCGGCTTGCCGGAGCACGTGCGCATCGCCGCTGGCGACGCCGGCGCACGGGCGCACCTCCTCTCGGCGCTGCTCGAGGCCGCCCGATGAGCGCACGCTGCTGGATGGTCTTCGGCACCGCCTCGGACTCGGGCAAGAGCACGCTGGTCGCCGGGCTGTGCCGCGCGCTGTCCAACCACGGTCTGCGCGTGGCGCCGTTCAAGGCCCAAAACATGGCCCGCAACGCCTACGTCTGCGCCGACGGCGCCGAGATCGGCGTCGCACAGGCCGTGCAGGCATTCGCGGCGCGCGTCACGCCCTCGGCCGATCACAACCCGATCCTGCTCAAGCCCGAGCCCGGCCTGCGCTCGCAGCTGGTCGTCATGGGCAAGTCGTGGGGCAGCGCGTCGTTCCGCGAGGTGCTCGAACGTCGCCCGCAGCTGCTGGCTGCCATGACCTCAGCCCTATCACGGCTGCGCGAGAGCCACGAGCTGGTGATCATGGAAGGCGCCGGCAGTCCGGCCGAGGTGAACCTGCAGGATCGCGACCTGCCGAACCTCGCCGCGGCTCGCGCAGCAGACGCAGAGATCCTGCTCGTGGCCGACATCGACCGCGGCGGCGTGTTCGCCTCGGTGCTCGGCACGCTGCAGCTGCTACCCGGCGACATCCGCGCGCGCGTGCGCGGCGTGATCATCAACAAGTTCCGCGGCGAGCTCTCGCTGCTCGAGCCGGGTCTCGAGTTTCTGCGGGCGCAGAGCGGCGTGCCGGTGCTGGGCGTGCTGCCGTTCCTGCCCGAGCTCGGGCTGGCCGACGAAGACAGCCTCGCGTTGTCCCGCCACCGCGGCCGCGCGCGCGCCGGGCTGGATCAGCTCGAGGTCGCGGTGCTCGACACGCCGTGTCTGGCCAACTTCGAAGACATGCTGCCGCTGGAGCGCGAGCCGGGAGTGGTCCTGCGGCTGACGGCGGCCCCACGCGAGCTGCTCGAGGCCGATTTGGTGATCCTGCCGGGCAGCAAGAGCACGCTGCACGACCTCGAGTTCATCCAGCAGCGCGGCCTGGCGAGCGCGCTCGCTCGCCGCGCGGAGCGGCAGGATCCCGTCCTGGGCATCTGCGGCGGCGCACAGATCCTCGGCCGTTTCATCACGGATCCCGAGGGTATCGAGTCCAGTACCCCCCGCGCCACGGCGCTCGGTCTGTTGCCGCACTGGAGCCGCTACGAGCGGCCGAAGCTGACACAGCAGGTGAGCGGCCAGCTGCTGCTGCCGAACCTACGCCAGGCGCGCGTGGAAGGCTTCCTGCTGCACCACGGCCGCATGCTCGAGCCGGGCGAGCCGCTGCTGTCGCTCGACGGCGGCGTGAGCGAGGGCTGCCGGCAGGGTGCGCTGATGGCCAGCATGGTGCACCGCTTGTTCGACCAGGAAAGCGCGCGCGCCGCGCTCCTGGACTGGCTGCGCGAACGGCGAGGCCTGCCACCGGTCGCAGCTGCCCCCGCCGTACGCGAAGATCCCTACGAACGGCTGGCGCGTGAGCTGCAGAGCTCGCTGGACTGGCCACGCGTGCTGGGCATGCTCGCGCCCTGATTCAGAGGATCAATGCGACGTGCGCGCCGAAGGTCAGCCACTGCAGGACCTCCAGGCCCTCCGCAGCGTCGCCGGCGATACGGCTGTAGTCCGCGTGGACACCGATATCGAGCAACGGGATGACCGTGAAGTCGAAGAACAACCCGCCATCGAGCGTCAGGCCCGTGTTCGAGTGTCGGACCGCTTGATACTCCTCGCTGCGGTGTCCGAAGCCGAGGTGGGCCGAGACGCCGAAGCGAAAGATCTCGCCGATGCCGAGGCGCGCGCCGACGATACCTCGATTGATCGTCGCGCCGCTCGGGAAGGTGCCCCACTTGTAGCCGATCTCCGGCGTGAGCGCGAACAGCGGTAAGTGCAGCTGATACCCGAGGCGGAGGCCGAAGCTCGGGCCACTCGACACGTCGTCGAGATCGAGCGGCACGATCGCCTCGAGATCGCCGGCGATCGCAATGTCCGCGCGAGCCGTGGGCGCGGTCACCAAGAGTGCCGCCAGTGCCAAGCTCGCTACACCGAGTAGTCGAAGCGCAACTTGCCGAGAGCCGTTCAGTTCAAGCATGGAGATTCTCCGGTCTGGCGCGCTCTCCGCGCCCGTACACCAGTAGTCGAAACGTTCGTCCGGTCAAGACCCGCTGACGGGACCCCCTCGACACGAACGTTACGATACACCGTCGTCCTCTGCGAACTCCGCGTCTCGCGGCGGCGGGTCGTGCGGGTGCGTCTCGAGTCCCCAGTCGACACGCAGCACGAACGCATGTGCATCCATGCGCACCGCGCCCGACGACGCGAAGAGCCGCACGCGATAGCGCGGGCTCGCCTGCTCGGGCAGCCGGAAGCTGAAGTCGAGGGTCTCCATGAAGCGCCAGGCGAAATTGGTCTCGCGCTTCGCCAACGCCTCGTTCACGCGATCCAGCACGACCGCCTCGACGAAGCTCGGGATCGCCGACAGGTCGGCGTCCTCGATACGCACGCCGAAGCCCAGCACGGATTGACCGGCGACCTCGACCACGCTCGGCGACAGCAGCAGCGACACGCGCTTCATCGTGACCGGTATGGGCAAACCGATCACGTCCCACTGCAGCTGCACGTCCGTGACGATGCGCAGCGCGCGCGCGCCGACCAGCGCGACGTGCGTGGGCGGGTTCAGCGCCAGGAAACGCTTGTCGCTGTTGGCATCGAGCGAGATGCGCAGCGGCGTGAGTCGAGTGAGAACGTGGCTGAAGTCTTGCGCGGTGAGGTGTGCTTCGAGGTGCATGTGGCGACGCACCTCGTCTCGCACGGACGCCCCGCGCGCGCAACGTCAGCCACTATCATGCCACCAAAAGCACACACAGCTCACGCATCAGGGCCGGTTACTCCGGCAAGCCGCACTCCAGCCACTCGCCCAGCTTCTTGCGATCGTCGAGGCTCGGCTTGGGGTTCGAGGGCGGCATGGCCTCGTTGGTGCTGTCCGGACCCGCGGCAGCCTTCTGGTCGATGTGCATAGCAACCAGCTCGATCTCCGCGAGGGTATCGAAGTTGTGGTCGGCCGGCGCGCCCATGCGCTTGTCGCCCGTCACGTTCTTGCTGTGACAACGCAGGCAGTAGCTCTTGAAGAAGTTCTCACCGAAGTTCGCGTAGGTTAGCTTCGAGTCGTCGGGACACGTGGCGCCACTGTTCGGACCCACGTCTTCCTTGTGGTGGTCGCCGCCGTCATGATCATCGTCGTGCCCGCCGTCGTCGTCGTCGCCACCACAGCCGGCGCTGAGCGCAACGGGGAGGACCCACAGACCTGCGGCCAAGCAGATTGCAACAGCTCGATTCATCGATGCCACTCCTCGAAATAGTGCCCGTCGGCACGCTAGCAGCAGCGCCGAGTGGCGCGCGTGCGTCCAATTGTCGCATCGGCTACGCTTGACGCCCGCGCGTGGACGACGACATCGACCTCAAGCCGCGAGCGGCAGCGCCGGGACTCGCCCCGCGGCCGCCAAGCTCCCTCGCCCCGCCCTGGGTGCACGGGCTCGTGCGCCTGATGGACGAGGCCATCCAGATCCCCGGCACGAAGTTTCGCATCGGCTGGGACGCCATCATCGGCATGCTGGTGCCCGCGGTCGGCGATGCGGCCACCGCGCTCAGCCATGTCGCCTTGCTCTACTACGCGTTCCGCGCCGGCGTCCCCCCGGTCACGATCGCGCGCATGGTGTTGAACGTCGCGATCGACGAGCTCTGGGGCAGCGTGCCGATCGTCGGCGATCTGTTCGACGCCGGCTTCCGGGCCAACCGCAAGAACCTGACGCTGATCGAGCAGCGCGGCGGCACGCGCAAGCGCAGCCACTGGAGCGACTTTCTGGTGGTCGGCGCGGCGATGTCGTCCGTCGTCGGCATCGTGCTCCTGCCGCTGATCCTGGTCGGCCTTTTGGGTGGTGCGATCTGGCATTGGCTGCGATGATGAACGGCCATGGCAGCTGACGAGCCCGAGAGCGAGACCGGCAAGCGCATGCGCCTGGTCAAGGGTTGCGGCTGCACCGTGGCGCTGCTCGGCCTGGCACTCGGCATCCTGGTGATCGGCAACTTCGACTCGGGCGCCTGGGCTTCGGCGCTCGGAGCGGTCGTGATCGGCTACCTGGTCTACAACATGTCCGGCGTGAACGGCTTCTGGGAGCGCTAGGTTTGCGCGAGGAACTCGCGGATCAGCGCCGCGGTCTCCACGGGCTTTTCGAGGTGCGGCAGGTGCCCACAGCCTTCGAGCAGCTCGAACTGTGCGCCTGCGATGCGTTGGCTGAGCAACCTGCCGTTGTGGGCCGGGATCAGCGGATCCAGCGCGCCGTGGATCACGAGCGTGGGCGCCTCGATCTTCGCCACCAGCTGCGACCGATCACTGTTCAGGATCGCCTCGAACTGCGCCTTGAACGTGGGCAGGCTGGTCGGGTTGCGCTCGCGCTGCGAAACCAGCATGTCGATCAGGTCGGGGTGCTCGGCGGCGAATTCGTCGGACGTGAGCATACGCAGGCCGCGCCGGCGCTGCTCGCCGACCGTGGCGCCCGGCAGCGGTCCA
>DATEOF010000031.1:0-4935 GCA_035274465.1 Polyangiales bacterium
AGCGCGGCTGGAGGCAACGACGCGGGCTGCGAAGGTGCGACGGCGCCGCTGGGCGCGCTCGAGATCGCGCCGCGCAACTTGCTGTTCGTGCTCGACCGCTCGGTCGAGATGGCGGGCGACTTCAATGGCGCGCCGCGCTGGCAGATCTCGGCGCAGGCCTTGATGCACACGCTCGGCTCGCGCGCGAACGATCTCACGCTCGGCGCGTTGCTGTATCCGAGCGCTGCGCGCCCCGACTGCAATGCGCCCGATTGGCTGTGCTCGTTGCAACAGCCGCCGATGTGCACGGTCAACTCGATGGCAGCCGCCGATCAGGTCCCGTTCCAACCCGCAGCGCAGGCGCTCGGCATGTTGGTCGGCAGCGGTGCGGTGTACACGCCGGTCATGGCCGCGGGCGTCCCGCTCGGCGAGAGCCTGCAGCGCGCCGACACTGCGCTCACCGCGCAGCAGCTCAACGGTGAGACGGCCGCCGTGATCGTGGCCAGCGGCGTCCCCTCGTGCTCGTGGGATGCCGCGAAGGCGCACGACACGATCGCGCGCTGGAAGAGCCGCGGCGTGCTGACCTACGTGGTGAGCTTGCCCGGCAGTCCGGCCGGCACCAATCAAGCGCTCGCGACGTTGGCCGAGGCCGGAGGCACCGGTCACGTGCGCACGCCGAGCGCCGCAGGTTCACTTGAGGCAACGCTACAAAGCATCGTGTTCGATTCGCTCTCGAGTTGCATGCTCGAGCTGAATCCTCCCGCCTCGGATCCGAACAGCGTGCAGGTGTTGGTCACGCAGAACGGCGTCGAGCGCCTCCTGCCGCGTAACAACGCAGCCAGCGGCGAGCCGCAGTGGATGATCAGCGCGGATGGCAAGCTCGTGACGCTGCTCGGCGGCACGTGCGACGCTGCCAAACGCGGCGATTACGATGCGCTGCGCGTCGTGCTGAGTTGTGCGCGGCCCTGATTACAGTTGAGTTGCGGGCCTGGTAATTTGCACGCTCACCGCATCTTTGCGCAACGCGCGCGACAATTCGGTATGGTTTTCTTGCGGATGGAGGCGGCTCTCCGGCAGTCTGACGCGCGACTAACATGGCCGTAGCGCTCAGGAGCCGTGATGACGCACTCTAAAATATGCTTTCGCCACGCGCTGCTCGTGGCTCTGCTGTTGTCTGCCGCCAGCGCGATCGCACCCGCGCACAGCCGCGCGGACATGCCCGATGCGGATTCACTCCTGGACTACGGGTTCAAGGGCACGATGCTCGGCGTCGAGCTGGGGTTGTCGATCAGCTATCTGTCGACGGGCTCGAAGTGGGAAGAGGATGACTGGAAGCCGGTGGTATTCGGCATGGGCATCGGCGCGCTCGCGGGCTTGTCCACCGGCATCTTGCTGGCGGTGATCGACAAGACGTCCGGCGGCTGGGGCGGCTTCTATCTGCTGCGCGCGGCGGTCTACGGCTCACTCCTCGGCGGTGTCATGGGCGCAGCGTTGGGTGTGTTGTTCTGGGTGAACGACGGAACCTCCAAGGACGTGCTGCGAAGCGCGGCCTGGGGCGGGATCTTCGGCGCGGCTGCGGGGTTGATCTACGGCATGATCGAGGCAGGCAACGCCAAGCCGCGGCGGGAGGACGCATCGCTGGATCTAGGCGAAGGCGTCAAGCTGTCGATCGCACCCACGACGGCAGGCGGCATGGCCGTGCTGCACGGCCCGCTCGATTTTTAGGGCCGAGAAGGATGGGTATCCTTCCGTGCTGCTAGTTCCTGTTCCTCTAGTTCCTAGTTCTACGCTCGCTAGGGCAAGTCGTACACCCAGATGTGATTGTTGACCACGAACTGAGGTGCGGTATCCAGCACCCACTCCCAACACTCCGGCGCGCGCACGAATTCACGCGCGCTGACGGCGAGCCAGCCTTTGCCCGGTGAGCGCCGGGGACAACCCGGGCGATCGATCGTCACGCCGAACTGCGCGAGCTCGAGGGTACTGGTGAACGTGTCGGGGTTGTGCCGCAGGAACTCCACGCCGCGCGCCTTGAGCTCGCGCCCAAGGCGGAACATGTCTTGTCCCCATTCCTCGCCGACGATGCTGATCTGCTCGCCGCCGCGCCGGCCTCCGACCAGCGCGTTGAAGTCGGAGATATAGTCGGGGAAGCACCAGGCGAGGCCGAGCACGTGGCTGGCGATCAAGCAGCCGGTGATGCTCGTGCGCATCCGTGAGCGGCCGACGCCCTGCCACGCCCTCACGGCACCCAGGCCTGCGATCAAGCCGAGCACGGGCAACAACGGCAAGATGTGGCGAATGCCGATGTTGATGCCGGCGCGGGTCGCGAGTAGCAGCAGCGCGCCTGCGTAGAACGTCAGGGCCCAGGCCCCGAGGCCGACGCGCCAGCGCCGCTGCCAGGCGACGATCAACGCGGCGAACAGTCCGCACAACTCGAGCAGCGGCGTCTTGATCAGCAGCATCACCGGGAAATACGCCGGGTGACCGCGCCGAATCGGCTTGCCGAAGAACGAGGACGGATGACCGCTGCGATCGTGCACCGTGATGCTCGTCAGGCCGTACAGGTACGTGTACGGCACGGGTACGCGCAGCCAGCCCGGCAAGAACTTCAACACCGAGCGCCGCTCGAGCAGCTCGCCCTTGAAGCCGCGCGTGATCATGTTCTCCGGCTCGGGTTGCTCGAGGATCTGCGCGACCGACAGGCCGGTGCGGTCGAAGCGATAGATGGCGTTGATCAGCGTCAGCCCGCTGCAGACGAAGAGCACGCCGAGCAACGCCACGCGCTGCAGCGCACGGCGGCGGCCGAGCCCGGCGTAGCGCCCCAGGCCGAAGAACGCGAAGCCGCCTGCCAGCGCGCCCAGCACGGGCACCAGCGCCAGCGCGGTGTACTTGGTGATCAGCGCCGCGCCGAACATCAGCGCGGCGGTCCAGGCATGCCAGCGCGCGCGGCCGACCAGGAACAGCACGAGCTCACCGACGCACATGGTCATGGCCGCGGTCACGGGCAGGTCGGTCGTCATCAACCGCCCGTGCGCGATCAGGGTCGGGTTGAGCGCGATGAACAGCAGGCTGCACAGGCCGACCGTGCGCCCGAACAGCTGACTGGCGAGCCAGTAGCAATACGCGGCCATCGCCAGCGCGATCAGGCTGACCGCGGAGCGCGCTTCGAAGAACCAGCGGCGGCGCTCGGAGTAGTGATCCTCGAGCAGCTCCTTGCCCACGCGATCGACTTGACCGAGCTGATAGCTCTCCGAGTGCGTGAGATCGTGCTCGGGCTCGCGCAACACCACGGGCAGCGCAGCCAGCGCGTTGCCGAGCGGCGGATGCGCGTAGCTGAGCGACGCGCCGTGGCCCCAGTAGAACGCCACGCCGCGCGTCAGGTGCACGGTCTCGTCGGTCGTCGGCGACTCCTCGCGCATGCTGCTCGAGAGCAGGTACGCCATGGCCGCGAGCAGGGCGATCGCGGCGGCCTGCTGCAGGCGGGCAGAACGTCGCGCGTGCTTGCCGCTGGCGGCTGCAGCGGCTCGGGTGCCGCCGGCGTCGCTCGGCAGCTCGCGCAGGATCGCGGGTGGCTGCACGGGTTCAGGCGCGGTGACCACACCCACCTCCGAGCGCGTGCCGTGCTACAAGCCCGACATGGAACTCGACAAAACCACGCAAACCGAGCTCGAAGCCGCCGCGTTTCGCCGGCTGGTCGAGCACCTGCGCCAGCGCAGCGACGTGCAAAACATCGACTTGATGAACCTGGCCGGCTTCTGCCGCAATTGCCTGTCGAAGTGGTACCGCGCCGCAGCCGAGGAGCGCGGAGTGCCGCTCACTGATCCGGATGCGCGAGAGCTGATCTACGGCATGCCGTACGAGACCTGGAAAGCAAAGCATCAAAAGTAGGGGCTGCCCCTGGTTGTTCGGACCCTGCATTTTGCGTCGATTTTTCGTCAGGTCGCCCGCGAAAAACGCAGGCATAGTGGTGCCTATGTCGAGGCTTTTCGCGGGCGAGCTGGCGGAAAAGCGGCGTGAAAGGCGGGGTTCGAACAATCAGGGACAGCCCCTATTCTCGCAGATCACAGCTGGCCGCGCAGCATCACGCGGCCGACTCCCACACCGAGCTTCGGAGCTTTCTGCTCCTCGTCGGGCGCCGTGAACCACAGCACCGCGCCGCCGGTGAGCCCGGCGATGCCGGTCACGAAGCTGATGTTCGAGATCCAGGCGCTGGTGTTCGCATCGTGCGCGAGCCGCGCGCCTTCGCTGCCGCAGTACGGGTAGGGATTGCACTGGGCCTTGGCGTCCGCCCAGTCGGAGGCGGCCTTGACCCCGAACACCGTCCCGGTGGCGATCCCGGCGATGCCGATCGCGCCTGCCACGAGGCCGAGCGTGCGCTGGAGCGAGCCATCCGAGCCTTCGGCTTCGGGCGGGACGCTGGTCGCGACGGGCGGTGCGCGGAGCTCGTCGTGCAGCAGCTCGACGTCGTCGGGCAGCACCGGAACCGAGACCGTGATGTGGTCGCCGTGGGCGCCGAGCTCGATCGCCGTGGACCACGCGCGCTTGCCCGGCGCAGAGGCCGCGATCACGTGTCGACCCGGATCGACCGGGATGGCGCTGCCGAGCACGGCGTCGTCCAGCGGTGCGTCGTCGGAGGTGACCAGCACTCGCTGACTCTTCCAGGTGCTTACGGTGAGATACGAGAGCTCGGGCTCGAGCGCCTTGGCTCGAGCGCGCGCCTGGCCCTCGAGCTCCGGCTGCCCCGCATCGCGTGCGGCCGCTGCCGCCTCGCGAAACTGTGCCCAGGCACTGGCAGTGCGACCGAGTCGCGCGTAGCACTCGGCGAGCGCGATGCGCAGGAGCGCGCGCTCCGCGTCCGCAGCGGCGCTCGGCTCGGGCTCATTCAGGATGCGGGTCTCGAGCTCTCTGCAGGTCTCGCCCGGCTGCGCGCCGGCCTGCGGGGCTGCGGAGCGCGGG
>DATEOF010000032.1:0-18996 GCA_035274465.1 Polyangiales bacterium
GGCGTTGCGGTCGTCGTGCTCGCGTGCGGCCTTCTCGTCCGCAGCGCGCGCCCGGGCGGCTTCGGCTTCCGCCGCTTCGCGATCGCGCTTGGCCTTTTCCTCGGCCTCGGAACGGTCGCGGGCTGCTTGCGCGTCGATCTCGCGCTGCTCGCGCTCGGCGTCGCGTTCGTGCTGCTCGATCGCGCGGCGAGCCTCCTCGTCGATGCGGCGGCTCTCGGCCTCCGGATCGGCATGCGCGGCTTCGTCGCGATGGCGATCGGCGGCTGCCGCCTCGGCGGCTTCGCGGCGGCGCTTCTCTTCCTCTTCGGCGCGGCTGTCGCGATTGTCGTCGTGGTGGGCCGGCGGCGCGTGGGCTACTTCGCGATCCCGATCCTTGTCGTGGTCATGGTTGTGCGAGTGCGAATTGGTCTCGCGGTGCTCGCGCTCACTGGTGGTCTCCGTGCCCACGTGTGCATGCCAGGAACAGCCACCCAGAGTCAGGGCTAGTGCCGCGCCCCAGGCGCAAGAACCCATTCTCGCTCGTTCCCGACGCGCATGGCTGCGTTGCTCCTCCTCAAAATAGCCCCCGCTATTCCTCGTCGTCGCGCCTTGCCCTGCGCGCCGGGCCCTTCGCGATAATGGGTCATTGCGCCTGGGGCGCGGCACTGGGAGGAGATGTGGGAGCTCGCGGCGGAATTTCATCGTGTTTACCTTGAGAACAAGTCAGAGACGCGGATCGCCCGGGGTCGATTCAGCCAGCCTGGGCCACCACCTCGCCGATGCGCTCGAGCGCCTGCTCGATGCGCGCCAGCTCGGGGCCGAACGAGAAGCGCAGGTGGTGCCGGAAGCGCGACGGGCGACCGTGGCGGCGCTGGCCGGGATCGACGTCGAAGAAGGTGCCCGGGACGGTGATCACTTTGCGCTGCAGCGCGGCGCGGAAGAAGCTCTCGCCCGTGTTCACCGAGGCTGGCAGGCGGCTCAGATCACCCCAGGCGTAGAACGTGCCCTCGGGCTCGGCGTCGAAGCGCACGCCGAGCTTCTTGAGTCCGCCGATCAGTAGATCGCGCTTGTGACGAAACGCGCTGCGAATGGCCTCGGTCTCGCGCTCGGTGTGATCGCTGGTCAGGAGCTCCGCCGCCGCACGCTGCATCGGCGCCGAGCCGCCGCCATCGAGGAACGAGCCCGCCGAGGTGACGGCCTCGATCACGCGCCGCGGGCCGACCGTCCAGGTGACGCGCCAGCCCGGATAGCGCCAGTTCTTGGTCAGCCCGTCGAAGATCACGACCGGATCGCGCTCGACGTCTTCGACGTAGGCGGTGGCCGAGACGATCGACTTGTCGCCCTGCCAGATGTAGTGCGAATAGAACTCGTCGACGAGCAGGCTGCAGTCGAGCGAGCGCGCCAGGCCCACCCAGCGCTCGAGCTCCTCGCCGTGCACCAGCTTGCCCGTGGGATTGCACGGGTTGCTCATCAACAACGCGCCCAGGCCGCGGCCCAGGATCTCGCGCTCGAGCTGCGCCGCGCTGAACTGATAGCCGCTCTGCGGATCGAGCAGGATCGGGATGGGCGTGAAGCGCCGGAAGATGTCGAGCAGCTCCTCGTAGGCGGTGTAATCGGGCAGGAAGTGGCCGAGGTTGATCGAGCCGATCGCGGCGCAGGCGCGCATCAATGACACGCGGCCGCCGCCCGAGACCGCCACGTTTTCGGCGCTGTACTGCGAGGGCATGCCGCGGCGCAGCAAGCGGTTGTAGAGGCCGGCGATGGCTTCGCGCAGCTCCCACAGGCCGCCGACCGGTGCGTAGTCCTGGTCGAGGCGCTCGATCAGCACCTGCTGGCGGCGGGCCGGGGCACCGGGCAGCTCGCCGGTATCCGGCTGGCCCTGGCCCAGGTTGCACCAGTCGGGGTGATGCATCTTGAAGCCGAGGCGCTCGGCCTCGGTCATGACGTAGATGACGCCGGTGCGCGGCACGGGGCGAAACGCACTCGGCGAGGTTTCGGCGCGATCGTTCACGCGGCCGACTTTAGCACTGGCGGACCTGGTTCGGGCAGTACGCCAGGGTGCGCTATGCTGCAGTCGTGGACTTCATCGAACTGCGGAATTTGGAGGTGCACTGCGTGGTCGGCGTGTACCCGGGCGAGCGTCAGGTGCCGCAGCCGCTGCGCCTGGACGTGACCATGGGCCTCGATACGGAGGCCGCCGCGCGCAAGGAGTCGCTGTCCGCCAGCGTGAACTACGCGGACATCTGCAATCAGCTGCGTTTTTTGCTGCAGAGCTGCCGGTTCCGCATGCTCGAGACCGCGGCGCACGCGCTGGCCTGCTACCTGCTCGCGCCTCCCGGCCCGGGCGAGCGCCGCGCTCGCCTCCAACGCGTGCGCGTCCGGCTCGAGAAGCCGCACGTGCTGGGCGGGCTGGCTGTCCCGTCGCTGACCATCGAGCGCGACGCCGGCTTTGCCGAAGTCGCACAGGAGCACAAGGCGTTCGGCAGCGTGGACATCATCCACGAGACGCGCGACGCCGGTATCTACCGCCTGAACATCGCGCCTGGCGCCGAGATCCCGCTGCACCAGCACCAGATCATGCAAGAGTCCGAGATGGTGTTGGGCGAGGGCTTGTGGTGTCAGGGCCGGCCGGTGCTGCAGGGCACCGTGCATCGCTGGCCGCGCGGCGCGGCGCATTGCTACTCGAACCCGACCGAGCGCCATCAATCGATCCTGTGCGTCGACTCGCCGCGCTTCATCGAGAGCGACGAGATTCCCGTGGCGGGCGAGCCGGCGTACGTGCAGCCCGAGGTCGGAGGGTACGCGTGAAGGTTCTGGTGACCGGCGCCAGCCGCGGGATCGGGCGGGCGGTGGCGCTGCGGTTGCACGCGAAGAGGGCGAAGTTGGCGCTGTCGGCGCGCGAGGGCGCGCATCTGGATCGGGTGTTGCGGGAGACGCCGGGGAGTGTTGGTGTAGCGGCGGAGCTGACGCGCGCGGATGAGGTGGAGGGGTTGGTGCCGCGCGCGGTGGATGCCCTCGGTGGGTTGTCGGCGTTCGTGCACTGCGCAGGGGTGGTGCGGTACACGCCAGCGTTGGAGGTCTCGCGGGCGGAGCTCGCCGAGCAGATGCAGGTGAACTTCAATGCTGGGTTCGTGCTGAGTCAGGCTGCTGGACGGGTGATGCGTGCAGCTGGTGGCGGCGGGGCGATCGTGTGTGTGGCCAGTACGCTTGGGACGCATCCGGCGCGCGGTACGGCAGCGTACGCGGCGTCGAAGGCTGCGCTGATGGCGATGACGCGGGCGTTCGCGCTCGAGCTCGCGCCGGACAAGATCCGGGTGAATGCGGTGGCGCCGGGGGTGATCGATACGGAGATGGTGCGCGTGGTGCGCGATCAGGTCGACGTCGCGGCACAGCTGAAGGCGCTGGCGGCGCTGCATCCGCTGGGGCGGTTGGGGACTGCGGACGAAGTCGCGGAGGCGGTCGTGTACTTGCTCGAGGCGCAGTTCGTCACGGGGACGGTATTGGTGGTGGACGGCGGGCTGACGCTGGGCGGGTGAGGATCGTGTCTGATGCAAGTTCCGGAGCGAAGTTTTCCGGTGCGCGCGTTTCGGGGATGGGATGCGTTGTATCGGAGCGAGCTTTCCTCAGCTAGCACTGGGAGCGCGCGGTGCCGAAGTTGATCGCGCACAAGTGATGCTCAGTAGCGACCGCGAGCTTCGCCTGGCTCTGCGTGCTTGGAGGGAAGATGATCTTGCCGTTCGTTGAGCTCTCAGATGCTTGTCGGTCGGAGCGAGATCGAGTTGCGTGTGTTCGACTGGTTCACGGGTGATGCTTGTTCCGGGCCGAAGGGAGGAATCGTGCTGTCATTGAGCAGGACGAGACCTCAGCCCACGGTTCGCTGCCCCTCAGCCTCCAGGTCGACGGATGGAGTGCCTGCGTGGCTTCGTTGCATTGTTTTCGCTCGTTGCGCTTTCAGGTGCTCGTCGGTCATGAAGCTGTTTTGTCGGTCACATAACGCGCTGCTGGCCGAGCGGGATTTCGGCCGCGACTACATTCAAAGCAAGCGGGGCCGGGCGCGTTTGGGGCCGGAACAGTGACCCACCGTGATCCGCTCGCTACTGCTTTTCTTGCAAGCGGCGCAGGTGGATCGATTGCGGGTAGCGGGCCTCGAACTTTTTCAGGCGCTCGGTGGCTTCGGCGTTGCGGCCGAGCTTGCGCAGGGCTTCGATCGCCAGCACTTCGCGCTCGGGTGCTAGTTGGCCGTTGCGGAAGCGTGCGGCGTGTTCGTCGAGCAGCTGCAGTGCAGCTGCTGGCTGCGAGGGTAGGGCCTTGCGGGCTTCGAACAAGAGCTGTAGCTCCGAGCGTTGCTCTGGTTGGGGCGCGGTGCGCTGCGGCTCCGGTTTCTCGGGGGGCGCCGGGGGCTTTCGCGCCGCCGCTTCGGCCGCCGGTTGAGGGTCCACGCTGGGCGCTGGAGCTGGCGTATTGCTCGGAGTCGCTTGGGCTGCCGGGGTGGCCGCTGTGGTACTGGATGCAGGTGCTCGTGTGTTCGCTGCGTGTCGGCGCGTGCGCCGCGGACTCGCGCTTGTGGGCTCCCTGGTTTCGGGAGCCTCGGCTGCAGCTGGCGGCGGCACGTAGGGGCTGGGCGCTGCCGCTATCGGCTGCGTCGGCTGCGCCGCGGGCTGGGGGGCGCCGGGCGCTGGACCGCCGAGGGTCAGTTGGTAGGCCAGGAAGCCGAGGCCCGCCAAACCCGCCAGGATTCCTGTTATGCCGAGTTTCGAGCTCAGGAAGTTGCGCAGCGCGCCAGCGGGTGGCGGGGGCGGGGCGTCGAGCAGCGCGCCGAGTTTGTCGGCTACGCGTGCGAGTCTTGCTGCGTCGCGATCCTCGCCCAGTGCACGCAGGGCCCGCGTCAGCTCCGGGGGAGCTTGGCTGCCTGCTTTCAATGGAAGCGGATCATCTTCAGTCATGGTCGGGCTCGGATGCGATTCTTTCGACTTCGGCCAGGATGCGGGCGCGCGCCTTGTGGAGTCGCGAATAGGCTGTTTGCAGCGGGCAATCTAGCGCTTGCGCGATCTCGGCCATCGACATGTCTTCGACTTCGTACAAGAGGAACACGTCCCGCTGCTGCTCTGGTAGTTGTTGTAGCAAGCGCTGGCCCAGTGCGAGGGCTTCGCGATCTTCGACTTGTTCGTGTTGTGTCGGAGCGGCCGATTCCTCGGCGGGTAGGGGCGCGCCGGTCTCTCGGCGGCGTCCCAGCCTGCGTCGCTGTGCATGCGCTACCCGCGTGCAAATCGAGTACAGCCAGGCACGCGCACGACCTTTCTCCTCGTAATCATTCAGCCGCTGGTAGACGACCAAAAACACCTCTTGTAGCAGGTCATCGAGATCGGCCTCGCGCACCCCGAGGTAGCGCAGGCTGCGGCACACGAATGGCCCATGCGCCTCGAATACTTCGCGGAGCTTCGGGGCGAGAGGGGTCGCCGTGTCGCGCGGCCCTCGCATACCAGTCACTTGCGCATCCCTCTGGCTATGACCTCAGGAACCCAGGATTATGAAGGCGATTTGAAAAATGATGCCCCCCAGCTGTGGACGATAGACGTCCATGGTCATGTTGTCCGCACGGACGTAGGAGTAACTCGGTCGGCTGAACGAGAGCAGCGGACCCACCGCCAGGTTCAGGGAAGCAAAGTCTTCCAGGTTTGCCTCCCAGCGCAGCTCCAGCAGGCCCTGGGCCAGCAGGCGGACCTGGCTCTCGGCGCCCTCCAGCATGCGCGGGCTCGAGATCAGCGGCCCAGCGTGTGCACCCGCACACAGTGCTAGGCCAAAGCTGCTCCTGTCGCCCCAGAAGCGCACGCAGGCACGCAGCCCCACGCTGAGCGCCTGCAACGTCGCGCCGACCCCGCTCGGAGTCTCGATCACCACTGGCACCCAGTAGGCCGCGTCGAGCTGCAGGCGCAGGACGCTGCCGATCTCGAGCGCGAACGCGGCGCCGAAGCTGAGGCTGGCGCGCGGCAGGGGCAGCGACTGGATGTCGACGAACGGGCCGACGCCGAAGTGCACGGAGGCTCCGTCGCCGTGCGCGAGCGATCCGTCGTCGCGTTCGACCAGCAGGGTCAGCACCAGGCCGATGGCGCCGCGCAGGGCTGCGCATTCGCCTGCCTCCGCGGACAGTTCGCGCGTGCCGAGCAGCGCGCCCTCGCGGCTGCGCGCCTCGAGCCGAACGCGCACGCCGTCGGAGCCATCGTGGACGTCGCCGCGCAGGATCACGCGTGCGTCCTCGGCCGAGCCGAACACGCGGCGCCCCATCTCGGCTTCGACGTCAGCCTCGAGCACCGCGCGCGAGGGGCACAGGCTGCCCGGGGGACGCTCCCAGATCAGCTGTACTGCCGGCTCTTGCCCCGCAGCGGAGGAGAGCCAGATCAGCGACGCGAGAGGTGCGACCAGCCACGATGCAAACGCCTTCAAGCGCGAGTCCTCATGGGCTTCTACCGCAGCTGGCGCGCCGCGCGAAATGTCCGAAGCCCAACGCGCGTCCGAAGTGCGCTAACGTGCGGCCTTGCCAGATGTCGAATGACCCCACACGCATTTCCCGACCAGCCATCGAGCCCGAGCTGTTTCGCAAGCTGCTCGATGCGGCGCCGGACGCGATCGTCGTCGTCGACACGCAGGGCCGCATGGCGTTCGTGAACATCCGTACCGAGGAGTTGTTCGGCTATCCGCGCGACTTGCTGATCGGGCATGAGATCGAGCTGTTGATTCCGGAGCGCTTCCGCCCCACGCATGTGCAGCACCGCACACATTATACCGATCGACCGAACGTGCGTCCGATGGGGTCGGGGCTCGAATTGTACGGTCGCAAGCGCGACGGCAGCGAGTTCCCGCTGGAGATCAGCCTGAGCCCGTTGTCGACGGACCACGAGATGCTTGTCTCGGCCAGCATCCGAGACATCAGCGATCGCAAGCAAGCCGAGGCCAAGGTGCGGCGGATCCAGGAGCACCTGCTGAGCGCGGTCGAGAGCATTCAAGGCGCCTTCGCCATCTTCGACGCCGAGCAGCGCGCGGTGCTGTGCAACAGCAGCTTTCAGTTGCTGTTCGCGCACAAGCTGGACCACGACATCGTCGGCGAGCGCTTCGACGCCATCCTGGACGACAACCTGCGCGCGGGCACGTTCGATCTGGGCGCGACCACCGCCCAGGCCTTCCGCGAGGCCTGGCTCGCGTACCACAAGAACCCCGACAACGCGCTGGATCTGCGCGCGAGCGACGGGCGCATCCTGCGCGCGGTGGAGCGCCGCACGGCCGAGGGCGGCACGGTGGCGATCATCAGCGACGTCAGCGACGACGTGAAGCGCGAGGAAGAGTTGCGCCGCGCGCGCGAGCAGGCCGAGGCCGCGAGTACGGCCAAGAGCGAGTTCCTGGCCTCGATGAGCCACGAGCTCCGGACGCCGCTCAACGCCATCCTCGGCTTCGCGCAGCTCTTGCAGCGCGACAAGAAGACGCCCCTGTCGGAGCGCCAGCTGGAGCGCGTGGGTCACGTGCTCAAGGGCGGCTCGCACCTGTTGCACTTGATCGACGAGGTGCTGGACCTCTCGCGGATCGAGGCGGGCAGCGTGGCGGTGTCGCTCGAGCCGGTCTCCGTGCGCGAGTTGTTGGCCGACGTGATCACCACGCTCGAGACGCTGGCCACGCCTGCCGAGATCCGTATCCTGCCGCCGTCAGCGGCAGCTGGGGTGCAGGTCAGCGCCGATCGCACCCGGCTGCGACAGGTGCTGATGAACTACGGCTCGAACGCGATCAAATACGGCCGCAAGTCGGGCACGGTCACGTTCTCGGTGCAGAGCCAGGACGGCAGCGTTCGGATCAGCGTGGCTGACGACGGCCTCGGCATCCCGCAGGCGAAGCAAGACAAGATCTTCCTGCCGTTCCAGCGCGCCGGTCAGGAGACCGGGCCGATCGAGGGCACCGGGATCGGCCTCGCGATCAGCAAGCGTCTGGCCGAGCTGATGCACGCTCGAGTCGGCTTCGAGAGCCGCGAGGGCGCGGGCTCGACCTTCTGGATCGAGCTGTCCGTGCCGCAGCCCAGCACCAGCAGCGTGCCCGCGCAGCGCGCGCACGGCGAAGGCGCGATGGCGTTGACTGGTTCGCAGGGGCCAAGCTTTCTCGTCGTCTACGTCGAGGACAATCCGTCGAATATCGCCTTCATGGAGGACATGCTGGCCGACTTCGAGCGCGTCCAGTTGCTGACCGCGCCCACGGCCGAGATCGGCGTGGCGCTGATCCGCGCGCGCAAGCCGCACGCAGTGATCATGGACATCAACCTGCCGGGGATGAGCGGGCTCGAGGCGATGCGCCAGCTGCAATCCTGGCCGGAGACCAAGTCGATCCCGGTGATCGCGCTGAGCGCCGCGGCGATGGTGCAGGACGCGAAGCTCGTGAGCCACGCGGGTTTTTACCGCTACCTGACCAAGCCGGTGCGAGTGGAGGAGCTGCTGCAGGTCCTGGAGCAGCTCTTGATACGGGACGCGGGCGCCTGAAGCGTGGTATCGACGGGCAGGTCCGATGCACCCGCTCAGCCCCCTGTTCGAGCCGCGAAGCATCGCCGTGATCGGCGTGGCCGACCGAGCCGACGCGCCCGGGACGCGCGCATTTCAGAACATCCTCGCTGCCGGCTACCGCGGCCGACTGTTCGCGATCCCGGCGCAGGGCGTGCACGCGGCGCCGCTGCAGACGCACGCCAGCCTGAACGAGCTGCCCGAGCGCGCCGAGCTCGTGGTGATCGCCGAAGCCGACCCGCACGTGCCGGGGTTCTTGCGCCAGGCTGCCGAGCACGGCGCGCAGATGGCGCTCGTGCTCGCCACCGACGATCCTGCCGTGCGCGATCCCGCGGACTCGCGCGCGGTCGATGCGGCGCTCGCGCAGCTCCGCCGCTCTCGGCTGCGGGTGGTCGGTCCGCATTGTCAGGGCGTGATGCGCGCCAGCCTGGGGTTGAACGCGAGCTTGAGCGGCGGCATCAAGAAGCCGGGCTCGCTGGCGCTGGTCTCGCAGTCTGCAGGGGTGTGCAGCGCGATCCTGGACTGGGCGGAGGCGCGCGATCTCGGCTTCTCGACGGTAGCGTCGCTGGGAGCGGCGTCGGACGTCGGCGTGGGGGACGTGCTCGACTACCTGACGCTCGATCACGAGACGCGGGCCGTAGTCTTGTACCTCGAGGGCGCGGATCACCCGCGCCGCTTCATCAGCGGGCTGCGCGCCCTGGCGCGCGTCAAACCCGTGGTGGTCGTCAAGGCCGGCCGCAATGCCGCGGACGGCGTCTTCGATGCCGTGCTGCGTCGCGCTGGTGGCGTGCGGGTGCGGACGATGCCGCAGCTCTTCTCCACCGCCGAGCTGCTCTCCCGCCCGCCGCGCATCCGCGGCGAGCGTTTGGCGGTGATCACCAACACGGCCGGCCTCGGCGTGCTCGCGGCCGATCGGGCGAGCGATCTCGCGTTGCCGCTCGCGACCCCGATCGATCTGAGCGCGGACGCCACGCCCGAGCGTTACGCCGACAGCCTCCAGCAGTGCCTCGCCGAGCCCGGCGTGGACGGCGTGTTGCTCCTGCTCTCGCCGCAACAGCGTACGGACGCGAGCGCCATAGCAGACGCCCTCGTCGAACACGCGCGCGCTCGCACCAAGCCCGTGCTCGCGAGCTTCGTCGGGGGCCCGCATGTCGCCGAGGCGCGCGACAAGCTCGCCGCCGGCGGGATCCCGTGCTTCGACGCGCCCGAGGCAGCGGTCGAGGCCTTCGTCCACCTCGCGAGCCACCGGCGCAACCAGGAGTTGCTGCTGCAAGCTCCCGATGTGTTCAAGATCGACGTCGCGGACATCGAGGGCGCGCGCTTGATCATCGAGGCTGCGCTGGGCCAAAAGCGCAGCGCGCTCACGCAGCTCGAGGCCAAGGCGGTGTTGTCGGCCTTCGGCGTGCCGGTCACCGCGGCCGTGCGCGCGCGCGAGCCGGACGAGGCGCTGATCGCCGCGCAGCAGATGGGCTTTCCGGTGGCGTTGAAGATCGACTCGCCGGACATCGCCGACAAGAGTGAAGTGAACGGCGTCCGGCTGAACCTGCGCAGCGCAGCCGAAGTTCGCTCGGCTCACCGCGAGCTCACCGCGGAGGTCGCGCGCCAGCGACCCGAGGCGCGCGTTCTCGGCGTGATCGTCGAGCGCATGCTGCAGCGCCGTGAGGACCGCGAGCTGGTCGCGGGAATCCGCAGCGATCCGACCTTCGGGCCGGTGATCGCGCTCGGAGCGGGGCACGGCACGGGCGCGGCGTTCGCCTTGCCGCCGCTCAACACGCGACTGGCCACGGACCTGATCGATCAAGCCAGCAAGCAGCTGGCGCTGTCCGAGCTACCCAGCTGGCCGGCCGCCTCGAGCGGTGCGCTGGCCAAGGTGCTGTTGCGCGTGTCCGACATCGCCTGCGAGCTGCCGGAGGTGCGAGAGCTTACGCTCGATCCACTGCTGGCCGATGGCGGCAACGTGGTCGTGCTCGATGCGCGCATCGCGGTGCAGCACGTCCCGGCGAGCCAGCGCAAGTACGGTCAGCTGTCGATCGCGCCGTATCCTCGCGAGCTCGTCGAGCACGTGCAGCTCGCCGACGGCACGCAGATCGTGTTGCGCCCGATCCGGCCGGAAGACGCGGGGCTCGAGCAAGATCTCGTGCGCGATCTCTCGCTCGAGTCGCGCCGCTTTCGCTTCATGCACGCGCTGTCGCGGCTGACCGACGACATGCTGGTCCGTTTCACCCAGCTCGACTACGACCGCGAGCTCGGGTTGATCGCGGTGCAGCGCGTGGACGACGCCGAGGTCCCGCTCGGCGTCGCACGTTACATCGCGGACAGCGACGAGCTCGGCTGCGAGTTCGCGGTGGTGGTGGCGGACGCCTGGCAGAAGCGCGGCATCGCCTCGCAGCTGATGCGCGCGTTGATCGCGGCCGCCCGCGCGCGCCACCTGACGCACATGCACGGCGACGTCCTGGCGGACAACGCGCGCATGCTGCGCTGGATGGGGCGGCTGGGCTTCGAGATCAGCGTCCACCCGGAGGACGCGACGGTCCGCCTGGTGACGCTGCCGCTCAAGTGACGTTTCGGGGCTCATCACGTGCGACGCCCAACAATCTTCACCCGCGACGGAACCTCCCCCGCCAGCCGTTCGTTGATCGCGCGAGGAGCCGCACGCGCGGCTGGGACCGCTCGCACACATGCCCGCCTTCTCTCGCAATTCCGCGCCCCTGCACCTCTTGCCCCGGCCCGCTGGCGCGCAGTATTCCGACACCGTGGTGCAGGCCAAGCCGCAGGACGCGACCGAGGAGGCGTTCCGTCACCTCGACGCGCTGTACGCGTTCGCGTTTCGGCTCTGTCACGATTCCCAGCAGGCTCAGGATTTGGTGCAGGAGACGTTCGCGCGTTGTCTCGGCGCTCGCAGGCCGCTCGAGCCCGATAGCAACGTGAAGGCCTGGCTGTTTCGCATCTTGCGGAATGCGTTCATCGATCAGCGCCGGCGTGACGGGCGCAGTCCGATTCGCGCGGCGCACGACCCTTCCGACATCGAGGCTGCCGCGGATCGTGGCGGCGCGGATCTCGAGCAGCTGCGCCGGCTGCAGGCGCGCGAGATCGATGCGGCGCTGCGCGAGTTGCCCGAGGATCAGCGCAGCGTGGTGTTGCTCGATGTCGAGGGTTTCAGCGAGCTCGAGATCTCGCAAGTGATGGGTTGCGCACCCGGTACGGTGAAGTCGCGGTTGTTTCGCGCGCGCGCCGCACTGCGTGAGCGTTTGCAGGAGTACGCACGATGACCCTCGATTGCACGCACGCACGCGACGCGATCCTGGACGAGCAACGCGGCCGGCTGGACGCCGACGCGTCCAACGAGCTTCGCGAGCACCTGCGTGGCTGTGAGGCTTGCAGTGAGCTCGAGCGCCAAGAGCTCGCGCTGAGCGATCTGCTCGCGGCCAAGCTCTCGCAACCAGCGGCACCAGGCGCATTGCGTGAGCAGCTGATGGCGGCATACGCTCCGCAAGCGAAGCCCGAGGTCGCCGCGCGCTCGCCGTGGACGCGCCGCAGTTTCAGCGCAGCCATGGGCGTCGTCGCGTTGCTCGCAGCCGCAGGCGTGCTCTGGATTCGTCCGAGCGCCGACGCCCCGAAGCAAGTGCCCCTTGGGCACGCAGCTGAGGAAGTGCCCTTGGGGTACGGCGAGCTCATGGTGCGCGAGGCGCTCAACGATCACTTGCGCGTGGTCTACGCGCAAAACCCGGTCGAGATCCCGAGCGGCGGCATCCACCAGGTGAAGCCGTGGTTCACCGGCCGCCTCGACTTCGCGCCCGACATTTCGTTCAGCGGCGACGGCGACTTTCCGTTGGTCGGCGGCGCGGTCGGCTATTTCATCGACCGTAAGGCCGCGACCTTCATCTTCAAGCGCCGCTTGCATACGATCTCGTGCTTCGTGTTCCGCGCGCACGAGATGCCGTGGCCACGCGGCAACGAACGCCCGCTCGGCGCAGGCTTGAACGCGCAGGTCACGTCACTCGATGGCTTCCACGTCGTGATGTGGCGCAGCGGCGATCTCGGACACGCGCTCGTCTCGGATGTCAGCGAACCCGAGCTAATCCAGCTCGCGCAGCGGATCGCCCGTTGAACGACGACGGCGCGGGCCGCCGAACGTCGAGACTCGGGCGGCCCGCGCAGCCAGTCACGCTCTCACGGCCGAAGCGCCAACTTCCGCGGCGCTTTGCCCACCGAGAACGTATCCGTCACGGTCTTGCTGGCGAGATCGACGACCGACACGTTGTCGTCGCCTTCGTTCGACACGTATGCGGTCTCGTGATCCGCGCTGACTGCGATCCAGTGTGCGAGCTTGCCCGTGGGCACCCTCGCAGTGATCTGTTGAGTCGCGACGTCGATGAACTCGAGGTCACCCGCCGTTTGACTCACGACGAGCTCCGTCTTCTCCGGGTCCGACGCGCGCACGTCGTGAGGCGATCCGCCACTCGCGATCGGAGCTTCGAGCTTGCCACTGTCAGGATTGAACACTTCCACGGCATCCAGACCGACCGCCGTGAAGTAAATCCTGTCAGCCTCACAACTGAGCATGCGAGGCGACTTGTCGACCGCATAGGTCTGCGGCGCTTCATCCCCTTCGAGATCGACCTTCACGATCGCAGGCGCTTCCGTGACCTGCGAGCCCACGTACGCGTAGTGTCCATCCGATGTCACACAACTCGCGTGCGCTTGTCCGACCGTCGCATGCTTCACGACGGTGTCCGTGTCCGTGTCGACCACCACGGCCTCGTTCGCTCCCCCTGCAGCGACGACGAGATACTGGCCGTTCGCAGTCAGCGCGAGCCCGGCAGGCTTCGAGCCGACGTCGATCGAGCCCGCGAGCGTATCGCCTTCGGTCTCGATCACCTTTACGGTCCCGCTGTCCATGCTCGACACGTAGACCTTCTTGCCATCGGGTGTGACGACGAGGCCGTCGGGCGCACTGACGGGGATCGTCTTGATGACCTGCTTCGCGTCGCTGTCGATGACACCGACCGCGCTATCGCCGAACAGCCCGACATACGCCTTGTGCGCGACCTGCGCCGACGGATCCGCAGGCTCCACGGGTGGCTGATCGGGTGGCGGCTCCGAACGCGAGCCCGCTTGATTCGCAGGCTCGCCCTGGTCTCCGGCGTTCGTAGTCGCAGTGTCGGACCCGCACGCCTGCAAGCTCGTGAGAAAGATGAGTGCATAGCCAATGTTGTCACGATAGTTCATGGTTGTAGAACCTCCTCCGAGGTCAACGAGCCCAAGCTCGAACGGTTCCCAACATCGCAGGAACCAAACGCTGCGCACGGCGTTCTCCCTGCATGAACCGACCCATCTGCCTTCTGTTCGGACTCACTGTTGCGATCTCACACGGCTGCGCGATGTCGCCGATGGCTGCGGACGATCCTGAAGCCGTCACGCAAGATGGCGAGGCGCCGACCTACGCCGAGCTCTACGACAGCTATTTCGCACCGGGCACACCGGGCCACTGCGCGACGGCGGGCTGTCACGCCGACCCTGGCCACAACGTGTGGCTCTGCGGAAGCAGAGATCTTTGTTATCGAGGCATGGTCGACGTGGGCCTGATCGATCCCGACGACCCTACGCGATCCGAGATCGCTGACCAGGCGCGCTCTCCACTCACGTGGTTCAACGTTGCAGGAGGCAACATGCCGCTCGACGCACAAGGCGAAAACGCCGCTGCGCGCGCCGCCATCCAGGCGTGGGTGGCCGCTGGAGCCCACGACGACTGAACGCGGAACCTTTGCTCGCGAGCTTCGTTGTTCTCGGCATGGAAAACCAACCGCTCCGCAACCTCACGCACTGGCTCTTCAACCCGCCCACGGACGCTCCCGCCGCGACGATCTTGGTTCGGTTCATGGCAGGAGGCGTCTTCTTCTCGGAAGGCATTCTCAAGTTCGTCTACACCAACCAAGGCGTCGGCCGCTTCACGAAGCTCGGCATCCCATTTCCCGTCTTCACGGCTACGTTCATCGGCTGGCTCGAGATCGTCGGCGGACTCTTGCTGCTGGCAGGCTTACTGACCCGCTTCATCGCGATTCCGTTCGTGGTCGAGATGATCGTCGCGATCCTGTCTACGAAGATCGGACTGTATCTCGGCACCTCACCGCTGCCGCTTCCGCCGGCCCCCCCGAAGATCGGCTTCTGGGCCGTGATGCACGAGACGCGCTCGGACTACGCACAAATCCTGTGCTGCGCCTTTTTGCTCTTCACTGGCGCGGGTCCGTGGTCCCTGGACGCGATCTTACAGCGACGTTTGCGCCGCGGCACTGCCCACGCGACGGTCGCGAGGTTCGCTTGAGGTGTTTGTGGCCGCGATGGTCCGCGTACGCTTGCGCAGCACTGCTGGTTTGTCGTACCTCCTGGAAAGTACTTAGTGCGGCGGAGGCCACGATGTTGAATCTACCGAGCAGGCCCTTGTTTGGGGTATGGCTGCTATTCTGTCTGACTACAGGTTGCGATAGTCAGACTGACAGTCTGCCTGCGCAATCCACTAAACCTGTTGAGACGCCCGCGAGTGCTCCGGCGATGGCTCCGAGCGCGCCACCCAGCACGCCCGTCGGCCCGCCGTCCACGCCCGCGCAACCCACGGCTCCCGTCGCAGCTGCTGCGGGTTCCGCGGCGCCGGCACCTGCCGCCAATAGCGGCAACATGCCGGCCAACCAGCCAGCGACCCCCGCGGCCGGCATGCCCAAGCCGATGGCCATGGATGAGTGTGGCCTCAAGACCAAGTACCCCGGTGACGAGTACTGCCTCAAGCCGCCGCCTCCCGACAAAGGCTTCCAGCTGCACATCGGCCCAACCAACTACGACAACCCCGAGGCGAAGTACATCCTCGGCCCCGGCGAGGAGGTCACCAACGACTTCCCGACGGTCTCCAGTAACGACAAGCCGGTTCACTTTTATTACCGGCAGTTCCGCATGCGGCCCGGCGCGCATCACAACATCATCACCAGCACCGCGGGCGGCGGCTTCGGCATGGGCCGCCGCATCGGGACCTCGAACCATCTCGCCGAGGACAGCCCGAAGGACAACATCATCGCGCCGGAGAACAAGGGCGTCGGTATCCCGCTGGCCGCCAAGCAGAGCATCAACGTCTCGCTGCATTCGAACAACTTCACCGATCAGCCGCTGCTGCGCGAGATCTGGATCAACTTCTGGTACCGGCCGGAAGCCGAAGTCACCGAGCCGGTCGAGCAGCTGTTCCAGACCGGCAGCCTCACCTTCATGATAGCGCCGCATCAAGAGACCATCCTCGGCCCGTACCGCTGCCCGATCCGCGGAGATGGCCGTATGCTCTGGTTCTACGGTCACCGCCACGCCAACAACCTGCGGTTCAGCGCCTGGCGCATCCGCGGCTCGCAGAAAGACTTGTTCTACGAGGGTTTGAACTGGGAAGACCCGATCGTGCTGGAGTACTCGAGCACGGTGAAGAACACCGCGCCGAATCGCGACATGGGCATCGAGGGTGGCTGGAGCGGCGTCCTCGACATGCGCGCGGGCGACATTCTCGAGTGGGAGTGCCACGTCAAGAACAAGACCGACCAGGTCCTCGTCTTCGCCAACGAAACCTACACGGCCGAGATGTGCATCATGGATGCGGAGCTGGTAGGCGCGAACTGCACCGGTAACTCTCCCCTGTAGCGAGCTACTTGCCCGTGCCCGTGCCCGTGCCGCGGAGGGCCTGGCGTGCGCTCCGCACCAGGCCCTCGACTTCGCCGCGCAGGGATGGTTTCGTCAGGGGCAGCCCCTAGTTGCCGGACACCGAGGCGCGAACTTGATTCGCCGACGGCTCGTAGACGTGCGCCCGCAAGCGCGTTCGCGAGTGGCGCTCGCACCAGGCCTCGGGATCGCGAGCGGCGTTGCGCGCGTTCAAGCAGTCCTGGCAAGGCGGCTCGATGGCAGGGTTCTTCGCGTGCGACTTGGGCAGGGCGATCAACACCGGGCAGTGCGCCTCGCGCAGCACGCGTTCGGCCACCGAGCCGAGCACGAGCTTGGCCACTCCGCTGCGCTGGTGCGTGCCGAGCACGATCATGTCGGCGGACAGGTCGGCCGCTGTCTGGAGGATCTCCTGGTGCGGCGTGCCGGAGCGGATATGAGCCACGATCTTGATCGTCATGCCGGCGCAGGCGCGGTCCACCTGCTCGCGCAGCTTTTGCGGCGCCCTGGCGAGCTGCACCGGCATGGCGGTGGACTCGCCGGCAGCCTCGGGCACGAGGCTCGGCGTCGCGACGTGCACCAGGTGCAACTCCGCGCCAGCGTTGCGCTGGGCGATGCGGCTGGCTTCGTGTAGCGCGAACTCGCCGGTCTCGTCGAACTGGACTGCGGCCAA
Organism: Polyangiales bacterium; assembly: GCA_035274465.1. Classification (GTDB taxonomy): domain Bacteria; phylum Myxococcota_A; class Polyangia; order Polyangiales; family JAFGIB01; genus JADGRF01. The sequence continues at coordinate 16,861 of DATEOF010000032.1, forward strand.
GATGATGTAGCGTGGCTCTGAGCTGGTCATCCTAACACCTCGGGTAACTGGGCTTGTGCCCGAAAACAATGCATCGTGTATGCCAGTGGAAGCTTGCCGCTCACGGCTGCACGCGGGGTCCGTACTCGTGTAACCGATATTGGATGGTGCGCGCCGAGATCCCCAGCATCTCGGCCGCGCGCGACGTCGAGCCACCGGTGTGTTCCAGCGTCTTCAGGATCGCGTACCGCTCGAGGTCGGCGAGCGTGGCGCCCGGAATCGAGGGCAGATCGTCGTTGCGTCGCGGCGCGGCGCTCTTCAGGATCTGCTCCGGCAGATCGACTGCGCGGATCTCGTCCGCTCGGCAGACCACGACCGCGCGTTCGATCACATTCTCCAGCTCGCGTACGTTGCCCGGCCAGGCGTAGAGCGTCAGGCAGCGCAGGGCCTCCTCGTCCAGCCCACGTACCGTCTTGCCGTTCTCGGCCGCGTAGCGCTGCAAGAAGCGCATCGCCAGCAGGGGTACGTCGGTCGGCCGCGCGCGCAGCGGCGGCATCTCGATCGAGACCACATTCAAGCGGTAGTACAGATCCTCGCGGAAGCGCCCCGCCTTCACTTCTTGCGCGAGGTCGCGATTGGTCGCGGCCACCACGCGCACGTCGACCTTGACCGTCTGGTTGCCGCCCACGCGCTCGAACTCGCGCTCTTGCAGGAACCGGAGCAGCTTGACCTGAATCGCCGGCGAGACCTCGCCGATCTCGTCCAGGAACAGCGTGCCGCCGTCCGCTTGCTGGAAGCGGCCGTCGCGGCGGCCGGCGGCGCCCGTGAACGAGCCCTTCTCGTGGCCAAACAGCTCGCTCTCGAGCAACGACTCGGCCAGTGCGGCGCAGTGCAGCTTGACGAACGGGCCGCCGGCCCGCGGCGAGTGCTGGTGGATGGCGGCTGCGATCAACTCCTTGCCGGTGCCGCTCTCTCCCGTGACCAGCACAGAGGCGCGCGAGGGCGCGATCTGCAGCACGGTCTCGAAGATCTTCAGCATCGGGGCGCTCGAGCCGACGATGCTGTCGATCCGGTCGCGTTCGGAGAGCCGCTCGCGCAGCTGACCCGTCTCGCGCAGCAAGCGGCGTCGCTCCAGCGTGCGCTCGATGCTCAGCGTGAGCTCTTCGAGGTTGAGCGGCTTGGTGAGATAGTCCGCCGCGCCCTGGCGCATCGCCGAGACGGCAGTGTCGACTGCGCCGAAGGCCGTCATCACCACGACGGCCAGGTCCGGGTCGAAGTCGCGGGCCTTGCGCATCAGCGCGATACCATCCAGGCCCGGCATCTTGAGGTCCGTCAGCAGGAGGTCGGGCGCGAACTCCTCGAGCTTCGGCAGGGCCTTGAAGCCGTCGGCGGCTGTCTCGACCGAGTAGCCTTCCTCGCGCAGCAACTCGGCGAGGGCGCCCCTGGCGTTGGCTTCGTCGTCGACGACCAGGATGCGACCTGACCTGGTCCGCGGAGCGACCGGCGCAAGATTTTCGGTGCTGGAGGCGCCTGCGCAGAAACTGCGGGAGATCTGGGAGTCGGGAGTCATGCACCACGAGAGAGCAGGGGACGTGCCAGCGCTCGACTCAGCCCGCGCGGGTGCGGGGCAGCGACACGGAGAACCGGGTGTCGCCGGGTGTGCTTTGCACGGCCACTTGCCCGCCGTGGTCCATCACGATGCGATGGACGATCGCCAAGCCCAGGCCGGTGCCTTGCTCCTTGGTGGTGAAGAACGGCTCGAAGATGGGGGCGTCGTTCTCCACACCGGGGCCATCGTCGCGCACCACCAGCTGCACCTGCGCACCGTCGGCGTTCAAGCTCAACTCGACGTGTCCACGATCGCCGCTGGCTTCGATCGCGTTGCGCACCAGGTTCAGCAGCACCTGCTTGATCTTCTCTTCGTCGATCTCCACCAGCGTCTCGGCCCCGGGCTCGAGGCGCAGCGCGACTCCGCGGCTGCTGGCTTCGGGCCTCAGAAGTGAAATGGTGGACTCGAGCGTGCGCCGCAGGTCCACGCGGGCGAGCCGCAGCGGGTGCGGTCGCGCGAACTGCAAGAAGTCCTGGACCAGCGCACCCAGTCGCTCGACTTCGCTGTCGGCCGCGGACACCGCCGTCTTTGCACCTTCGACGTCGGCG
>DATEOF010000033.1:0-5978 GCA_035274465.1 Polyangiales bacterium
TTCGGCGCGAACCTCAGGGGCGCGAAACTCGGCCTCGCGAATCTCAACGGCGCGAACCTCCCCCTCGCGAACCTCGGCGGCGCGAACCTCGGCGGCGCGAACCTCGAGCGCGCGAATCTCGACCTCGCGGAACTCAGTGGCGCGAACCTCATCGGCGCGAACCTCGAAGGCGCGAACCTCCACGCCGCGAACCTCGCCAACGCGGACCTCAGGCTTGCCAGATACATCGCCAACGCGGACCTCAGGCTTGCCAGATACACTCAGAGCACGCGGTTTCCTGAAGCATTTGGCGACCCCGGCGCGCACGGAATGGAACGGATCACCGACGATCCCTGACAAACTCTTTTTTGTTATCTGCGACAGCCTCGCGCACCACACGGGAGTTATCTGTCGCTGATAGTCGGGACTGTTCGCGCATCACCTGCAAAACAAGCGAAATTTCATCGACTCGCTTGACGGCAATTCCTCGTGCGCGCACGATCACGGGCATGACCTTCGTGCAACTCGATCTCTTGTGGTCGAGCGGTGCTGCCGCCCACAGCGGCAGCCTTCGCGCGCCGCTGCAGCGCTCGCAGCCGGCGCCGCTCGCCGCAACGCGCACCGGCGACCCGCTCGATGCCCGGGCGGAGTTCTTCGTCGAACAGGCGCTCGCGCCGCGCACCCGCGCGGCCTATCGGGGTGACATCGCCGCGTTCACGCGCTGGTGCCATGCGTATGGGGTTGAACCGCTGCCGGCGAGCTCGGCGACCCTGGCGCGCTATCTCACGTGGCTCGCGGAGTCGGGCCGGAAGGTGAGCACGGTGCGGCGGGCGCGCATCGCGATCGGCATCGCGCACGCCGACGCCGGCGTCGCGCGGCCCGACCAGGATCGCAAGATCCGCATGCTCGAGCGCGGCATGGGCCGGGTCTACGGCACGCGTGAAATCAACGCGACGCCGCTCGCGCTCGAGTCGCTCGAGCGCATCATCACCACGCTCGGCTGCACCGCGCGCGACGATCGAGACCGCGCCCTCTTGCTGCTCGGCTTCGCCGGCGCCTTTCGCTGCAGCGAGCTCATCGCCCTGCGATCGCAAGACGTGGCGTGGCACGCGGACGGCATCACGGTGCTGGTCGGCCAGAGCAAGGAGGACCCGCTCGCCGCCGGGCACGAAGTGGAGATCGGGCGGGCGCAAAACCCGCAACTCTGCGTGGTCGAGGCCCTGAAGCGCTGGGTCACGCGGGTAGGGCAGGGCGAGGGGCCGCTCCTGCGCCGCGTGCTTGGCGAGCGCATCTCGCAGCAAGCCTTGTGTGCCCGCGCAGTCTCACGCGTCGTGCAACAGCACACGGCGCGACTGGGCATGCCCGGCGACTACTCCTCGCACTCGCTGCGGGCGGGCTTCGCCACGAGCGCGTACGCGCGCGGGGTAGGGCTCCTGGACATTCAGCGCCACGGCCGCTGGCAGGAACTGCGCTCGCTCGCGCGCTACATCGATTTCGACGCGGTGCCCGGCCGCCGCAATCCTATCTCGAGCATGTGCTGAACGCCCACTGAGAGGACCGAGGACCGAGAGGCCATGGAGAAATCCGAAAAACTCGCTACTGCCCGCGCCGTGCTCGCGGCATGGGAACGCACGCGTCACCGCTCCCACCCAACTGCAGAGCTCGCGAGCTCGGCGTGGCGGCCGAGCCCGCGCGAGCGGCCCGAGGCCTGCGTCGGCACGGACCCGACCGGCTTTGCCGTGCCTGCGGCGCACCGCGCGCTACGCTTCGACTCCGCCAGCCGCTGAGCGGCTGCGAGCTCGCTCGGCTCGCGGCATGCAACGCGAGGAGACACGCGCATGAGTGACAGGTCTTCGATCGAGTGGACGGACGCGACGTGGAACCCCGTGCGCGGCTGCGAGAAGATCAGCCCCGGCTGTAAGCACTGCTACGCCGAGACGTTTGCCGAGCGCTTTCGCGGTGTGCCCGAGCATCCCTACGAGCAAGGCTTTGACCCGGCGCTCGTCCCCGGCAAGCTCGCCGATCCGCTGCAGTGGTCCGCGCCCCGACGGGTGTTCGTGAACTCGATGAGTGACCTCTTCCAGCGCGATGTTCCGGACGCGTACATTCGGCGCGTCGTGAACGTGATGCTGACCGCACCCTGGCACACCTACCAGGTGCTGACGAAGCGCGCCGATCGCATGCACGATCTGCTGCAGAGCTCGCTGCGGGATGCGGCCGAAGCCGAGCACATCTGGTGGGGGGTCAGCGTCGAAGACCGCGCCTACGGCCTGCCCCGAGTCGAGCTGCTTCGCCGCACTCCAGCGCGCACGCGCTTCTTGTCGGTCGAGCCGCTGCTCGAGGACCTCGGCGAGCTCGCGCTCGACGGCATCCACTGGGTCATCGCGGGCGGCGAGAGCGGCCACGGCGCGCGCCCGCTTGGTCCGCAGTGGGTGCGCAGCCTCCGCGATCAGTGCGCGGCGGCAGACGTGCCGTTCTTCTTCAAGCAGTGGGGTGGCGTGCGAAAGGGTCGCGCAGGTCGGCTTCTCGATGGCAGAACCCACGATGCCATGCCGCCGTGCGCGTCCCGCACCGTGCCGTCGCGCGCAGCGCGACGCGCGCTCAGCGCAGCCCTGCGCGTCCTGGGCGAACCCGCGCTGATTCCTGTCACAGCGCTGCGAGCTCGCGCTCCGGCGGTCGCTCCTCCGGCAGCGTGATCAGCGCGTGGTGGAGCACGACCCTCCCATCACTCGCGCGACAGCAATCCACCGGCGCACTCGAGCGGTGTCGCGCGGAAGCCTCGAGCCGCAACTACACTGGCTGGTGGGCCGGCGCGCGATTCATCGAATCACCGCTGGCTTCGCTGCTGCTCGCAGTTTCTCCACAGGTCGCGATACTCCTCGAGCGACCTCAGTTGCTCATTCTGCAGATCGTAAAGTCGCTGGTCCGCGAGTTCGTGTTCGCGGAGCACGGTGCGGAATTGCTCGTCACGACCATCCAGCAAGATCGACGTGCCTAGACGACCATCCAGCAAGATCGACGTGCCTAGACGACTATCCACCAAGATCGACGTGCCTAAAATGCCGAGGAGCGCACCAGCCAAGAAAAAGACTCCTGCCCGGTCCGACGCACTCCACTTGATCTCCTTCGCGTCGTTTACAGATTCGGTGGTTTGCTCCACTGCATTCGCTCCCCTCTACGCTCTAGCGTCGCCTTAGCCGTGCAATGTAGCGAGCCGTTCAACCTGCTGTGCTGATCGCTCACGCAGTGTCTGCGCGGTTGCGTTGCCGGTCAAGACATCGCCTTTGGCCAGGCTCGCGCACAGAACGTCGCTCCACCGCAAGTGGGAAGCCAACACTCGCACGCGAGCGCTCGCGGCAGGCGAGCTGCGCTCGTGCACATGCCGCCGAACGCAGTGACGTGAGCGCCCTGCGTCCAGCGGACCGCCGCTCAACGCGCCTCGCGTCCGCTGGCCACTCCGCGGCGCTTCAGTTCGTCCATGACGGCGTCGGCGAGCGCACACAGCGCCGCGTCCTCGAGCTGACTGAGCAGAGCACACACGCGCTCGCCTGCGCCGGGCGCCTGAGCTTGCTCGGCGGCACGCTGCGCGACCGCGGCTGCAGCCTTGGCTTGCGCGCGTCGGGTCGGAACACGATAGGGAACCGGGTAGTAATCCGCCGGTCGCACGTTGAGAGGCCAGTGTGCAGAGTCGGGCAGACCCGCCCGACCTTTGACGCCGACCGACGGCAGTCCGAGTGCCGCGCCGATCTCGTTGCATTTTTGGGCGAAGCGCGGTCCATGGCCCCGATACCCGGCTTCGGTCTCACCGTCGACCTCGTGTTGCCACGCATGGACCATCTCGTGCAGAAGAACATCCGCCGTGAACAGAAGCCCTCGTTTGGCACTCGCAGGTGCGATGCGGATCCGGCTCTCGAGACCGTGAATGTCGCGCGCGGCGTAGTCACCCAGGGTGCGTGCCGAGTTCGCCTGCGTGATCAGGACAAGCGGCGCGGCCAGCGCTCCCGCGAAGAAGCGCGCATTGAACTCCTGGAACAGCGCATACACGGCTCGAGCAAAGTCGGTCCCCGCCGCGTCGACGACGGCACTCGTCGCCAGATGAGGCGCTCGTAGCATGACCGTGTTGTCGCGACTATTAGAGACGGTTGGATGGGAAGGCATGTGAGTCGCTCCGTTCGGTGCCGAGCGGCATGGCCCCACTTCTCTCCCTACCGCCCATTCGCGGTTCGGTCGGGTGGTTGCTTGCGTGGGCTTGTCGCTCGGCGCGTTCGTCTCGTGGGGTCCACGGTGGGTAGCCCCTCGGGCTGACGCGCTGCTTTCCCGGAGGGCTCCCCCTGGGAAACCGGGAAAGCAGAAGCGCGTCACCGCAGGCTTGGCCCGAGGTGCGCCCTCGGTGGACCCCAAGAACGCGCCGAGCGACAAGCCCATGCCAGCGTCGCAGCTGACGCGCCGATGGGCCGCGCTTCTTGGCGCCGCCGACGGCGGCGCTAGCTCACGCATCCGGCTTCATCGATCACGCGCAGCGCAGATCTAATCGTCTTCGAAAGTGAAGTCTGGTTGCGCCTCTCGCGTCCACATGTGAGGCTGCGCCCATGCCGAAATCGAAAATCAGTCATGGTGAATCCAAACGGGTCAACAAGTCAGCCTGGATACGGAGCCAGCCGACCACGCTGAGTGCCAAGGAGGTCGTCGCCAAGGCGAAGTCCGAAGACATCAAGCTGTCCGTCGCACAGGTGTACACTGCACGCAGCACAGCCAAGCAAACGCCCCAAGGTGCATCGCAGGCTGTGCGTGGCAGGCGCTCGCCGCGATCGGCAACCCGGCCGGCTCCGCAGCAGAGCGAAATGAGTTTCCGACGCTTCGTGCTCACCTTGGGCTTGGACCGCGTCGAGTCCATGCTGGCGCAGATCAAGCGCGAGGCTGGGCTGTAGGAAGGGAGTGCACCCAGGTCACCGAGCCATCAGAAGCAAATCGGATTAGTGTGAGCCGGATGCGGCAGCAGCCTGCGGAATGACGGAAGTCGCTGCGTCCGCCTCGGGCTGAATGTCGATCACGAGCTCGCTGAGCGAAGACGTCGGTTCACTCAACACGTAGCGCTTCGCTCCAGCGAACGGGACGTCGAACGAGACGATCCGGTCGTTGAACACCGCGTCCGCGTCCCAGACCGTCACGCGCAGAAGCGAACCTGACCCAAGCATCATATCGGCTTGGGCATCCCAGGTCGGCGTCAGGGTGTCTTGAGCAGTTGGAGTTCGAAGCCTTCCTGAACCTTGCTGGGTCACTTCGATCTGGACCAACGGGTCGGCGACACCGTAGTCGGATGCATCCCAGGGTTCGCCGCTGGGCTTGGCCGGCGCCACGCTCGCACTCAGGACTCTCACGACGTACGGCTGGGGTCCGATCCTCGGCGCTGGAGGTGCCATTTCAAGTGTGTCCGGCGGCGCCGCGCGCCTCGCCGTGGCCAAGAATTGCAAGCCTTCGGCCGTGTTGAACCACGCATCGGCTGCGTCACGCCCCGCGGTCACCGTCTGTGCAAAGGCAGCAGGATCTGTCAGCACCGTCTCTGCATCGAGCTGCGGACCTGCAATCCGAATTTCAAACGTCGGACATCGCATCTCCGCCGATGTGTAGACCCCCTGCTCCATGACGTTCACGGCCAGGATTCTACGATCCGGAAACATCGTGCAAGACTGCTCGACCGGAACAGCAGACACACGATCCAGTCCAGGATCGATCGGACCGCCCCGCCGAACGTCGATCTCGCGGAAGATGAATGGGTTGGCCACGCTGGCGCCCACAGCCTGCGCGACGTTCCCATCGCGCACCGTCACGAAATCCGCTTTCTCTCCCTGCGCCTCCGCATACTGGAATTGGCCCGATTTCGTGGACAGAGGACTCTGTTACGCAGCGTGAGTGTTTGACAGCTCGCGCTCAAAATCGTTCGGCGAATGGTAGTTGATCGTCGAGTGACGCCGTACGCGGTTGTAGAAGGCCTCGATGTA
>DATEOF010000034.1:0-54283 GCA_035274465.1 Polyangiales bacterium
GCATTGCGAAACGCCGTCTCGGCCGGCACGGGGCCCTCGAGCAGCAGCTTGCCGTCGGCGAACGGCGACCGGCGCCGCGCTTCGTCGATGGCCGGCTGGATCGCGCGGGGTTCTTCGTCCCCGAACATGCCAGCCTCGCCCGCGTGCGGGTTGAGCCCGGTCACGCACATGCGGGGCGGGCCGCCGGAAGGCCGCGCCGGCAACACGCGGAGCAGCGCGGTGCCGAGGTGGAGCACGCTGCGCAACACGCGCGGGGGCGTGATCTCGAGCGGGGCCTGCGCGATCGCGAGGTGGGTGGTGACAAGTGCGACCCGCAAGCGCTTGCCGAGGAACATCATCGTGACCTGGTCGTCGGCCAGGCCGGTCGCGCGCGCCAGGTGCTCGGTGTGGCCGATGAAGTCGTGGCCTGCGAGGGTTACGGCGGCCTTGCTCATCGGCGCGGTGGTCAGCCCGCGCGCCCGACCCGTGGCCGCGGCCGCGATCGCGGCGTCCAGCGCACGCAGCTGCGCATCGCCTCCCGCTGCCGTGGCGCGGTGCTCGCAAGCCTCGGCCGACCAGCGCCCGACGTCGACCAGCCCGATCGACCCGCGTGCGACCGCGAGCTCGGAGGCGGTGGGATCGAGCACGCGGCACTCTTCCGCGCCCAGCGCACGGGCGCGGCGCCGCAGCCACTCCGCGTCCCCGAACAGCACCACGGGGTCCTGGTGGCGCGTCTCGAGAGCCACGCGCAAGGCGATCTCCGGGCCGACACCTCCCGGGTCGCCCGTCGAGATCGCGAGCGGATTCATGGGGCTTTCATCTTGTAGCCCACGCCGCGAACGGTTTCGATGGGATCGGCGACCGGCCCCAGCTTCATGCGCAAGCGCCTCACGTGGATGTCCACGGTGCGGCTACCGCCGTAATAGTTCACGCCCCAAACCCGGTTGAGCAGCTGCTCGCGGCTGAACACGCGGCCGCGGTTCTGGCTCAAGAACTTGAGCAGCGCGAACTCCTGATGCGTCAGGTCCACCACGCGGCCATCGACGGTGACCTCGTGGCCGGCGAGATCGATGCACATCGCACCGATCTTGATGCGCTCCTTGCCCGCGAACTCGCTCCGGCGCCACTCCGCGCGTCGGATGCGCATGTAGAGCTCGGCCGGCACGTACGGCACGAGCACGAAATCATCGAAACCATCGTTGCCATCGAGCCGCTGTGCCTGCCCCACCGTGGCCGCCACCAGGCATGGGACCTCGGCCAGCGCCGCCACGGCGCGGATGCGCATCAGCGCAGCGCGGCCCGCGTCGAACTGATCGAGGGCCTCGACCAAAATAGCCGCAGGAGGCTGCTCCAGAAACGCAGGCTCATCCAAGTCGTCCCACAGATCGTGGGCTTTGACTCGGCATCCGAGTTCCTTGAGCACCGACAGCCCACCATCCTCGCGCTGCAAAATCGCGCTAGATCCGATCACTAGCACCCACATGAACACTCACTCTTTCGTGTGACTTGCCTGTATCCGACCCGGCGACCAGCACAACTGGCGGACCGTGCAGGGATTTGTAGGAATGCTAGAGTGGCAATGTTTCTAAATGGTTACCAGCTCCTTTCCTTGACCGTTCAAAGTCTTGGTTGATACAAAAGGAGAATGGTGTCGCTAGGATCCCAATCCGCTGCAGCCGACACGCGGTAGATTTCAGGGTTGGGCCTCGCACCCCCGGTGTATCCCACGTGACCGCCAAGAAGTGGAAACTGGTAGTAAACCCGCTCAGCGGCAGCACCCCTCTCCATCAGTTCGAGATCGAAGCCGGCAACTGGATGGGCGCCCTGCGCGGTGCTCGGAAGGAGCTGGGTGAAGAGGGTGGTCTACCGAATGGGGCGAGTTGCGCGGTCACACCAGACGGCGTGGTGACGATCCTCGATCCCGCGGCGCGGCGAAAATTCATCCTGACTCCCATGGCGGCTGTTGCTGCCGCAGCGCCTGCTGCGCGCGCGACCGAAGCCGAGCCGCGCGCGGCGAAGCCGGCGAAGTTTCGTACGATCGCGTACGCGCCATCAGCGTCGCAGCAGCTCATGCCGCCCGCTGCGCAAGCGGTGCCGCAACCGGCGGGGCGCGGCTCGATTCCACCACCGGCGTCCGTCGTCGGTGCCTCACGTCCGCTCAACGCACCTGCGGCCGCCGGTGCGAAGTCGGCGCCGCTGCAGCCATCAGCGGCAGGCGCGCTACCAACACGGGGCAAATCGGCGCAAATTCCAGCGGTCGCGGCGGCGGCGAACGCTGCCCCCGCCGCACCTCGGCCGGTGCGCGCAGATCCCGCCACAGGCCCGGCTGCGCAGGTCGATCCCACCGACCAAAAGCGGGCGGTTGCAAACACTAAGGCTTCGGGCGCAGTCTCGTCCTCGCAACCGCTCGGAGCCCGCAAGAAGATGCAACTCGAACTCATGCTGTCCCGTGACGCCGAGCCGGGACCTGAGAATCCGCTGACGTACCGCGAACGCGCGTACTTGATCCCCAAGGGCATGTCGGTGAACGAGGCAGAAGTGGCGCTGCGCTACGCGCTCGCGCATCTGCAGCAAGAATTCGAGGCCGCACCGCGCGGCAAGTTCGTCAACCTCGCCGCCTTCGATCACAGCTGGGTCGATCAGCCGGTGCGCCCGCCCCTGGTCGCGCTCGAATGGCGCGACTGGCGCGGCGAGCCTTCCGTCGACTACCCCGCCGCGGAGCAGGGCTCCATTCCACCGGGCGCGCCCGAAGGCGACGATCGCCTGGCCACGGTCTTCGAGAGCCTGCACGAGCTCGCGCATTTGCGGACTGCGGCGGAAGGCCTGGAGTTCACCATCAAGCTGCTCGCAGAGTCCGTGCCTGCACAGGCGCTGAGCGGCTGCCTCTACGACATCAACACGGACCAGCTACGCTTCGTCGCCGTGCAGGGCCAGGGCGCAGAGGGAGCGCAAGGACGCGCGATCTCGAGGCAGACGGGCCTGTTCGGCAAGGCTGCGGGGCTCGAGCACGCCGCGCTGGTCATTCCGGACTTGAAGGCGGAGGGTGGGTACGACGCCTCGCGCGAGGGCCGGCAGGGGCTCGCGGCGACCAACATGCTGCTGCGACCGCTGACGCACGATGGGCGGCTATTAGGAATGCTGCAGCTGATCAACCGCACCACCGGCGAGTTCTCGGCCGCGGACGTGCACCTGGTCAACTACGTGGCCGAGCGGCTGTCGGAGTTCCTGAAGGAAGCCCGGGCTCGCGTGCGGAACTAGAATTGCTAGTTCGCGGTCCTGTTCATGTTCCTAGTTCCTAGTTTTCTCGGCCGATAAGCAAGGCCGAACAGAACTAGGAACAGGAACGCGAACACAGAGCTGAAAACCGCACCTGACGCGGAGCAGGCGCCTACTTTCCGAGCAGCTCCTGCACCTGCTTCTCGATCACCGCGGCATCATCCGCGCGGAAGCCACCGTGCACGTACTTCACGATGCCCTTGCGATCGACGATGTACGACGAGGGCATGCGCGGCGGCTGGTAGCGCCCCGACACCTGATGGTTCGCGTCGTGGACGACCGGGAAGCTGAGCCCGAGCTTCTTCACGAAACTCTGGATATTCGACGCGTCCTTGTCGACGCTGACGCCGACGATCACCAACCCCTGCGCGCCGTACTTCTTGTAGAGCTTTTGCAGGATCGGCAGCTCTTCCTTGCAGGGCGCGCACCAGGTCGCCCAGAAGTCGACGATCACCACCTTGCCCGCGAGCGAGGCTGCGTTCACCGGCTTGCCTGACAGGTCGGTGAGCCCGATTTCGGGCATCTTGGCCCCTGCGTCGAGCGCGCCCGCTGGGAGCGATGACAACCACAACGCCGCTACTACGGCGTAGACAACCCCCCACGACCACCTGGCTTGCGCAGACTTGTTCGGCATTTCGCAGCGACCTCCGGACTCGGACGAGACACGACCGCGGGCATTCAGCAGCCGCTGGCGGCACCCGCACTTCAGCTTAGAGTTCCAGCTCTTCCTTCAAATACGCGGGCAGCGAACGGACGCTCTCCTTGAGCGGCCGACCGTTGACGAAGAAGCTCGGCGTGGCTTCGATGCCGAGCTTCTCTCCCATGTCCCGATCGGCCTGGATCCGTTTGACCACCTGCTCGGAAGCCATGTCGCTCTCGAAGCGCTGCATGTCCAGCCCGAGCTCGGTCGCGTACTTCTTCAGGTCCGCATCTTCGAGCTGGCGCTGATGCTCGAACAGCAGATCGTGCATCTCCCAGAACTTGCCCTGCAGCCGCGCCGCCTCGGCCGCTTTGGCAGCGGGCAAGGCGCGCGTGTGATTGCTCAGCGGGAAGTACCGGTAGACCAGGCGCAGGTTGCCGTCGAACTCGCGCAACGCCCGCACCAGATCGGGATGGGCCGCTCCACAGTGTGGACACTGAAAGTCACTGAACTCGACCAGCGTGATCTTGGCCATCGGCGCGCCGCGCGACGGCGCATCGCTGGTCGAGATCTCGAGCTTGGTCGAACCGAAGCGGTTCTTGTAATGCTCGACGATCGTGGCGCGGTCGTAACCTTCCATGACCAAGCGCGCGAGATATCGCGCAGCGGTGACGCACGCTCCGCACTTGGTACCCTCGCTGGCGCATTGCGCGACCGTGCGCGGATCGCCGCAAGGCGAGAGCTGATCGTTGATCAGATCCAACCACAGGCGCTTCTCGGCGTCGGTCATGTCGGCCGTGTTGACCTGAGGCAGGTCATCGATCTGCGGCCCGCTGCGCACGGCTTCCGTCGCACTCGACGCGGTCGGCGCCGACGTACTTTTGCCGTTGCTGCTGCCACAGCTCGCGCCGGCGCAGGCAACGCAGCACCAGGCCAAGGAGAACGCGATCGTCCGAGCCGAAATCATCGAGCGCGAGATGCTAGCAGCCCACATGTCGGAAAGAAACGCTAACGTCCTCACCAGGAACCGTAGCGAGGCAAATTGCGACGATGATCGACGCGCAGCTCAAGACTCGCTGTACGTACTGAGTTGTTCGCGAATGGTTTCTTCGGTGATGCCGACGCGGATATGGTCTTTGAGGCAATCCGCGATGGTGATCAGGAGGTCGTCCACGCCCTTGTCGTCGATCAACTTCGCCAGGAGCGAGCGGGCCTCGCGCGTGTCGTCGTCCCGCAACAACTCTCGGACTTTCTCCATGGACAGGTCACCCCCGAAGTCGATGTACGCGTTCTCCAACAAGTAGCGAACGAGCTCCCTCACGCGGAACCTCCATGGCTAGTGGGACTCTTACCGGGTTCGTTGTAGACCCCGGCACGAAGCAGGTGCAAGGACAAAGCAAACTTTGGGCCTCGCAGCTTAGCGCGTGTTTACGTAGAGATCTTCGCTAAGTTGCCCGATCGCAGAGTCTCATCGCACACCCCAACACAGGGACGGACTAGCAGCATGCCTGCGAGCGGGCCCCGCCGCGCTGCCGCGATGCACGAATTCTCGGCACCGGAGCGACCCCGGCTCCGCCGCCATCAGCTGCAAGCCAGCGCGATAAAAAGCGCGAACCCCAGACCGCATACGCGATCTGGGGTTCGTGGTCGGAGAGACCGTAAGCCGAGTCCTGTTCTCGCGTCCGTCACCGGAACGCGAGCGACGATCATTCATCTAGGATGCACGTCACCGCGCACCTCGAGCGATGCTACCCGGAGACTCGGGCGGACCACCCTCGAACGTCTCCCTATTTCATCTTGCTCCGAATGGGGTTTGCCTTGCGACCGGCGTTGCCGTCGGCCCGGTGAGCTCTTACCTCGCCTTTTCACCCTTACCGCTCGGTTTGCACGGAGCGGCGGTATGTTTTCTGCGGCACTTTCCTTGGGGTCACCCCCACCAGCCGTTAGCTGGCATTCCGTCCTGTGGAGCTCGGACTTTCCTCCCGCTGCAAGAGCCGGCGATCGCCTTCTGCCCTCCGACGCCGCTACGCATAGGCTGTGGGCGCTCGGCCTGCAAGCCGCTTCCGGGCTTTCTTGCGCGGCGTCGCGGCGCGGCAGTAGCCTGGAGGCATGAGGACTGCCTGCCTGGTCGGCGCAGTGCTGCTGCTAGCGGCGGGAGTGGCCGCCGAGCCGCCGCCGCCAGCAGCAATGCCGGCGCCTGCCGCGCTGCCTGTCCACGAGCTCCGCAAGACCCCCGAGGAATGGCACGCGCTGCTGGCCGGGATCCCGCAACTCGCGAGCTTCGCCGAGGGCTTCACGCCGCTGGGCGCGAGCGCCACCCGCGAAGCCCTGCAGCGCAGCCGCAACCGCGCCGGGATGGCCGCCTGGAGCTTCGTGGACGGCCCGTTCAGCTGGCAGCCGGCCGGCGGCGAGCGCAGCTACTGGATCGTCAGCGGCGCCCAGGGCAATCGCCTGTTGATCGCGGTGCTCGAGCCGGGTCCGACGCCGAAGTATCTGGCCAGCACGATCCTGATGGAACCCCCTGCAGCGCTCGCGATCGGCTTCAGCGCGAGCGAGCCGCGGCAGCTCCTGTTCACGACCTGCTTCGGCTGCGCAGGCCAGGGCGGCTCGATCCAGCTCGATCCAGCGGGCAAGCCCAGGTTCGTCTACCGCTGAGGGTGGGAAAGCGTCGCGCGCGCTGGCGCTGTGCAGCCAGGAGGCGCCTGCGTCGCGCGCACAATCCTACGTACACGTGCCCGTGCTCGTACGCGATCTTGGCACGCAGCGGATCAGGAACAAGAACTAGCAATCACGGTTTCGCGGCGGCGAAGCGTCGAAACTCGTACGCGCGACCGGGGCGCTTCCGGCTGCGGAGGCGTGAGCGCGCGCGACGCCCCCCGACCAGCCCACCTCAAGCTACCCCACGTAATCATGCAATCGCGTGACGTCGTCCATGCCCTGCAACCTCGCAAGTCCCTGAGTCTCGAGCTGACGCACGCGTTCGCGGGTGAGGTTCATGATCTCGCCGACCTCTTCGAGCGTGATGCCACCGCGATCCGCGATGTCGAGGGCGCAGGTGTCGGTCATCTCCCAGACCTCGACGTCCGGGAAGTTGATCTTGATCGAGCCGCGGACCGGATGGACGTCGATGTAGAGGTGGTACTTGCAGGAGACGAAGGGGCACGGACGTTCCATCTCGGCGCACTCGGCGCGCGTCGTCGGTCGCCAGTAGTCTTCTTCGGGATACAGCGCGCGGCCGCGGTTGAGCTCGGCCTTGCTCAGGCGGCGGATCGAGATCGTGCGGGCGCGCGCGCGGGAGCGCCGGCGGCGCCGGCCTTGTTCATCGGCCTCGTCGCCATCCTCGAGATCGTCATCGGCGAGATCGTCGTTCGCGGCCAAGCTGGCCTCGAACGCCAAGGCGAGCGAACCGTGCACGTGCGCCGCCGCGCTCGTCTCGCTCGGGTTGATATCCGCGTGCCCTACACCCATGTCGTCCCGCTCAGCCATGCTCGCCTCCGTCCCTCTCGAATGGTCTCGCCCGTACCACCTCGCGCAGCGCTCCCCAGCCCAGTCGCGCTACACAGCTGCTCGCGCCATGCGCGCACGCATGGCCAAACGTTGTTCGATCGCGCGCAGACGCTCGATCAGCGCGTCGCCCACCTGACGCGCATCCGAGATCGCGCGCGCCGCGATGTCGTCGCCCACCGCTGCCGCTTGCTCCATGGTCGACAGCACGGACGCCAACTTCTGACCCAGTGCGTCGATGTCGGTCCGCAGACTGAGCAGCTCGCGCTGGATGTCTTGAATCGTGTAGCCCTGCGCCATCAGCGCGCGCACGGCGTCGATCTGTCGGATGACGGCCACCGGATAGCGGCCCTGCGAACCCCGATGCTTGCCCTTGCGCCCCACCCGCACGCTGCGCGGTAGCAAGCCGAGCTGCACGTACTTGCGGAACGTCGCCTCGCTCAGCCTCTCGCCGCGCGCGCTGAACAGCTCGACCACGTCCTGCGTGGACAGACCTTCCGGGTAGCGGGCCTCGAGCTCCAGCAGCTCGGCCTCGCTGAACTGCCGAGCCGGTCCGCCGCCGAGGTTGCTGCTGGGATGCGGTTGGTCGACTCGTTTCATCGGAATACCGTGAATGGTGTTTTCGAATATATTATTTTCAATAGACGGCCGTCAACGCACGAACGTCCCCAATCACCCGGGAAATTCGTCGGGAATCGTCATGGGGCACTGACCGGCCGCGCAGTGGGCGCGCCGACACTCTCCCGAGAGTCCGGGTTCTTCCGACTCACGCAGCCGTCAGCGGCGGTGGCTCAGGACTGTGGGGAGGCCGTTTCTTCGGCTCGGTGGCAGGCCACCATGCGCCCGGCCACGCTGCGGAGCTCCGGGTGCTCCTGCTTGCAGCGGTCGATGGCCAGCGGGCAGCGCGGATGAAAATGACAGCCCGGCGGAGGCGCCAGCGGGCTCGGAACCTCGCCCTTGAGCGGCAGCCTCACGCGCTCGCGCTCGCGCTTCGGATTCGGGATCGGAACCGCCTGGATCAAGCTGCGCGTGTACGGATGCCGCGGTCGTTCGCAGATCGAGTCTCGGTCGCCGAGCTCGACGATCTCGCCGAGGTACATGACCGCGATCTGCTCCGAGAGCATGCGCACCGCCGCCAGGTCGTGGGCGATGAACACGTAGGTCAAGCCGAGCTCGCGCTGCAGCTCGACCAGCAGGTTCAGGATCTGCGCCTGGATCGACACGTCGAGCGCGCTGATCGGCTCGTCGCAGATCAACAGCTCCGGCGAGAGCGCCAGCGCGCGGGCGATGCCGATGCGCTGGCGTTGGCCGCCGGAGAACTCGTGCGGGTAGCGCGCGCGGTAGCGGGGATCCATGCCGACGCGCAGCAGCAGCTCGATCACGCGCTTGCGGATCTGGGCCGCGTCGCCGCTGCGGAAGGTGCGCAGCGGTTCGGCCACGATGTCTTCCACGGTCATGCGTGGGTTCAGGCTGGCGTAGGGGTCCTGAAAGATCATCTGCATGCGCCGGCGCATGTCGCGCAGCTCGCTGCCCCAGGTGCGCGCGCCGAAGCGCGTACGCCACAAGCCGGTGAGCTCGATGCCGTCGAAGCGGACCTTGCCGCGTGCGGGCTCGATGAACTGCAGGATGGCGCGGCCGGTGGTCGACTTGCCGCAGCCGCTCTCGCCCACCAGGCCCAGGGTGCGCCCGCGCGGTACGCGCAGGTTCACGCCGTCGACCGCGCGCAGGTTGAGCTTCTGGCGGTTGAACAAGCCCGGCGACTTGATCGGGAAGTGCACGGCCAGATCTTCGACCACCAACAGATCGTCGCCGCTCATGGCTGCTGGCCCTCCTCGGCGTAGCAGTGCACCGGGTGCTCCGCCGTGCCGACGTTGGGCGGATAGGCCGAGGCACAGCGCGGCATGGCCAGTGGGCAGCGCGGGCGAAACGGGCAGCCCGCGTCGAGGTTGCTCAGGTCGGGCGGCAGCCCCGGGATCGACGCCAGCACCGTGCCCGGCGCGGCGTCCAGCCGCGGCACGCTCTGCAAGAGCGCGCGCGTGTACGGGTGGCGCGGGCGCTCGAACAGCGTCTCGGTGTCCGCGGCCTCGACGATCCGCCCCGCGTACATGACCAGCACGCGGTGCGCCATGCCCGCCACCACGCCCAGGTCGTGGGTGATCAGGATCACGCTCATCGACTTGCCGGCCTGCAGCTCCTTGATCAGCGCCAGGATCTGCGCCTGGATGGTCACGTCGACCGCGGTGGTCGGCTCGTCGGCGATCAGCAGCTCGGGCCCGCACAACAGCGCCATGGCGATCATCACGCGCTGGCGCATGCCGCCGGAGAGCTCGTGCGGATAGGCGTCGATGCGGCGCTCGGCGTCCGGGATGCCCACTCGCGAGAGCATGGCGACCGCGCGCTTGCGAGCGTCTTCGCGCGAGATCGACTCGTGCTCCTCCAACACCTCGGTCAGCTGACGCTCGATCGTCAGGTACGGGTTGAGCGACGTCATCGGGTCCTGGAAGATCATCGCCACGCGCCGGCCGCGGATCGCGCGCAGCTCGCGATCGCGCGCCTTCAGCATCGAGCGGCCGTCGAACAGCACCTCGCCGCGCGGGAAGTACGCCGGCGGCTTCGGCAAGAGGCCCATCACCGCCAGGTTGCTCACGCTCTTGCCCGAGCCGCTCTCGCCCACGATGCCGAGCACCTCGCCCGGTTGCACGTCGAACGACACGCCGTCCACGGCTTTGACCTCGCCCTGCTCGGTGTGGAAGTACACGCAGAGATCGCGCACCGAGAGCACGGGAGCAGTCACGAGCGCCCCCGCATCTGCGGATCGACCGCGTCGCGCACGCCGTCACCCAGGAAGTTGAGCGAGAACAACAGCAGCGCCATCACGCCGCCGGGGAACACCAGCTCCCACCAGAACACCGCCATGTGGTTGGCGCCGTCGTTGATCAGCGCGCCCAGGCTGGGCCGCGGCGCCTGCACGCCGAGGCCGAGGAAGCTCAGGAACGCCTCCTGCAGGATCATCGACGGCACGGTCAAGGTGAAGTAGACGACGATCGGTCCGAGCGTGTTCGGGATCAGGTGCCGAACCAGGATCGTGCCGCCGCGCACGCCCAGGCCGCGCGCCGCCAGCACGAACTCGCGCTCCTTCAGCGTCAGCATCTGCCCGCGCACGATACGCGCAGTCATCAGCCAGCCGACCAGCCCGAGCGCCAGGAACAACAGCGGCAGGCTCTTGCCGAAGATCGTGACCAGCACGATCACCAGGAACATGTAGGGTAGCGCGTAGATGATGTCGACGATGCGCATCAGGATCATGTCCAGCCGCCCGCCGACGTAGCCCGAGATCGCGCCGTAGATCGTCCCCACGCTGGCCGCGACCAGCGCCGCCAACAGGCCCACGGTGAGCGAGATCTGGCTGCCGTAGAGCACGCGCGTCAGCAGATCGCGACCGAAGAAGTCCGTACCGAACCAGTGTGCCGCGGACGGCGGCTGCGGTCCGTAGGCCAGGTTTTGCGCCTCGTAGTCGTAGCCCCAGGTGGCGCGGATCACGACTGGACCGAGGAACGCGACCACGGTCAAGAACACGGTCACGCAGCCGCCCGCCATCGCCATGCGGTTCTTGCGCAAGCGACGCAGCGCGTCCTGCCACAACGAAACCCCGACCAGGGTCTCGTCCGTGTTCGTCAGCGCCGCGGGAGTCGTGGGGGTTGCCGACATTGCTCACTCGTACCGAATGCGCGGGTCCATGAAGCCGTAGGCCAGATCGACGATCAGGTTCATGACCAGCAGGAAGACCGACTCGAGCACCACGATGCCCATGACCAGGAAGTAGTCGCGGTTGAACGCGGCATCCACGAAGTACGGGCCGATGCCGGGCGTGGCGAAGATCTTCTCGACCACCACGCTGCCCACCAGCAGGTGCGCGGTGGCCGGGCCGAGGTAGGTCACCACGGGCAACAAGCCGCCGCGCAACATGTGCCGCCGCACGATCGTGACCTCCGACAGGCCCTTGGCGCGCGCCGTACGCACGAAGTCCGAACGCACGACCTCCAGCATGCCGGCGCGCGTCAGGCGTGCGATGTACGCCGCGTAGGCCGTGCCGAGCGTGAGCGCGGGCAACACCACGTGCCGCAGCCCTCCCCAGCCGGCCGGCGGCAAGGCGTAGACCGTGAGCGCGAAGAGCAGCACCAGGATCGGCCCGAGCACGAACGTCGGCAGCGAGATCCCGACCATGGCCAGCGTCATGAAGCCATAGTCCCAGCGCGTGTTCTGGCGGATCGCGCCGACGATGCCCGCGCCGATGCCCAGGAGCAGGGCCCAGAGCAGTGCGCACACGCCCAGCAGCAGCGTGGCGGGCAAGCCGTCGGCGATCAGGTCGTTCACCGTGCGCTGCGGATACTTGGTCGACAGCCCCAGATCGCCGCGCACGAGGTTCCCGATGTAGCTGGTCAACTGCTCGTGCAGCGGGCGATCGAAGCCGTACTTGGTGCGCAGCTCGAGCAGCACCTCCGGCGGAATGCCGCGCTCGCTGACGAACGGCGAACCCGGCGCGAGCCGGATGACCAGGAACGAAATCACGACGATCACGAGCAGCGTCGGGATCAGGCCCAACAGCCGGCGCAACGCGAACGACAGCATCAGGGCGCCCCTCCCCCCCCTGCCGATCCAACCGATCCGGCGGACGATTGGGGGCGCGGCGGAAAGCCGTGATCCAGCAGGTTATCCTGCACGCCCGAGTACCAGCGCTTGTCGATCCACCAGTATTTGAACATGTGCCGGTTCTCGAAGTTGATCACGCTCCCGCGCAGGTAGGGCTTGGTCAACTCGGAGCGATTGTAGACGTAGAACGGCAGGAGCGGCGCGGCATCCATCGCCAGCACCTCGGCCTGCTTGAACAGCGCGAGCCGCTCGGTCTTGTCGGTCGTCTGGTTCGCGCGCCGCAACAGGTCTTCGTAGCGCGGGTCCGTCCACTGCGAGTGGTTGTTGCCGCTGGCCTTGGTCAACAGCTCCAGATACGTGTACGGGTCGGGGTAGTCGCCCACCCAGCCCATGCGCGCCATCTGGAAGTTGTAGCTCTTCAGGTTGCGCAAGAAGACGTTCCACTCCTGGTTCTCGATCTCGACCTCGATACCCAGGTAGCGCTTCCACTGCGCCTGCACCGCCTCGGCGATCTGCTTGTGGCCTTCCGAGGTGTTGTAGGTCAGCGTGATCTTGGGCAGCGGCTTGTTCGGCCCGTATCCGGCCTCGGCCAGCAGCTGCTTGCCGCGCTCGGGATCGAAGATCGTGGTCTTCGGCCCCTCGTAGCCACCCAGGCCGTTCGGCACCATGTCGGCCGTCGGCACCTGTCCGCCCCGCGTGATGTGCTCGACGATCGCCTTGCGGTCGATCGACATCCGCAGCGCGTTGCGCACGCGCGGATCGTCGAGCGGCGGCACCTTGGTGTTGATCCAGTAGAAGTAGACCGTGTTGACCGGCGCGCTCGTGAAGTCGCCCGTCTTGCGCAGCGTGTCCACGAACTCGGAGGGAATGCTGGCGTTGTTGCCGATGGTGTCGAGCTCGCCGGCTTCGTACAGGTTCAACACCGTGTTGTAGCTGTCGATCTCGAGCAGCTTGATGCGCGGCGTGCGCACGTGGGCCGCGTCCCAGTACTTCGGGTTCTTCACGTACAGCATCGACTGGCGGAACTTCCACTCCGCGAGCAAGTAGGGCCCGTTCGAGACGATGTGCTCCGGACGCGTCCAGAGGTCTTCGTTGATCTTCGCTGCTTTCAGCCGCTCGAGGACGTGGCGCGGCACCGGATAGGTCACCGAGAAGCACAGCAGGTTCAGGAAGTACGGCACCGGATCTTCGAGCTCGACCACCAGCGTCAGGGGCTCGGGCGCGCGCACGCCCACGAGCTCGCGGCCGCTGACGGCGGCAGTCAGCGCGTGGCCTTCGACGGTCTTGCCGTGGAGGGACTGGATCAGCTTCTCGCGCGCCGCCGCGCGCCCCGCATCCTCGCCGCCCACCATCACGAACACGCCGTCCAGCTCCGGCGCCAGTCGCAGCCGCTCGATCGGCGCCAGCGGCTCGATCCACTTGCGCAGCTCGGCCTCGCTCGCAGTGCCCACACCGCGCACCAGCACCGCGCGCGAGTTGAACATCTCGCCATAGCGCACCGGGTACAGGAACGAGGCGTACTTGGAGGCCGTGGCCGGATCGAGCACGCGCTGCCACGAGTAGACGAAGTCCGCCGCCGTCAGCGGCGTGCCGTCGGACCACACGCTCGGGCGCAGGTGCATCGTGTACGTGCGCCCATCCTCCGAGACCTGCCAGGACTGAGCCAGCTCCGGCATCGGCTCGAGCGTGGCCGGGTGCGGCTGCAACAGGCCCGCGAACAGGTTCGTGATCACCGTGCCGCCGGTGTGATCCGAGCTCTTGCCCGGATCGATGTACTCGGGCTCGGCGCCCAGGTTGGTCCAGATCTCCTCGGGTCCGTGCTTGGGCTCGGTGGTGCCGTAGTAGCCGTGACCACCGCGCGTGCAGGCGCACAGGCCGAACAGCCACAGGCTGAGGATGAACCCCGTGCCACGCATGGGTCCGGTCATCTCACATCTTGAGCCGGGGGTCGATGGCATCGCGCAGTCCTTCGCCCGCGAGGTTGTAGACCGTGACGGTCACGAAGATCGCCGCGCCCGGAAACACGGCCAGCCACCAGGCTTCGGTGTGCCCTTGCACGTCGTTCAACATTCCGCCCCAGGAGGCCATGTCCGGAGGGATGCCGAAGCCCAAAAATGACAGCGCGCCCTCGATCAGGATCGCGGACGCCATCGCGAACGTGGCCGCGACCAGCACGGGCGCCAGCGCGTTGGGCAGGACATGGCGAACGATCACCCGCGCCGGACTGCAACCGAGTGCGCGCGCCGCTTCGACGTAGGGCATGGTCCTCACGCGCAGGATCTCGCCCCGCGTCAGCCGCGCCACGTCGGTCCAGCGCACGAAGCCTATCACCAGCATCATGGTCACGATCGCGCGCCAGCCGGTCGGCATGATCACTGCCAGGATCGTGACCAGCAACAGCAGGGTCGGCAACGAGTGCACGATCTCGAGCAGGCGCATCAGCAGCAGGTCCGCCCAGCCCCCGTAGTACGCCGCGATCGCGCCGAAGAACACGCCGATCACCAGCAGCACCGAGACCGACAGGATCCCGACCGAGAGGCTGACGCGCGCGCCGTGGATCACGCGCGCGGCCACGTCGCGCCCGCCGCTGTCGGTGCCGAGGAAGTGCTGGCCGCTGGGCGGCGCGAGCACGGCGTCCAGGTCGTGCGTGTTGTGGCCCCAGGGTATCGGCGGGAACACGGCCCAATCCTCGGGCGTCATCGCGTCGAGCAAGCGCTGGTTGTCGTAGCCGCGCAGAGCTGCGGGCCGGACGATGTTCGGCAAGGGATAGGTTTGACCCTGAAACGAGAGCGCGAGTGGCAAGTCCGACGCCAGGAAGTCTGCCGCCAGCGCCAGGACGCCCATGCCCAGGATGATCACCACGCACACGCGATGACTGAGCCGGCGCAGGAACTGCTTGCGCACCTGCTGCAAGTAGGTCTCAGCCATGGTCGCGCCTGCCCAGCTGGATTCGCGGATCGGCCAGCACGTACAGCACGTCCGACAGCAACGTGCCGAGCATGGTCATGGCGGCGATGAACGCGACGATGGTGATGACCAGCGGATAGTCCGGCAGGCGGATGGCCTCGAGCGTGAGCAACCCCACGCCCCGCACGCCGAAGATCGACTCCACGATCACCGCGCCGCTGATCAACTCGGGCAACTCGAGGCCGAGCAGCGTCAGGATCGGGATCAAGCCGTTGCGCATGGCATGCCCGTACACGACTGCGCGCTCGCTCAAGCCCTTGGCGCGCGCGGTGCGCACGTAGTCCTGGCGCAGGGTCTCGAGCATGCCCGCGCGCATGTAGCGCGAGATCACCGCCAGCGCGGGGTACGTCAGCGTGAAGACCGGCAGCACCAGGTGCCAGGCCACGTCGCGCACGCGCTGCCAGCCGGTCATGCGCTCGAAGCCCTCGAAGGCATGCCAGCCCTGCAGCGGAAAGCAGGCATCCTGGCCGAGCCAGGGGCACGACACGTACTTGCCGCTGGCCAGGAACACGATCAGCAGCGTGCCGAGCCAGAAGCTGGGCAGCGAGTACAGCACGAACAGCGTCAAGGTGATCGCGCGATCCGCCAGGCTGTACTGGCGCACGGCGGAGTACACGCCGAGCGGCACCGCGATCAGATACGCCAGCGTGATCGACAGGAACGCCAGCAAGAGCGTGATCGGCAGCGCTTCGCCGATCACCTCGGCGATCGGCCGGCCGTCTTGCCAGCGCGTGCCGAGATCGAGCGTGACCAGCCGCCGCAGCAGGCTCCCGTACTGTACGTACCAGGGCTTGTCGAGATCGTAGAGCTTGCGCAGGTGCTCGAGCGCCTCCTGCGAGATCTGCTGGCCGCGGATGCCTTGCTGGTAGCGCGCCGCCACGGGATCGGCGTTCGCCATGCGCAGCAGCAGAAAGCAGACCAGGGTGATCCCGATCAGCGTCGGGATCATCCAGAGCAGGCGCCGCAGCAGATAGCCGAGCATGCGCTACTTGCGCCGCAACGCGGGGTCGAGCCACATGCGCTCGAAGTTCCACCAGGCGAGGTTCGGCACCGCGCCCTTCACGCGCTTGTGCAGCAGCTCGAGCTCGGGCCGTACGTACATGAACGTGTACGGCTGCTCGTCGTGCAGGATCGCGCCGAGCTTGCGGAACAGGGCGTCGCGGCTGGGGATGTCGAATTCCACGCGCGCCTGTTCGATCAGCTTGTCGACCTCGGCGTTCTTGTAGCTGATGAAATTCGAGCCACCCTTGCTCGAGCTCGAGTGCCAGATCTGCGTCGGATCGTCGTACGGCCCGCTGCTGCCCCAGAGCAGCGTGCAGGCGTCGAAGTTGTGCTCGACCAGGCGCTTGGAGAATGCGGACCACTCGACGCGCTGGATGTCCATCGTCACGCCGGCGCGCGCCATGTCCTCCTTGGCCTTGGCCGCCCAGCGCGCGGCCTCTTCGGCCCCGCTCGGGAGCATGAACACGAACTGAAACGGCTTGCCGTCCTTGTCGCGCACGCCGTCGCCGTCCGTATCCTTCCAGCCGACCTCGTCGAGCAGGCGCATCGCGGCCTGCGGGTCGTAGGGCGGTTGCTTGACCGCCGGATCGCACTGGCCGGTGGCGGCGTAGAAGTGACACTCGGTCGGGCTGGGCAGGCCGTACATCAGCTTCTCGATCATGCCGGGTCGATCGATGAGCATCGTGAGCGCGAGGCGCGCGCGCTTGTCCGCGAACATGGGCCGGGCCTCGTTCCAGCCCACCCACGCGTACGAGTTGGGGGTGAAGCGCGAGCGGTTCCACTCCTTGCGGAACACCGGGCTGTCCATGTTCCGCCACTGATCGCTCTTCAAGCCGCGGACCATGTCCAGCTCCCCGCGCACCGCCAGCTGCAGGCGTACGGTGTCGTCGGACACGATGCGAAACACCACGCGATCCAGGAAGGGCTTCTCGAGATCGTAGTCCGGGTTGCGCTCGATCACGATCTTGCTGGCGCTCTCCCAGGTCACGAAGCGGAAGGGACCGGTGCCGATCGGGTGTCGGTTGATCGGATTGCTGGCTGCTTCGTTGTACTGGCGGCCGTTCAGCTTGGCGATCACGTGCGCCGGCTGGATCGGCATGCCGACCAGCGAGTCCTGCGTGAAGGCGTACGGGCGCTTCCAGACCATCACGAAGGTGTAGTCGTCGGGTGCGCTGTAGCTTGCGAGCTCCAGCAGCATCGCGCGCATGTGCGCGGCCTTGCTGGTGTTGTCCTGGATCTTGTCGAAGGTCGCGACCACGTCGCGCGAGGTGAACGGCTTGCCGTCGTGCCACTTCGCGGTCTTGCGCAGGTGGAAGGTGTAGGTCTTCTTGTCCTCGGAGATCTCCCAGCGCTCGGCGAGCTCGGGCGTGTAGCGGTATTCCGGCGGGTGCAGCGTGTCGAGGTTGATCAACGCCTCGCTGATGCGGTGCAGAGTGATCCACGACGACACCAGGTCGTTGTCCACTGCGAGGTTCAGCGACGGTGGATCGGTGTCGATGCCGACCGTGAGCTCGCCGCCCGGCACCGGCGTGCCCGATACGACCGAGGCCGGCAAGCGCCCGGCGAGCCAGCCGTCGTCGCTCGTCGGCTTCGGCGGCTCGGGCGCCGCGGCCACCGGCTCGGCGGGCTTCTGCTGGGCCACTGGATCTTTCGCCTTGCCGCGCGTGCATGCCGGCAACAGGCTGACGACCGTCCACAACGCCAGCGGAGCCCAGGCTATCTTCATGGGCCGCAGTATATGCCACGCCGCACACGCGCGACGAGTTGACGGCCGCGCGGGCCGACTGCCACGCTACCTCCGAGGAGTGGGCACTTGGCACACGTTCAGATCGATCGACTCGGCGAGCACGTCGGCCAGACCGTCACGCTGAAGGGCTGGCTGTACGCCTCGCGCAGCAGCGGCAAGCTGATCTTTCTGCAGCTGCGCGACGGCTCGGGCTACGCGCAGTGCGTGGTCTTCAAGGGCGACGTGTCGCCCGAGCTGTTCGAGCTGGCGAAACACCTGCCGCAGGAAACCAGCCTGGAGCTGACCGGCACGGTCCGCGAGCACCAGCGCGAGAAAGGCGTGTTCGAGCTCGGCGTGAGCGCGCTCGAGGTGGTGGCGCGGCCGGCCCTGGAATACCCGATCACGCCCAAGGAGCACGGCACCGACTTCTTGATGGACCACCGGCACCTGTGGCTGCGCTCGCGCCGCCAGCACGCGATCCTGCGCGTGCGCGCCGAGATCGTGGCCGCCATCCGCGACTACTACGACAGCCATGGCTTCGTGCTGATCGACGCGCCGATCTTCACGCCGAATGCCTGCGAGGGCACCTCCACGCTGTTCGAGACCGACTTCCACGGCACGCCCGCGTACCTCACGCAGAGCGGCCAGCTGTACATGGAGGCCGCGTCCGCGGCGTTCGGGAAGGTGTATTGTTTCGGCCCGACCTTCCGCGCGGAGAAGTCCAAGACGCGCCGCCACCTGGCCGAATTCTGGATGGTCGAGCCCGAGGTCGCGTTCATGGACCTCGACGGCGACATGGATCTGGCCGAGGACTTCCTGGTCAGCGTGATCGCCCGCGTGCTCGACAAGCGCAAGGAAGAGCTCAAGGTGCTGGAGCGCGACACCACGCACCTCGAGCGCGTGCAGAAGCCCTTCCCGCGCATCCGCTACGCCGAGGCCATCGCCACGCTGCAGGCCAAGGGCCATGCCGCGAAGTTCGGCGACGACTTCGGGGGTGACGAGGAGACGGTCATCTCGAGCGGCTTCGACCGGCCGGTGATCGTCTCGCACTACCCGATCTCGCTCAAAGCCTTCTATTTCAAGACCGACCCGAGCGACCCCTCGCTGGCGCTCAACATGGACGTGCTCGCGCCCGAGGGCTACGGCGAGATCGTGGGCGGCGGCCAGCGCGAGGACGATCTGGCGAAGCTCGAGGCGGCCATCCAGCACCACAACCTGCCGGCCGAGGCCTTCGGTTGGTACACCGACCTGCGCAAGTACGGCACGTTCCCGCACGCCGGCTTCGGGCTCGGGCTGGAGCGCACGGTGGCCTGGACCTGCGGCCTGCCCCACGTGCGCGAGACCTCGCCCTTCCCGCGCATGCTGACCCGGCTGGCGCCCTAGGCGCGCGGTCGCGCCCCTAAACCTCGGTGCTCTCGCGCTCGCGCTTTTCCTTGGCCTCGACCGCCGCGACGAACAGGCTGATGTACTCGCCGGCGCTGGTGATCGCGAAGAACACGCTGAGTAGGAGCAGCACGTACCCGACCGCGTTCAGATCCACCGCGGCCTCGTAGAAGCCCCAGTCCAGTACGTAGGTGTCGTGCAGGATCAACGCCACCAGCGCGACCATCTGCACGGCCGTCTTGTCCTTGCCGCCGCGGCTAGCCGCGATCACCACGCCTTCACTGATGGCGATGGTGCGAAGGGCGGTGATCGACAGCTCGCGGCCGGCGATGATGATGACCGGCCAGGCGGGCACGTGGCCGAGCTCGACCATCATCACCAGGGTCGCGAGCACGATCAGCTTGTCGGCCAGCGGATCGAGGAAGTTACCCAGCACGCTGGTCAGGCCCATCTTGCGAGCCAGGTAGCCGTCGACGAAATCGGTCACTGCCGCCAGCGAGTAGATGATGGTCGCCCAGAAGTTGGCTTGCGGCGTCTGCTGCCACATCAGCCACAGCACGATGGGGATCATGACGACCCGCGCCATCGTGAGCATGTTCGGCAAGTTCACCGCGTCTTCACGCAGCGTGTGGCGCCGGGCCGCTTTCTTCTCGTCTTTCGGCATCGGCAGCTGGCTCTCGACGCCGCCCATATTGGTCGACAAAACGCCTACCGGCAACGCTATGTCAGTACAACTTGGCGCGAGACGTCTTTACATGGCACCTTTCGCGCGCAAATGGATGAAGCGCCCCGGCCGCTCTCGAGCGATCCGCCCCCGGCCCCGGCCCCGGCCACTGACGCCAGCACGATGGCGCGCGGGCTCAGCCGCAAAGTGATGATGGCGGCGTTATTCGGCGGCCTGGTGTTCGCCGCGCTGGCGCTCTACGGCGATGTGCAGCAGATGCGCAAGGCCGCGATGTCGTTCGCCCCGGCTGCCGTGGCGATCGGCTTCAGCCTCGCCACTGGCAACTACGTGCTACGCATCTGGCGCTGGCAGTACTATCTGCGCTGCCTGGGCGTGAGCGTGCCGCTGTTCGAGAGCTCCGTGGTGTTTTTGTCGGGCTTCGTGATGAGTGTCACGCCGGGCAAGGTAGGCGAAGTCTTCAAGTCGCTGCTGCTGTACGAGCTGCGCGGTGTGTCGATGGTGCGGACGGCGCCGATCGTGATCGCCGAGCGCTTGACGGATCTGATCGCGCTGGTGCTGCTGATGGCGATCGGCTCGCTGGCCTTCGAGCACGGCGTGGCGATCGCCGGTACGGGCGCGCTGGTGGTCGCGACGATGGTCGCAGTCTTCGCGTATCGCCCGCTCGGCGAGTTTTGTATCGGGCTGCTCGAGCGCATTCCCGCGCTGTCCAAGGTCGGACACAAGCTGCACGAGGCCTATGCGGCGCTGCTCACGATGCTGCGGCCGGGTCCGCTGCTCGCCGGCACGATGATCGCGTTCAGCGCGTGGAGCCTCGAGTGCGGATCGCTGTACGCGATCGTGAGCGGCTTTCCGAAGGTGCACTTGCACTGGGATGCAGCGACCTTTGCGTACTCGGCATCGACGATCATCGGCGCGCTGGCGATGTTGCCCGGTGGTTTGGGCGTGACCGAGGCGGGCATGACCGGGCTCTTGCAAGCGCTCGGTGGCCCCGAGATGACGCGCGCAGTCGCGACAGCCGCCACCATGCTCGTGCGCCTGGCGACGCTCTGGTTCGCAGTGGGCATCGGCTGGATCGCATTCGCCGTCTATCGAACGTCATTGCGTCGCGCCGACGGCCCGGCGCAACTTGGCGCACCTTGATCCAAATCCGTTGAGTTCTGCAGCGCTTGGCGGCATGCGCAAATGGCGCAAGTAGGCGCAGCTGTTGACTGCGCACATAGGATCCCTTGCGGGTAGGGCCCAGGACCGATACGCCTGATCGGCAGCCGGTCGCTGCAGACGCATGAATTCCCAGGAGTTGAGAAGGCCTCCGGCGTACCCGGTTGCAGTCGATACCGAGCTCTCGCCGCCGCGGGACAGCTGGCGTGCGCTCGCGTGGATCGGCTTGTTCGCGCTGATCGCGCTCGCCTTCGTGTGTGGACCCACCGTGGGGCTGACGTGGGACGAGCCGCTGCAGCTGCGCTACGGCAACCGTATTCTCAGCTGGTACAGGAGCGGCTTCACCAATGGTGCCGCGCTGACCTACGCTGCGCCCTTGTACGAGTATGGTGGCTTGTTCGAAGCGCCGGCGCAGTTCATCGCCTGGCTCCTGCCGTTCGAACCCACGAGCACGCGTCACGTCCTGACGGGCCTGTGCGCAGTGCTGGGCATCAGCGCGGCGTGGAAGATCGCCGAGCGCCTGGGCGGGACGCGCGCAGGGTTCTGCGCCGCTGCCTTGCTCG
Organism: Polyangiales bacterium; assembly: GCA_035274465.1. GTDB lineage: Bacteria > Myxococcota_A > Polyangia > Polyangiales > JAFGIB01 > JADGRF01. The sequence goes on from DATEOF010000034.1 coordinate 21,534, forward strand.
CGCTCACACCGGCGTGGTGGGGCCACGGGATGTTCAACTCCAAAGACATTCCATTCGCCGCGGCCGCGGCCTGGACGCTCTACGGCTCGATCGACCTGCTGCTCGGACCGAGCCCGGCGCGCTGGCGCAACCTGCTCCTGGCCGCGCTCGCGACCGGCGCCGCGCTCGGCGTGCGCGCGGGCGGGATGTTCTTGCTGGCGTATCCGGCGCTCGCGCTCGCAGCGCGCGCCGTGATCGAGCGCAGCCCGATCGCCAGGCAGCCGCGCCGGCTGCTGCTGCGAGCGGCGGCCTTCGTCGGTGTCGCCTGGCTGGTCATGCTGAGTGCCTGGCCCTGGGCGCAGCTCTCACCGATCGCAAGGCCGCTCCAGGTCGCGCAGAGCATCACGCACTTCGCATGGAACGGCGACATGCTCTTCCGCGGCGCGCTGATCAACGCGGGCAACACGCCCAGCGACTACCTGCCAACCTGGTTCGCGATCACGCTGCCCGAGATCTACTTTGCGACCTGGGCCTGCGCGCTGCTCCTCGCCTGCTACGCCTTGGCGCGCCGCGAGCGAGCTGCAGACACGACCGACAGGCGCCGGCTCGTCGCGTACGGGCTGATCGGCTTTGCGACCTTCGCTCCGCTGGCAGCCGCCATGCTTCTGCGCCCGGTGCTGTACGACGGCCAGCGCCACTTCCTGTTTCTGCTGCCGCCGCTGGCTGCCGGTAGCGGCCTCCTGCTGTCGCGCTTCCTGGGCGCCTCGCGCGTGCCCTCGACGCTGCGCGCAGGCGCGGCCGTGGTGTTGATCGCGCTGGCCGGCCTGACCTTCCGCGACATGCTGAGCCTGCACCCCTACGAGTACGTCTACTTCAACCGTCTGGCAGGGGGGCTACACGGCGCCGCAGACCGCTTCGAGACCGACTACTGGGGCGCGAGCTACCGCGAAGGCCTGCAGTGGGTCGTCAACCACGTCCAGCCCGAGCCGGGCCAGCGCCTGCAGGTCGCCAGCTGCGCTTGCTTCCACGAGACCAAGCACTTCATCGACGACATCGCGCACGCCGCGGCGTCCTTCGAAGTGGTTCGGGATCCCGCGCAGGCCGACATCTTCCTGCTGGGATCCCGACGAGGCTGCCCCGCAGGTCCAGGACGGGTGCTCCACAGCGTCGAACGCCAGGGAGTCACCCTCCTGCGGGTGATACAGCGGCCCTGACTACACCTGCACGAAGTCGATGGCGCGCGAGAGGCGGGGGTCGCCTACTGCGATCAACGAGTGCTTGCGCATGCGCCACAACACGTAGCTGAGGTACACGCCGACAGTCGCGAGCACGCAGCAGACTTCGACCCAGATCCCGTCGAACGGCACGGGAGCGAAGGGTTTGTAGTACGGCATGATCCAGTAGAAGATCTCGAGGAAGTGCGTGGCGAGGATCCACGACGCGCCGAAGCCGATCCAGCCGTTGTTGCGCTTCGCGTTGCGCGACATCGTCACGTAGAACGGGAAGATGAACTTCAGTCCGACGATGATCGAGCTGACGATGCGCCAGCTATCGGTGTCCCAACGGCGGTGGTAGTAGATCGTCTCCTCGGGGATCGCCGCGTACCAGATCAGGAAGAACTCGCCGAACGAGATATACGCCCAGAAGATCAGGAAGCCGAACATCAGCTTGCCGAGGTCGTGCCAGTGCTCGGTGTTGATCTCGTCGCCGACCAGGCCCGCGCGCTTCCACGCCAGCGTGGTGACGATGACGGCCGCGAACGAGGTCACCGCCGACGAGGCGAAGATGCGCACGCCGAACATGGTCGAGTACCAGCCGGGTTCGAGCGACATGATCCAGTCGAAGCCAGCGAAGGTCAGCGACAGCGCGAACAGGATGGTGGCCACCGGCGCGATACGCTGCAGCTGAACCGTGAGCTGCTTGTCGCCCGTGCGGTCCTGCGCGACCGACTTGCCGAACAGGGTCAGGCCGAGCCAGAGCCAGATGCCGAAGTAGAGCAGCATGCGCAGGAAGAAGAAGCCGTGGTTCAGGAACGGCGTCTTCTTGGTGAGCATCTGGTGCTCGAGCAGGGCGTGCGGACCGTGCTCGTCGTGCTCGGCACCTTCCTCGTGCGCCGCTGCGTGGCTCTCCACCGCCTGCGAATGGGACTCCGGCTCACGGAGCTCGTGATCGTCCGCGTGCGCGACGCCGCTCTCCGCGCCGTGGAAGTTCCACCACGGGTAGAGCTTGTCGAGCTGCCCGAGCAGGGGCAGGAACAGGATCGGCAACACGACCACGCCGCTGGCGAAGAACTCGGACGCGCGGCGCACCGACACGCTCCAACCCGCCGCCGTGAGGTGCTGGATCAGAATGAAGAAGATCGAGCCGAGCCACAGCGTGAGCACGGTCACGAACGCGTACAGATACGAGAATGGGAAGCGGTCGCCTTGCACCATGGCGCCGAACGCTGCGCCCGCGGCACCGAGCACCGCGAACACGGCCGTGAACTTCCACGCGTTGTCCCAGAGACTGCCCTCCGGGATGCGGTACGCGCGCTTCGAGAGGGATGGATGTTTGACGTCGCTCACGATTAACGCTCCCCGACCTGACTGACCTCGAGCGCACGCACGTAGTTGACGATCGCCCAGCGATCGTGCACCGGAATCGAATAGGAATAGGCTGGCATGTTGCGCACGCCGTTGCTGATGGTCGCGAACAGCTGACCATCCGGCGCCTTGCGGATGCGCTCCTCGTGCAAGCTGGGCGGTGCGGCCATGCCGCGCTTGACCGCCGTGCCCTTGCCGGTGCCCGCCTCGTCGTGACAGGGCCGGCAGTAGATGTTGTAGCGCTCCTGCCCGCGGTGAACCGCGGCGTCGGGGCCACCGAGCGCGACGATCACGTTGTTCGGCGTGGTCAGCACGTAGCCGCTGCCATCCGGGAACTCGCCGTTGGCGATCTCGGCGTCGATGATCATCTCGCGCGAGAACGTGTGCTCGACCGGCTTGCGCATGGTGCGCCCGTCCTCGAAGAACGCGCTGCGCGCCTGCGGGTTGTAGCGCTGCTGGTGGTACATGTTGCGGATCGGAACGATCGGCGGTTCCTTCGAGGTCTCACCGCGGCAACCCGCAAGCGAAGCCCAAGCAAGGCCCAGCGCGAGCGCGCGGGTTGCGACTAAGCGCGTCGTCACGTGATCTCCTCCTCGACCAGCTCCATGTAGCTGGGATGCGCGGACTCCAGGAGCTCGCGCGTCTTGACCGTGTCGAACTTCTTGTCCTCGACCTCGATCGAGATGAAGAACTTGTCGTCGGACCCGTTCTCGAAGCGGTCCGAGTAGAACACCGGGTGGTTGTGCTTCGGCAGCTGGTTCAGGCCGAACATGCCGAACACCGCGCCGAACGACGAGAGCAGTACCGTCAGCTCGAACATGATCGGCACCATCGACGGGATGGCGTCGGGCGGCTTGCCGCCGATGATCAGCGGATAGTCGTAGCCGTTCATCCACTGGATCATCAGGATCGCCGCGCTCACGCCGGTCAGGCCGCACAAGAGCACGATCCAGCCCAGGCCCGAGTCGCCGAGGCCCATGGCCTTGTCCATGCCGTGCAGCGGATACGGCGTGTGCACGTCCCACTTCTCGTAGCCCGCGTCGCGGACCTTCTCGGCGGCGTGGACCACGTCGTCGGGCTTCTCGAACTCGGCCAGGAAGATGACCGGGCGTTTGCGTACTTGGTCGCTCATCTCAAGCCTCCTTCGCCGTCAGCGCGCCGGCCGGCTCGTGTTCTTCGTGGTCGCCGTGGCCGTGGCTCGGCTGAGCTCCGGGCAAGGCACCCTTCACTTCGAACATCGCGATCATCGGGATCCAGCGGATGAACAGGGAGAACAACGTGAAGAACAGCCCGAGTGAACCAGTGAAGCAGCCGATGTCGACCAGCGTCGGGCTGAACATGCCCCACGACGACGGCAGGTAGTCGCGGTGCAGCGAGGTCACGATGATCACGAAGCGCTCGAACCACATGCCGATGTTGATCACGATCGAGATCGCGAACATCACCGGGATGCTGGTGCGCAGCTTCTTGAACCAGAACAGCTGCGGCGAGATCACGTTGCAGGTGATCATCGTCCAGTACGCCCACCAGTACGGGCCGGTCGCGCGGTTGATGAACACGTAGCGCTCGTACTGGTTGCCCGAGTACCAGGCGATGAAGAACTCCATCGCGTACGCGTAGCCCACGAGTGAACCGGTCACGAGCATGATCTTGTTCATCATCTCGAGGTGCTTCATGGTCATCAGGTCCTTCAACCCGAAGACCTGCCGCGAGATGATCATCAGCGTCATCACCATCGCGAAGCCGGAGAACACGGCGCCGGCGACGAAGTACGGCGGGAAGATCGTCGTGTGCCAGCCCGGCATGACCGAGGTGGCGAAGTCGAAACTAACGACCGAGTGCACCGAGAGCACCAGCGGCGTCGAGAGCGCGGCCAGGATCAGGTACGCGCGCTCGTAGTTGCGCCAGTGGCGGTTGCTGCCGCGCCAGCCGAGCGCGAACGCGCCGTAGGCCTTCTTGCGCAGCACGTTCTTGGCTCGGTCGCGCAGGGTCGCGAAGTCGGGCAGCAAGCCGACGTACCAGAACAAGAGCGAGACGGTGAAGTACGTGCTGACCGCGAACACGTCCCAGAGCAGCGGGCTCTTGAAGTTCGGCCACATGCTCATCTGGTTGGGCAGCGGCAGAGCCCAGTACAGCACCCAGACGCGGCCGACGTGGATGGTCGGATAGAGCAAGGCGCAAATGACCGCGAAGATGGTCATGGCTTCGGCGAAGCGGTTGACCGAGGTGCGCCACTTCTGCCTGAAGAGGAACAAGACGGCGGAGATCAGCGTGCCGGCGTGACCGATACCGATCCACCAGACGAAGTTGGTGATGTCCCACGCCCACGCGATCGGGCTGTTGTTGCCCCAGCTGCCGATGCCGTTCCAGAACAGGTACCCGACGCTGACGCCGAGCACGCCCAGGAAGATCAGCGCGATGCCGAACACGAGCCACCAGCCGATCGGCGCCGGCTTCTCGGTGACGCGGCTGACCTCGTTCGACACGTAGTGCGCGTTGACGTGCTCCGGCACGAGCCGCGTCTCGCCGATTTCCGCGATCGGAGTGTTCGCACTCATGCCTTCACCGTTTTCATCTCGGGGTTCGGGTTGCGAATCTTGCCCAGGAAGCGCGTGCGCGGCCGGGTGCCGATCTCGGCCAGCAGGCCGTAGCTGCGCTCGGCGCGATACTTCTTCTTGATCGCGCCGTTGGGATCGTTCAGGTCACCGAAGATGATCGAGCCGCTGGCGCAGGCTTGCTGGCAGGCCACGACCACCTCGCCCTCGCGCAGCTGATGCCGGCCCGACTGCTTGGCCTTGCTCTTCGCCATCTGGATGCGCTGCACGCAGTACGAGCACTTCTCGATCACGCCGCGGAATCGCACCGTGACGTTCGGATTCATGCCCATCTGCCGGGTCTCGGGGATCTCCTGGTTGAAGTTCAGGAAGTTGAAGCGCCGGACCTTGTACGGGCAGTTGTTCATGCAGTAGCGCGTGCCGATGCAGCGGTTGTAGGCGATGTCGTTCAAGCCTTCGGGGCTGTGCGACGTGGCGGCGACCGGACACACGTTCTCGCACGGCGCTTCTTCGCAGTGCTGGCAGCCGACAGGCTGGAAGGTGACCTCCGGCTCGTCCGCGTCCTCGCCCACGTAGTAGCGATCGATGCGGAGCCAGGCCATCTCGCGGCCGCGTGCGACCTGCTCCTTGCCGACCACCGGGATGTTGTTCTCGGCCTGGCAGGCGATCACGCAGGCGCTGCAACCACTGCAGGTGTTGAGGTCGATCAACATGCCCCACTGGTTGCCCTTGCTGTAGTCCTGGGTCTTCCAGAGCGGGCCGAACGCAGGATCGGGCGACTTGTACTCGGTGAAGTTGGGCTTCTCCTTGTACTCGGCCAGCGTCGCCTCGATGGCGATCGGCCGGCCCTCCATCACGTCGTGCTCTTGCGTCTGCGTGATGGTGTAGCGGCGATCGATCTTCTCGATCTTCACGCCCGAGACGAAGTTCGGCGCGGCGCTGCTGCGCAGCGGGTAGACGTCGAAGCCCTTCTTGTTGCCGTTGGTGCCGGCCGCGGTGCGACCCCAGCCGAGCGGCAGGATCACGCTCTGCAGCGCGGTGCCGGGCTGCAGCCAGGCGGCGATCTCGATCGACTGCTGGCCGCTGGTGAGGCGGATCATGTCGCCGTTCTTGATGCCGAGGCGCTTGGCGGTGCTCGGCGCGAGCAGGGCGTTGTTGTCCCAGACCACGCGCGTGATCGGATCGGGCAGCTCGAGCAACCAGGTGTTGTTCGCATAGCGGCCGTCGTAGAGCTTGGAGTCGGCCACGAACACGGCCTCGAAGCTGTCCGCGCCGAGCGCGGCCGGCTCGGGCAGCGCCTTGAGCGCGGAGCCGATCTCGGAGTCGCGGATGCCGAGGTTGCTGGCGAAGCCGCCGTAGGTCTGTGCCGCCACGCCCTTGTTCAAGAGCGTGCGCCAGGCCAGCTCACCCTTGATGCCGAGCAGCTCGACCGTGGCCTTGACCAGCTCGTAGCCGCGCCAGTTCGGCAGACCCGCGAGCTTGCCCAGGACCTCGATGTCCGTGCGGCCGCCCCAGAGCGGCGCGATCAGCGGCTGCTGCACGCTGTAGGTACCCGTCCACGACTGCGCGTCGCCCCAGCTCTCGAGCTCGTGCGCACGCGGCACCTGCCAGGTGCTGTTGGCCGCGGTCTCGTCGAGCCCGCTGGAGAACTGGATGCTGGTCGGGACCTTGGCCAGCAATTTGGCGAAGTCCAGGTCGGCCGGCGCGTCGTACACCGGGTTGCCGCCGAGCGTGATCAGCGTGTCGACCTTGCCCTCCGCGATCTCGCGGGCCAGGCCGGCGATCGCCGCGGTGCCGTCGCCTTCGCTCGCGTCGAGCGGCGCGGCGTAGGCCACCGTGCGATCGACGTTGCCGAGCAGGCGGTTCACCGCGGCAGCCAGGGCGTGCACCGCGGGCGGCTGGCGATAGCCGACCACGATCAGCGAGCTGCCTCGGTTCGCGTTCAGATCCTTGGCGACGGCCTTGATCCACTGCGCCGGGATGCCGTCGGTCTTCGCGCCCGAGACCGCCGCCGACAGCTGCCCGAGCTGCGCGCCACCGGCGAGCTCGGCGACCAGCGCCTTCAGGTAGTTCGGGATGTCCTGCGCGGCCAGGCGCAGACGGTGATCGGCGTTGCTACCGGTGATCGACAGCGTGGGCTCGACCGCGTACAGGCGGTTCATGTCGCCCTTGTCGGCGTCGCGCGCCTGCGCGTAGCCGCGCTGCGCGGAGACGTTGCCGGCTTCCGTACCCAGGAAGTCGCTGTCGAGCGACAGCACGACCTTGGCCTTGGAGAAGTCGTGGATCGGCTGCAGCGGCTGCCCGAACGCGATCAGCGTACCGACGCGCGAGTTGCCCTGGCTGATCGGCGCGTAGGTCACGAAGCGCGCGCGCGGCAAGCGCTGCACGACCAGCTCGCGCAGGCGCACATAGGTCGGCGACTGCGTCGGCTGCGCCAGCACGTACAGCCCGGCACCGCCCTTCCTGGCCAGCTCGTCGAGCTTGGCGTTGAAGAACGCGTCGAAGCTCGCGAAGTCCGAGGCCACGCCCTTTTGGTGCGGCTGGCGCGAACGCTCCGGATCGTACAGATCCAGGATCGACGACTGCGCCCACATGTCGGTCGCGCCCAGGCTCGCCGGGTGATCCGGGTTGCCCTCGACCTTGGTCGGCCGACCTTCGTAGCTGGTCACGACCAGCCCGAGTGCCTCGCCCGCGGTGCTCGTGACCGTGGCGTAGTGGTTCGGCACGCCGGGGTTCACGTACTCCGGCATGTCGGCGTACGGCATGATGTTCTCGGCCGGGCGCCGGATGCAGCCTTCGATGCCCGCCAGCGTGCCGATCGCGCCGCTCAGCGTCATGAACTTGCGCCGGTTGAGCGTGAACAGATCCTTCGCGTCGATGTTGCGCTTGACGACATCGGACCCGCTGGCGGCCTCCTGCAGGCGCGCGGGATCAGCCTTGTGCTCCAGGCTGCGCCACAACATGCGCTTCGCCGGAGACGTCGTTTCCTTCTCGCTACTCATCGGTGGCACCCCGAGCAATGTTCTGGACCGCGAATGGTCGCCTCGGCGAGCTGCGTTCGCTCCTCATCGGACGGCGTCCACGTCATGTTGGTGATCTGATCCTTGGGCCGAAGGTTCGGCTTCGGGTCGCGGTGACACTCGAGGCACCAGCCCATGTTGAGCGGCTGGTCCTGGCGCACCACTTCCATTTGATCCACGCGGCCGTGACAGGTCACACAGCCCACGCCCGCCGCCAGGTGCACGCTGTGATCGAAGAAGACGAAGTCGGCGACGCGATGCACGCGCACCCACTCCACGGGCGCGCCCGTCGACCAGCTCGCGCGCAGCGCGGCCAGCTTCGGCGAGTCCTTCTTCACGATCGCGTGGCAACCCATGCAAGCTTGAGTCGGCGGGATCATCGCTTCCTGCGAACGCTCGATGTTGGCGTGGCAGTAGCGACAATCGATGCCCAGCTCGCCGGCATGCAGCTTGTGGCTGTAAGGGATCGGCTGCTCGGGGGCGTAACCGACCTGCAAGTTGCGGGGCGAAAAGTAATACCAGATGCCCAGCGTAAGGCCCCCGCCCAACACGGCGACGCCAACAGCGGCCACCAGCGGCAGGTAGTTGAGAGAGCGCGGAAAGATCTGCATTAGCGTGCTCTTATGATTCGACGAAGGATGAAACAGAACGGCCGCCCAGCCGCATCCTCTGTTTCGGACCTCACGAACAGGCGGTTAGGGTCAGCTCGACCCGCCTGTCAAACAGCTGCTCACGACGCGTTCGCATGCTCTTGCGCGTCGCGTCTGCGCTGCGCGTTAAAGGCGAAACGGGGGTTGTAGGTCAAGGCTTTTTACACAGGCGCCTCAACGCCCCCGTGACCGTACATTGGGGACACCGGGCTGCGCGTAAACCTCTACGGACGCAGGATTACAGCCCAGCTATCCAGCCGTTCTTGACGCCGTCCGGGGCCCAGTGGTACCCCGCGCCAAGCCGTTCTGCCGCGCAAAACTGCGTGCAATACCAACAAGTAGGTGGCTCCGATGCAGGCCTCGAAAGTACTCGTCTCCGACAAGTTGAGCGATTCTGGGTTGCAGATCTTGCGGTCCTCGCCGGGTATCTCGGTGGACTACAAACCGGGCCTCTCCGAGGACGAGCTAGCAGCAGCCATCGGCGACTACGACGCGTTGGTCATACGTAGCGGCTCGAAGGTCACTGCCAAGGTCATCGAACGCGCCAGCAAGCTGCGGGTGATCGGCCGCGCGGGGATCGGCGTGGACAATGTGGACGTGCCTGCCGCGAGCCGTAAGGGCATCGTGGTGATGAACACTCCCACCGGCAACGCAGTCACCACGGCTGAACACGCGCTCTCCCTGCTGATGTCGCTGGCGCGCAAGATCCCTCAGGCGACCGCCTCCATCAAGGCGGGCAAGTGGGAGAAGAACAAGTTCGAGGGCCGCGAGGTCGCCGGCAAGACCCTGGGCATCATCGGCATGGGCAACATCGGGCGCATCGTGGCCGATCGCGCCAAGGGCCTGCACCTGCAAGTCATCGCGTTCGACCCCGTGCTCACGCACGAGAAGGCCGCCAGCCTGGGCTTCGAGCTGGTATCGATCGAGCAGCTGTTCGTGCGCAGCGATCTGATCACGATCCACGCGCCGCTCACGCCCGAGACCAAGAACCTGCTGAACCGCGAGGCATTCGCGCGCATGAAGAAGGGCGTGATGATCGTCAATGCCGCTCGCGGCGGCATCGTCAACGAGACCGACCTGGAGGTCGCGTTGAAGGAAGGTCAGGTCGCGGGCGCGGCGCTCGATGTGTTCGAACAGGAGCCCGTGCGGCCGGATCATCCGCTGCTCAAGCTCGACAACCTGATCGCGACGCCGCATTTGGGCGCCTCGACCGCCGAGGCCCAAGATCGCGTGGCGCTCGAGATCGCCGAGCAGGTCGCCGAGTATCTGACCACCGGCTCGATCCGCAACGCGGTCAACGTGCCGTCGTTGCCCGGAGAAGCCGCGGCCAAGATCAAGCCGTACCAGGAGCTGGCGCGCAAGCTGGGCAAGCTGCTCGGTCAGCTCGGTTCGGTGGACGTGCGCGAGCTGCGCATCACGTGCACCGGTGAAGCCGGAGAGTTCGGCGTGCGCCCGCTCGCGAACGCGGCGCTGTCCGGCTACCTGGAGCGCTTCCTGGAAGAGCCGGTAAACGCGGTCAGCGCGCCGTACGAAGCCAAGGCGCGCGGCATCGCGGTCACCGAGGTGCGCGAGGAGGCTGTGCGCCGCTACACCTCGAGCGTGCGCGTCACGGTCACCGGCGAAGGCGGGCTGCATTCGGCCACCGGGACGGTCGGCAGCAACAACCAGTCGCTGCTCACCGGGCTCGACGGCTACGAGCTCGACGCGCCGCTCGAAGGCCAGCTGCTCTTGTTCCAGAACGACGATCGCCCGGGCGTGATCGGCGCGGTCGGCACGCTGCTCGGCAAGCGCGAGATCAACGTCTCGCGCCTGCAGGTGAGCCTCAACGAAGGCCAGGCGATCGCTCTCTGGAACGTCGACGCGCCCGTCCCCGAAGACACTCTGCGGGAGCTGCGTGCCTTGTCGCACGTGCGCTCCGTTCTGCTCGTGAAGCTGTGACCCGAACCGAACAAGAATTGCTCTTGAGCGACGCCCAACTGGCCGAGCTCTACGCCGATCCACTGCTGTCACCCCGCGACCCGCTGCGCACGCCGAAGGGCATGGGCGATCTGTTGCCCCCGGAGGCGGACGCGCGGCGAGCGTTGACGCGCGTGGTACTCCGCAGCTTCGAGCTGTGGGGCTACGACCTGCTCGTGACGCCGCTGTTCGAGCACGCCGAGGTGGTCGAGCGCGGCACCGATGCGCTCGACCCGCGCGATCTGCTGCGCTTCGTCGAGCCCGAGAGCGGCGAGGTGGCCGTGCTGCGGCCGGACATCACGCCGCAGGTGGCGCGCGTGATCGCGACGCGCATGGCCAAGCACCCTCCCCCCTGGCGCCTTTGCTACGAGGGCCGGGTGATCCGGCGCAGGCGCGGGCGTGCCCGCAGCCATCAGCAGCTGACGCAGGCCGGCTTCGAGTGCGTGGGCCTGCACGGACCCGAGTCCGACATCGAGACCATCCTGCTCGCCAACGCGGCTTGCTCGGCGGCGGGCTTGAAAGACGTCCGCATCGAGCTCAGCCACGTGACGATCGCGCAGTCCCTGCTCGATCGGCTCCCGGAGCTGCTGCGCGGGCCCGTGGCAGAGATGCTTGCGCGCAAGGACGGCGCCGCACTGCAACGCCTGATCGGCGAGGCCCGGCTGCCGAACGAGCTGGGCGAGCGGCTGTGCTCGCTGGTCGAGCACTACGGTGAGCTCGAGGTCCTGCGCTCGGCGGCCAAAGGCCTGCGCTGGCCGGCAGCCACCGCTGCGCTGCGAAATCTCAGCGAAATCGTCGAGCGGCTCGAAGCCGCCGGGCTGGGCGAGCGCGTGGGGCTCGACCTGAGCGATGCCCGCGGTTCGAGCTATTACACCGGCATGAGCTTCAGCCTGCTCGCCGAGGGTCCGGGTGAGCCGATCGGCGCGGGCGGGCGCTACGACCGACTGCTCGGGCGCTACGGCATGGATCAGCCGGCCACCGGGTTCGCGTTCGATCTCGAGAATTTGCAGTGGGCGCTGCGCCATGCGGGCAATACCCAGCACATCGGGCAGGCAGGGTTGCGCGTGGCCGCCGCCGGTGGCGCGGGCGCGGCGCGATCGCTCGACCCGTGGGTGCAGGCCTTGCGCTCCCGGGACGTCGTGGTCGCCGTGCTACCCGAGCTCTCGGAGCGCGCGGCTTGCCTCGCGTTCGCCCAAGCCTGGCGCTACGATGCCGTCCTGTTGCCGGGCGGCTCGGGAAAGCGAAGTAAGGCTTCCGAGGACGGCGACAAGGTCGCGCGCTTGGTGCGCGTGAGTGATGGCAGCGAGAAGACCGTATCGCGCGGAGACCTCGCAGGGATCGGCGCGCTCGAACAGTGGGCGCAAGAACGAAGGGACTGAGGCCATGGGAGCCGTGGTGGTGGTGGGCGCCCAGTGGGGCGACGAAGGCAAGGGCAAGATCGTCGACATCTACTCGCGCCACGCCGATTGCATCGTGCGTTTCGCGGGCGGGGCCAATGCCGGCCACACGCTGGTCGTCGACGGCGAGAAGATCATCTTCCGCTTGATCCCGTCCGGCGCGTTGAACCCCAAGACTTATTGTGTTCTCGGCCAGGGCACGGTGATCGATCCGACCGTGCTGGTCGGCGAGCTCGAGCAACTGAAGAAGCGCGGGCTGTTCTCTCCCGATCGCTTCATGTTCTCGGAGCGCGCGCACGTGGTGCTGCCGCAGCACATGCTGATCGACGGCCTGCGCGAGCAGGGCAGCGATTCGATCGGTACGACCAAGAAGGGCATCGGGCCCTGCTACGAAGACAAGGTCGCACGCCGCGGCATCCGTTTGGGCGATCTGCTCAGCGCGAACAAGCTCGCGACCAAGCTGCAGCAGAACCTGGATGCATGGCAGCCGGTGATCGCCGCTCTGGGCGGCACACCGCCCGCGCACGCCGACGTGCTCAAGCAATATCTCGAGCTCGGACGCGAGCTCGCGCCGTTGATCGGCGACGCCACACGCCCGGTGCAGACCGCGATCGAAGCCGGCAAGCGCGTGCTGCTCGAGGGTGCGCAGGGCGCGCTGCTCGACGTCGATAGCGGCACGTACCCGTTCGTGACCAGCTCGGCCACGACTGCGGGCGGTGCTTGCACCGGCAGCGGCCTGGGTCCGACGGCGATCTCGGCCGTGCTCGGCATCACCAAGGCCTACGCGACACGCGTCGGCTCGGGCCCCTTCCCCACCGAGATCCACGGCGCCATCGGCCAGAAGCTGCGCGAAGCCGGCGCCGAGTTCGGTTCGGTCACCGGCCGGCCGCGGCGTTGCGGCTGGGTGGACATCCCGGCGCTGCGACACGCGACGCGCATCAACGGCCTGTCGGGCCTGGCGATCACCAAGGTCGACGTGCTCACGGGCATGGACGAGATCCAGGTCTGCGTCGCCTACGAACGCAACGGCAAGCGCATCGACGACCTGCCCTACGACGGACTGCACGAGGTCACGCCGGTCTACGAGAGCTTCCCCGGCTGGACCGAATCGATCGCCGATTGCCGCGCGCTGCACGAGCTCCCGAAGAACGCGCTGCGCTACGTGTGTGCGATCGAAGACCTGGTCGGCTGCAAGGCATGGCTGGTCAGCGTCGGGGCTGACCGCGAGCAGACGATCGTGGTCAGCAACCCCTGGCCGGCGCGTTAGACGACTACGAACTAGCCTTTCGGTACAGCGATCATCTCGATCTCGACCTTCGCGGCGCGCGGCAACGCGGCGACCGCGATGGTCACTCGGGCCGGCTTGGTCTCTCCCTTGAAATATCCGGCGTAGACGTCGTTGACCCTGGCGAAGTCGTTCATGTCGACCAGGTAGATGGTCGCGCGTGCGACGTGCTCGAAGTCGCTGCCTGCGGCTTCGAGGACACCCGCCAGGTTGTCCATCACGCGCTTGGCCTGGACCGAGGCGTCGCCCTCCACGACTGCACCAGTGGCTGGATCGAGGGGGATTTGCCCGGAGCAGAAGATGAAGCCGTTCGAGTGGACGGCTTGCGAATATGCGGCGACCGCCTTGGGTGCGCGGTCGGTGGTGATGGCCTTGGGTTTCATGCCGGAGATGCTGGTTAGCAGAGGCCGGAACGTCAAGCTCCGCCCTTTCCCCACACGCGATGTAGCCACGCAAAGCGTGCTCGGATTCGGCTACCATCGCCTCAGATCGAGGGAGCGGATTCGCGGCAATGCGCGCCGACTTGAATCATTCGGACTCCGCAGCGAAACGCACGTCCGTAGTCAGGGCGCGCGCGTGGCTGATCAACGCAGCCGTCGCAGGCGCATACTTCGGCGGGGCGAAGCTGGGGTTCTTGCTCGCCTCGTCGACGAAGCAAGTGACCGCCGTCTGGCCACCGACCGGCATCGCGCTCGTGGCCTGTTTGCTGTGCGGAATGCGCGTGTTCCCCGGACTGTTCCTCGGCGCCTTCCTGGTCAACTTCGCGAACGACGAGTCGCTGCTGACCGCCCTCGGCATCGGCTTCGGCAACACGCTCGGGCCGTGGCTCGGTGCGCGCGCGCTGCGCCGCGTGGGCTTCGACCGAACGCTCGCGCGCGTGCGCGACGTGCTCGCGCTGGTGGTGTTCGGCGCGCTGGGCAGCATGACCGTCACGGCGACCAACGGCGTGACCTGGCTGGCGCTGACCGGGCTCGTCGACTGGACGCGCTACTTCTCGGTGTGGTGGTTGTGGTGGGTGGGCGACGCGATGGGCGTGCTGGTGGTCGCACCACTGCTGCTGAGCTGGAACGCGCAACCGAGCGTGAAGTGGCGCGGCATGCGCTTGCTCGAGTGGTTCTTGCTGTTCACCACGCTGGCCATCGCCTGCCCGATCCTGTTTTTCAGCCTGTCTCCGCTCACCTACGCCGTCTTTCCGTTCGCAGTCTGGGCCGCGCTCCGCTTCGGCCAGCGCGAGGTCGCGACGGCGATGACGGTGATCGCGAGCGCGGCAGTCTGGGGCCTGATCCACGAGGCCGGTCCGTTCTCGATCGGCTCTCAGGAACAAAACCTGATCTTCCTGGTGCTGTTCCTGGGCGTGATGACCATCACTGCGCTGGTGTTGTCCGCGGCGACCACGGAGCGCGAGCGCGCCGAGAACGCGCTCCAGCACGCGCACGCCGAGCTGGAGGATCGCGTGCAGGCGCGCACCGCCGAGCTGGCCAGCGCCAACGACGCGCTCCAGCGCCTGAACACCGAGCTCGGCCGGCGCGGCCAGGAGCTGGCGGCCAAGAACGAAGAGATCGAGAGCTTCGTCTACGTCGTGTCGCACGACTTGCGCGCCCCGCTGGTGAACCTGCGTGGCTTCTCCGAGGAGCTGCGCGCCAGCTGCGGCGAGCTGCAGCAGAAGCTCGGGCCCGCCAGCATCCCGCCCGAGATCTCGCAGGACGTGCAGAAGATCCTGAACGACGACATCGGCGAATCGCTGCGCTTCGTGACCACCAGCAGCACCAAGCTCCAGCGCCTGATCGACTCGCTGCTCATGCTCTCGCGCACCGGCCGTGAAGAATACGAGCTCGAGCTGGTGCACGTGCAAGGCCTGATCAAGTCCACGCTCGACGTGCTCCGCGGTTCGATCGCCAACAGCGGCGCCAAGATCCAGGTGGGCGAGCTACCCGACGTGCAGGCCGATCTGACCGCAGTGGGACAGATCTTCACCAACCTGATCAGCAACGCGCTCAAGTACGGCAAGCCAGGGCGCAGCGCCGAGATCGAGATCGGCGGACGAGAAGAAGCCGACATGTGTCACTTCTGGGTGCGCGACAACGGCGCGGGCATGAGCCCGAACGCCCAGAAGCGCGTGTTTCAGGTGTTCCAGCGCTTTCACCCCGAGCTGGCTTCGGGCGAGGGCATGGGTTTGGCGATCGTGAAACGGGTGGTCGAGCGTCACGGGGGGAAGGTCTGGGTGGAGAGCCAGGAGGGCGTGGGCACCACGTTCCACATCACCTTGCCGAATGCGCGCGGCCGAAGGACGGGTTCATGGCGGAAGATCGCGTGACCATCGTGATTGTCGACGACGACGCAGGCCACGCCGAGCTGGTGCGGCGCAACCTGCGGCGCGCAGGCCTCTCCAACCCGATGTTGACGATCGAGAGCGGCAACGAGGCACTCGACTACGTGTTTCGCCGCGGTGCTCACAGTGAGCGTGAAGCGCGCGGTAGCGCGATCGTGTTTCTGGACATCAATATCTCGGGAAGCATCGACGGCATCGAAGTGCTGCGGCAGATCAAGAACGATCCGCTCACGCGCCGCTTGCCCGTGATCATGCTGACCACGGCCGACGATCCGCGCGAGATCGATCGCTGCTACGAGCTGGGCTGCAACGTCTACGTGACCAAGCCGGTGGATCCCGGCGCGTTCAGCACCGCGATCAAACGCCTGGGCCAGATCCTGACCGTGGCCAGCCTGCCGAGCCTCGGAGGCCTGGGATGAGCGCACCCGTGCAGCTGCCGATCTTGATCGTCGAGGACGACTGGGTCACGGCCGAGCTCGAGCGCCGCACGCTGGCGCGCGCGGGGCGCACTGCGCGCACGGTACAGCGCGTATCGGACGCGATCGATATGCTGCGCACCGAGCCCTTCGGCGTCGTATTGCTCGACTACAACCTGCCCGATGGCGACCCATGGAGCGTCGTCGACGTGGCGCAGTCGCGCGTACCCAAGGTGCCCGTGATCGTGGTGACCGCGCAGGGCAACGAGCGCATCGCGGCCGAGGCGCTGCACCACGGCGTGGCCGAGTACCTCCAGAAGACCGACAACTTCTGGAACCAGCTGCCCGAGCTGGTCGAGCGCGTCGCGCAGCATGCCCAGGCCGAGGAGCGCATCCGGCGAAGCGACGCGCTGTTCCGCCTGTTCGCCGAGAGCGCGACCGATCTGATCGCCACCACCGACATGCACGGCATCATCCAGGAGGTCTCGGCGGCCTGCCACAACATGCTGGGCTACGAGCGCGAGGAGTTGATCGGCCGGCAGAGCCGCGACTTCATCCACGCGGACGATCGCGATCGCCTGCGGCGCCTGTTCACGAGCGAGACTCACACGCGACTCACGTATCGCCACATCCGCAAGGACGGCAACCCGCTGTGGGTCGAGGCGAATGCCAGCGTGGTCCGCGACTCCGTGACGGGTCAGGGGAGAGAGATCGTGGCTTTGATCCGCGACGTACACGAGCGCAAACGCGCCGAGGACAAATTTCGGGCGCTGCTCGAGGGCTCACCCGAGGCGAACGTGATCATCGACGGCGCGGGCAAGATCGTGCTGGTCAACGCGCGCGCCGAGCGACTGTTCGGCTATCCGCGCGAACAGCTCCTGGGGCAGCCCTTCGAGAGCCTGGTGGCCGAGCGCTCGCGCAGCCAAGGCGGCTCGCTGCCGCTGAATTCACGCGGCGCGGCGCTCGAGATCGGTGCGCGCCGCAAGGACGGCAGCGAGTTTCCGGCGGAGATCAGCCTGAGTCGCCTGGAGACGGAGGGGGAGTTCCTGGTCTCCAGCACGATCCTGGACATCAGCGATCGCAAGACGCTGCAAGACCAACACATGTTGCTGCGCCTGGGTGAGCAGCTCGCGCAGTTCGACAACGTCCAGGCGCTGGTGCAGTACGTGACCGACGAGCTCGGCAACTACTTCGACGTCGAGCGCTGCATCTTCACCGAGATCGATCTCGAGGGTGGCCTGTCGATCGCGCACGGTGAGTTCAGGCGCAGCGGACCCTCGCGGTTGGGTGTGTACAAGGTCACCGACCTCACGCCGAGCGTGCGCCGCGAGCTGGAGGTCGGACGCGTGCTGTCGATCTCGGACCTCCGCACGGACCTGCGTACGGCCGATGTGTACGCGGAGCGGTTCGAGCCGCTGGGTATCCGAGCCATGGCCGCCGTGCCACTGATGCGCAAGGGCCGCTGGGCTGCGAATTTCTTTCTGAGCGCCGCGACCGTGCGGCACTGGACCACGCGCGAGATCCAGATGCTGCAGGCGCTGGTCGAGCGCACCTGGCTGTGGATCGAGCATGTGCGCATGGTGCGCGCGCTGCGCGACAGCGAGCGCAAGTACCGGCACTTCATCGAGTCGACGCACGAGGGCGTGTGGGAGATCGATCCCGAGACGCGCACGCGCTTCGTCAACCCGCGCATGGCGCAGCTGCTCGGCTACTCGGCGGACGAGATGATCGGCATGAAGCTCGACGACTTCATGGACGACGAGGCGCGCTCGATCGCCACGCAGCAAGTCGAGCGGCGACGCGCAGGCATCTCGGAGTCGCACGACAGCAAGTTCTTGCGCAAGGATGGCTCCGCGCTCTGGGTTCGGCTGGAGACCAATCCGCTGACCAACGAGACCGGCGAGTTCGTGGGCATGTTGGCCATGGTCGCCGATATCACCGAACGCCGGCAGGCGGAGCAGGATCAGCAGTTCTTGCTCACGCTCTCCGAGCTGCTGACGATCGCCAACGAGCCGGCCGGGGCGCGCCACGCAGCCGCGCGCCAGCTGGGCGGGCACCTGGGCGTGGACGAGTGCATGTTCGTCGAGTTCGATCTCCAGCGGCAAGTCGCGACCCTCGCCGCCGGCTGGCGCAGCGACGCCGGGCCACCCCGAACCCAGAGCTTTTCGCTGACCGACTTCAACAGCACGCTGCCGGACCTGTTCAAGGGCCGCGGCACGCTCGTCTTCGACACACAGAGCGATCCGCGCACGCGTGCCAACTTCGCGAGCGCCTACCAGCCGATCGGCGTGCGCGCGTTCGTCGCAGTGCCCATGCACAAGGAAGGCAAGCTGACCGCCGCGCTCGCGGTCATCAGCAGGCAGGCCCGCAGCTGGACGCAGCGCGAGATCTCGCTGATCCAGGCCGCAGTGGAGCGCGTGTCGCTGTGCGTCGAGCGCCTGCAGAACATGGCCGCGCTGCGCGACATGAGCAAGGAGCTCGAGCGCCGCGTCGACGAGCGCACGCGCGAGCTGAAGGCCGCGCTCAAGGAGAAGGAAGTCCTGCTGAAGGAGATCCATCACCGGGTGAAGAACAACCTGCAGGTGATCTCCAGCATGCTGAACCTGCAGGCCATGCACATCTCGGACGAAGCTTCGCAGCAGGTGTTCGCGGAGAGCCAGGGCCGCGTGCAGTCGATCGCGCTGGTGCACGAGACGCTCTACGAGTCACAGGACCTGTCGAGCGTGAACTTCGCCGAGTACATCAACACGCTGGTCACGACGGTCATGCAGGCGCAGTGCACCCCGGAGCGCCACATCGCCACCATGATCGACGCCGACGGCGTGCACCTGCCGGTGGGTTCGGCCATCCCCTGCGGCCTGATCATCAACGAGCTGGTCACCAACTCGCTCAAGCACGCCTTCCCCGACCGCAGCACGGGCGTGATCCGCGTCAGCCTGCACAACCAGCCGAGTGGCGTGGTCGAGATGATCGTGGCCGACGACGGCGTGGGCCTGCCGGCCGAACTTGATCCTCGCCGCGTGTCATCGCTCGGCCTCGACCTGGTGTACACGTTCGCGGAGCAGCTGGGCGCGGCGGTCGAGGTCCAGCGGCGGAACGGGACCGCGTTCCGCTTCGAGTTCCACGATCGTCCCGAATAAAGCTGTGCGCCAGTGAACCCGGCCCTTCAACAACGTGCCGGGGTCGTGATACAGGCCCTGCATCAACGGCGCTTCGGCTAGCTCGTGCTACACCGACCGCGCAGGGGGTTCTGAATGACCATCCGCACGCTTATTTTGGGCTGCAGTGCTGTGCTCGTGCTCCTGCTCGCCGGGGGTTGCAAGTCGAAGGGCGACGCCGTTCCCGAGCCCACGCCGGAGAACACCGCCGCGGACAAGACCGCGCCTGCGCCCGACCCGACGCTGGTGCTCGGCGCCTCGCTGGCGCTGACCGGCTCGCTCGCGCGCGAAGGCGGCCTCACCAAGGAGGGCTACGAGCTCTGCGTGAAGGTCGTCAACGACAAAGGCGGCGTGCCGGTCGGTGACAAGAAGCTGAAGTTGGAGGTGCGCGTCCAGGACGACACGTCCAAGCCGGACACCGCCGCACAGCTGGTCGATCAGTTCAACGATCAAGGCGTGAAGCTGATCCTGGGCCCGTACGGCTCGGCCACCACCGAGGCCGCCGCGGCCGTGATCGAGCGCAACGGCCAGGTGATGGCCGATACCGCGGGCGCCGACGACAAGATCTTCCAGAAGGGTTACACGCGCACCTTCGCGGTGCTGGCGCCCGCGACGCAGTACCTCGCGAGCATGGTGCAGGCAGTCGCGGAGCTCGCGGAGCCCAAGCCGAAGACCATCGCGATCATCTCTGCAGATGATGGCTTCTCCAAGACGGCCACGAAGGGCGGCCTCGCCAAGGCGCAGGAGCTCGGGCTGCAAGTGGCGGCCGAGGAGTACGTGCCCAACGCCGCCTCGGACGTGTCCTCGGCGCTGACCAAGATCAAGCCGAAGAAGCCGGACGTGATCTTCGGCTCGGCGCACGTGGTGGAGAGCATCGCGATGGTGCGCCAGTCGGGCGAGCTGGGTGTGAAGCCGCTCGGATTCGGGGCGACCGTCGCTCCGCACACGCCGGACTTCAGGCAGACCCTGGGAGCGGCGGCTGACGGCGTGCTCGGGTCCACCCAGTGGACTCCCAAGACCGCCGGATCGGACAAGTGGTTCGGCAGCGCGACCGACTATGCGGCGACGTTCGGCGCGATGTTTGGCGGACGCGAGCCCGCCTATCAAAACGCACAAGCCACCGCAGGTTGTTTGGCGTTGATCCTGGCCGCCGAGAAGGCTGGCTCGCTCGAACCCAACGCCGTCAAAGAGCAGATGGTCAAGATGGACGAGAAGACCTTCTTCGGGCCGATCAAGTTCAACGAGAAGGGCCAGAACGTCGCCAAGTTCATGTCGGTGATCCAGATCCAAGACGGGCGCCCCGTGCTCGTGTGGCCGAAGGACTCGGCCGAGGCTCCGCTGCGCTGGCCGGGTACCGGCGGCAAGCAAGCTGCGCCGACCAAACCGGCGAAAGCCACCAAGGGCTAACACGCGTGAGTCAGTTCCTTCAGGCGACCCTCTACGGCATCTTGCAAGGCTGCATGCTCGGTCTGATCGCCGTGGGCTTCTCGCTCGTCTGGGGCGTGATGCACGTGGTCAACCTGGCGCACGGCGCGTTCGTGTTGCTCGGCGCGTACCTGGCCTGGCAGCTCAACGTGACGTTCGGGCTCGATCCGTTCCTGGGCATGGTGCCGGCCGGGCTCGCGCTGTTCGCGCTCGGCTACGCGCTGCAGCGCGGCCTGATCAACCTGGTGATCAACGCGCCGATCTTCATCACGTTGCTCCTGACGTTCGGGCTCGAGTTGTTGTTCGTGAACGGGTTGATCCTGGTCTTCACGGCCGACTATCGCTCGATCCAGACCACGTACGCGGGCAGCTCGCTGGTCTTGCCGGGTGACGTGCGCGTGCCCTACGGGCGCCTGCTGGCCGGCGTGCTGGCAGTGGGCGTGACCGTGGCGCTCGGATACCTGTTCAAGCGCACGCGCATCGGCCTCGCCATCCTGGCCACCGGCATGGATCGCGGCGCGGCGCGGCTGATGGGCATCGGTGCCCGACACGTCTACGCGCTGACGTTCGGCTTGTCGGCCGCGCTCGCGGGTGCGGCGGGCGCGGCCGTGGGCGCGGTACAGACCTTCAGTCCGGCGGATGCCGGGCGCTTCACGCTGTTCAGCTTCGTGGCCGCGGTGCTCGGCGGTTTGGGCAATACCTCGGGCGCGCTGCTCGGCGGGCTGCTGTTGGGCATCGTCGAGGCCTGGGGCGGGCAGCTCTTGCCGGGTACGCTGATCAACGCGGTGGCGTTCGGCGTGTTGGTGGTGGTGCTGGCGGTGCGGCCGCAGGGCCTGGTCGGCAAGGCCTTCTACGCCAGTCGGGTGGAGGTCTAGGCGTGTCGATGGCGCCCGCCAGCGAACCCGTTTCGGCCTCCGGCTCCAAACCGCAGGCGCCCGCGCCCACGCCGCCTGCAGCTCACAGCGGCGGAGGCATGCCGCCGCGCGCCGCCGAGCCGCCCTCGCTCTCGCCGCTGATCGGCTGGGCGATCGGCGGCCTGACGCTGGCGGCGGCGTTCGGCTTGCTCACCCAGCTCTACACCGGCCAGGTGCGCACGGTCGCCACGATCTACATGTTCGTGGGCCTGGCGTCGGCCTGGAACTTGATCGGCGGCTTCACCGGCTACGCGTGCTTCGGCCAGGTGGGCTTCTTCGGCCTGGGTGGCTACACCACGGCCGTGCTGATGACGCACGCCGGCTTCAGCTTTTGGCTGGCGCTGCCGCTGTCAGCTGCATTGGCGGCTGCCTTCGCGGCGCTCGTTGGCTGGCCGCTGTTGCGCCTGAAGGGCCACTACTTCGCGGTCGCCACGCTCGGCGTGGCGGAGGGTCTGCGCGAGGTCGTGATCAACCTGCCCGACCTGACCGGTGGCGGGGGCGGCATCACGATCCCGACCGCGGGCGCCTCCGCACCCACGCCATGGCTCGGCAACGACGGCTTCTACACGCTGTTCTTGCTGCTGGCCGCGGGAGCCGTGGCGATTACGGCCGTGGTCGCACGGTTGCGCAGCGGCTACGCGCTGCGCGCGATCCATCAAGACGAAGACGCGGCCGCCGCCATCGGCATCAACACCACGCTGGCCAAGATCACTGCGTTCGCGGGCTCCGCCGCGCTCACCAGCGCCATCGGCTCGGCGTACGCCTTCCAGCAAGTCACGATCTTCCCCGAGCGCCTGTTCGACGTGCACCTGACCGTGCTGATGGTGGTGATGGTCGTGCTGGGCGGAGCAGGCAGCGTGGTCGGGCCGGTGATCGGCGCCGTGGGCATCGCGTTCGCCAGCGAGTGGCTGCGCCAGCGCTTGCCTCAGGGCCACGCGTTCGCGCTCGGCGGCCTGATCGTGCTGGCGGTGATCCTCCTGCCGCAGGGCTTCAGCAACTACTTCAAGGACGCGCTGCGCGAGAAGCGCTTCTCGCTCCTGGAGAACGTGCGCAGGTACCGGCTATGAGCGCGCCGCTGATGGCTGCGAGCAAGCTCAGCCGGCGCTTCGGCGGCCTGGTCGCCGTGAACGAGGTCGACCTGGAGCTCACGCCGGGGCGCCTGCTGGGCGTGATCGGCGCAAACGGCGCCGGCAAGTCGACGCTGATCAACCTGCTGACGGGGCACCTGGCGCCGAGCAGCGGCAAGGTGCTGATCGACGGCCACGACTACAGCGGCGCGCGGCCGTGGAGCATCGCGCACGCGGGCGTCGCGCGCACCTTCCAGATCGTCAAACCGTTTCGGGGCATGACCGTGGTCGAGAACGTCATGCTGGGCGAGCTGTTCGGCAAGGGCGGCAGCGCGCGACCTGGGCCGGCCCGGCGCGCCGCGCTGGAGGTGCTCGAGCGCGTGGGCCTCGGCGGCAAGGGCGCCCTGAACCCGGCCGAGCTCTCGGTCGCGGACGCTCGCCGGTTGGAG
This sequence comes from Polyangiales bacterium, assembly GCA_035274465.1. Classification (GTDB taxonomy): domain Bacteria; phylum Myxococcota_A; class Polyangia; order Polyangiales; family JAFGIB01; genus JADGRF01. The sequence continues at coordinate 44,719 of DATEOF010000034.1, forward strand.
CTGGCGCGCGCGCTCGCGCTGCGGCCACGCGTGCTGCTGCTCGACGAGGTGCTGGCCGGCCTGCGCCCGAACGAGATCCAGCCGGCCGTGGAGCTGATAGCCAGCCTGCGCGCGCAGGGCCTGGCGCTGCTGATGGTCGAGCACGTGGTGCACGCCATCGCTGCGGTCGCGGACGAGCTCTTGGTGCTGCACCACGGCCAGGTTCTGACGCGCGGGCCCGCACGCGAGGTGCTGCGCGACGAACGCGTGGTGGCCGCCTACTTGGGCTCGCGCTTCGCGGCTCGCCAAAAGGCGCGCGACGCAGCGGAGGGCGGCAGCGCGTGAGCTTCACCCTCGAACACATCGACGCCGGCTACGGGCGCGTGCAGGTGCTGTGGGACATCTCGCTCGAGGTCGAGCCGGGCGCGGTCGTGGCGCTGATCGGCCCGAACGGAGCGGGCAAGTCCACGCTGCTGCGCGCGGCGAGCGGCATGCTGCACTGCAACGCCGGGCGCCTCTTGCTGAACGGCCGCGATCTCACGGGTGCGTCGATCGAGGACATCGCGCGCGCGGGCGTGGCGCACGTGCCCGAGGGCCGGCGCCTGTTCTCTGGCCTGTCGGTGCGCGACAACCTGCGGCTCGGCGGCTTCCACCGCAAGAACGACGACCTCACGCCGGTGCTCAACCTGTTTCCGCGCCTGGCCGAGCGCCTGGATCAGATCGCCGGCTCGATGTCCGGCGGCGAGCAGCAGATGTGCGCGATAGCGCGTGCGATGATGAGCCGCCCCGAGTACCTGCTGATCGACGAGCTCTCGCTGGGCCTCGCGCCGCGGGTGGTCGACGAGATCCTCGCGCGGCTCTCGGACATCGTCGCGAGCGGCACCGGCGTGTTGCTCGTGGAGCAAGACGCCGGCGCCGCGCTCGAGGTCGCCGGCCGCGCCTACGTGCTCGAGAACGGCCGCATCGTGCTGCACGGCTCCGCGACCGATCTCGCCCACGACCAGCGCGTGCGCGAGGCCTACCTCGGCGTCTAGAGGGTGGTTCCTGAAATCTGAAGCCTAGAAGCTCGCCGCGTAAGCGCGTTCACCGCTTTCGTTGCGGCTCATGCGGCGAGCCTTTGGGCTCACTGCTCGAAGCGTCTTCAGAATTGAGGGACCGCTCTTGAGCACGTCTAGAGCACGACCGGCGGCGGCACCGGCGGTCGATCGTCCGGGATCACGCAGGCCGACAGGTCGAACAGCATGAACTCGAGCGCCTTCTCTTGCGGCGAGAGATCGCCGTCCGTGCACGACGCCGGCACGGACAGCGTCTCGCTGTCGTTCGAGGCGGCGCCGACGTGCAGGTCGCTGAACACCACGCGCCCGCAGTAGTCCTTGCCGTCCGGGCCGATCATCGTGTCCGTGGGCGTGTTGAACGAGAAGTACTGCGTGGCGCCCGGTGGGTTTGCCGACTGGTTGGCGAGGATCCAGGCCTGCGACACAGTGTTCGCCATCGAGACGTCGGCATTGTGGCGCGCCTCCTTGATCTGCAGCTCGCCGTTGACCAGCGCGTTGTTGCTCTGGAGCCAGCCGTGGAGCGCCATGCCCTTCGGGAAGTCCGTGACGATCTTGGCGCCGATGTCGCCCATCGCGTTCGAGCCCGCCGACCAGGTGGCGAGGTTCTCGGACGCGTAGGGACCGCTGTTGAACCAGCTGTAGTGGAAGTGCGACGCGAACACGCGGCCGCCCGCGCTGGCGTAGTCGTGCAGCGCTTGCTGGTTCATGCCCTTGGTCTCGGCGCCCTCGCACGACAGCAGCAATATGTCGTACTTCATCAGCTCGTCTTTGCTGTTCCAGAGCGCGATGGTGCTGGAGGGTGCAGCAGGCATGGTGTTGGGGGCGTCGCGCATGCCGCCGCCTCCGCTATTGCCGCGGCTGCCCTGGAAGATGTGGATGCGGTTGTCACCGCTCGCTCCACCGATGTACTCGGCAGCATCCAGGCCCACGCGGCGCAGCAGGCACTCGAGCGTATCGGCCGCGCCCGTGGAGATGGCGATGCGCGGGATGTCACCCTGCATGTGGTTGCGAGGCAGGCTGAGCATTTTGTCGGGTACGCGCGTGTCGCTGCACTCGGCGACCTGCGGCAACGTGAACTGGCGCCGCCACTTGCCGATCTGGATCACCAGCGGGATGTCCGCGCCGGCGGGGACGTTCTTGAGCGTGAACTCGCCCTTGGCGTCGGTCAGCGTGGAGACGACCGGCTTGCCGGTGTAGAGCTTCTCGCAGTCGCAGGAAGCCCCGAGCTGGAGCGGCTCGACTGGCGCGTTCGGCACGAAGACCGCGACGTTGTAGAGCGGGTTCTTGCCGGCGGGGTCGTAGACCTTGCCGCTGATCGTGGTCTCGCCGCTGGCGCATTCCTTCTGCTGGCACTGCAGGTTGCGACAGCCGAGCGGCGGGCTGACCATGGCACCCCCCGCACCGCCTATACCGCCGCTGATGCCCGCGATGCCCACGGGATTGTCGATGACGATGCCGCCACCAGCGGCAGGTCCACCGCCGCCGGCGCTCACCCCGCGGCCCGCGCCGCTACCGGCTGCAAGCACGCCTTCACCCGTACCCGCACGACCGCCGCCGCCATCTGCAGCGCCGCCGCACGCAGCCAATACCAAACACAGCACCTGGCGACACGCGGCCGCCAGCGCACGTTTCTCTGCCGACATGGTCCCACTCCCGGCGAAACGACTGCTTATCGATTCGTCGCTACTGGCTGCGGATCAATTCGGGACTGATCGGCTGCCGCTAAGGGCTGCAAGCGGATGCGAGTGGAGCGTCGCATGAGATCGGAGCGAGTCTTGACTCGCGCAATGCATCTGCCGCTCACAGCAGCAGGAGCGCGCGCACATTGCAGCGCCTCAGCGCCAGAGCGCCGCACGGTTTGAAACGTCGATGGATTCGCGCGTTTGGCGGGGTCCTGGGCGGGCGCGGGCCGACGAGGCGTAGTTGAACACTACGTTGAGGAGGCACGCGGGCGTCCTGGGCCCCGCAAAACCGCGAAGCCGCGACGTTTCAAGCCGTGCGGCGCTCTAAGACTTGGGCCAGGAAGCGGCCGGTGTGCGAGCGCTTGATCTTGGCCACTTGCTCGGGAGTTCCGGCCGCGATCAGCTCACCGCCGCCCGCGCCGCCTTCTGGCCCGAGGTCCAGGATGTAGTCGGCACAGCGGATCACATCCAGGTTGTGCTCGACCACGACGATGGTGTTGCCCGCATCGCATAGCTGCATGAGCACATCCAGCAGCCGCCGCACGTCCTCGAAGTGCAGGCCGGTGGTCGGCTCGTCGAGCACGTAGAGGGTCTTGCCGGTCTGACGCTTGCCGAGCTCGCGGCTGAGCTTCACCCGCTGGGCTTCACCGCCGCTCATCGTCGGCGCCGCTTGGCCGAGCTTCAGATAGCCGAGCCCGACCTCGGAGAGCGTGCGCAGGATACGCAGGAGCTCGGTGTGCGCCTGGAACAGCTCGGCGCACTCGTCGATGCTCATGTCGAGCACATCGGCGATGTTCTTGCCGCGGTACTCCACCGCCAGCGTCTGGCTGTTGTAGCGCCGGCCGCCGCAGGTCTCGCAGGGCACGTAGACGTCGGCCAGGAAGTGCATCTCCACCTTGACCACGCCGTCGCCCTGGCAACCCTCGCAGCGCCCGCCCTTGACGTTGAACGAGAAGCGTCCCGCCGTGAAGCCGCGCTGCCTCGCCAGCGGCAAGGTGGCGAAAATCTCGCGGATCACGTCGAAGGCCTTGGTGTACGTGCCGGGGTTGGAGCGCGGGGTGCGCCCGATCGGCTTCTGATCGATGGCGATGATCTTGTCGATGGCGTCGATGCCGCCGATGCGTTCGTGCTGGCCGACCGGCGCGGTGCTGTCGTGCAGCTCGCGCGACAGCGCCGGCAACAAGATTCCGTTGACCAGCGAGCTCTTGCCCGCACCACTCACGCCCGTGACCGCCACGAACACGCCCAGCGGGATCTCGACGTTCAGGTTCTTCAGGTTGTGCTCGCGCGCGCCGATGATCTCGATCACTCCGCGCGGCTCGCGGCGCTTGGCGGGCGTCTCGATGCGCTTCTTGCCCGACAGGTACTGGCCCGTGAGGCTATCGCTCGCCTGGCGCAGCCCGCTCGGACTGCCGCTGAACATCACCTTGCCGCCGAGGTGCCCCGCGCCCGGACCGAAGTCCACCACGTGATCGGCCGCATCGATGGTGGCCGCGTCGTGCTCGACCACGATCACGCTGTTGCCGAGATCGCGCAGCTTCTGCAGCGTGGCGATCAAGCGCTCGTTGTCGCGCGCGTGCAGGCCGATGCTGGGCTCGTCCAGCACGTACATCACGCCCGAGAGCTCGCTGCCCAGCTGGCTCGCCAGGCGGATGCGCTGCGCCTCGCCGCCGCTCAAGCTCGGCCCCGCGCGACCGAGTGTCAGGTACTCGAGGCCGACGTCGAGCAAGAAGCGCAGGCGGCTCTCGATCTCGATCAGCGCGCCCTCGGCGATCTTGCGCGCCTTGCCGGTCAGGCCCAGCGACTCGAAGTGCGCGTAGGCATCGCGCACGGTCATGGCCGTGATCTGCTGGATGCGCTTGCCCGAAAGCTCGACCGCCAGGCTCTCGGGCCGCAAGCGCTCGCCGCCGCAGGCTGCACACGCGCGCTCGCTCATGTAGCGGCGGTAGTGATCGCGCATCGGCTCGGAGTTGGTCTCGAGGTAGCGGCGCGTGAGCATGGGCACGATGCCCTCGAAGCGCATGCCCCAGCTGCCGTGACTCTCGCCGTCCGACTCTGGATCGCCCCACTGCACGTTCACCTTGCGCTCGCCCAGGCCGTGCAGGATCTGCTTCTGCTGCGTCTTGCTCAGCGCGCGCCAGGGCTTGTCGAGATCGACGTTGCAGGCGCGCGAGATGGCGTCGACGATGCGGAACGTCCAGCCCTCGCCGCGCTCCATGGCGGTGCGCCAGGGAGCGATCGCGCCGTCGCGGATCGACAGCGACGTATCCGGCACGACCAGCGCTGGATCGACCTCGGTCGCGATGCCGAGGCCGTGGCACGTCGGGCACATGCCGAGCGGGCTGTTGAACGAGAAGCTCTGCGGGGAGAGCTCCGGGAACGCCTGCCCGCAGCACGCGCGCGCTTCACTCCACAGCACGCTCTTGCCGCCCTTCTTGTCCTCCTCGACCCGGACCTCGCCCGTCCCTTCCTTGAGCGCGAGCTCCACGCTCTCGGCCAGCCGCGCCTTGTCGGCGCCGCGCACGGTCATGCGATCGACGACCAGCTCGATGGTGTGGTTGAGCTTCTTGTTGAGCGCGATCGCCTCGTCCAGCCGCTTGATCTCGCCGTCGATGCGGGCCCGCACGAAGCCGCGCTTGGCCACGCCTTGCAGCACGTCCTTGAACTCGCCCTTGCGGTGCGTGACCAGCGGAGCGAGCACCAACACCTTGGCGTCGTTCCACTCTGCGAGCACCTCGTCGACGATCTCCTGCGCCGACTGCGAGCGCACGGGCTTGCCGCAGATATGGCAGTGCTGCTGGCCAGCGCGCGCGTAGAGCACGCGCAGGTAGTCGTAGATCTCGGTGATCGTGCCGACCGTCGAACGCGGGTTCGCCGACGCGCTCTTCTGCTCGATGGCGATCGTCGGCGACAGGCCGCGGATGCGCTCCACCTGCGGGCGATCGAGCTGGCCGAGGAATTGTCGCGCGTACGCGCTCAAGCTCTCGATGTAGCGACGCTGACCCTCGGCGTAGAGCGTATCGAACGCCAGGCTCGACTTGCCCGAGCCGCTGACTCCGGTGAACACCACCAGGCGATGCTTGGGGATGCGCAGCAGCGGCACATCCAGGTTGTGGGTTCGGGCGCCGATCACCTCGATGTTGTCCGGATCGAGATCGGGACGGGGCACAGGAGCAGAGCGAGCCATAGCGTCGCGTGCGTGTAGCACATCGTTCTGGCATCTGCACCGACGTTCAGGTAGTGTGCCCGAAAACGTTGCTGGGAGCCGCCGCGCAGCGCCGGCGGGCGCGGCGTGCCGCACCGCGTCGCACAGGCTCGCGCTGACTCCCACCGCGCGTGGACGCTACACTCGTTCGAGGGGATTCTTTCTGTCTCAGACGTCGAGTGTTCCGCCGGCACGTTGTGAGCGTCACGGGCTAGCGCCTGGGCCCGATGGGCGCTGTGTCTTGTGCCGCCGTGAGCTGCAGGGAAGCACGGCCATCGAGATCGAGGCCGAGCCGAGGAGCCTGCCCGGCTGGGTGCTGGGTGTGGTAGGCGCCGCCGTGGTGGTAGGAGTCGCAGCTTTCGCGCTGCGCGACGGCGGTTCGGCCGCGTCGCCGGGGCCGCCGCCGACGGCTGCAGGCGCGCCGGTCGAGCTCACGCCGCGGCGCGTGGAGCAGAAGCGCGCGGAGCCCGAGCCGGAGCCCGCCAAGACGCCGGAGGAACAGCTGGCCGAGGCGGAGCGCCTGGAGGCCGAGCGCGAGCACGAGATCGCCGAGGCCCAGCGGGCGGAAGTGCGCACGCGCATGGAAGAAGCCGAGGCCAGGCGCAAGCTCGCCGAGGAGGCGAGCGACAAGAAGCGCCACGCGCGGGTGTCGCATGACCTGGAGAATGCGGGCCTCGCCTTCGCGCGCCGGAACGTGAACATCACGATGTACTCGACCAGCTGGTGCGGCGCCTGCAAGCAAGCGCGCGCGTACATGGAGGCCAACAGCATCGCGTTCACGGACTACGACGTGGAGCATGACGCTGCCGCACGCGCCCAGGCACACAGGCTCAACCCCCGCGGATCGGTGCCCACGATCTCGGTGGATGGCGACGTGATGGTGGGCTTCAGTGCGGGGTCGCTGGAGCACAAGATCGACGACGCGGCGCGCCGGCGAAAGGGCTCGTAGCTTCAACTTCAGCTGCTGGGACGAGCGCGGCGCGCCTCCGCACGCACGATCGCGTTTTGCGGCGTGCTACCCTCGACCTCCACCAGCACCAGGTACGGCATGCTCGCCAGCGTCGACTTGCGCTCCTCGACCAGCTTCTTCAGCGCCGATGTCACATGGCCCGGCACCTGCGCGGCGATCGCCTCGAGCGTGCGCTTGCCCTGCGCGTACAGCGGACTGCCCTGCGCCTCGTACACCGGCAAGTTCCAGCAGATCATCGCCAGCATCATCGCGGTGCGCACCGTCTCGATATCGCTCGGGCCACTGGGATCCGCGTACAGGAGCGGCTCGGCGAAGTCGCGCAGGAGTTCAGAGACTTCGTCCGCAGCGGGAACTGCGTGCGCTTGCTGGGCGATCTTCGGCCGCGGTGTCATGACGCGCACCGTAGCACGACGCGAGGCGGCATGAGTGAGCCAGCTTACGCCAGTATCTTCAGGCCCGGATTGTTCCGCGGCGAGCTGCACGTGATCACCGGAGCGGGCAGCGGGATCGGTCGCTGCATCGCGCACGAGCTGGCGGCGCTCGAGGCGCAGGTGGTGCTGATCGGACGCAAACTCGACAAGCTCGAGCACGTGCAGGCGGAGATCGCTGCAGCTGGCGGCTGCGCGCACGTCCACGCGCTGGACATCCGCGACGAGCCCGCGGTGCAGGCCTGCGTGGCGCAGATACTACGAGATCACGCCCGCATCCACGGCCTGGTCAACAACGCCGGCGGACAGTTCCCCTCACCGCTCGCCAACATCTCGAAGCGCGGCTTCGAGGCCGTCCTGGCCACCAACCTGACCGGCGGCTTCCTGATGGCGCGCGAGGTCTTCAAGGGCTCGATGCAGCAGCACGGCGGCGCGATCGTCAACATGGTCGCGGACATGTGGAACGGCATGCCGGGCATGGGCCACTCGGGTGCGGCGCGCGCCGGCATGGTCAACCTGACCAAGACGGCGGCGTTCGAGTGGGCCACGCAACGTATACGTGTCAACGCCGTGGCGCCCGGCTACATCGCGTCGAGCGGGCTCGATCAATACCCCGAGGCCATGCGCCAGCTCATCCTGGGCTTGAAGGACCACGTGCCCCTCGGCCGCATCGGCCTCGAGGCCGAGGTCAGCGCGGCCGTCTGCTTCCTGCTGAGCCCCGCGGCGGCCTTCATTACCGGGATAACCCTCCCAGTCGACGGCGGCGCCCCCCTGGGCAACGAAATCGCCCGCCAACCCGCCTCGCCGCCATCAGCGGCATTCGAGGGCTTCCTGCTGGCGCGGCCTCCCGCAGTCTTGGATGAGGACGAGTAGCGAGCGGGCCTAGTGGCTCGGCCGACTCATGCACGGATCCTTCAACACGCTCGGGATGTGCAACGGATACGTCTTGTCGCCGTGCTTGATCGTGTAGCGGCCCGCCTTCAAGTCCGGACTCGAGCACATCGCGTCGATCGGCAGGCAGTCCTTCTTGCACGGTGCCGAGTCCTTCTTGTGCCAGCTGAAGTAGTGCGTGTGCAAGACCAGCGTGTCCTCGCCTTCCTTGTCCACCCAGCACTCGAGCATCGGCAGGTCGTCGCACTCCTTGTTCACGCACCACGGTCCGAACACGCCGAACACGACCGGTTGATCGGCCTTGAGGCTCTGCTTCTTGACCTTCTCGATCGTCATCGCCGCCTCGCGTTCGCGGATCTCCGAGAACAGGCAGAACGGCAGCGTTTCGCGCAGCGATAGCTTCTCCCAGCCCTCTTTGGGGTACGGAGGCGCTTCGGTGGGCGGCGCAGCAGGTGCAGCTGGTGGCGGCGCGGGTTCTGCCGCAGGGGCGGGGCTGGGCTCCGCCGGTTTGTCCTGCTTGAGCGCCGCCGGCGCAGGTTGTGCCGGCTTCGCCTCGAGCTCGGGCACCTTGTTGCAGGAGGCCGCCAACGCGAGCGCGAGCAGCGTTAGATGGGGATGAAATGAACGGTACACGGTGTAACGAGGCGCGAGTGTAGCGTCACTTCACGTAGCGAGCCAGTCCGCTGTCGCCCGCCGCGAGCGCGCGGCTGACCAGGCGCGCGAGCTCGATCGCGCCCTGCTTCTGGAAGTGCGTGGTCTCGCCCGGCATGAAGATCTCGTTCTTCACCTTGTCGTAGCCCGCGCTGCGATAGAACTCGATGCTCGCCGTGTTGAGGTCGACCAGCGACAGCTTCTTCTGATCGGCCACTTGCTTCATCGCCATCGCGTAGTTCGTCAGCGTGGCGCGGAACATGCCGTTGCTGTACGAGAGCTGGCTCATGGGCGTGACGAAGATCGGCGTGGCCTTGCGCATCAGCACGGCGTCGGCCATCGCCGCCAACAGCTTCTGGAACTCGGCGATCTCGACGTGGCGTTCGCAGACCGTGCCCGCGTCGTTGTGTCCGAACTGGATCAGGCAGAAGTCGCCCGGCTTGATGTTGTTCTCGATGCGCTCCCAGCGCGTACCGCTCTTGCTCGGCGTGCCGCCGGTGTACGCGACCTGATCGTTCTGGCACATCACGTTGCCGTACATGAACGTGCGCGTGCTGCGGCCGCCGCCTGCACCAGCTCCACCCGCGGGCCCTGCCCCCGCGCCGCCCTCAGCTGCAAGCATCCCCGCCGCACCGGTGCGACCGCTCGCCCCATCCATCCCCGCCGCAGGCGACATCCCCGCCGCGGCCGCCGCGCCCAGAGCA
>DATEOF010000035.1:0-55185 GCA_035274465.1 Polyangiales bacterium
CGACCGGGAGCGCGCCGACCTGCAGCAGAAAATCGACCGGTTGCAACAGCTCGGGACCGCCCAGGCCGGGCCGGAGCTGGACGAATTGTTACGAAAGAAGGAAGCGCTTCAAAGAATCGGTCATACTGAAGGGCTCGTGCATAATACGCGGCCCGGACCGCCCGGTCCGGCGACCTAGCAGGAACGGCGTTGTCGATCGAAGAAAAATACGACGAGGTAAGGCAGCTCATCTCCATCGGCAAGGAGAAGGGATACCTGCTCTATGACGAGGTAAACGAGCTGCTGCCCGCCGACATCACGTCGTCGGACGAACTCGACGATCTGTTCAGCACGTTCGGCAGCGCCGGCATCGAAGTCGTCGACTCCGAGAAGACCTACCGGGAAGAGAAGCTGCTCGATCGCACCGGCGAAGGGGCCGAGGAACTCGAGCTGGATCTCACCCCCGGCGCGCTGGACAAGACCAACGATCCGGTCCGCATGTACCTGCGCGAGATGGGCACCGTGCCGCTGCTCACGCGCGAAGGGGAAGTGGAGATCGCCAAGCGCATCGAGCGCGGCAAGCTCGCGGTGATCAAGTCGATCTCGCGGACGCCGACCATCACGCGCCTGATCATCCAGATGGGCGACGCGCTGAAAGCGGACGAGCGCAGCATCCGCGAGCTGGTCACCTTCGTCGACGAGGAGCTGACCGACGAGAAGATCGAGGACCGCAAGAAGCAGGTCCTGCGTCAGATCGAGGCGGTCCGCAAGGCGTGGCAGGCGTCGGAGAAGTGCAAGGAGAAGCTCGAGAACACCCCGAAGGGCGTCCAGTCCAAGGAGAAGCGCAAGTACCGCAAGGTCCGCTGGGAGACGATGCGGGCGCAGATCGAGGTCTCGCGGCTGATCCGCAAGATCGAGTTCACCGAGACCATCAAGCGCCGGATGATCGACCAGATCAAGGAGAAGGTCGAGGCGGTGATGCGGCTGCAGCGCCAGATCGCGTATCTGGAGCGGCAGCTGACGATGAAGAACCGGCGGCCGAAGCTGAAGGAGGAGGAGCGCAAGAACCTCCTCAAGCAGCAGAAGGAGCTGAAGGTCCAGGTCAACGCCATGGCGGCGGAACTGGAGGAGAAGCCCGAACAGTTGATGCGCACGCTCGAGACGATCTCGCGCGGTGAAGCGCAGGCGGAACAGGCGAAGAAGGAGCTGGTCGAAGCCAACCTCCGCCTGGTGGTCTCGATCGCCAAGAAGTACACGAACCGCGGGCTGCAGTTCCTCGACCTGATTCAGGAAGGCAACATCGGCCTGATGAAGGCGGTCGACAAGTTCGAGTACCGCCGCGGCTACAAGTTCTCGACCTACGCGACGTGGTGGATCCGCCAGGCGATCACCCGCGCGATCGCCGACCAGGCGCGGACCATCCGCATCCCGGTCCACATGATCGAGACGATCAACAAGCTGATCCGCACCTCGCGCTACCTGGTGCAGGAGCTCGGGCGCGAGCCGAACCCCGAAGAGATCGCGGCCAAGATGGAGATGCCGCTCGACAAGGTTCGCAAGGTGCTGCGTATCGCCAAGGAGCCTATCTCGCTCGAGACCCCGATCGGCGAGGAGGAGGACAGCCATCTTGGCGACTTCATCGAGGACAAGTCGATCGTCTCGCCCGTCGAGACCGTGATCAACAACAACCTCGAAGACCAGACCCGCCGGGTGCTCAAGACGCTCACGCCTCGCGAAGAGAAGGTGTTGCGGATGCGTTTCGGCATCGGCGAAAAGAGCGACCACACGCTGGAAGAAGTCGGCCAAGACTTCGAAGTTACGCGCGAGCGCATCCGACAGATCGAGGCGAAGGCGCTGCGGAAGCTGCGTCATCCCAGCCGCAGCAAGCAGCTGAGATCCTTCGTGGAGTGACGCTCTCGCTGTCGAGAGAATCCCGGGCGCCAGCACCGCGCCCGGGAAGTCGTAGATGATTTGGTCGCCGGCGCTGCGCGGCGGCGACCGGTCTTCCCGGGGCCTATAGCTCAAGTGGTTAGAGTCCCCCGCTCATAACGGGGTTGTTCCTGGTTCGAGCCCAGGTGGGCCCACCTCGTCTCCATCTCGCTCACTGGATACCCTTGCGCTCCGAGCGATTCGGAGCTAGGCAAGCGCCGTGATCGAACAGCTCGCAGCTCTCGCCAAGATCGCTGACATTGATGCGGAAGCCCTGAGAGCAGAGACCGAGTTACGCGACATTCCGCAGCGCATCGAAGCGCTGACCGCGGACGTGAAGAAGCTCGGTGATCTGCTGGCGGCGGAGCGAGGGGAGCTGGCGGACGCCGATCGCCTGCTGTCTGCGCAGGAAGAGGAGCTCACCAACCAGAGCCAGGCGCTGGCGCGCTCCAAGGCCAAGGGCGCCCGCGCCCGCAACCTGCGCGAGACCGACGCAGTCGAGCGCGAGCTCGAGACGATCCGGCGGCTGATGAAGGACCGCGAGCAGGAGCGCGAGACGCTGAAGGAAGCGATCGGCAAGCGCCGCGGCTCGGTCGAGAAGCACGCGCGTGAGTTCTCCGAGCTCGAGGGCTTCGCCGCCGAGGAGCAGCGCAAGGCGGATGCCCGGCTGGCCGAGCTGACCGAGGTCCGGGATCGCGTCCTGCAAGGCCGCTCCGAGCTGGTGCCCAAGGTGCCGGCTGACGTGATGCGCCGCTACGACATGATCCGCAGCAAGCGCCAGGGCCTGGGGGTGGCGGCGATCCAGAACGGCACCTGCAGCGGCTGCTTCGTGGTGCTCGCACCGCAGCAGGTGATCGCCGTGCAGCGCGCGGAGGAGTTCTCGCAGTGCCCGCGCTGCCAGCGCTTCCTGTACTCGCGCGAAGCCATCCTCAAGTCGGCTACTTGACGAACGCCAGCCACTCCGGGTGCCAGGTCTCGGGCCCGCGCACCAGCTGGAAGAAGCGATCCTGAATGCGCTTGGTGATCGGCCCGCGGCTACCCGCGCCGACCTTGCGCTCGTCGATCTCGCGCACCGGGGTGACCTCCGCCGCCGTACCGGTGAAGAACACCTCGTCGGCGATGTACAGCTCGTCGCGGGAGATCGGGCGCTCCTCGATCTCGATCCCGAGCTCGCGCGCGAGCGTGATGATGGTGCCGCGCGTGATCCCGGACAGGATCGACCCGCCTACCAGCGGCGTACTGACCCGGCCGTTTTTCACCACGAAGATGTTCTCGCCCGAGGCCTCCGACACGTAGCCCTGGGCGTCGAGCATGATCGCCTCCTGGTACCCCGCCGCGACGACCTCGCGCTTGGCCAGGATCGAGTTGACGTAGTTGCCCACGATCTTGGCCTTGGTCATGGCCGAGTTGATGCTCGAGCGCGTGTAGCTGCTCACTTTGGCGCGGATGCCGTTCTCGAGCCCCTCTTCGCCCAGGTATGCGCCCCAGCGCCAGGCGGCGATGGTCACGCGCACGGGATTGTCGCGGCCGTACAGGCCCATCGCGCCCTCGCCGAGGAAGGCGAGCGGGCGCAGGTAGCATTCGTCCAGCCGATTGACTCGGACCAACTCGAGACAGGCCTCGCTCACCTCTTCGCGGCTGTGGCGGATCACCATGTCGCTGATGTGGGCGGACTCGAACAAGCGATCGATGTGCTCGCGCAGCCGGAACACGGCACTCTTGCCGTCGGTCCTTCGGTAACAGCGGATGCCTTCGAACACCCCGAGCCCGTAGTGCAGCGTGTGCGTGAGCACGTGCACCTTGGCTTCGTCCCAAGGCACGAAGGTGCCATCGAGCCAGATTTTCTCGACCTTATCGACCATGGCGTACAGCATGCCCGGTCATCCGCCCGGCGCAAAGAGCGCGATGCGCTACGAACTGCCGTTGATGGCGGCCGGGAGCCGCCGCGGAGCGCCGGCGACCGATAATTATCGGAAGGGTCGCGCCCTGAGGCGCGAGCCTTCCGGATGTTTCGATTCGGGGCCCTGCAGTTGACGCCATAGCCCCGCTGGGATAGAACGCCGCGCGGCTTCGCCGCGGAAACCTTCGGGTTTCCATGGTATAGGCGGCCGCAGATCTCGAGGATCGACGTGTCGGTATTGCTGACCGAGTTTCTGATGCAACCCGAAGCCACCTCATCCGGTACGGCCCAACCCGCGCCGTCTGGACCCGATTCGGGCGCACCGCCGTCCGGATCCGGGGGGATGTTCGGCCCCGGGACGCAGCAGCTGCTGGTCATCGTCCTGATGTTCGGCGTGTTCTACTTCCTGCTGATCCGCCCGCAGCAAAAGCGCCAGCGCGAGATGGACAACCTGCTCAAGTCGCTGAAGAAGGGCGACATCGTGCGCACGTCGGGCGGCATCCGCGGTGAGATCGTCGAGTTGACGGATCAAGAGGCGACGCTGTTGATCGCCGAGAAGGTCAAGATCAACATTCTGCGCTCGCATGTCTCGAGCAAGGTCTCCGCGGACGCCAAGGAGAAGCCCTAGTCTGTCCCACTCGCGAGTGGAGCGGGCGAAGCACGGCCATGGATAAGAGTTGGTATTTACGCTTTGTGGTGATGATGGTGGTCGCGGCGACGGGCTGGCTGGTGTTGTGGCCGAGCCTGGACGCCTGGGTGCCCGCGCCCGCCGGCCTGAGCAAGTTCGTGCATCAGCGCTTGAGCCCGGGTCTCGATATCCGCGGCGGCTTGCGGCTGACGTACGACGTCGAGGTCGACGAGGCCGTTCGCGATCGCCGCAACGTGCACGCGGACAACCTCTCGCGTGAGCTCGGTGAGCGCCTCGGCGTGGTGGCCAAGGGCTCGAGCCCGACCCGCGAGCAGCTCGCGCAGGTCAGGAACAAGGTCAAGATCAAGCCCGAGGGCGAACGCCGGCTGCGGCTCACCTTCAGTGCTGCAGCGGACTCCGCCAAGCTCGATCGCGACTTGATCGAGCGCTACGGCGATCTGCGCGAGGTCCAGCGGACCGACGGCGAGGTCGTGCTCGAGGTCAAGAAGGACTACCTGGAGCAGATCCGCGAAACCGCGGTGCAGCAAGCTCGCGAGACGATCCAGAATCGCGTCGACGGCATGGGTATGCGCGAAGCCTCCGTGACCGCGCAGAGCACCGACATCATCGTCGAGGTGCCCGGCGCGGATCAGGCGGCCTTCGACCGCATCCGCGACATCATCAGCAAGACCGCGCGTCTCGAGTTCCAGATCGTGGATGACGAGAGCAACTTCGTCGACGGCCTGACCGAGCTGCCGGCGGGCATCAAGCGCCAGACCGAGTACGTCTCGGCCGGCACCAGCAAGCCGCAAGTGCCCTCCAGCTACCTGGTCGCCGACGGCAAGGACGCGCGCAAGCACCTGACCGACTACATCGAGTCGCTCAAGGCGGCGGGCAAGCTGCCCGAGGACCACGAGTTCTTGATCGGCGAAGCCGAGTACGTCGAAGGCCAGACCAAGAAGATCGGCGAGAAGAACTACCGCACGTACAACCTGTTCGCGCGCGCGGAGGTCACCGGCCAGGCGATCGAGGACGCCTACGTGGCCAACGACCCGCAGCAGGGCGGCAAGCCCTACGTGGCGATCACGTTCAACAGTCAGGGCGCGGAGCAGTTCCGCGAGCTGACGGGCCGCAACGTCAAGCGCCGCATGGCGATCGTGCTCGACGACGTGGTGGCTTCGGCGCCAGTAATCCAGACCGAGATCGGCGGCGGCCACTGCTCGATCACGATGGGCGGCTTCCGGCCGTACAACGAGATCCTGAACGAGGCGAAGGACCTCGTGCTGGTGCTCAAGGCTGGTGCACTTCCGGTGCCCATCCGCGCCTCGAACGAACAGATGATCGGACCCTCGCTCGGCCGTGACGGCGTCGAGCAGGGCGTGAAGGGCGCGCTGATCAGCTTCGTGGTCGTGCTGCTGTTCATCGGCATCTACTACGAGGTCGGCGGCGTGATCGCCGACATCATGGTGATCCTGCACTTGCTGTTCCTGCTGGCAGCACAGGCCTTCTTCGAGGCATCGATCACTCTACCTGGCCTCGTGGCCATGGCGCTCAACATGGGTGTCGCAGTCGACGCCAACGTTCTGATCAACGAGCGTATCCGCGAGGAGCTGCGCAACGGCAAGTCGCCGCGTGTGGCAGTCGAACAGGGCTTCTCGCGCGCGTTCTCCTCGATCTTCGACTCTCAGATCACCACGCTCATCGCGGCCATCGTGCTGTTCCAGTACGGCACGGGACCGATCAAGGGCTTCGCTGTGACGACAATCTTCGGCATCTGCACCTCGCTGTTCACGGGCGTGTTTTGTTCGCGCATCGCCTTCGATTGGCTGGTTCGCGGGTTGCGCGTGCAGCGCTTGCGGGTGGGGTGAGCGATGGAGTTCTTCAAGCCCGGCGTCACGTACGACTTCTTCAAGTACCGTTGGCCTTTCATCTTCACCTCGCTCGCACTGACGTTGCTGAGCGCGGTCTCGCTGATCTGGCCCGGCCCTCGCTTCGGCATCGACTTCAAGGGCGGCACCGAGGTCGAGTTGGCGTTTCACTCGGCGGTCAGCCCGCAGGAGCTGCGCGACGCGGTTCGCGAGCTCGGCTTCGGCCATCCCGACGTGATCGCGGTCGAAGGCAAGAGCAACCGCTTCATCCTGCGGCTCGAGCAGATCTCGTCGCTGCCTGCAGCGCAGATCGAGCGCGCGCGCGCTTCGCTGACCAGCAAGCTCGGTGAAGGCAACCTGCTCGATCTCTCGGTCTCGCCGGGCGGCGACAAGCTGAGCCTGCAAGCCGCCAAGCAAGTCACACCCGAAGAGATCAAGGAAGCTCTCGTCTCGTCCGGGCTCAAGGTGCGCGACGTGGCCGCCTTCGGTGGCGCCGAGGATCCGCGCTTCGAGGCGCACCTGGTCGGCATCGGCGACAAGCTGGTCTCGGGGCTGCGCGAGAAACTGGGCGAAAAAGCGCCCGAGACACCGCTGCGCGTGGAGTGGGTCGGTCCCAAGGCCGGCCAGCAGCTGCGCGACGCGGCCATGAACTCGATCCTGTACGTGATCGCGTTCATCATGGTCTACGTCGCGTTCCGCTTCGATCTGCGCTTTGCCCCCGGCGGCGTGCTCGCCTTGGCTCACGACGCGCTGGTCACGCTCGGCGTCTACGTGGTCCTGCAGAAGGAGATCACCCTCGGGACGATCGCCGCCGTGCTCACGGTCGTCGGTTTTTCGATCAACGACACGATCGTCGTCTACGACCGTATCCGCGAGAACATGCAGCGCATGCGCGACGCTTCGCTGGCCCAGCTGATCAACATCAGCACCTCGCAGACGCTCGGCAGAACCGTGATTACCTCGGGCGTTGCGCTGGTTTCCATCTCCGGCTTCTTCATCTGGGGCACGCCGCTGATCCGCGACATCACGTTCGCGTTGACCGTCGGCTTCGTGATCGGCAGCTACTCGTCGATCTACATCGCCGCGCCCTTGACCGAGTGGATGGACCGTCGCTTCTTCCGCAAGGTCTGAAGCCGTGCTACCCCGGCTCGCATGCAGCGGAGCTCTGCGTGCAGCTACCAAGTGCGACCGTGCGATCCGATGGCAGCGCGCGAGCTCGGCCGTGCGCTCGAGCTCTCTCCCGCATTGGCGCAGGTGCTCTTACATCGCGGCTTGAACGACACGGCCCAGGCGCGTGAGTTCTTGCTGCCGCAGCTGGCGGGCCTGAGCGCGCCGGACGCGATGCGAGATCGATCGCTCGCGGCCGATCGCCTGGCGAGCGCGATCCGCCGCCGCGAGCGGATCGCCGTGTTCGGCGACTACGACGTCGACGGCACGACCAGCGCGGCGATCTTGGCCGGCATCCTCGAGCAGCTCGGGGGCCAGGTACACGTGCGCGTGGGCAATCGCTTCGACGGCGGCTACGGCCTGTCCGACATCGCGCTCGATCGCCTGCTCGAGAGCTCGCCCCAGGTCCTGGTGACTTGCGATTGCGGCTCGAGCGATCACGAGCGCATCGCGCGCGCGACGAGCCTCGGCATCGACGTGATCGTCGTCGACCACCACCTGGTGCCGGCGCAGCCGCTGCCCGCGTTCGCGTTCCTGAATCCGCACCGGCCCGAGTGCGGCTACGAATACAAGGGTCTGGCTAGCGCGGGGCTGGTGCTGGTGCTCGGCGCGGCAGTGCGTGCTGCGCTCGGCGTGAAGCTCGATCTGCGCGACTGGCTGGACCTCGTGGCGCTCGGCACGATCGCCGACGTGGCACCGCTGGACGGCGACAACCGGCGCCTCGTGCGCGCCGGCTTGATGCGGCTCGGCTCGGACCAGTGCCGCCCGGGCATCGTGGCGCTGCGTGAGCTCTCGCGCCTGCGCGCCCGGCCCAAGAACTGGGCGATCTCGGCGGTGGACGTGGCGTTTCGCATGACCCCGCGGCTGAACGCCGCCGGACGCATGGGCGATCCTGCGCTGACGCTCGCGCTCCTGCGTGCCACCGCTCTGACGCAAGCGCGGCAATTGGCCGCTCAGATCGAGCAGCAGAACGACGAGCGCAAGGCCACCGAACGGCGCGTGACCGAGGCCACGTTCGCGCAGGTGATCGAGTGCTACGGCGCCGCGCCCAGCTGCGGCGTGATCGCCGCTGCCGAGGATTTTCATCGCGGCGTGGTCGGCATCAGCGCGGCGCGCGTGGTCGATCGCTTCGCGGTGCCCGCGATCGTGATCGCGATCGAGGGCGAGCACGCACATGGCAGCGCGCGGGCCCCCGATGGTTTCCCGCTCTACGACGCGATCGCGCGCTGCGCACCGTTGCTCACGCGCTTCGGCGGCCACCACGCCGCTGCCGGGATGACGTTGCGCGCCGACAAGCTCGAGCAGTTTCGCGCCGCCTTCGCGGACGCCACGCGCGAGCTGGGCCAACAGGACGGCCAGGGCGGGGTGCCGCTGGCCGACGTCGCGCTCGAGCCGTCGGTCTTCGAGCTGCCCGCGCCGGTCGACCTGCTGCGGCTCGAGCCGGTCGGACAGGCCAACGCCGAGCCCGTGTTCCTGGTCCCGGAGGCCAAGGTGGTCGAGTGCGGCAGCGTACGTGGTGCGCACCTCAAGCTTCAGCTGCGCCTGGGGGGCCGATCCCTGGGGGCGTTCGGGTACGACATGCCCGAAACGCGCGTCGAGCCTGGCCAGACGGTGCAGCTGTTGGGGCATTTGCGTATCGACGACTGGAACGGTGGCGATCGCGTCGAGATGCGCCTGCTCGCACCTCCACTGACAAGCTGAAGAGCCTTCCCCCGATTCGTGATTAATCGGAATCGCGAGAGTCTTGCCCTGGTGCGGGACGTCGGGTTAGCGTTGCATCGCTTTGCGTTAGAAAGGGATTCGGTCATGCAGCTAGGTCGGCTGGGCGTAACCATCGCGGTCGTCTTGGGTGTAGCGAGTGCCTCCATCCCGTCGCGCTCGTTCGCTGCGGACGACAAGGAGGAGCCGAAGACCATCGACGCGACCCCGAAGGGCACGATCGGTCTCGGTTTGCTCGGCGCCGAGCTCGGCGTCGCCATCCCGGCCATCGCCGGCGTCAACGCCACCTGGGCTTACATCGTGTTCCCGATCGTCGGCGCGGGCGGCGGTGCGGTCGCGGGCTATTTCCTGCTCGACGACCCGAACCACGAAAAACCCGCGGTGGCGATGATGATCGCGGGCTTGACCCTCGTCATCCCGACGCTGGTGCTCGCAGTCGCTGCCACCGCGTACGACCCGGACGACGAGGTCGAGCAGGCAGCATCGCTCGGCACCGGTGCACTGCGTTTCGATGGCGCAGACGTCAAGCTCGCCGTGCCCGGGATCGGGCTCGAGGGGCTCGGGCAGAACAACCAGACAGGGAAGTCGCATGTCTCGGGAGCCAGCGTCTCGCTCGTGTCGGGTAGGTTCTAGAACCCTCTGCGAGGCGTGAGCGGTGACGCTCGCGCGCGTGCGCCGGACGATCCTGGAGCGCGGCTTGATCCCGCGTGGCGCGCGTGTGCTCTGCGCGTGCTCCGGTGGCCCGGACTCCGCTGCGCTGCTGTACGCGTTGGCGCAGCTCGGCCCCGAGCTGGGCTTCGGCCTCGAGGCCGCGTCGGTGGACCACGGCCTGCGTCCGGACGCGGCTCAGGACGTCGAGTGCGCCGGGCGCCAGGCCGCGGCTGTGGGGGTCCTGTTCCACGGGCTTCGCGTCCAGGTGGGCGAGGGGGCTTCGCTCCAGGCGGCCGCCCGAGACGCGCGCTACGCGGCCTTGCTGCGCCTCGCGAGCGAGCGCGGCGCGGCGCGTGTCGCCGTAGGGCACACGCGCGACGACCAGGCCGAGACCGTGCTCGCGCGCTTGCTCCGCGGCGCAGGCCTCGCGGGTCTCGGAGCCATCGATCCCTGCCGTGCCGACGGCGTGATCCGGCCGCTGATCGACAGCGACCGGGCCGAGGTGCACGCGCTCGCGCGCGCCCAGTTCAGCGAGCTCGCCGAGGACCCGAGCAATCTCGATCTGCGCTTCGAACGCGTGCGTATCCGCGCACATGTCATGCCCGCGCTGCTGGCCGAGAATCCACGCCTTACCGAGCACTTGGCCGCGCTCGCGGATGAGGCGCGCGATTACCGTGTCCCACTCGAAACGAGTGCACTGGTCGCGCTCGCAGACGCAAGCGCGGATGCACGGAGCGTACGAATTTCAGTGCTGGCCGAACGGCCTCTTTTAGTCCGACATGCGGCGCTCAGTGCCTGGCTCACGCGCCAGGGTGTGGTGCCCGTGTCGCGGTCGCACGTGGCCGAGCTCGACCATGCCCTGCGTGCGCGCCGTGGCCATGTCTGGCTGCCCAATGGGTTCCAAGCTCGGGTCGACCCGCCGGGGGACCTGCTCGTCCTCGCCGCACCCGACCCCGAGGCAAAAACCAAGCCTTGACGTACGGCGCCTGGGTGCGAAGGTATTCGAAGCAGAGGCAGTTTTCCTTGCGGCGGCCGAACCGCTATGCTTGCTGGGCGGCTGAGTCTACGACACCCGCTAGGACACACCCGAGGATAACGTGAAGCAAAGCCATAAGACCCTCGTGCTTTGGGTCATGCTCATCTTGATGTTTGTCGCCATCTACAACCTGGTGACAGAGTCAGAACAACCTCGGACAGTCGCGTTCAGTGAATTCATGACTGACGTGCGCGCGAACCAGGTGGAGCGCGTACGCATCAAGACGCGAGAGCACACCGCCGAGTATCGCTACATGCATGCCAAGGGCCCGCGCGAAGAGCGCGTGTCGATGGGCATCCTCGGCGAAGAGGTCAACAAGGAACTGATCGACCACAACGTGCGGGTCGAGTACGTGGCCGACGATCAGAACGGCCTCTGGGGAAGCATCCTCGTCACGTGGATCCCCATGATCTTCCTGTTGGTCGTGTTTTTCTTCTTCATGCGCCAGCTGCAGGCTTCCGGCGGCAAGGCCATGAGCTTCGGCAAGGCGCGCGCACGCCTGCTGAGCGACTCGTCCAACAAGGTCACGTTCGACGACGTGGCCGGCATCGACGAGGCCAAGGACGACTGTGAAGAGATCATCGCCTTCCTGAAGGACCCGAAGAAGTTTCAGCGCCTCGGCGGCCGCATCCCGAAGGGCGTGCTGCTGATGGGCTCGCCAGGTACCGGCAAGACCCTGCTGGCGCGCGCCATCGCGGGCGAAGCGGGCGTGCCGTTCTTCAGCATCTCCGGTTCGGACTTCGTCGAGATGTTCGTGGGCGTCGGTGCCTCGCGCGTGCGGGACTTGTTCGAGCAGGGCAAGAAGAACGCGCCCTGCATCATCTTCATCGACGAGATCGACGCGGTCGGCCGCCATCGCGGCGCGGGCCTCGGCGGCGGTCACGACGAGCGCGAGCAGACGCTGAATCAGTTGCTGGTCGAGATGGACGGCTTCGAGTCGAACGAAGGCGTGATCATCATCGCCGCGACCAACCGTCCCGACGTGCTCGATCCCGCGATCCTGCGCCCCGGTCGCTTCGACCGCCGTATCAACGTGCCGCGCCCCGACATGAACGGTCGCCTCGGCATCCTCGCGGTGCACACCAAGAAGGTGCCGCTCAACGGTGACGTCGACCTCGAAATCATCTCGCGCGGCACGCCGGGCTTCTCGGGCGCCGATCTCGAGAACCTGGTCAACGAGGCCGCGCTGCTCGCCGCGCGGCTGGACAAGGACGAAGTCTCGATGACCGACTTCGAGATGGCGAAGGACAAGGTGCTGATGGGCACCGAGCGCCGCTCGATGGTGATCAACGAGCAGGAGAAGAACCGCACCGCGTGGCACGAAGCGGGTCACACGGTTGTCGGTCACCTGCTGCCCAACCACGATCCCGTGCACAAGGTCTCGATCATCCCGCGCGGTCCTGCGCTCGGCGTGACCATGTCGCTGCCGAAGGAAGATCGGCTCGGCTACTCGAAGGAGTGGGCGCTCGATCGCATCGGCATGGCGCTGGCCGGCCGCATCGCGGAAGAGGCTGCGCTGGGCGAGGTCACGACCGGGGCCGCCGACGACTTCCGCCAGGCCACACACCTGGCGCGCTCGATGGTGACCGAGTGGGGCATGAGCGAGAGGCTCGGCCCGCTGGCCTACCTGGAGCGGGAGGAATCGTTCCTGCCGTTCATGCCCGGCCCGCGCCGCGGCGAGTACTCGGAGAACACCGCGCGCTCGATCGACGAGGAAGTGCACCGCATCGTCACCGACCAGTACGAGCGCGTGAAGGGCTTGGTCAAAGCCAACATGGACAAGCTCGAGGCCATGGCGAAGGCGCTGCTCGAGCGCGAGACGCTCGACGCGGAAGAGATCCGCGCAGTCATGGAGGGGCAGCCGTTGCCCGAGCGTAAGCGCATCGAGATCCCGCGCTATGCGGAGAAGAGCCGCAAGAGCAAGGACAAGCGCAAGAGCTCCATCTTCACGCCGCGTCCGCGCGAGGTGCCATCGGGAAGCTAGTCACACGCAAAGGGTCGCAAGCTGGCGCCGCATGCGACCCTTCGGTGGCGAGGGGACAGGGGATGCCCGGATCAGGGCCCAGTTCAGGGCAACACCAGCGATGTCAGATCTGGGCGGTGCTCAACGTAACCCCCGATTCCTTTAGTGACGGGGGCGAGGCGATCACGCTCGACGCCGCACTGGACAAGGCCAAGCGGCTGTTGGCCGAGGGGGCGGATGTCATCGACGTGGGAGGCGCGTCCTCGCGCCCGCCCGGCAAGACGTACGGGGCGGGCGCGCCGGTCGTAACCGTGGATGAGGAGCTGGAGCGAGTCGTGCCGGTGGTGCGGGCGCTGGTCCGCCTCGGCGCCCGGGTTTCGGTCGACACCACCCGCCCCGAAGTCGCGCGCGCGGGTCTCGCGGCGGGCGCCTCGATCATCAACGATGTCTCGAACGGAGCCTCGGAGCCGCTGCTCGAGGCGGTCGCGTCGGCGTCGGCCGAGCTGGTGTTGATGCACAACCGCGGCGACGGCTCGCAGTCGAGCTACACGAACGTGGTCGACGAGGTCACCGCGGAGCTCTCCGCGGCGGCTGTGCGCGCGGCCTGCGCCGGCGTGGCGTTCAAGAAGATCTGGGTGGACCCCGGCATCGGCTTCGCGAAGAGCCCCAGCGATTCACTTGTCATGCTCGCGGCGATGCCGCGCGTGCGCAGCCTCGGTTACCGCGTGCTGGTCGGACCCTCGCGCAAGTCGTTCATCGCGGCCCTGGAGCGGGCGGCAGGCGCGGAGGAATCCCCGCCGAACCAGCGGCTGGGTGGAACCGCGGCCGCGGTGACTGCCTGCGTGCTGGCGGGCGTGAACGCGGTGCGCGTGCACGACGTGAAGCAGATGCGTCAGGCCGTGATCCTGGCCGAGGCATTGCGTGCGGGCTCCGGAGGCGCGGGAGGCTTCGCATGTTGAGCGAGGTCGAGACGCGCCTCGCGCACTTCTTCGCGCGCGACCTGCAGCTGATCCTGTGGGACGTCGCGGACATCGCGCTGGTCGCGTGCATCCTGTACTTCGGCCTGCTCCTGCTCAAGGGCACGCGTGCGATGCAGAT
This sequence comes from Polyangiales bacterium, assembly GCA_035274465.1. Taxonomy (GTDB): domain Bacteria; phylum Myxococcota_A; class Polyangia; order Polyangiales; family JAFGIB01; genus JADGRF01. The sequence continues at coordinate 13,939 of DATEOF010000035.1, forward strand.
GGGCATCGGCATCGTGCTGGTGTTCGTCGTCTATCAATCGGCCAAGCGCCTGGGCCTGGTGACCCTGTACACCATGCTCGACACGCTGCTGACGTCGCTGGTGTTGATCATCGTGGTGATCTTCCAGCAAGACATCCGGCGCGCGCTGATGCGCTTCGGCCGCGGTCCGTTCTTCGCGTCCGGCGGCGTCCAGCTCGAGCACCAGGTGATCGACGACGCGGTCAAGGCCGCCACGTCGCTGGCACACAAGAAGATCGGCGCACTGATCGTGTTCGAGCGCGAGAGCGCGCTCGACGAGTTCATCGAGTCCGGCACCGCGCTCGACGCGGCCGTGTCCAAGGAGCTCCTGTACAGCATCTTCATCCCGAGCCATGAGAACCCCATGCACGACGGTGCGGTGATCATCCGCGAGGGCCGCATGTGGCAGGCGGGTGCGTTCTTGCCGCTGACCGCGTCGACCAAGCTCGATCGCAACCTGGGCACCCGCCACCGCGCGGCCATCGGCATCTCGGAGGAGACCGACGCGGTGGTGATCGTGGTCTCGGAGGAGCGCGGCGAAGTCAGCCTGTGCTTCAACGGCAACATCGTGCGCAACCTGGACGCGGCGCTGCTGCGGAAGGTGCTGCTCGGCTTGTTCCAGAAGCGTCAGCGGCGCAAGACCGGCGCCAAGGAAGCCGAACGGCGCGAGGGTCGCGATCGTCAATCGCGGATCACGGCAGGCGCAGCGCTGCCCGGTGATGCGCCCAAGACCAAGCCGAACACGGAGATGTGATGCGAGACGCTCCGCAACAACTGGAGCGGCCTTGGCTCGCGCGCTTGCTGCTGGACAACTACCCGCTCAAGCTGCTGTCGATCTTGCTGTCGGTCGCGCTGTTCTCGCTGGTGCACAGCGATCAGGACGCGCAGCGCTCGATCTACCTGGACGTGGTCGCGCTCTTGCCGCCACCCACCGCCAACCAGATGCTGGTCAGCGATCTCCCGACGCAAGTACGCGTCACGCTGCGCGGCTCGCGCTCGCGCATCGCCGCGCTGCAGCGCGACGACTTCGCGCCGATCCAGATGGATCTGCGCGACCCCAGCCGGCGCCACTTCTACTTCGATCAGAACTCGATAGACGTCTCGGGCCCGGTGCACGTGGTCAGCGTGGACCCACCGTCGCTCGACCTGGTCTGGGCCGCGCGCGCGCAGCGCAACCTGCCGGTGCGGGCTCGGTTGCGCGGGGTTCCCGAGGAGGGGCACACGGTCAAGAAGCCGGTGGCAGTCACGCCCACCAGCGTGACCATCGTGGGGCCCAAGCAGGAGGTCGACGCGGTGGCCGAGGTGTTCACCGACGAGATCCCCGTCGAAGGCCTGGGCAAGGGGATCCACGAGCGCCGCGTACAGCTGCAGCCTCTGGCCATGAGCCACGTGAAGTACAAGGACGACCCGAACGTGGAGGTGCAGATCGAGGTCATCGCCGAGCACGGCGAGCGTGTGTTGCGCCACCTCGAGCTGGCGGTGTTGGGCGCAGCCGAGGCTTCGTTGCGACCAAACCTCGTCAGCCTCACCCTCAACGGTCCGGTGCGCCAACTGGCCGAGGTCGAGCAGGACGAGATCGTCCCCTATGTGGACCTGAGCACGCTGCCCACGAACGCGCCGTTTGCGCCCGTCGAGGTCAAGCTCCGCGGCGTGCCCCAGGGGTTCGACGTGGCGCGCATCTCGCCGTCGAGCGTACTGGCCAAGCGAGTCCGCTAGCGCTCAGTCCGGGAAGAACATCGGGGCGCGGATCTCGATGTAGGCTTTGATGCGGATGGCTTCGTCCTCGCCCAGGCCGCTGAACTCGACGCCCATGCCGGGCGGGAACTCGCTCTGCGCTCGATCTGCTGGCTCGCGCAGCCAGCGCACGATGCCGTGGACGAAGATCGGCAGCTCGCCTGGCAGCACGAAGGTCAGCGCGACCTCGGTCTCGATCGGCAACAGCCGGTAGGTCGCGATGAACAAGCCACCCGCCGACACGTTCTCGGAGAAGCCCACGTAGAAGTTCGTGTGATCGTCGATACCGATCTCGACCTTGAGCTCCACGCGTTGCCCGCGGCGCTGTTGGCTGCCGTCTGACTCCGACATCAGAACTTCGGCTCCGGGAACGGTGCGCCGGGCCGTGCGAACAGATAGCCCTGGAACAGATCGCAGCCGAGGTCCACGAGCGTGTCGCGCTCGGCCACGGTCTCCACGCCTTCGGCGACCACCACGATGTTCAGGTCGTGACACAAGTCGGTCAGGACTCGCACCAACTTGCGCTTCACCGCGTCCGCTTCGACGCCGCGCACCAGCGTGATGTCCAGCTTGACGATGTCGGGCTGGATCATCGCGAAGCTGTTGAGCCCCGAGTAGCCGGCGCCGATGTCGTCGATCGCGATCCGGAACCCCAGCTCGCGCAAGCGCGCGATGCGATTCTGCACGTTGCCGATCTTCTCGAGCTTTGCTCGCTCGGTAATCTCGAGGATCACGCGGTGCGCGTTACGCGCCAGCATGCGCTCCGAATCGAAGAGCGTCTCATCCAACAGATCTTCGGTGTGCAAGTTGACAAACAGACTCGTGTCAGACTCCGCGCGGGCCAGCGGTTCGACGCACTTGGCGCGGATCTGACGCCCGAGATCGAACAGTCGATCCAACTCCTCGGCGGCATCGAACAACGCTCCAGGATGCGGCAGCTCGGTCTCGGACGAGCGGACGAGCGCTTCGTAGCCGAACACCTTGCGCTTGGACCAGCTCGTGATCGGCTGATAGACCATGTAGAGGGCGTCGAGCGCGCGGCTGAACGTGGCGCTGCGCCGCGTCGCCTCGCCGTGGGCGGAGCTGTGTTTGCGGTACAGCGACAGGGCCTCGCGGCGCATCTTCGCCAGTCGGTTCAGGCCGAGGGCGTGGAGCACGGATTGCAGCAGCTGTTCCGGCCGGATCGGCTTCGGCAGGTACTCGGTGGCATGGAAGCGCAGCGCGTCGATCGCCGTGTCCGCGGACGGCGCGCCGGCCAGCAAGATGAACGGGATGTCCTCGTTGTCTTCGCGCACGCGTCGCAGCAGGGTCAACCCGTCCATGCGCGGCATCGAGATGTCGCTGACGATCAGATCGATGGTCGACTGCGAGTACAGCTGCAGCGCCTCCTCACCATCGTGGGCCAGCACCACTTCGTGCCCGTTGGTGCTCAGGATCCGACCCATCAACAGCCGCACGGACTCGTCGTCGTCCGCGACCAGGACTCGCGCTGGGGCCTCTCTTTCTATGGCGGCAGTTTCTGTCACCTACACCCCCGCTAGTTATCGAGGTCGCCGATCCCGTACTGGCGACATTTCTTATAGAAGTGCGATCGTTCAGTGCTCAGCGCAGCTGCTGCTGCGCTCTTGCTGTTGCCGTGCGCTGCGATGGCCTCGACCATGATCTGACGCTCCAGCTCGTGCAGCAATTCCCGCAGCGCCCTGCCGCGCTGATAGATCGGACCGCGTGGAACCTTCTGAGATATCGGCGTCGCCGCCAGCATTTCCCGCACAGTTTGTGACGAGATCGCTTCGTTTGGGAACAAGATTGCGAAGCGCTCGATCAAGTTCTCGAGCTCACGAACGTTGCCGGGAAAGTCGTATTCCTTGAGCGCTTCGACTGCTTCTGCCGTGACTTGCAGCCCGTGACCTTTGCGACCCGGCCCCGTGAAGTGACCAATCAGTGATGCGATGTCCTCCTTGCGGTCGCGCAATGGGGGAACCTGTAGGGTGACCACATTCAGCCGATAGTACAAGTCTTCGCGGAAGCTGCCTTCGTGCACCATCGCACCGAGGTCACGGTTGGTGGCGGCCAGGACTCGAACATCGACCTTCAACGTTCGGCCACCGCCCACGCGTTCGAACTGTCCCTCCTGGAGCACGCGGAGCAGCTTCACTTGCATCGGCATGGGCATGTCACCGATCTCGTCGAGCAGCAGGCTGCCCCCGTCGGCTAGTTCGAATCGGCCCTTACGCGCGACCACTGCGCCGGTGAACGCGCCCTTCTCGTGGCCAAAGAGCTCGCTCTCCACCAAGTCGCGCGGGACCGCTCCGCAGTTGAGCTTGACGAAGGGGCCGGCGTGGCGCGCGGACATCGCGTGAATCTGGGCGGCCACCAGTTCCTTGCCGGTGCCATTCTCACCCATGATCAAGACACGACCGTCCGAGGGCGCCACGCGGCTGATGAGAGCCTGCAAACGCTGCATCGCCGGTCCCCGGCCGATTAGTGAGTTTTCACCCATCTCGGCCTGCAGCCGGCCGTGGACCTCCTGGAGCTGGGCGTAGCGCAGCGCGTTCTGCACGGTGAGGACTAGACGCTCGCGGTGGATCGGCTTCTCCAGGAAATCCAACGCACCGAGCTTGATCGCGCGCACCGCGTGCTCGACCGTACCCGCACCGGAGACGACCAAGGTTGGGGTCGCATCTCCGCGCTGCCGCATCCGCGTCAGTAGCTCGAAGCCATCCATCCGCGGCATGGATAGATCAGTCAGTACCAGATCAAATGAGCTGCGATCGAGCAGGTCCAGTGCCGACTCGGCCGACACCGCCGTCTCCACGTCGTGCGTTTCGCTGGTCAGCATGCGAGAGAACACGGTCAACAGCTCGGGTTCGTCATCTACGATCAGGATGCGTGCAGCCATCGAACCTACCGGTGAGGTGGAGTGGTAGCCCTGCAACGCCGCAGCCGTTGGCGGCCGCCCACTCCAGCCCGATCCTCCAGTCGGATGCTCGCGTACCAGCTTGAGCAGCGAATGGTCGTATCAACCACAGCCGTGGCGGATTTGACCGCCATGAGTCAGGTCTTGACAGCAAGTTCCGCGCCGCGCTGAAGTTACTCATGGCGACCGGTAGCGAGAGGCTCGGCACCGCGCACAAGCCTCTCGGTGGACACGGAGTGGGCCTGGCGCGCCCCGAGAACGCCTGCGTGCTGGTGGTCGACAGCGACGCGGGCAGGCGCCGCACACTGGCCAAATTGTTGAGCGGCGAGGGCTTTTCAGTGCTCGTGGCCGAGAGCGGCGCGCAGGCTTACGGCCTCTTGTACGGGCAGCCGGTCGACGTGGTGATCCTGGACGGCGATCTGCCCCAGCGCGGTGGCGAGCAGACCACCGAGCGCGTCAAGACCGACGAACACCTGCGCGACACGCTGGTGATCGTGCTCGGAGATCCGGCGGACGACCAGCTGCGCAAGCAGGTCCTGCGCGCGGGCGCCGAGGACTATCTGCCGCGCAGCACCGACGGCGTCGAGCTCGCTCTGCGGCTGCGCAACTGGGTGCGGATGCGCGCCAGTCAACGCGAGCTGCAGCGCCGCAACGTCACGCTCAGCCAGCTGCTGCACGAAGAGAGCCAGCGCGCGGCCTACTACGAACAGTTCAGTCGCAACTTGCTGGACGCTGCGCCCGCGCCGGTGGTCGTGGTCGACGTGCACGGCGCGCTGGTCGCGGTGAATCAAGCCTGGCAAGACTTCATGCAGGAGCTCGGGTTGAACCCGGGCGAGGGTGCAGTCGGCCGGCCGTATCGACCCGAGCTGTTCGTCTCGGATGTGCCCGCGGCACAGCGCCTCCTCGACAGCGTGCGCACGCATGCGGCGGGCAGCTCGGAAGCCACGCTGCACGAGTTCAGCTGCGACAAGCCGACGCCGCGCTGGTTCCGTGCCCGCGTGCTGCGCTTCAAGGACTCGCTGGCGACCTACATCATGGTCGCGCACGAAGATGTGACACAACAGCGCCTGACACATGGTGCGCTGACCGATACCGCGGAGAAGCTGCAAGAGTCGCGCGCGCAGATGATGCATGCGCAGAAGCTCGAGTCGATCGGTCGGCTGGTCGGCGGCGTGGCGCACGACTTCAACAACATGCTGACCTCGATCATCTGCTTCACGCGCTTCGTGGTGGACGAGATGGCGAGCGAGGATCCGCGGCGCGCCGACCTGGTCGAGGTGTTGCGCGCGGCGGACAGCGCGGCGCGGCTGACCAACCAGCTGCTGACGTTCTCGCGCCGGCGTCCGGTGCAGCCGGTGGTGATCGACCTGAACGCCTCGTTGCTGAGCATCGGCCGCGTCTTGCGGCGCACGCTCGGCGAGACGATCGAGCTCGTGATCTTGCCGATGGATGAGGGCGCTCACGTCTTGTGCGATCCCGGCCAGTTCGATCAGCTGGTCTTCAACCTGGCGATCTACGCGCGCGACGCGATGCTCCCGCGCGGCGGCACGGTCAGCTTCAAGCTCGGCAGCGTGCAGGACGCTCACTCCGAGCAGATCGAGCTGCTCGTGTCCGACAACGGGCCGGGCATGACTCCGGAGGCGGTGGCAGCGGCCTTCGAGCCGTTCTCGTCCACGCCCGCCAGCTCCTCTGGCGGCTTGAGCCTGGCCACGTGCGCCGGCATCGTGCAGCAGGCGGCGGGCAGCATCGCGCTCCAGAGCGAGCCGGGACGCGGCAGCCACTTCCGCATCCTCCTGCCGCGCGTCGCCGGTGTACAGCGCAACGACGCGCTGCGGCCCTCGGGCGCGGCGCTGCCCGGGTTGTCCGGCACGGCGCTGGTCGTCGAGGATCAGCCGGCCATTCTGCGCACGATGGCGCGCGCGCTCAAGGCTGCGGGCCTGCATGTGCTCGAAGCCAACAGCGGCGAGGACGCAGTGGCGATGCTGCGCGGCTGCGAGCGCGTGCCCGAGCTGCTCGTGACCGACATGATGCTGCCGGGCATGAGCGGCGTGCACCTGGTGGAGCAGCTGCGCACGCAGAGCCCGGAGCTGCGCGTCGTGTTCGTGTCGGGCTACGCCGGCGACGACCCCAACCCGGGCGTCCGTGTAGACGACAAGACCGCCTTCGTGGCCAAGCCGTTCACCGGCCGCCAGCTCGTCTCGCGCGCCTCTGCGCTGCTGACGCCGACGCCGGCGCGCGACTAGCGCGTAGCGCGTGAGCGAACCGAACCCGTGTCGCCAGTCGGTGGGGCCGGCGGCGTTCCGCCGCCGCGAGGGAACGTACGACGTTCCCCCGGTTACAAGGCGGCGACCACGCGGTTGCGACCCGAGCGCTTGGCGTCGTAGAGCGCTGCGTCCGCGAGCGTGATGAAGTCGCTGGGCTTGCCGATCAGCTGGTGCGGGAACGAGGCGATGCCCAGGCTGCAGGTGACCGGCAGGCGCACGCCGTCGTATTTGATCTCGGCGCGCTCGATCGCCGAGCGCACGCGCTCGAACGCCAGGATCGCGCGATCCGCCGGCGTCTCGGGCAGCAGCATGGCGAACTCTTCGCCGCCGTAGCGCGCGACCAGATCGTGGCAGCGCAGCGTGCTCTTGATGATCTTGGCGACCTCGACCAGCGCCAGATCGCCCGCCTGGTGCCCGAACGTGTCGTTCAAGCGCTTGAAGTGATCGAGGTCCAGGAGGCCCATGCTGAGCGGCCGGTCGTAGCGGCGCGCGCGCAGGTACTCTTCTTCGAGCTTGATCGTCAGGTGCCGGCGATTCGACACGTCGGTCAGGGGATCGGTCTGCGTCAGGCGATGCAGCTCGGTGTTGGCTCGGACCAACTCCGCCTGCAGCTTGCGCAGCTTCAAGTGCACGTGGATGCGCGCGGCGAGCTCGCCCGGCTCGAACGGCTTGACCACATAGTCCGACGCGCCCGACGTCAGCGCCTGCACCTTGCGCGCGACGTCTTCGGCGCCCGTCAGCACGATCACTGGAATGCCTTCGAACGCGCTGTCGGTCGCCTTCAAGCGCAGGAACTTCAAGCCGTCGCAGCGCGGCATGTCCAGGTCACACACCACCAGATCGATGTGCGGAGCGGCGCGCAGCATCTTGAACGCGACCAGGCCGTCTTCGGCGAACAGGCACTCGTCGCACAGCTTGCGCTCGGCGAGCAGCTCGGCGAGGAACTGCCGATTGCTGCGCGCGTCGTCGACGACCAGCACCGTGGTCTTCGGCGGCGGAGCGGGCTGACCACTCGGCCGGTCTTCGGGCGAGGAGGGCGGTGCGATCGCTGGGGAACCTTGTGACATGGTGCTGCCTCTAGGATTCGACCCGATCACGGCCGTTGTGCTTGGCCCGGTACAAACAGCTATCGGCTGCCTCGAGCAGAGCCGCCACGTCCTGATCGGGAGCCAGCGTGGCGAGGCCGATGGAGATGGTAACTCGGGGGAGTGGCGTGCCGTCGCGAGCCTTGATGGTCGCGTCGCGTACCGCTTCGCGCAAGCGCCCTGCGGCGACGCGCGCTCCGGCCAGGGGTGTGTGCGGAAAGATGACCACGAACTCCTCGCCGCCGAAGCGCGCCACGTAATCCGTCGGTCGCAGCTTGCCGCGCAACATACCCGCGACGCCGACGAGCACCATGTCGCCGGTCTGATGACCGTAGGTGTCGTTGACCTTCTTGAAGTAGTCGACGTCGACCACACCGATGGTCAGCGGCAGGCCGTCGAAGCGGTGACGGTCGCAGAGCCGGGGGAGGGTTTCGTCCAGCCAGCGCCGGGAGTGCACGCCGGTCAGCGCATCGGCCAGGGCCGCGGCTTCGAAGTGTGAAGCCAGCTCCATGTTGGCCTGTACAGTGGTGTTGTTCGCGCGTAGCCGCTCGACGAGCTTCAGCATCAGGCGCACCGCAAAGCTGTGCGAGGCCTGAATGACGTGCCAGAACATCGTCTCGTCGACCACCAGCAGCGATGCGGGGGCGTGTGCGATGACGGTGGCCGAGGTCGGCTTCTTGTCGATGGCCGAGAGCTCGCCGACCGTATCGCCCGCGCGCAGCGTCGCGACGCGCGCCTCGAGCTTGTCGTCCAGGTGCACGCCGAGCTCGCCCTCGAGCACCAGGAAGATCTCACTGTTGGTTTGGCCGGCGACCAGCAGCGGCTCGTTCTTGTCCAGGCGCCGGATCGGGCAGCGCGCCACCACCGCGTCCAGGATCTCCGGGCCCAGCCCGCGCAGTAGCTCTATGGACGTGAGCGCGCCGCGTAGCTGCGCTGGCTGCGAGAAGTCGGGCGCGCTGGGCTCGGGCGCGCCGGCACGTACGAAGGTCTCCAGTGACTTGACCAGTTCGGACATGCAGCCCCTCAGCTGAGGTTCGTCAGGCTCGCTAGCAGCGCGTCGTAGCCGGCGATGAATTGCGCGCTGTCGCCGGGAGGACAAGTCTCGGGAGTGAGCCGCAGGCCGAAGCCGAAGGGCGTCGCACCGACCGCGCCCGGCTCGCGTCGCCAGACCACGTTGCCGCGCAGGTGGATGATCGCCTGGGCCTCGGGTGCCCGCATCTCGAGCCACACTTCGCCGCCGGGTCGCGGTGCGTCCAGCGTGCGCACGAACAAGCCCTCGCGGCTCATGTTGTGGGTCAGGCCGTAGGTCGGGTGGAGCCCGCCCGCGGGCCGGAACGCGCACAGCGTGCCGAACGGCAGGCGTTTCGAGATGCGTTGGTCGGTCGCGCTGCCGCGTGCGACTTCTTCTGCGAAGGCCAGCAGCTTGCCGTCGACGGGCAAGTCCCCGCTCGGCGTCCAACCGACTTGAGCGTCTGCGGGCACGACGAGCGCCGGCAAGTTGGGCTTGCACGCTGCCGTACGCGCCGAGCGGATCGCGGCTTCGCCACCCATCGGCGGGAAGTCGTCGGTGGCGACCACGAGCGAGAGGCCCGCCGAGTTCTTGGCCAGCTCCACCACCTCGCGCGCTTCGGTCGCGTAGATGACGTCGAAGCCCGCACGGCGCATGGTCTTGCCGAGCGTGCGGCGGAGCGCGATGTCGGACGACGCGACCAGTGCCAGTCCAGCTTGGCGCGTGTTCTTCTGCGGAGGCTTGGCGATCAGCAGGTTGGCCAGGCGACGGGTGATACCGCCGCGATCGCCCGACACCAGCGCGTCGTCGGCACCGCTGGCGAAGACGCTCAGGTACACCGATTCACTCGGATGCGGCACGACCGCGATCACCGGGACGGTCAACAGGCTCGCGCGCTCGCGCAGCTTGCCGACCACCGCGCCCAGGTTGGTCTCGTGCGAGACGAACACGCAGCGTTGTTCCTCGGCGTGCTCCTCCATGCGGCGCGTCGCGTCGTCGAGCGAGGCGAAGTCGATCTGCGTGCTGGCGTGCGAGGCTGCGGTCTGCAGGCACTTCTCGTCAGACGGTGTCCAGGAACCTACGGCAGCTGCGTACATGTTCGAGCGTTTTCCGATGTGGTTGCGGTACGGATCGACACGGAGACGCCTGCATCGAAGCAGAAAGCGTGCCCCGCCTAGTTCGTCATGTCATCGGCGCATGGCGCGCCGGTCTGTAGCTCGCGCGTGGTGAATTCGCCGACCGGCGTCGGTCTTTCGACCTCGCAGCTGTGTGCGGCGAGAGCGTGCGCTGACAGGCGCGCTCCGCACACCTTCGGCATGCAGCTGTAAGCGGCGGCCTGATTCTGCTGCCGCTGATGGCTGCGCGAGCCTGACGCGAACTGGCCAAGTTGAGCAGCACGTTGCACTGCGCGTACCCGGGCGAGCCCGACAGTGTCGTGGTGCTTTCGACCAAGCGTGGGCGAAAGCACCACAGTTTTTGTAGCCATTTGGGGCTATCACACGGGAATTTGGGATCAGCGACTAGCGAAAACAGGCCGGCATAGCGCATGCAAATCCGCTTGGCATGCACTTATGCAGTAAAAATGCACGCAGGCGGAATGGTCTGTTCGCGTGCATGCTCGGCTTGGTCGTCCTCGTTTCTATCGGACCGGCTACCAGAACAGCCCACGCTTACTCACTCAAGACGACCAAGACCGGGCAGCTCGTGCGCTGGTCGGAGAACACCATCGCGCTGCGCGTCGACCCCAAGCTCGCCGCGTTGCTCGGCTCGACGCAAGTGCACTCCGCGCTATCCATGGCGAGCGACGCCTGGCGCCTGCCGGGTGTGCCGCAGATCGTAGTGACGGACGAAGCGGCCCCGGGCTACCAGGCCGGCAAGCGCACCAACGGCGTCTACTTGATGGATCCCTGGCCGTTCCCGAAGGACCAGCTGGCGGTGACCGTCAGCACGTACGCCACCAACGGCCGGATGATCGGCGCCGACGTGTTGATCAACGCGGACGTGCAATACGCACTGCTCGCCGACGGCGGCGATCGCCCCGACATGCCGCAGCACGACCTGGGTGCGGTGCTGACGCACGAGTTCGGCCACGTCCTCGGCCTGGACGAGAGCCCGGACGACGAGGGCGCGACCATGTGGCCCTACATCCGCGCCGGCGAGGTGCACCAGCGCACTCTCTCCGACGACGACGAGCAGGGCGTGATCGAGGCGTACGCGGGCATCGCTCCCGCCGCCGCCGCCGTTGGCTGCGGCCAAGCCAGTGTCGTCGGCGCGCAGCCGGTCTCCGCCGCCGCCTGGGCCTGGCCCCTCGCCATCGTCGGCCTGGCTGCCTGGCGACGCCGCTCGAAGCGCGCGAAGCGCTAGAGCGGGCGTCGTTCCACCCGGACTGGATCACACTTTTTTTACGAACCCGTTGACACTGCACGAATCGATTGATAGTGTAATTTTATTGCTTGAACGGAACGTGGCTTGGCTTGGGGACCGAGACCTCCCGTGAGCTTGAACTTCCTTCGACTCTGCTTGCTGCGCTTGGCTTGCTTGCGCACCGCTGCTTATTTCGTCCACTAGCTTCCTTGTTCAGACACGCGCTCTGCCGTGCGGCAATTGATCGCACTGCGAGCCACGGCGCCGCCAGCCTCCATCACCCCGCCGTTGGGGTGATGGTGGATGGCGAGCGCCGTGCACGAGCGGGCTCTAGCTCAGCCGGCGCGCGACTTGGGGGCGATCGAAGTCAGTGATTCGCCGGTCTTCAAGCGGATGCCCGAGCGTCGAACCTGCCGCTGATGCGTGCGCGCGTCGACCTCGCCGTAGCGATCCGACATGTAATAGAACCAGCGATTGATGCCGGTTCGATTCAGCGCGTACATGTAGATGTCGGCGAGCTTCTCGAAGCCTGCATCGACCATTAGTTGTTCGTCGATGTCACCCGCGGTGTTCACGAATGTGTCACCGGTCGGGGATTGTTTGGGTCTGTCTATGATGTGTCTAAGCGCCGTCCGCAGTCCGATTCTGTCTTTGTCCAACGCGCCGTGAATCGGGAACAACCAGCTGGCGTTCAGCATCCACGTGAAGTTGACACCCTGAGACGTGATCTCCTCGATCACTGAATACAGTGGCGCACCTCGCGTGGCACTGACCACGTACGCCGAGCGCTGGCGCTTGAGGCCGAGTGCCGCAAAGCGTCGCGAGGTGTCCGGGATGCCGAACTCACCCGCCATGAACGACACCGCCGCCGCGCCGTGCGCGCCGAGCACGCGCTCTGCGGCGCGCGCGACCATGCTCTCCTGATTCGCCCGCATGCGGCGGACCCTGCCGTGCTCGAACTCCGCGAGCTCGGGCTGTCCGGCGCGGCGCTGCCAAAAACCCACACTGCGGCGATCGGCGACCTCCGAGGTACCGGTGGTGGCCAAGAAACGCTCGAGCAGCGAGTTCATCTGGCGGTTGTCGGTCTTCACGAAGAAGACCATGTGCTGGCCGTCGGGCCGCCGCTGCAGGAAGTCGAGCATCGCGATCAGGACGTGCCCCGCAGCGCCGTTGAACTGTTGACTAACATTGACGAGGTGTTGTCCCACCCAGCCACGCTCCCAGGCGCGGAGCACCGAGGCGGCACCGTCGGGTGACTCGGGCGCTCCGTGCACGAACGTCTGGACCACGTCCGCACCCGGCTGGTGCATGGCGTGCCACACGCGCTTCGCTTGAGGGACGATCGGATCCAGGTTCTCACGCATGTGGGGCGCGAACAGTCCGGCTTCCTTGTAGATGCCGAGCATGTCCCGGAAGTTCTGTCCATTGTGTAGGGTGACGGTGGGATGGACAGCCGAGCTCAACAACTTCGTTAGTTCAGTCTGGGTTTGAGGGTCCTGGACCTTCAGCTCCATCCGTCGGAAGCTGCCCCTCGGAGCGAGCGACTCGATGCGCACCTCGCCCAGCTGGATCCTGTGGTCGTTGCTGCGCAGGAACGCGTCGTCGAGTGGCAGGCCGTCCCACAACAGCTCAGACTCGCTCGCGATCTCGCACGTGATCTTCTGCAGCGAGAGTGCCACCACGGGATGCTCGCTAGAGACCCCGGTCACGGGGTTGCGGAACGACAGGCGCAGATCCTCGGTGCCGCGCGAGACATGGTGGTCGCGGCGCATCGAGCGGCCGCGCCTCAAGTTCAGCGGGAACGCCGTGCGCAAGTGGCTGGTCGCTTCCTGCAGCACGCGCACGTTGGCCTCGTAGTCGACGGCAAACAGCGTGAAACCGAGCTTGATGAAGCGCGAGCTGGAGGGTTCGCGCGGCGGATACAGCGCCAGCGTGAGCGCGTCTCGCCCCGCCTCCACGAACCGAGCCTCGCCGCGTGGCGCCCCTGGCGTCTCGAACCAGCCCAGCACATTCGACATGGCTGCGAACTCGAGCACGCGGCGCACGCGCGCCGGGTCCTGCACCGTCTCCAGCAGCTCGTTGCTCACCGACTGGGTCTCGCTCAGCCGCAAGGTGCAGCGGAAGCGCCGGTTGCCTTCGGGCGTAGACCAGGGCACCAGCTCGAACACGCTCGCGGCGCAGCGGCGCAGTATGCTGCGATCACCGACGATCTCGACGCGAGGTAGGTACTGGCCGAGCTCGAAGGGGGAGCTAACGTCGATGACACAAGAGTCAGCATCCAGCGCGACGACGGGGAAGATGTTCGAGTCACTGCTCGATCCACCCCCGGGTGTCACAAGGGACAGATGCTGATGTCGGAGCACTGGCCGTGATTCGGCGCGCTTGTGTGCGAGGCGGACGTTCGTGAGATCGACGCGCGCGCAGTCCGCGGCGATGGGCGCGATACTGCGGCAAATCAGCGTCCAAGGCGCGGTCGGGTGCGTGCAGTGCACACGCACCGGGCCGAGCTCACGTCCTGGCAGTGCGCTGGTGTCGATAGGCGAGAGCAGCAGCGCCTTGCTCGATCCGACGCTCTCTACACGATCGAAATACGTGTGTAGTTGAACTGGGACCGACCCTAACTCCGCGATTGCGGGCTCGAGCGCGGCGGCAGCCTGGCGCACCTTGTTGACGATAGAAGCCTCGTTCACTCAAACCTCCAACCCGCCGTCGCAGAACGTGCGAAGTACTGCTGCACGACACGCGCCTTCGTCGAATGGACAAGCTGATATTCACTATTTTGCTACACGAATTGGCTGGCATGCTCAAGCACCAGCACAACTTGTTTAGCTATGCTCCGTCGTATTTTCGACGTCGCACAACGAAGAAACGAGCATGTGTAACTGCCAAGTCGTCACATGCCACAAGCAATACGAAGTCTACTTCAAATTGTTAGAACGTTAGGTATGTGAGTAAAGTGGTTCGCGGTGTGCTAACGCGAATTGGCAGTTGTCGGAACAGCTAACGTTCCAATACAGCACTCAGCTGTGTCGGCAGATCGTTCGGCACGTGCGGGGCGGAAATGCTCGCGATTGATCGTGTGATCGTAATATGTGCGCTTCGAGTGTGTGCGTTCGGGTGCTCGCGTGACCACCGCGCCACTACCAACGCGTTCGCACGACGCGTCGCATGTCGCAGCGAACGCTGCGTGCGTTGATCGCGTGGCGTGTTCGGATCGCGCCAGCGCACGCAGCGACGAAGCGCCTGCGGGTAGCGACGCTAGGTGGTTACCGACGCTGCACCAGGATCGCGCCAACATCGGCGCACTTCGGGCCGAGCCACCCGCAGCGCCGGAGCCTGCAGTCGCGCCGCGGGTCCCCGCCGCCTCTGTCGCATGCACCCGCGACCCCCACGAACCGGGCGAAAGCTCGCGCTTTCCCGATTTCGCGTGACGTTCGCAGGTCCGACATCCGGACTAGCCGTGTTCGTCAGCGCGTGACGGGGCTACTCAAGTCACGTCAGTGAAGAAAGTGATTCAGTGCGTGTTGCCACGATTGCTGATCCCACGCTTTCCTCGGAGACGGCCGAAACTTCTCCAGGCATGTGCCGGATGCCCTATACTGGGGCCAATTTTTGAAGGCAGGTTATGGCTCTCGACTACCGGGCCTACCCCATCCTCTACGTCGATGACGAACAGCAGAACCTCGTGGCGTTTCGGTACGCCATGGAGGGCTACTTCACCGTCATCACGGCGAATACCGGCGAGGAAGCGCTGCGTACGCTGACGGAGAAGGAGATTGCGGTGCTGCTGGCCGACCAGCGGATGCCCGGACTGACAGGTGTCGAGGTGTGCCGTCGCGCGCGGGAGGTAGCGCCCGGGACAATCCGCATGATCATGACCGCTTACGCGGACCTGCATGCGGCGATCGATGCGATCAACCAGGGCCACGTCAGCCGCTATCTGGTGAAGCCGTGGCGGAACGAAGACTTGATCGAGGTGCTGCGCACGGCGATCGATCTCGTGCACCTGCAGCGCACCGTGCAGAGCATGGAGATGCGCCTGCTGCGCGGCGGACAAGCCGCGGCGGCGACGACGATCTACGAAGAGCTCATCCACGAGCTGTCCAACCCGCTCGGCGCGCTCGAGATCAACGCGTCGCTGGTGTCCGATCTGCTGACCTCCGCGATTCAAGGTCCCGAGACGCCGATGAAGCTGCGCGATGCGCTCTCCACGGCGCTCGAGGCTCATGCCGATTCCCTGGCCGCGATCGCCCAGCTCAAGGGCCTGGTGGCGCGCGTGCGGCAGGGGACGCGGCCTGCGCTGCCCAAGCGGGCGAGCCAGTGCGACGCTGGGCGAGTGGTCGACGCCACGGTTCGAATCGTCCGGACCGAGGTCGAGAAGGCGGCCCGGCTCGGCGTGGTACTCGAGTCCTCGCCGATGGTCGCGATCGACGCCTCCGTGCTCGGCCAGGTGGTTCTAAATCTGCTGCTGAATGCGGCCCAAGCGGTGCGGCCGGAGACGCGCAGCGAGAACCTGATCTCCGTGCGGGTCAGCTCGGCGCACGGTGCAGGCGAGATCACGGTCTCCGACAACGGCCCCGGAATTCCGGACGAAAACCTCGAGCGAATCTTCGATCCGTTCTTCACCACCAAGGAGACGGGAACCGGGCTCGGCCTGGCGATCTGCCGGGAACTCTTGTCGCAAGGCGGCGGGACGATCGCCGTGCAGAGCACCCAGGGTGCCGGTGCGACCTTCGTGATTCGCGTCCCAATGGCGGCGCCGGGCTGAAGGCGTGGCTGAGGTGGCATGCGCTGCGCGGGAGGCGGCGCCAGGTGTCCGTGAGCGCAGTGCGAGTAGTTTCGCGAGGGTGGCGCATTCGTAGGCGCCGCTACTTCCACGCCCGACTTCGGCACTCGGCGGGGATGGGTTTGCTCGGCCCGCGCTGATGGATGGTGACAATCCTGTTTTCGAGGGTTAAGTAACAGGACTTGGGGCGAGTGCTTCTCAATGAGCCAGGTTAAACCGCACGTCCAGACCGGCGACGGTATGCTTCACTCGGGGGCTCGCTCGAGTGTGCTCGGTCACCACGATCTCGGGGCCGCGAATCTCGACAAGCCCGAGGGCCCCACGCGACGCGGAGGCCGCTTCGCACGCGCGCTGGTCGTGGATGACGACGACGCCCTGCGGCGATCGCTCGTGCGGTTCCTGCGCGGCATGCACACGGAAGTGGCAGAGGCGCGCACGCTCGAGGAAGCGCTGCGGTTGCTCGCGCGCGGGCCCGATCTCGTGATGACCGACGTGCGCTTGCCCGACGGCAGCGGCTGTGCGGTCGCGGAGATGGCGAGCCGCTTGACCCCTCAGCCGCTGGTGGTCGCGATGAGCGGGCTCGCATCGGCGAGCGAGGCGTTCGCGCTCGCGCAGTGGGGCGTGCGGGTCTATCTCGCGAAGCCGTTCGCCCCGAGCGAGTTCATGGAGAGCGTCTGCGAGCTCGCCAGCGGCGATTCTCATGGCCAGGGTCGCCCCGACTTCGTGGTGGGGCCGGAGACGGCTACCTCGCTCGCGGTCAGCTTGGCGCTGTTCGCGCAACGGCACGCGATCCCGGAGCGCGAGATGGCGCTCGTGCGCCTGGCCGTGGCCGGCGTGCCTCGCGGGCGTTGCCCCACGATGCTCGGCGTCTCCGAGAATACCTGCAAGACGCTGATCCGGCGCCTGCTGCAGCGTTGTGGTGCCCGCACCCTGGCGGAGATCCCGCGTCTGGTGCTGATGCGGCCGCCCGAGACCGAGCAGTGACCTTCAGGTGACGCTGACCGCTTCGTGTCGGCGCAAGCAACCGTTCACGACCAGGCGCAGCTTGTGCGTGTCGAACGGCTTCTCGATGTGTGCGTTGGGCACCGCGGCGAGGAACGCGCGCGCGCCCGACGTGAAAATGCCGCCGGTCAGGAACACCATGCGCGCCGCTTGATCGGGCGCCATGCGAGACAGCCACGCGTGCAGCTCCATGCCGCTCATGTCTGGCATCATCAGATCGCACAGGATCACGTCGAAGCGCTCGCCCTGGCTCATGCATTCGAAGGCGGCTTGAGCCCGGTCGAAGCTGCGCACCTCGTGCTGCAGTGACAAGGTGCGATGCACGGCCATGGTGATGAGTTGTTCGTCATCGACCACCAACACCCGCGCGCGGCGCACCGGAGTTTCGTCCGCCTCGGAGAGGACGGACATCGAATCGCGTCGCGCCGGCAGTGACGAGTTCGAGGCGCTGGCGATCCCGCGCACGACGTGATGAATGCGCTCGGCAGCGTGTCGCGCGTCCTTCAGTCGCTCGGCGATTGCGTCACACGCGCTGCTCGAATTGGATAGCTCGGCGAGCTGGTGTAGGGCGACGTCGAGGTTGGCGATTACAACCGTGAGCGGGTTGTTGATCTCGTGCGCGACGTTTGCCGCCACGTCGCCTCCTGCAATACCCAGTCCCCTCGGGATCGCCATTTGTCGCTAGCGTAAAATCTCAAACCCGGGGTTGTCGAGCCCCGAGTGCCGCTCTCAGCGGAGTTCTTGCTGGGCCACATCCGCAATGGATTGGGCCATTACACGTATGGCATTTTCATCAGGGCCTTCCACCATGACACGTAACTTGGGTTCTGTCCCACTCCAACGTACCAAGACTCGCCCGTCCTCACCCAAACGTCGTTCGATACCTTCGATCGCGTGACGCGTCTTGATCAGTTCTGACAGAGGTCGACGCGCCGGCAATGCCACGTTCACCAAAACTTGTGGAACTGCCTCGATCACACCCTCGACCAACTCCGACACGGGCTTGCCCTCGCGCAACATAATCGCCAGCAACTGCAGCGCGCCGAGCGTGCCGTCGCCGGTAGTCGAATGGTCCAGAAAAACCAGATGTCCGGACTGTTCGCCGCCGAAGTTGTAGCCCTTCTTGCGCATGGCCTCGACCACGTAGCGATCGCCCACGTCCACGCGTACCAGCTTGCCGTTCTCGCGGCGGATCGCGTGGTCGAGGCCGATGCTGGACATCACTGTGGTGACTAACGTGCGCTTCTTCAAGCCGCCGCGCTTCAACATTCGCGTAGCACATAACGCCATGATGGCGTCGCCGCTGACCTGACGACCACGTTCGTCTATGACAACTAGCCGATCGGCATCACCGTCGAGCGCTACGCCAAGGTGCGCGCGGGTCCGTAGCACTTCCTTGGCGCAGTAGTCGGGATGGACCGCCCCGCGATCGGAGTTGATGTTGCGACCGTTCGGTTTGACTCCAATGGCGTGGACGGACGCACCGAGCTCCGAGAACACGTGAGGTGCCGTGACATACGCGGCGCCGTGCGCGGCATCCACCACCACGCGCAGGCCGTCGAGCGTGAGATCCGACGGGAACGTGCCCTTGATGAACTGCACGTAGCGTCCCCAGGCCGTCTCGATGCGCTCCGCGCGGCCGATGTGCATGCCGCTGGGACGTTTGCGATCGAGCTCCTCGCCCTGCATCAGTTTCTCGAGATGTTCCTCTTCGTCGTCCGGAAGCTTGAAGCCGTCCGGCCCGAAGACCTTCAGCCCGTTGTCCTGATACGGGTTGTGCGAGGCGCTGATCACGATGCCGACGTCGGCGCGCATGCTGGTCGTGAGATGCGCGACTGCCGGCGTCGGTAGCGGTCCGGTCAGCAGCACGCGGCCGCCCATGCTGCAGATCCCGGCGGCCAAGGCGTTCTCGAACAGGTAGCCCGAGATGCGCGTGTCCTTGCCGACCACGACGCGCGGCGGGTGCTTGACGCGTTGCCTGGCTTTGTAGACGACCGCAGCACCCAGTCGGAACGCCACCTCGGGGCTCATGTTGCCCTCGTTGGCTTTGCCTCGGATGCCATCCGTGCCGAAATATTTGCGCGCCATCGAATGCTTGCTCGCCTGACGCCGGAGCTCGGCTGGTCAAGACGTGGGGCACCGATATTGGGCGTAAAGGCGGGCCGGAGCAAGCGCGACG
This sequence comes from Polyangiales bacterium, assembly GCA_035274465.1. Taxonomy (GTDB): domain Bacteria; phylum Myxococcota_A; class Polyangia; order Polyangiales; family JAFGIB01; genus JADGRF01. The sequence goes on from DATEOF010000035.1 coordinate 33,297, forward strand.
GCTTTGGACCACGTCCACGCAACTCTCGCGCGAGTGTGCCGAGTTGTGGTGCGTGAGCGCTAAGAACAACACGCATGGCCGCCTGAGATCGCGGGTTTGGATGGCACTTGCGGCCTGGGCGGGAGCTTGGGCTTGGGGCAGCGCGAGTGCCGACCCGATGACGCTGACCCGGCGCATCGAGCTGCAGGTGCTCGTGCTCTCCGCGCGGGATGTCGGGACCGGGATGGTGAAGGCGCAGCTCTCCGAAGTGGGCGTCCCGTTCACCGAGATCGATCTGGAGGATCCGTCGCGGCCGCAGATCGACGAGGCGTTCTTGTGCCGGGGCTCGTCGCTGTTCGTCCGGCAGGCCGCCTTTCAAGCGCTGGTCTTGCCGAACGAGGCACCTGTTCAGCTGCGTCCTGCAGAGCGCGCGGCGCTGGACGCCTTTCAGCGCGAGTTCAACATCCGCCGGCTGGACAGCTACGTCTACCCGTCGGCGGCGGTGCAGCTACAGGCGCCGGTCTACGCCGGGTCGCTCGACGGTCTCGCCGCGCAGCCGACGGATGCAGGCCGCAACGGTCCCTTCGGCTATCTCGCCGGGCCGGTGTCGCTCGACGACCAGCGGCCGGATCTGATCGAGAGCTACGGCTACCTGGCTGTGCCGCTGCCGCCGCTCGGGGAGCGTTCGTTCACGCCGCTCGTTCAGGTGCGGGAGCTGGCCGTGATCGGGGTGTATCGAGACTCCGGGCGCGAGGAGATGGTCATCACCGCAGCGCTCAACGCGCAGCAACTGCAGGCGCAGGCGCTGTTTCCCGGGGTGCTGCGCTGGCTGACTCGCGGCGTGCACTTCGGCTCGGAACGCCAGTATCTGACCGTGCACGTCGACGACGTGTTCCTGGGCGATGCGCGCTGGATCCCGGCGCACCACTGCACTCGCGGCAACGACTGTCCGCCGGGCGTGAGCGCGCCCGATATCCAGCTGCAGGCGGCAGATGTGGAGCATTTGCTCGCGTGGCAGGCGCGCAACGCGTTCGTGCTCGACATGGTCTACAACGGCGGCGGCTACGCGGCCTGGCTGGAGGATCACGGCTCGTTCGCGGCGGCCGAGCCGCTGATCGCCCGCCGCTCCGAGCTGCGTTGGATCAACCACACGTACAGTCACGAGTATCTGGGTTGCGTGCGCGATCTCGCGGCGCCGGGCCTGCCGTGTGCGTTCGAGCCGTCCGGAGCGGTGCGTTGGGTCGCGCCGCAGACCATCGACGTGGAGATCGGCGGCAACGTCGAGTTCGCGCGGCAGTACGGCTTGCCGATCCGCCCGGACGAGCTGGTCACCGGCGAGCACTCGGGGCTGCGCCGAGCGCCTGCCGAGCCGGTGGACAACCCCTACTTCGTCGCGGCGCTCGAGGCGGGCGCGATCGCCTGGGTTGCGTCGGATGCGTCGCGTGAGCCGGCGCAGCGCGAGGTCGGCGCTGCGCGCAGCGTCCCGCGCTATCCGCTGAACTTGTACTTCAACGTCGGTACTCGGGGCGAGCTGGTCGATGAGTTCAACTGGATTCACTGCTCTGCTGCTGACGGCGGCAGCGGGGCCTGCGAGCGCGATCCGCGTGCGACCTGCCTGCTGCCCGTACCGTTCGAGGCTGGCTTCGAGCGCGAGCTCGTGCCGCGCGAGGCGCGCGCAATGTTGCTGCGCGCGCTGTCGAATGATCCGCGGCCTCACTACGTGCACCAGTCCAACGTGGCCGAGGAGCGGCTGCTGTATCCGCTACTCGAGCGCGTGCTCGCGGAGTACAGGAAACTGTTCGGTCCGGACGCTCCGTTGATCCAGCTGCGCTTCGGTGAGGCAGGGCTAGAGCTGCTGCAACAAGCGAGCTGGCGCGCGTACCGTCACAACGTAACTGGCTACATCGAGGCGGGCCGGCTGACGATCTCGGTGTCGAGCAGTGGTGCGCTGCGTGTGCCGCTGACCTTGCCTCTCGGCGCGCAGAGTGGAGGCGTCGCCGTCTTGCCGCGCTACGCCGGGCAGCAGACCGGCTGGCGGAGCGTGAAGCCCCTGCTCGACCTGGCGTTCGAGTTGCCCGCATCGGTGGGTTATGCGCGATAGGCTGGACCTGGCTTCGGACCTGCGGCCGTCGGGGTCGTACCGTGCGCGCCTCGTGGAGGTCCTGGTGCTGAGCCTGAGCGTGCCGCTGTTGCGTCTCGCGTTCGGCTGCCGTGATCCATTCCTGTGGGAAGCCCCGTGTCCATGGGTAGCGTTCGCGCCAGTCCTGCTGGGTGCGTTGCATGGAACGCTGGCTGCATCTGTCAGCGCCGGCGCTCTCGGAACATTGCTGCTCGCGCACGCGCTCCACCACGGCCTGCCCGTGTCGTCGCTGGCGTTGCGCTGGGGCGTGCCGTGCTACGTGATCGGAGCGATCGCGGGGCGCATCGCGGACGCGCAGCGCGAGCGGAACGAGCGCCTGCGCCGACAGCTCCAGCAGCTGACGGCGGCGCTGTCGCGCGAGCGGGCTTCGCGCGAGGTGCTGCAGGTCTCGCATCGGCGGCTCCTGGAGCGGCTGCCGCCGCCGACTCGCTGCCTGCAGGCCTCGCTGGATGCCGCACGGGCGCTCCTCCGCGTGCGGCGAGCCTGGTCCGAGCGCGGCCAGGTCGTGCTCGACGTGCTCGCGGAACACGCTGCCGTGCAGGCGGCTACGTTGTTCGTGGCCGACGCCGGCGGCGCGGCGCTCGCGGAGCCCGCGGTCGCGCAGCTCGGTAGCACGGCTGTGGCCGCGCGCGACTTGCTGGTGCAGCGCGCCTTGCGTAGCGGCAAGCTGGCGATGCCGGCAGAGCCAGCGAGCCAGGTGGCTGCCACGGCAGGTGTGCTGGCCGCCTTGCCGCTCGTGTGTGAGGGGCGTGTGCTGGGCGTGGTGGCCATTCAGCTGCTGGCGTTCGAGGCGTACGAGCCGCGGCAGCTGCAGGAGGCGATGCTGCTGCTCGCCCCGCTGGCTGCGGAGCTCGCTCGCGAGCAGCCGCTCACGGCGGCGGTCGATGTCGCAGCAGTGGACCACGCACCGGCAGTGCTGGAGGCGCACTGGGGCGGTATCGCGTGAGCTGGCCTTTGCTGGCGTGTGGGGCCGCGTTGATAGGGGAGGGCTGGGCGTTGATCAGCCTGGTGCTGGGCGCGGTGCCGGCGTCGCTGGCCTGGCACGCGTGCGCGTGTGCCGTGCTGGCTCTGGTCGCGGGCCGTGCGCCATGTGAGTGGAGCGAGCGTTGCCAGCGGCAGTTGGTGGCCGCTGCACTCGCCGTCAGCCTGCCGGGTGCCGGGGTGTTCGGAGTCGTGTTCGTGCTGCTGCCGATCTGGCGCAGGACCGCATCGGCCGCGCCCGGCGCGATCGTCGAGTGCGAGCCCGCCGAGCCCCGCGATGCATGTCACGAGTCTGCTGAGCTGGCCGAGTTGCTGTTGGACCCGCGCGCGAGGCCGCTCGAGGACAGCATGCGCCGGCTGCGGGCCATGGGCTGCCTGCCGCTCACGGCGGCTCTACCGCACTGGCGAGCTGCCATGCGTCAACCGGACGACGAGCTGCGCCTCTTGGCCCATGCGCTGATCGCGCGGCGCGAGCGCGAGCGCCAGGCCGATCTCGATCGCGCGCAGGCGCGGCTGACCTCCGCCACGCCTGACGCCGAGCGCTGGTCGGCGCTGCGTGCCCTGGCGTTCGCGCACTGGGAGCTCTCCAGCGGCGAGGGCCTCCCGGCCGAGTCGCGAGCACACACACTCGCGGCGGCTCTCGAGTGTGCGCGTACGGCACTCGCGATTCAGCCCGAAGCACAGCTGTGTCTGCTGCTGGCTCGCGTGTGCCTTCGCCAGGCGGACGGGCAGGGCGCAGCGCACTGGCTGCAGCGCGCCGCGTGTCTCGGCGTTCCGGCCGCGAGTCGCGCGCTGTTGCATGCCGAAGCCGCGTTTCTGCTGCGTCGCTTCGAGGAGATCCCTCACTGGTTGCGGCAAGTCGGCGCGTACGACCCTCGTTGCAAGCGGCTGAAAGCCCTTTGGGCGCGCTCAGCGCGAAACTAACGCGAGCGACGCCCGAGTGTTCACGCATGCAGCATGAGGCACAGATCTGTCTGTTGTTGGAAGGCACGTATCCCTACGTTCGTGGCGGAGTCTCGTCGTGGCTCCATCAATTGATCGAGGGGCTGCCGGAGTTGAGCTTCTCGCTGGTGTTCATCGGCGGGCGCCGCGCGGACTACGGCAAGGCGCACTACCGGTTGCCGCATAACGTGGTTCACCTGGAGGCGCACTACCTCGAGGATTCGTTGCGCGAGTCTTCGGGTCGCCGCGCGCACATGTCGCCGCGCCGCGCGCAGGACGCGCGCGAGTTTCACGTCGCGCTGCAGGCGATGGCTGCCGGGCGCGTCTGCCCGCACGCCCCGCCGCTGATCGATCGAGTGCTGCGCGAGCTCGAGCGCCCCGGGGGCCTGTCGCTCGAACAGTTCCTCTACAGCCCGGGAGCCTGGGAGATCCTCTGCGACGGTCACCTCCAGCTCGATCGCGACTCGTCGTTCATCGACTACTTCTGGACGTTGCGCTGGCTGCACGCGCCAATCTTTCAGCTCGCCAAGCTGGTGGATCAGGTGCCCGAGGCTGCCGTCTACCACAGCATCTCGACGGGCTACGCGGGCTTCCTGGGCGCGCTGCTCGAGCGCCGCCGGCAGCGGCCACTGATCCTGTCGGAGCACGGCATCTATACCAAGGAGCGGCGAATCGATCTGAATCAAGCCGAGTGGCTCAGCGGCGGTGCCCCCGAGCACGTGCTCTCGGACCCGTCTGCCCCGTTGCGCCAGCTCTGGGTGCGCTACTTCGAGTCGCTCGGACGGCTGGCCTATCGCTCGGCGGATCCGATCGTGGCGTTGTTCGAAGGCAGCCGTCAGCTGCAGGTCGCAGCGGGCGCCGCACCCGAGCGCACGCGCGTGATCAAGAACGGCATCGACGCGGCGGCGTTCCACCGCGCATTGTCCGCCCGGCCCGCGAGCACGCCGCCCGTGATCGGTCTCGTCGGGCGCGTCGTGCCCATCAAAGACGTCAAGACGTTCGTGCGCGCGATCGGCGTGGTGGCGGAGACCGTGCCCGAGGTCCAGGGTTGGGTGTTCGGCAACACGGACGAGGACCCGCGCTACGCGGAGGAGTGCAGGGCCCTGGTGCGCAGCCTCGGACTGGGTGGCCGCGTGCACTTCTTCGGCCATCGCGCCCTCGACGAGATCCTGCCCAGGCTCGGGGTGTTGATGTCGAGCTCGATCAGCGAGGGCCAGCCGCTGGTGGTGCTGGAGGCCTTCGCAGCGGGCGTGCCGTGCGTCGTGACCGACGTCGGTGCGTGCCGCGAGCTGATCGAGGGCGGCGACGCCGAGGATCGCGCGCTCGGGTCGGCGGGGCGTGTGGTGCCCTTCGCCGATGCGCGCGCGCTCGGTCAGGCGGCGCTCGAGCTGCTCACGCAACCTGAAACCTGGCAAGCGTGCCAGTTCGCGGGCCTGCGCCGCGTGCGACACCACTACGCGCACGCGGCGATGCTCGACGCATATCGCGCGCTCTACCGCGCTGCGCTGGGGGCGTGATGGCGGGCATCGGCTTCAGCTTGCGAGCGCTGAGCGAGCGGTCGGGGTACCTCGGAGCGTTGCAGTGCCACGCGGCCGCGGCCCTGATCAGCTGCGGACCGTGGTTGCTCTCCACGCTGGCCGTGCTGGGGACGGGGCGGCTACTATCGGCCGGCGGCGTCGACGCACGCGAGCTCGGTCGCTTTCAAGTCGCGGTCAGCTGGCTGTTCGTGAGCTCGTTGATCTGGACCGCGCCCTTCCAGTTGATGTTCACGCGCTTCGTGGCGGACCGGGAATACGCTGGCGAGCGCGCGTACACGCTGCCGAACCTGTGCGGTGCGCTGGCCTGCGTGTGCACGCTGAGCGCGGCGCTTTCGTGCCTCGCGAGCCGCTGGTTCGCGAGTGAATCGCTGCTGCTGCGGGCGGCGCTCGGCACGGCCTTCGTCGCGGTGTGCGGCGTTTGGTTGGTGTCGATCGTGCTGGTCGAGCTACGCGAGCAGCGCAAGATCTTGGGCTGCCTCGCGCTGGGCTATCTGCTCAGCCTGGGCGCGTGCTGGAGCTTGGCGCGCTGGGGCGCTGCTGCCATGCTGGCGGGCTTCGCGCTCGGGCAGGCGGGGCTGTTGTTCGTGAGCCTCGCGGTGCTCGCGCGGGCGCTGCCCGTGCCGCTGCACGGCGTGCGGGTCAGCTTCGCGTTCCTGCGCCGTCGCGCGCTGTTCTTCGATCTCGGGCTGATCGGCCTGCTCTACAACGCCGGATCGTGGGCCGACGAGCTCTCGTTTTGGCTTGATCCGGCGACCAGCCGCGCGGTGCTCGGGCCGCTGCGCGCCTCACCGTTCTACGACCTGCCGAGCTTCGCCGCGGGGTTGTGTGCAGTGCCGGGCATGGCGGTGTTCCTGCTGCGCGTGGAGACCGACTTCGCCGAGCGCCAGCGCGCGTTCGGTGCAGCGCTGCGTGCGGGCGCGTCGCTCCCGCGACTCGAGGCGTTGCGTGAAGCGCTCGCGGCAGCGGCTCAGCGCGGCATCGCGGCGCTGCTACGCGTGCAGGTGCTGAGCTGGCTCGCCTGCCTGGGTGCAGGCGCGCCTTGGCTCGGCTGGTTGGCCGGCGAGCCCGGCGCCGCATGGATCGAGCTGCAGCTGCCGCTCTTCTACCTGGCTGCCCTCGCGGCCGGCCTGCAGCTGCTGGTGCTGGCGTCCATCAGCTTCATGTTCCACCTCGATCGCCGTGGGGCTGCGTTGCGGCTGAGCCTGTTGCTCTGCCTGTCCAACACGGCGGCGAGTTGGTTCACGCAGCGGCTCGGGCCTGCGTTCTACGGCTATGGCGTGGTCGCGGCGCTGGCGCTGACCAGTGCGTACGGGTTGTCCAGCCTGAATCGCATCTTCGCGCAGCTGGTGCGTGACACCTTCGTGCTGCAGCCCGGAGCGGCGGGGTGAGTGTGGTGGTCGTCGGCAAAGGGCCACGGCTCCTGTTGGCCGGCGGGGTACTGTCGGCGCTGCTGGCGTTACAGCCGCTCGTGCGCGATCGCGAGCGGCAGGCGCAGGCGCAGGCGCCCAGCACGCTGTCGCTGGCGTATCTGGAGTCGAGTATCGCCTGGAGGCCGGCGGATGACCGGCTGCGCGCGGCAGCGGTCGAGCGCTTGCTGGCTGCCGGGTCGTTCGCGCGTGCGCGCGAGCTGCTCGAGCCGTTGCTCGGGCGCGGCGGGATCGATGCCCAGCTCCTGCGCGTCGAGCTCGATCGCGCGGAGCTGTTTGCGAGCGCCGTCGCGCAGCGCGAGCCCGCGCGTTCGCGGCTGCGGCGTGACGTGCGGCAGATCCAGCGCGCGCGCCTCTCGCCGTTGCAGGCCGAACGTTTGGCGCAGGTGTGTACGGAGACGGAGCTGGCGCCCGAAGCGGCGTTGATCCTGGATGAGCTCGCGCGCCGCCCGCTGCCCGACTTCGAACGCCACGTGACGCGTGCCGATCGAGCCTACCTCGCGGCCGCTCAGCCGGAGCTGTCAGCAGCATTGCACGCAGATTGGTCCGAGCGCCTCGGCGGCAGCGCGGGCCTCGCGCACGCGCTGCTGGCGCTCGAGCGCATGCAAGCTGCTCGCAGCGCGCGCGCGGCGCTGGCCCTGTTTCAACACCTGCGTCCGCGCTGGCCGAGCGATCCGGCTTGGCTCGAGGCCGGGCTCGCACTCGCCGAGGCGAGCGATCCGCGCATCGCCTACGAGCTAGCTCTCGCGCTCGTGCGCGTGCAGCCCTGGCAGACAGAGCACCACCGGCGCTTGATGCGCAGCGCGCTTTGGCTGGGTGAGGGGTTGCGCGCCCTGGACGAAGCGCTGTGGCTCGCGCGCCATGATGGCCGGCGAGCCGACATCGATCGCGCACTCGAACTGGCGCGCGCACAGTGGGACCTGCGCGCGGTGCGGGAGCTGCGGCAACTAACACGACTGCGTCGTTGAGCAGGCCCCGACATGAGGCTGTGTGTGGTGCACGCGCACAATCTCGCGCTGACGCCGGGGTGTTAGACTCGACGCGTCAGGAAGGACGACCGCGATGCAGAGGCCGGGAGTACCGGATAACGAGCGAGAGCGTCTCCAGGCATTGGCCGCCTATCAGATCCTGGATTCGGCTCCGGACGCCGCGTTCGATGGCCTCACGGCGCTGGCAGCGCACATCCTGGGCGTGCCGATCGTGTTGATCTCGCTCGTCGATGCGGATCGGCAGTGGTTCAAGTCGCACTACGGCCTCCCCGACACCGAGGCGCCTCGCGAGACCTCGTTCTGCGGACACGTGGTCGCGAGCGACCATCCGATGGTCGTGCCGGATGCGCACGTCGATCCGCGGTTCTTCGACAACCCGTTCGTGACCGGCGAGCCGCGCGTGCGCTTCTATGCCGGCATGCCGCTGCGGACGCACGAAGGTTTCGTGCTCGGCACGTTGTGCGCGATCGATCGCGCGCCCCGCGAGCTGACCAGCGAGCAGCAGCAGTTGCTCGCGGTACTGGCACACCAGGTCAGTGCTCAGCTCGAGCTGCGCCGGCGCAACCTGGAGCTGGAGGCCCACGATCGCTTGCAGCGGAGCTTGCAAGAGCGGTTGCAAGGCTCGCTGCGTGAGAAGGACGTGCTGCTTCAGGAGGTGCACCACCGCGTCAAGAACAACTTGCAGCTGGTCTCGAGCCTGATCAACTTGCAGCTCGCGCTGGTGCCCGAGGGCGAAGCGCGCACGGCGCTCGAGGAGGTTCAGGGGCGCATCCACGCGGTGGCGATCGTGCACGAGGCCATCTACAGCGCGCGGGACTACGCGCGCGTCCCCATCGCCACGTACGTGCGTTCGCTGGCGTCGAGCATCTTCCACGCGCTGGGCGCAGCGCCGCGCGAGATCGGTATGGAGCTCGAGATCGGCGAGCTCCAGCTGCCGGTCGACAAGGCCATTCCCTGCGGCTTGATCCTGAACGAGTTGATCAGCAATTCGCTCAAGCACGCCTTTCCGCCGGGACGCGCGGGCCTGCTGCGCGTGCACGTCGCGCTGATGCCGGACGAGCGCTTGCAGGTGATCGTGGCCGACGATGGCGTGGGGCTGCCGCCGGACTTCTCGCCGGAGGCGTGCACGTCGGTGGGCATGCAGGTGGTGTGTGCTCTGGTAGAACAGCTCGAGGCGCAGCTGCAGGTGCTTCGCAACGACGGTACGCAGTTCATCGTGACCTTCGCGCTCGAGGGCTGAGAGATGCCGACCCGCGTCATGATCGTCGAGGACGAGCGGATCTTCGCGAGAGACATGCAGCAACAGCTGCGCGGGCTCGGGTACGACGTGTGCGCGAGCGCCGCCTCGAGCGCCGAGGCTGTGAGCCTGGCGGACGCGCATCAGCCCGAGGTGGTGCTGATGGACGTGCGGATCAAGGGTCCGCACGACGGCGTGGCGACCGCCGAGATGCTCCGCTCGCGACACGACGTACCGGTCATCTTCATCACCGCGCACGCCGACGACGCCACGCTGATGCGGGCCAAGCTGACCGGCCCCCAGGGCTACCTGCTCAAGCCGATCAAGCCCGGCGAGCTGAAGAGCACGATCGAGATCGCCTTGTTCAAGCACACGGCCGAGCGCCAGCTGCGCGAAGCCAACGAGGCCCTGCGTCGGGAGCGCGACCGCTCGGCCACGCTGCTCGCGCAGCTGCGAGCGGCGGTCGCGCACCTGACCTGCGGCGTGGCGGTCACCGACAGCGAGGGCAAGTTGGTGGTGATCAACGAGGCCATGCTGCAGATCTTCCGCTCGCCGCTCACCCACGACGCGGCGGTCGGCCGCAGCGCCTTCGAGGTGATCTTCCGCGGCGGCTCGCCGCTGGACGACAACGGGGCGTTCCGCCAGCGCATCGTGGACATCGCGCGCGAAGCCAAGCCGGTCAGCGGCGATCGCGTGACGTTCCAGGACGGTCGTATGTACGAACGCGACTTCGTACCCGCCGTGCTCGGGCAAGACGCGGTCGGTCACGTCTGGTGCTACTACGACGTGACCAGCGCCGAACGCCAGCGCGAGCTGCTCGTCCAGCAAGCGCACCGCGATCCGTTGACCGGCATCGCGAACCGCCTGGGCTTCGAGATCATGCTGAGCCGGCGCCTGACCCAAGCCGAACCCTTCGCGCTGCTCTTCATCGATCTCGACGGCTTCAAGGGCGTGAACGACAACCTGGGCCACGAGGTGGGCGACGCGGTCCTGCGCGAAGCCGCCGCTCGCTTGAGAATGACCCTGCGAGCCACGGATGACACCGCACGCTTCGCGGGCGACGAATTCGTCGGAATCGCCAGCATGGTCACCAGCTCGGTGCTCGACGCGGTGGTAGCGAAGGTCAGCAAGGCACTCACGTTCGAAGGCGTAGGAGAAAAGGGCCGCGCGCTCGTGTCAGCGAGCGTCGGCGCGGCACTCTTTCCCGAAGACGGCCGCGATCCGGCAAGCTTGCTGCGCAAGGCGGACGAACGCATGTACGCAGCCAAGGCGCGTCGGAAGGCCGCGGGATAGGAAGAAAATTTTCACAGGAAGACGGGAAGCCGGGAAGGCGAGACGAGATTTTGTGCTGCCGCGGGCTCGCAAAGCCACTCGATGCAAGCCCGCGGCAGCAAAATAATTCTCGTTTCCCGGCTTCCCGCCCTTCCTATTAAATTCCTCTGCTCTCGTCCCACACGAAAGCCGAAACGGCCTCAATTCCTGCCTACGGCTCCCAAGTCACGTCGAGGCCCCAGCTGCGCGTGATCGGCGCCACGCGCCCGGTGCCGACGATGTTGTGCGGGAAGTAGAGCTCGATCAGGAAATCTGGCGTGGCCGCGCTATTGCTGCCTTCGCTCTCGGCGGATTGGTTGCGGGTAGAGACGGCGCCCTGAACGTAGACGCGTTGGACGAGCGGGCGCATGAACTCGGGGACGGCTTCGAAGCCGGCCTTGACGCGCGTCTGCGAGCCTTGGCCCGTGCTTTCGACCGAGATGCGCGGGATCAAACCGCCGAGTTGGCTGCGCGCGCCGAGGGTCAGGATGCCGCCGACGATGCCTGCCGCGAATGCGTTTTGCGTGCCGGTGGCGTCCTGGAGTGAGCTGTCGGCGTCGCTCGGGCAGCGGCCCGAGACGAGCTGGACGATCGCGCCCTGGCCGGGGCAGGTCTCGGAGTAGAACTCCACGACCGGATCGGCGAGCGTGCCGCTGACCCGCGCCACGACGCCTTCGCTGGTACCCGCGCCGGCTTCCGGTTTTTGCGTCGCGATCAGGTTCACCTCGGGGTTGAGCTCGGGGCCGCCGTTGAACTGGAGGCTGCCGCGGTTGACCTCGAACTCTTTGCCGAAGACTTCGAACGTGCCGCGCCGGAACTCGACGTAGCCGGCGACGCGCAGCTCGGGGTCGGCGTAGCGGATCGCGAGCTCGGTGGCGATGTTGACGTCGAAGTCGTCGCGCGCCGCGGTCATCCCGCGCCGGCCGTCGAGCGCGAAGTCGAATACGTACGGCTTCCCCGGTGGAGGTTTGACCTTCTCCGTGGTCACGCGCACGTCGGGGTGCGGCTCCAGGCTCTGCAGCGAACGGCTGCTGGTGCTCGGCAAGCGAATCGCGAGCGAGTGTAGCTTGACCGCGGTCTGTGCCGACTCGGCACGCAGCTCGCTCGTCAGCGCCGCGCTGCCGTTGAGCGAGGCGAGCTCGAGGCCCTCGCGCTGGATCGGGAGGTTCTTCGCGACCAACCCCAGCTGTACTCGCGCGGGCGTCCAGCGGTCGAAGCCGATGCCGCCCGCGGCTTCGAGTGTTCCGCCGCCGGTCCGCGCCGAGAGCCCGTCGACCTTGACCCAGTTGCCGTTGCCGGTCAGAACGGCCTGGATGTCCTTGAGCTCTTGGCCGGTCGACAGCAGGTAGAGCTTGCCCTGACTCACGTCGACCTTGCCGGTGTAACTCACGCGGCGTTTGTTGCCGAGCGCGACCAATCGTCCGCTGGCGATCGCGCCGAAGCCCAGCACGCCCGGCATGCGGTCGAGCAGCGGCCGCAGCTGCGCCTCGCCGAAGTCGACTTGCACCCGGGTGTCGCGATCGCCATCGACGCCCACCAGACCTTCCGCGGGATCCCAGCGCAGCGGTACGTTCGCCAGCAGATCGCTGTGGCCGCCGTAGCAACCCTCCAGCCAGCCTTGTGCGTTCGCCTGCTTGCCGTCGAGCTTGGCCGACAGCCACACGCGCGCAGGGTCGTCGCGGCAGCTCTCGATCACACGGCGCTGCCGGCCCTCGAGCACGCGCACGTGCGGGTTGAGCGAGCCGCTGATGTCGATCTGTGCCTTCTGCTCGGGCGTGAACAGCGCGTCGAAGCGCGCGTCGGCTTGCAGGTTTCCGCGGCCGTGCTGGCACAACAGCGGCACGCGCTGGATGTCGCCGACGTCGGCATGCGCGCTGATGTCGGCCCGCGCGATGCGCAGCGGCAAGCGGCCTTCGAGCCAGCTCTCGATCGGCACCGCCAGCTTGCCCTGGCCGTTGAGCACGCGGTTGCCGTCGAGGGTGCCCTCGAAGTTGGCCGTGATCAGCTCGGGCGCGACGTCGAGCACGGCATTCCACTGCGAGCTGCCGCTGAGCTTGCAAGCTTCGTCCTTGAACTGGTCGAGCGCTTGCGCGCTGAAGCGCACGTTGCCGCGCGTGCCAGCCGCGGTGTGCTCGAGCGTGAAGCGCGAGTCGACCGCGACCGCGAACGTGCTGCTCGGCGGCAACGTGAACGGCAGCTTGTCCATCGGGCGCGCCTGCGTCGCGCCGCTGAATTGCCAGCGCCCGGTGGCGAGCGCGTGCGCGGCCTGCCGCGGATCGTCGCGCAGCTGCTGCCAGGCCAGCGCGGCCTGACCCTGCAGCTCGGCCAGGTGTCCGCCGCCGTCAGCGACGTGCAGCTGAGCGTTGGCCTGGTCGCCGTCGTAGTCGAACGTGCCGTCTACGTCGACCGGCTTCATGTCGGTGAAGCACAGCTGCGCGACCTTGGCCTTGCCGGAGAGGTTGGGCGCGGCCAGGCTGCCCGACAACGTGGCCGAGCCGGTCACCCGGCCCTGGTGCAGCCCCGCGCGCAGCTGCGGGATGGTCAGCAGATCGAAGTCGGTGCTCGACAGCTCGAGCTGGTAGCGGCCGGTCTGTAGCGCGCGCACTGGATCGGCGATGTTCGGATCGAGCTTGCCCTGGCCGGACAGGTGCAGCGAGCCGCGGCCCGCGATCTCGATCTGCTGATCGAGATCCAACAGTCCGTCCTTGTACGTCACGAAGTACATGGCATCGACGCCCGGCACGTCGAGCACGTGGCCGCCGCGCATCGCGCCTTGCACCAGGAGCTCGGGGCGGAGCACGTCGCCGTGCAGCTCGACCGTGGCGTCTGCGTGGCCCTCCGAGAGCGGAAAGCGGTCGCCCAGGATCGCGCGCACCGCCGCGAGATCGAAGTTCTGCAGGTCGGCGCGCAGGTCGTCCGCGCCGTGCAGCCGCAAGCTGCCGCTGGCCTCCAGGCGCTCGGACCCGCTGGCCAGGCGCAGCGAGCCGAGTGTGACCGATTGCCCGTTGACGATCACCACGTCGCGCGCAGCGCCACGGAAGGTCTTCTCGCCGACCACCAGCTCGATCGGGTCGGCGTCGATCACGAACTGCTCGAGCGTGGCCGCGATCTTGGCGTCGAAGTAGAACGTCTTCTGGCCCGGGTTCGGCGAGAACTCACCCTGCGCGAGGTACTCGTTCGGTCCGCCCTTCAGCGAAAAGCTGGCGACGCCCAGGGCATAGCCGAGCACGTACACTTGCTCGCCTCGCACGTGCACGTCGAGCCGCGGCAGCTGCGGATCGCCGTGCGCCGAGCCCTCGACCACCACGCGCGTCGCGGTGGTCGATGCGTAGCTCGCGTCGACCAGCTCGACCTTGCCTTCGACGTCGATCACCTTGGCACCCGCCGGGACGTGCACGCGCACCGACGCTTGTAGCTGCCCCTGCAGATCGCCGACGTAGTGCGCGAGGTTGGGCTCGCGCTGCAGGGCGGGCAGGTTGGCCTCCACGCGCAGATCGGTGCCGCCGTCGAAGCCCACGCTACCCTTGATCGATAGCCGCCCGCCGGAGCTGGAGCGCGCGCGCTCGATCTGCAGCCGGTCGTCCAGGATCGAGCCATCGAGCTCGAAGGCCGGGATCGTCAGGCCCTTGTAGCGCGTGGCCGCGAGCTCGATGTGCACCTTGGGAGGCTCATCCTCCACGGCGCTGGTCGAGACGTGGAAGGACCCGCGTACCGTCATCGCCGGGGCATTGGCCATCAGCTGCTCGACCTCGATCGCGTCACTCGTCACGTGCACCGAGATGCCGTGCTCCTTCGAGATCGTGCCCGACACGCGCACGTTGCCCGCGTTCGACTCGACGTCGGCTTCGAGCGCGAGCGCCTCCGGCGGACCGAACAGCATCACGCTGCCGTGCAGCGGGGTCTCGATCGGGCCGATCCAGGTGTAGCCCAGCCCGCGCAGCGTGTCGGGCAGGACCTCGGGCGAATCGACCTCGATGCGCAGCTCCTGCGGCAGGTTGGGGGCGCTGCTCTTGAAGGTCACGTGGGCCCGTGCACGCTCGTCGGTGGCTGCCGCCGTGCTGCTGACGGCTGCAGGACCCGCCGGTGCTTCGGCGGCCCGATCGCGCCGAGCGACGATCGACAGGTCCACGCCGCGCACCGGGTCGGTCTCGATCCAGCCGTGCACGTCGTCGACCAGCCCGGGATAGCCGAAGGGCTGCACGAACACGCCGCGCGCCGAGTCGATGCGCACCTTCACCTCGTGCTGGATCTCGAGCCGGCCGCGCGCCTGGATGTCTTCGGCGCGAAAGTCCGTGAGGCCCAGGTACTCGCCGTAGACCGTGACCTCTTTGACCTGGATCTGATCGAGCAACGCGCGCAGCGGGTTGCCGGTGCCGTCGCCCTTGACCTTTGGGCTCAGGCAGGCCACCCAGCTCGGCGTACCGTCTCCTTCGTCCACCATGCGGATCACGCCGCGCGTCAGGTAGGCGAGCTTGAAGCGCAGCGTGTTGCCGGCGAGCGCGGCGAAGTCCGGGTAGAGATCCACGCGGTCGGCGACGATCACGCGCCGGCCCTGCGCGTCGTAGAGCGACACCCAGCGCGCGACGATGTGATCGAGCGTGACCTTGTCGAGCCGGCCGATCTGCAGCTCGCCGCGGATCTCGCCCGTGACGAAATTGTTCACAACGTCGCGCACGATGCGGTGCGCGAGCGGCAATTGCGCGTGGTACACGGCGCTGGCGGCGAACGCGAGCAGCGTAGCCAGCAGCCAGCCCGCGCGCGCCAACCAGCGCATCAGAAGGCCTCGCCGATCGTGAAGTGCACCGAGCCGAGGGCTCCGAACACGTGCGACTCGTCGAAGGGCTCGGGCAGGCCCTCCTGGGTGAACTGTTCCCGCGAGCGTTCATCGCCGCCGATGTTCTGCAGCGCGGCCGGCGCCAGGCCGATGTCGAGTCGGATCGGACCCACGATGGTCTTGTAGCGCAGCCCGAGCCCGAAGGTGGTCTGCAGTTGGCTGAAGCGAAAGCGCTTCTCGCGCGTGATGTCGCCGAAGTCCGTGAACAGCACTGCGCCGAAGCTCGCCGTCAGCGGCACGCGCAGCTCGAGCGACGCCTCCCACAGCCGCAAGCCGCCGCTGTCGAGCCGGTCGTCGACGCGCACCACGTCGCCGAGCGTGTTCGAATCGTAGCCGCGATCGCTCGTGCTGCCACCGCCGCGCAGGCGCTGGCGCAATGGGCCCGTGTCGTGCAGTCGCTGCCGGTAGCCCTGGATGAGCTGGTCCTCGGGGTCGTCGGAGTCGGGCGGCACATCGATGTCGCTGCCCGTGATCTCCATCACGCCCATGCGCGCGCGCATCGCCAGCACCATGCCGAGCGGCAGCCCCACGTAGCCCCGGACGTCGGGGATCACGCGCACGTAGTTCCAGTCGCTCGGCAAGACGTACCCGGCATGTTGGAAGTTGAGCCCAAAGTAAGCGCCGCGGCGGGGAGAGTTAGGGTCGTTGCGCAGGTCGAGCGAGAGCGAGTGCTGCACGTAGGTCACGTGGTAGGCCTCGTAGGGCTGAAACGTATTGGTGCCCGACGGGATGAACAGGTTCACGTTGATCGTGCTCGACCAGGTCAGCTTGCCGCCGAAGAACGAACGCTCGGGTCCGACGCTCGCGACCACGTCGGAGCGCGAGAACTTGCCGCCGTACGGATCCGGGCCGAGGTCCCAGCGGCCGGTGGCGACCAGCGTCGTGCGCGGCTCGAGGAACGATGGCTGCCGGAACTCGAGCACCAGCAGGTTACCGAGCTGCGGCGCGGGCGTCCTCGGGAAGTAGTCGTCGAAGATCAGGCGCGGGCGCTCTTCGACGCTCATCCTGCGCATGCCGCCGAAGAAGTTGCGGTGCTCCACCCGGCCGAGCAGGTGCAGGTCCCAGTAGTTTTCGTCACTGACATAGTTGTTGGTGATGCTGCCGTCGTTGCCCACCTGCATGCCGGCGCCAAAGCCCCAGCGCAGGCGCCGGCCGGGCACGACCTTGATCAGGATGTCGACGACATCGGAGTTCTTGCGCGGCCGCTCGATCACGTCGACGGAGGCGAACGGGCCGAGCTCGTAGATGGCGCGCTTGGCGTCTTCGAGGGCGCTCGGACTGAACGGCTTGCCATACACGATGTCGGCCGCGCCCCAGATCGGCCGCGGTGGCAGGTCCTCGTGGCCCTCGATGTCGAGTTGCCCGAAGCTGCAAGCAGGCCCCGGCGTCACGTGGTAGCGAACGTTGGCCGTCCGTGCGACTGGATCGAGCTCGACGTCACCCTCGACCACCGCGCGCGCGTACGACTGCTCGCGCAGCTCGTGCATCAGCGCTTCCTTCGAGGCGTCGTAGATGGCCTCGTCGAACGGCTCGCCGATGTTCAGCTGCTGCGCGCGCTCGAGGCGCCTGCGCGCGCTGCGCTCGAGCGCGTCGATGCCGTCGATGTCGATGCGTTGGACCAACACCGGCTCGTTCTCTTCGACCTGGACGCGCAGCCCGATCTCACGCTCCTCGTCGTCTTTCTTCTGCTGAACACCCGTGACCTGCGCGGCGTAGTGCCCGCGCGCGCGGTAGAAGCGCTCGATGCGGTCGAGGTCGCGCGTGAACACCGCCTCGTCGTAGAGTGGCCAGTCGGTCCAGGGCCATGCCCACAGGTTTACCGAGATACGTTTGGCGTCGAACGGCGGCAGGCCGCACTGCGGATCCTCGGCCGCGCCCAGCGTGAACCCCGCGCGAGGCCGCTCATGTGTCGCGAGGCAGGCCTTGATGGCTGCAGGGTCGACGGCGTCCGTGCCCTCGAGATCGAACGATGTGATGCCGTAGCGACCTTTCGGCACAGCACCCGCGCACGCGATCAGCGTGACACCTGCGAGCAGGGGAGTCAGTGTACGCAAAGCTTGGCTGCTCACGGCGGCGACGCTGCGGCCGGGTTTGCAAAATGCTACGGCAACTGTGCCAAACCACGACAGGAAACTGCCCCCCGTGCGCCGCGCGCAGACGATTGCACGCCGAGAAGCCAAGCGCTGTAACAAGCATTGGGCGGTCAGGCAAAGGCAGCGCACGGACTTGCCATTCTCGCGGAAAGGTGATCATGTGTCGGCCCGTAATGCCAACTGCCCGTATAGTCATGGGCACGGCCTTTGGAATTGCCAGCTGGGCGGCTGAGGAGTTACGTGGCCCTCTTGGGGTCCGGCTCGAGCGGTGCCAGGTGCCCGAGCGACGGGCAGCAGTGTCGTTGTAGCACCCGAGGTTGCGACATGGTTTTGGAGACGTCTAAGACACGCCGAAGCTTCCTGACTTTATTGACGGCAGCAGGGAGCGCGGTGATCGGTGCAGTGTTGGCGGTGCCTGGTGTGGCCTACGTTCTGGACCCGGTGCTGCGCGGCGGCGGGTCGAAGGGGCGCTGGATCCGCGTGGCCGAGCTCGCCAACCTGAGCAAGGACCATCCGGTGTCCGCGCCAGTGGTCGGCGAGCAGGTAGACGCCTGGACGAAGGCGCCCGCCGTACGCCTCGGTACGGTCTGGCTGCGCGTGGTGGGCGACGGCAAGGTCGCCGCGTTCAACGCGGAGTGCCCGCACCTCGGGTGCAAGGTCGGCTTCGACGCGAAGAAACAAGGCTTTGGCTGTCCGTGTCACGACAGCGCCTTCTCGATCGACGGTGAGGTGAAGGGTGGGCCGGCGCCGCGCGGCATGGACCCACTGGAGACCCGCGTGCAGGACGGTCACGTGGAGGTGCGTTTCCTCCGCTACCGCGCGCAGATCAAGGAACGGATCGAGCTCGGCTGAAGCGGCCGATGCTCGAAAGGCAGGATTCGATGCTCTCGCGCATATCGGATTGGTTGGACGAACGCACGGGCTACAAAGAGCTCATGTCGCACGCGCTGGACGAGGAGATCGCCGGCGGCGCGCGGGTGGTCTACGTCTTCGGCAGCGGCCTTGCCGTACTGTTCACGTGTCAGGTGGTCACCGGCTTGATGCTGATGGCGACCTATACGCCCAGCGTCAACAGCGCCTGGTCGAGCGTGTTCTACGTGCAGCACCAGGTGGCGGGTGGCTGGTTCGTGCGCGGGCTGCACGCCTATGGCGCGCAAGCGATGGTGATCGTGCTCGGCATGCACCTGCTGCAGGTCGCGTTCTACGGCGCGTACAAGAAACCGCGCGAGGTGACGTGGTGGTTCGGCCTGGCGTTGCTCGGCGTCGTGCAGGGGCTCGCGCTTACCGGCTATCTGTTGCCCTGGGACCAAAAGGGCTACTGGGCGACCAAGGTGGCGACCAACATCGCCGGCACGGTGCCGCTGCTCGGCCCGCAGATCCAGACGCTGATCGTGGGCGGCGCGGACTATGGGCAGAGTACGCTGACCCGCTTCTACGTGCTGCACGTCGGCGTGTTGCCCGCGACGCTGGCGCTGCTCGTCACGCTGCACGTCGCGCTGTTCCGCAAGCACGGTGCGACGCCACCCGCGGACGCCGATCTCTCGAAGACCGACAAGTTCTTCCCGGCGCAGCTCGCGCTGGACGTGATGTTCGCAGTGGTGGTGTTGCTCGTGGTGGCGGTGCTCACCGCCTGGACGCGCGGCGCTCACCTGGACGCGCCCTCGGATCCGTCGCTCGACTATCCGCCGCGTCCGGAGTGGTACTTCCTGTTCCTGTTCCAGCTGCTGAAGTACCTGCCCGGCTCGCTCGAGCTGGTGGGCACGATCATCCTGCCCGGCCTCGCCGGCTTGTTCCTGTTCGTGCTGCCGTTCCTCGACAAGGCCCCGACCACGCACATGAAGCTGCGCATGCAGTGGCTGGCGCCGATCCTGGTCGGCGCGCTGGGTGTGGTCGCGTTGACCGTGCAGGCCAAGCGCGACGATGCGCACGACGAGCACTTCCAGAAGGCTTCCGAGGCGGCGCACAAGCGTGCGGAGCGCTCGATCTCCCTCGCCAAGGCCGGCATTCCACCCGGCGGTCCGCTGGAGATGTTGCGCAACGATCCGCTGACCCGCGGTCCGGATCTGTACACGCAGAACTGCACCAAGTGCCACGCGCTGCGCGGTGAGGGCGAGTACGAAGCGCCCGTGCACACGGGCTTCGGCTCGCGCGAGTGGATCCTGGGCATGCTGCACGACCCCCAGGGTGAGCGATACTTCGGCCGTACCGAGATCGACGACATGAAGTCGATGGAGAAGCTCGGCGACGAGAAGCTGAAGGCGGTCACCGAGTGGCTGTACTCGCTCGGCCAGGAGCCCAACGATCCTCCGTTCGACGCGACGCTCGCGGCCAGCGGTGCCGAGGTGTTCAAGGAAGAGTGCATGGATTGCCACGTCTACAAGGGCGAGGGCGCCGAGACCTTCGATGGTCCGGACATGACGGGTTACGGTTCGCGCGCGTGGCTCGAGAAGCAGATCGCGAAACCCGAGGCGATCTACGGCGACTTGAACAAGATGACGTCGTTCGCCGAGGACCTCAGCCCGCACGACATCAGCATGCTGGCGATCTACCTGCGCCTCGAGCGCTTCAACAAGCCGGAGAGCGGCCCGCTGCCGCCAATGGCTGCGAAGGGTGAGAAGGAAGCCAAGAAGGGCGAGTAGCTTCGCCCGGCTTCAGGCTACGGGCTACAGGCTCCGGGATCAGACTCTTGCCCGAAGCCATTTGCCCGGGGCTTCAGGCTGCGACCGTCAGGCGTTCAGGATCAGACTCTCCCCGAAGCCTGCAGCCCGGAGCCCGGAGCCCGGAGCCGATCCGAAGCCTATTCCCCGGGGTTTTCCAGCGTGATCGGCCCGGCGGGTACGTCCGGCAGCTGGATGCGCGCGTTGGCGTCCGTGTAGGCCACGAGCGCGCTGCCGTCCGCGAAGCGCAGCGCGATCAGGCGCTGGCGGAGGGGAGTCTCGCCGTCGCGGCCGTGGGCGATCAGGTCGACCGTCTGACTGCCGCCGGGTGCGGGCAGCGGCGAGCAGGCGGCGCGCACCAGCGGATCCGGATCGGCGGTGCACTCGGACAACAAGTGGCCGAGCTCGGCGTCCGCTGGGCCTTCGCCCTGGGCGCGCACGCGCAGCCAGCGCGCCACCGCGCTGCGTAGCACCGAGGGTTGGCCGGCTGCGTACCAGCCGCGCAGATCCAGATCGGGACAGCTCCCGCCGCCGAGAGCGGCGAGGGCGCTGAGCACGTTCGCGCGGGCGTACGGATCGGAGAGTTGCGTCAGCTCGCAGAGCCCGCGCTCGAGCGTGCGCTTCTTGACGTCGGAGCGCAGCGCGATGCGCTGCAGGGCGTAGCTCGCCGCGGCCGGCAGCGGCCAGTGCGCGTGCTCGGCCAGGCGGAGCAGCGCGGGTGCGTCGCGCTGGTCACCGACCTCGCCCAGCGCGATCAGCGCCGCGACGGCAGCGCGCGGAGAGCTGCGCTGCAGCACGAAACGCAGCAGCCGCCGCGTGTCGTCGCCCGGGAAGTCGACCAGCGCCAGCGTGGCCGCGCTGCGCCGCGAGAGCTTCGGGTTGATCAGCTCGCGCGCGATGATGCGCGCGGCGTCGGGGTGGCGAAAGCGGCGCAGCGCGTCGAGTGCTGCAGCGGAGAGCTGCGGCTCGGACACCTCGAGCCAGCGCTTCAAGATCTTGAGCGCTGTCTTCTCGGTCTCCGGCGAGAGCGCCTTGGCT
The DNA here is from genome assembly GCA_035274465.1 of Polyangiales bacterium. Lineage (GTDB taxonomy): Bacteria > Myxococcota_A > Polyangia > Polyangiales > JAFGIB01 > JADGRF01. The sequence continues at coordinate 54,463 of DATEOF010000035.1, forward strand.
TCGCGCAGGCGACCGAGCGCGAGCCCGGCGCAGTGCAGGAGGGCAGCGCGATCGCCGGCAGCGCCGTCCGAGTCGATCCACTCGAGCAGCTTCACCAGCTCGGGTTCGCGCACCAGGCGGGCGTAGGCCCGCGCCGCTGCCAGCCGCAGCTCCGGCGAGTTGCCGCGCAGCAGCGGCAGAACGGCGGGTTCGCTGCTCGGGTCGGCGATGCGGCCGATGGCCTGCAGGCTGGCGAGCTGCAGCGCCGGTTCAGTCGAGGAGAGCGCCTCGTGCAGCGCGGGTAGCGCACGCGGGGCGCCCGTGAAGCCGAGGAGCTCGATCAGCTGGATGCGCGTAGCTCGCGCCGGGTTGCTGGCGAGGCGCGCCAGCAGCGGCTCGGTCGCGCGCCCATCGCCGAGGCCGGCCGCGAAGTACTCGTGCAGCACGACGAGCTCGGCGTCGCTCGCGTTCGGCAGCCGTTCCAGCAGCGCAGGCAGTACCTCCGGCGAACGCGTGGCCGCGAGCGCGCGGCTCAGCCTGGCCGGATCGCCGCGGCCCTGTTGCAACGCGGCGAGCAGGGCAGGGCGCAGGGCGTCGATCGGACCCAGCGCCGCGAGCTCGGCGATCAGCTGCACGATCACGTTGGGAGTCTCGCCGGCCGCACGGCCCAGGGCCTGTTCGAGCGCCGCCGTCAGCTGCGCCCGCTCGGGCTCGGCCGCGGGCGTGCCGAGCTTTCGCCGCAGC